>CAYJFP010000009.1:22589-77409 GCA_964369415.1 uncultured Eubacteriales bacterium | reverse complement strand
CCGTATGAATTTCTTTTTTTTACATAAAATATTTAAAATAAAGAAAGGAAATGCCAACATGAAAACTTATTCAAAAGAGGATTATAAAAGAAAAGTAGAAAAATCATCGCCGCCGTCACCGATACTTAAAAACTGCATTTTTGCCTTTCTCTTTGGTGGAAGTATCTGCACTTTTGGACAGCTTTTGTTTAATCTTTATTCTAATTTAGGACTTAGCACTACGGATTCTAGAACGGCGGTTTCGATAAGCCTGATTTTTATTTCAGCTACATTAACGGCTCTTGGCATATACGACAAAATTGCAAAATACGCTGGAGCTGGAACACTTGTACCGATAACAGGATTTGCAAATGCGATGGTTTCGCCTGCTATGGAGTTTAGAAGAGAAGGACTTGTGACAGGGCTTGGAGTTAAATTGTTCGTAATAGCAGGGCCAGTCTTGGCGTTTGGAATTAGTTTTTCCGTTTTGTATGGGATAATTTATTACATTATAAAAATGATTTAAGAGGTAAATATGATTAGAATAGGAAAAAACACCCTACAGACTGAAAACTGTCCGAGGATAATATCTTATGCGGCAGTTGGTGGAAAAAAAGAAGCACAAGGGCCACTTGGTTCGTACTTTGACCAGACGATAAGCGATTCATATGTCGGAGAGGAGAGCTGGGAAAAGGCGGAGTCGGAGCTTCAATGTGAGGCGGTACACTTAGCTTTAAGCAAAAAAAATCTAAAACCTGAGGACATAGACTTAATCTTTGCGGGCGATTTACTAAATCAGTGTATAAGTTCGTCGTTTAATGCAAGAGGGCTTAGCATACCGTTTTTAGGGCAATACGGAGCGTGCTCGACCATGTCGCAGACCATTTTGATGGCGACAATGGCAGTGGACAGTAGAAGTGCTAGAAAAGCCATAGCCGTGACATCGTCTCATTTTTGTACGGCAGAAAGACAGTTTAGGCTACCTCTTGAATACGGGGGACAGAGAAGTCCGACGGCTCAGTGGACGGCAACGGCTTCGGGGTGCGTGATAATAGGGACAGAAGGAACTATAAAGATTGAAAAAGTGTGTCCCGGAAAAATTGTCGATTTGGGAATCACGGACATGTCAAACATGGGGGCGGCAATGGCACCTGCGGCGGCGGACACGATATTTAACTTTTTAAGTGATACAGGCACAAAACCGTCAGACTACGATGCAATTTATACAGGCGACTTAGGGCTTATCGGAACAGATTTGCTAGGGCAAATTATGCTAAAAAACGGAATAAATATAAAAAGAGTCCACAGAGACTGCGGACTTATGTTATATGACTTAAAAAAACAAGATATACATTCGGGCGGTTCAGGTTGTGGCTGTAGTGCCAGCGTGCTCTCTTCTTACATTCTTAAAATGCTTGAAAACAAAGAGCAAAAAAGGGTTCTTTTTTGTGCGACAGGGGCTTTGATGTCACCGACTTCATCACAACAAGGAGAGAGCATACCTGGGATATGCCATGTAATAGAATTGTCGGTGTAATCATTAAAATAAGTGTTCGCATTAGACTATGGTGGGCTAGCTTAATTTTGGCATAACTCCCATATATTTTTTATAAGAACGATAGAAGGTAGAATAATCCTTAAATCCGCAGATTTCGGCGGCGAGGCTAGCGCTTTTACCCTCTTGTATAAGCTGTTTTGCAAGACCGCAGCGCTTCAAATTTATATAGTTCAAAACGCTCATGCCTAAGTTCTTGCTAAAGATTCTGCCAAGCTGACTCTTGCTAATAAAAAATTCGTGGGCAATACTGTCGAGTGAAAGGTTTTCACTCAAGTTGTCGTTGATATATCTAGTGATTTTATAGGCAGTATTGTCAGTAGGGTCGCTAAATGGAAGCTTAGAAAGAGAAAAGAGCTCGGTTAAAAGAGACTCTATCCTACACTTAAAAGCAAAATCACGAAGGTGCTCTTCCTGTATGTTACCAGCACCTATCACCCTGTCGAACACGTCACTTAAATGCACATTCTCAAAGTAAATTCCATCTTGATGAAATGGTGCTAAAAGTGTTTTCTGATGCTCGGCAAGTATAAAATTTTTTGAAAAGTGAAAGGCAAACCTGTCGTAGATTTTATCACAGTTAGTCTTAACACCGTGAATTATGCCCGGCTTTAGAAGTATAATGCTGTGAGGTTTTGGGCTGTAAATTTTGCCCTCTACCATATAGCTTGCATCGCCTGAAATAAAATAATAAATCTCATATTTATCGTGACAGTGCAGCTGGTAATCACCGTTTGATTCTAGCGTAGAGCTTTTATGAAGTTCGTAGTTTTCACCGATGTAACTAATTTTCATCAAATCACCAAAGTTTAATTAATATTTGCAATATAACATTTTTAAAGGGCAATGTCAATAAAAAAGCTGTTCATACGAACAGCTTTTAACATTTAGAAAGGAGATCCCATTTCTTCTCTTAATTTTTGTAGGTATTCACAGACTAAAAGTGAGAGTTCTACACATGTTTCGTAAAACTCTTCATCAGGATTATTGATGAACTCATAAAAACTTTTAGATTCATGTCCCATTAAAATATATTTTTCATCATCACCGTAGACAAATTCCTTGCTTTTATCATTATATGTAATATCAATATTTGCAAGCCTTGATATCGATTCAACATGTATAGTTCCGCCAGTTCCTTGAATATCGCTATGTGAAGAAGCTTCGCCAAGTTTTGAGTATCTAAGGCAAACTTTTTTATCTGGATAGTTAAAAGTCACTATTCCAGCGCCGTCCACACCCGTCTTCATCCTTAAGGAATCAGCAGAAAAACTATCAGGCTCTCCAAAAAGGTAAAGCGCTGGATAAATGCAGTAAACGCCCAAATCCATAAGTGAACCCGTGTGCATGTCGGGATTAAAAATATTAGGAAGTGTTTCGCCCTTTAAGTAAGCGTCTAGCTTTGAAGAGCGCTGGCAAAAGTCGAAAGTTGCCATGCTAATATCGCCAATTTTAGTTATAGCCTCTTCCAAAAGTTTTCTTTGAGGAAGGTGCATAAACATTATTGCTTCTAAAAAAACCACACCGTTTTCTTTAGCGGATTCATAAAGATCCATTGCCTGCCAAGAGTAAGAAACCAACGGTTTTTCGCAAATTACATGCTTTTTAGCGTTTAAAAGAAGCTTTGAATGCTCAAAATGTAGAACATTTGGACTTCCTACATACACGGCGTCAATTTCATCAGATGCGGCAAGCTCTTCTAAGCTCAAAAAGACTTTATCACAGCCATATTTATTTGAAAAAGCAAGTCCAGTGTCGTAATTTCTTGAATAAACACCCTTGAAAGTCCACAAACCTGAGTCTAAAGCCCCTTTAATATATTCGTCGCAAATCCAACCCGTACCAATAACAGCAAAATTCATAATTACCTCATTTCACGGCACCAAAATCTTTTTCTAAACGGTGGCGCCAAAATGTCTAGAAAATACTTACTAATCGCCGAAGCAAACACCCATTTCTTTAGCGGATAAAATCTCTTCGCAGTCTACCGGAACAGATTTTAACTTTCCAGCGCATTCCTCTAGTGGAACAGGCACTACCTTGCCGCCGACAAGTCCCGCCATTACACCGAATGTACCCTCTTTGATAAACTTAGTGGCGGCAGTACCAAATCTTGTGCACAAAACTTTGTCGTAGGCGCATGGGCTTCCGCCTCTTTGGAAATGCCCTGGAACACACACTTTTATCTCGTTTTCAACATGCTCGCTAAGCTCTTTTGCGACTTGATACGAGACAGATGGATAGGGTGATTCCGCTCTTAATTTTTTAAGCTCTTTTTTAGAGAGTTTGGCATCTGCTTTTGAAATTGCACCCTCGGCAACGGCTAAAATTGAGAACTTTTTGCCTGAATTATTCCTAGCGTTAATCTCTTTTGCGACTTTTTTAATGTCATACGGAATTTCAGGAAGTAAAATAATGTCCGCACTGCCTGCAATTCCAGCATATAACGGAAGCCAGCCGACTTTGTGACCCATTATTTCGACTAAAAATACTCTTCCGTGAGACGTTGCAGTCGAGTGGATTCTATCAAGCACATCGGTCGCAACTTCGATAGAACTGCTAAAGCCAAAAGTCATGTCGGTGCCCCAAATATCGTTGTCAATGGTTTTTGGAAGGTGAATAACGTTCACACCTTCTTCTCTTAAAAGATTCGCAGTTTTCTGAGTACCGTTTCCGCCTAAAATAACAAGGCAGTCAAGCTTAAGCTTTTTAACAGTCTCTTTCATCGCCTTAACTTTGTCGATACTGTTTTCATCGACTACTCTCATAAGCTTAAACGGCTGTCTCGATGTTCCAAGAATAGTGCCTCCGAGTGTCAAGATTCCCGAAAAATTTGAAGGTGACATTTTTTTGTATTCGCCCGTTATAAGACCCTTGTATCCGTCGATTATTCCGTAAATTGTTATATCGTCTGAAAATGCCTCATAAAGTGATTTTCCAACGGCTCTTATGGCAGCATTAAGGCCTTGACAGTCTCCGCCACTTGTTAAAATTCCTACTTTCATCTTTTTTGCTCCTTTTCTTTTAAATTTTTATTTAATAATATGACTAATAAAATTATTCTGATTCATGTGTAGTTATTAGCGGTGAGTTTTTCTCGGTTAGTTTTAATTTTCCAAGTCTATCATGAGCTTCTTTTGAAAAATAGCTTTGGCTGGAAAATCTTTGTTTTCCTCTTAAATCTATGCCATCATAGCTCATGTCAGAAAGCATAACTCTTGCGTTTGTATTGTCGTTGTCAAGTGTCTCAAGGATATGCTTGACTCTTTCTTTAAGCTCGTAAGATTCAATGGGGAAGACAAGCTCAACCCTTCTGTCAAGGTTTCTTTGCATCCAGTCGGCGCTGCCCATATAGTACTTAAAAGCGCCACCTGAGACAAAATGGAAAATTCTACTATGCTCAAGAAGCTGGCCTACGATACTTTTGACCGTGATATTTTCACTTATGCCTTCGATTCCAGGAATAAGACCGCAAATGCCACGGATAATAAGGTTGATTTTAACACCTGCCTTAGACGCTTCGTAAAGCTCTTTGATTATTTCAGGGTCGATAAGCGAGTTTACCTTTGCGGTAATTCCACTTGGAAGGCCTTTTTTTGCATTTTCAGCTTCATTTCTGATATTTCTAATAAAGAAGTTTCTCATATCGTGTGGAGCTACTACAAAATGGTTGTAAACCGGTGGTCTTGAATAACCTGTTAAAACATTGAAAAGTGAAGATGCATCTGCACCAAAGCGGTGATTGCAAGTAAAAAGGCTAGTGTCTGTATAAATTTTAGCAGTTGAGTCATTGTAGTTACCTGTACCAAGATGGACATATCTTCTTATGCCGTCCTCTTCTTTTCTTACAACAAGGCAGATTTTGCAGTGGGTTTTAAGTCCTGATAGACCATAAATAACATGGCAGCCGGCTTTTTCAAGCTTTTTAGCCCATATAATGTTGTTTTCCTCGTCAAAACGAGCCTTAAGCTCAACTAAAACAGTGACTTGTTTTCCGTTTTCTGCGGCTCTTTCAAGTGCGGCGATAATCGGTGAATTTCCGCTTACCCTATAAAGAGTTTGCTTAATGGCAAGCACGTTTTCGTCATTTGCCGCTTCCTCTACGAATTTTACAACGCAGTCAAAGCTTTCATAAGGGTGATGGGCAAACCTGTCGCTTTCGGAAATAGCGTCAAAAATACTGTCAAATCCGTAAAAATCAGGTGCGGGCGAGACAGGAATAATGGGCTTGAAATACATCTCGCTTTCGTCAGAAATAAAAGCAAATTTCATCAAAAAAGTAAGATCTAAAGGTCCTTGAGCTTCATAAATATCGCTGTCGTCAATTTCAAGTGTTTTGCAAAGAAATTTCTTCGTCTTTGAATCGTTTTTTGACTCGATTTCAAGCCTTACAGGACGACCTCTTTTTCTTTTTTTGATAGATTTTTCCATTTCCCATAAAAAATCCTCGGCATCTTCGTCTATGGACATGTCAGAATTTCTTGTCACTCTAAATAAACTTGCTGATATAATGTCGTGAAGCTCGAAAAGAGAGTGTAATTTAGAAATAATAATATTTTCAAGCAAAATAAATTTTCGCTCGTCTTCGTTTGATTTTACTTCTACAAATCTTGGCAAAATAGACGGAACTTGAACCACTGCAAAGCAGGACTCTTTTTTCTCTTTTTCTTCAAGTCTAACGGCGATATTCAAAGATTTGTTTGCAAGAAGAGGAAAAGGTCTGCTGTTATCTATTGCAAGCGGTGTTAAAACGGGGAACAAAACCTTGTCAAAATATTCGTCAATTTGTGATTTCTGAGATTTGTTGAGCATGTCAGGCGTCACAAAATATATGTTTTTGTGCTTAAGAGTAGGAATTAAAGACCTAGTAAAGCAGTTGTACTGCTTATCCATGAAGTCATAAGCTTTTTTTTCAAGTTTATGCTTTATTTCCTTGACGTTCATACCCGAGTCGTCAATTTTTTTTATATTTGCATCAAATTGGTCCTTGATTCCAGCCACACGCACCATAAAAAATTCATCCAAATTAGAACCAGTAATTGCCAAAAATTTAAGCCTTTCCATTAATGGATTGTCTTTTTTTAGTGCTTCTTGAAGAACCCTTTCATTAAAGTCTAGCCAGCTTAACTCACGATTATAAAAAGGAAAAGTTTTTTCGTTTTCCATATAAGTCACTCCCATAATATTTTTTTACTAGATGATAGTAGATTTAACTATCAGTTTAGGCTTGATTCCGTAAATTTTTGTAAAAAATTCGGCGCATTGATTAAAAGCCCATTCTTCTAAATGAGAAGATTCAGAAGACTTTGCCTTTATTACGAGTTCGTCCTGTTCTATTTTAATAGTAGTTATAGTAATTTTCCCTTTTTGCGACTTGTCAAGTGAACAGGCAAGTCTGAAAATAGCCACCAATTTGGAAATAAGCAGTTTATCATGACTTGATAGAGTGCTAAAATGAGGGTCGAAATCACTGGGAACCGTAAATTCATCATAGCAAGAGGTAAATGCGATTGTAATCATGTCTGCTTGATTAAAACCATAAACTTCACTGTTTTTTATCAAATCAAATGTAGAAATTCCAGGTTTTCGTATATTTACATACTGTCCGCTGTCGTAGAGTATAGCGGCGATTTCAAGAAAAACTCTATATTTTTCATCAAGTCCGTGAAGCTTCTTGAATTTATCAAAAAGCTTGATACAAAGTTCTCTAACCTTTTCATAGTGCTTTGGGTTGCAGTCATATTTTGCGGCTTTGTTTTTCGCAGAGCACAAAGAACTTTCATAAACATGGTTTAAAAAAGAATTTTTAACAGATGAAATCAGTGTTTTAGAAGCAATAGTCTTTTTCATGTCGGTAGAGGCAATAATAAGCTTAGAGTGTTTTTTTACACAGTTAAGCATTTTGTGAGAGATACTTAAATCTGTCGAAAGCATATTTGCAGCATCTTCAGATAAATTATACTTAATTGAAATATTTTCACCAGTCAAAAATTTGATGCTGTTATAAAGCGAATTAAGCCTATCTCCGTTTACGATATGAAAGCCGTCGTTTTCATCCGAGTCACACAAATCTGCAATTTTAGTCATCTCGGTGCCAGTTAAAATAAGTTGGTCACAGTCATTTAAGTCTATAGATGAAAATACAGAATTAAGATATTCTTCTACAATAAAATGATAGTCACCTGCGTGAACTTTTAGACTGCTTAATATGTCATAAAGTTTTACAGAACCCAGTGGTATGGTAAAAGATTTTGTGATGTTTATTCCGTCAAAGCAGCAGATGCCCATACTGCCCGAGCCTATATAAACGATAGCAGCGTTTTTGAACTGCCCTACATAAGGACTTAGTCTTTGTATTATATCGTAGTAAATAAGCGATTTTTCATTGTTATCGGATAAAATTCTTATATCAAGATTATTTATAATTTTAACCCTATCGGCAATTATATCACAGTTTTCTGATTCTCTCATTACTGTAGTGGAAACCGCCTGAATATCTGTAATACCAAAGCCGGCACATACGGTTTTAAACTTAGAGATAATCGAGTTTAATTCGGAAATTGTGGAAAAATCTATGCTTTTAAAGTTAAAAAGTTCATGTCCTAAGCTTAATGGATATTCAAGGTGATCGAGTGTAATCAAGTTTGATTTGTATATCTGATAGATGCCCATTCTAATATCATTAGAACCGATGTCGATAACCGCGCAACCGTTTATCTTTTTCTTCATTAATACTCCCCCAAAATAGTAATTTGTAGCTTTTTTTATTATATCAAATAAATTGCAGTTTTCCAATTAAAAATAAGTTAAATTTTTTTATTTTTACCAAAAATATATTTATATCATCCAAAATGTATATTTATGACTAATTTTTATGATTTTTTGTTTTGGAATATAAGAGCTCGTGCCTTCATATAATTTGACAAAGAGAAAAAAAGGAGAGGATTTTTATTTATGCAGACCAAGCTTTCACATACCGAGTATGATTGTTTTGATACTATCGGTGTAGAAAACATAGAATGCCCTATTGATATAGAGTATTCTCTTCCAGATTATTGTCCTGATATTCAAAAGGTACTTAAATGCATCCCAAATGTCGAACTGAGTTCGTATTCATTTACACTAGATAAGCTTATGTGTGAGGGGAAACTGGTGCTGCATGTTCAGTATCTTGATGAGAAGTGCCAATCCATAAGAGTGTGCGACATTGTAAAAGAGTTTTCGCTTGCAAGAGAGATTAAAAGAAGCGAGGAGAAAATGACCGGAAGGATTACAGCTTCTGTAGGGCATATAATCTGTAGGGCCACGAGTGCAAGAAAAATTGATATACATATACCTGTTATATTAAACATGACATTGTATGCACACAAAAAAAACTATATAAACTGCGATTCAGACGAACTTGAGAAAAAAACAGAAAAGGTTAAGATTTCTAATAGCGTAATGAATATGAATCATTCATTTACTATAGAAAAAGAGCTTGAATTATCACAAAGTGCGATGCCTATTGAGTCTATACTCAGAAAGAACATTAATGTTTCATCTATAAAATGCGATGTAAGTTCAGGAAAAATAAATATTGACGGCGTTTCAGACTTGAATATAGTTTACCATTCTTTTTCTGAAAATTCTCAAGTGGAAAAAATGAATTACTCGCTGCCGTTTTCACAAAGCATAGAGGCAGATGGAATTTCAAACGACTGCATAAGCTACTGTGATATAGATGTATTAGAATTTTCTGTTCAGCCCAAAGAGGATTCATCTGGTGAAAATACTATTGTAAGAGTATTTATCAAGCTAAATGCCTGTGTTTTTGTGTACGAGCAAAAAGAGATAAATGCAATAGTAGATGCCTATTCGGTTAGAGGAGAAAGTGAAATTGAATTTGAAAATGTAAATTTCAATTACCTATCTGAAAGGCATAACGAAAGATTAAGCTATACAAAAAATGTTTTTCTAGCTGATGATGAAATCGAAAAACTACTTGACTGTTGGTGCGAAGATATCAGCATTAATGCCTATGCCGAAAAAGATAAGATAAATTATAGAGGTAAGTTTGCCATTAGCTTAACGTATATCGGAAAAAGTAAAAGGATTTTTTCTGTCACAAAAAACTTTGACTTTACCATGACCCGTGAATTTGAGGAAAGCTATCAGAGAAAATGCGATGTATCTGTAAATATGTCAATTCGAGACTATCGGATAGTAGATGGCAACAATATAGAGTTTAATTGTGATGCGGTTTTATATTCTCACGAATTTGAAACCTATACAAAAAAAGTGGTTTCTTCCGTAAATTTAAGCGAAGAAAATACACAAGATGACTCCTATATAAAAGTATATTACAGCAAAAAAGGCGAAGAAATGTGGGAGATAGGCAAAAAGTACTCGTGTCCCATAGCTAAAATTGTGGAGAACAATAAACTTAGCGACAGCCTAGCGGCACCGGGTGGCCCACTGCTTATATATTAGTAGAAAGAAGGTGTGAAAATGAATATTTATAATGACATAAAAAAGAGAACCGGTGGCGAAATATATGTCGGTGTAGTAGGGCCTGTAAGAAGCGGAAAGTCGACATTTATCAAAAAGTTTATGGACACGATAGTGATTCCGAACATTGAAGACGAAGCGCAGAAAGAAAGGGCAAATGACGAATTGCCACAGTCCGCATCGGGCAGAACGATTATGACGACCGAGCCAAAATTCATACCCGAGCAAGCCGTAACCGTAAAGATTGAAGAAGCAGCACAGTTTAAAGTCAGAATGATAGACTGCGTGGGATATATAGTTCCAAGTGCGATAGGATATATCGAAGAAGATCAGCCGAGAATGGTGAAAACTCCGTGGTATGAAGAGGCGATACCCTTTAACATGGCGGCAGAAATAGGCACAAAAAAGGTAATCACCGAGCACTCGACTATAGGGCTGATGATTACGACAGATGCTAGCATAACAGATATACCAAGAGAAGAGTATGAAGAAGCCGAACAAAGGGTGGTTGACGAACTTAATTCCACGGGTAAACCCTATGTTATTCTTTTAAACTGTACCGAGCCCGAGCGTGAAGAGTCTATTAATTTGGCAAAAGAGCTCAACGAAAGATACGACATACCTGTAATACCGATAAACTGCATGGACATTACAGAAGAGAGAATAATGGATATACTCTCAAGTATACTCTTAGAGTTTCCAGTGGAAGAGGTTAACTACAAAGTTCCTGGATGGATGGTTAGCTTAGAGAGCGAACACTGGTTAAAAGCCGAAATTATCGAGACTTTATACAGTTATTCGTCTATAGAAAAAGTGGGCGAAATCAAAAACATGGCAAAAAGAATATCGTCTTGCGAATATATAAGCGGCATAAGCCTTAAATCTTTAGATTTGGGAACAGGTGTGGCCTATGTCGATATAAACCTTGATTCGGCGCTGTTCTTTAGAGTTTTAGGCGAGAAAACAGGGATAGAACTTAAAGATGAAAGCTCACTTTATAATCATCTAATGGAGATGGCAGAGATTAAAGAGCGATTTAAAAAACTTCAAAGTGCCTATGATGATGTCTTGGAAACAGGGTATGGAATAGTCATGCCCGAAATTGACGAATTAAGCCTTGAAGAGCCAGAAATTATACGCCAAAACGGAAAATACGGAATTAAACTAAGGGCGACAGCACCGTCGATTCACATGATGAAAACAGATATTTTTACAGAGATAACGCCGATAGTAGGTTCAGAACAGCAGTCCGAAGACCTGATTTCTTATCTGATGAATGAATTTGAAGAAAGTCCGATAAACATTTGGCAGTCAAATATGTTCGGAAAGTCACTTCACGAGCTAGTAGGCGAAGGTATGCACGGAAAACTTCATAGAATGCCCGAAGATGCAAGGGATAAACTGCGTGAAACCATAGAAAGAGTGATAAACGAAGGCTGTAACGGTCTTTTGTGCATAATCTTATAATGCAGTATACCGAAGACATAGAAAGAATAAATTTTGAAGAAGTAGAAGAGCTTTCCTACGAAGAGGTAAAGCAAAAAGCGGAAATTTCTTGGGTTTTTATTCAAGTGGTAATATGCATACTCGTTTTGAGTATTACACTTCTTTTAAGGGCGTTGGCGCCTGAAATCTACAGCGGTGTTACGGATGAATATTCAAAAATTATCGAAGAAAACATACTTATCGAGGATGGAGAAATTAAGATAGTAAATGAGTAAAATAACATTTAGCCTTAAAGGGACGAAGTTTTACATTTCTTTTGGATTTTTATTTGTAATAACGCTAATGTTTATATTTGATGAAACGGCAAGTGCACTTATCTCATTAACTGCATTTGCCGTCCATGAAATATCGCATATTATTTTTATACTTCTGTTTAAAGGCAGGGTGGACTATATTAAGTTTTCACTGCTTGAACTTAATATAAGCACAAAGGTTTATGCGCTTAGTAAGTGGGAGAGAATAGTCGTTTCCTTGGCGGGTGCTTTCGGAAATTTTTTGATGGCACTTATATTTTTTAGCATAAACACTTCGGTGTCACTTATCAATATAGCGGTCGGATGTTTTCAGCTACTTCCGATAATTGGGTTTGACGGGGACAATGTACTTGAGATATTGGGGTTATCTTCGGTAATAAGAAAAATTATTTCGTTTAGCATAGCGTTTTTATTTTCTCTTGTGGGATTTTACGTTCTGTTGCACAGTACTTACAACTTTTCTATACTAGCTTTGAGCCTTTACATGATTTTTATTACTCTCACTTGCAAAGATAAGTGAAAAATAGTATAATAAAAAGAAGATTATTTTGAAAGGTTTTAACTTATGTTTAGTAGAGAAGTTGAAAAAATATTGCCCGACGTGCAAAAACCAGGTAGATACGTCGGAGGAGAGCTTAACAGCATCGTAAAAGATAAAGAGGCAGTGGACGTGCGTTTTGCCTTTTGTTTTCCCGACACTTACGAGGTGGGGATGTCCCACCTAGGACTTAAAATTCTTTATGGTGCGATAAATCAGAGAGAAAATTTTTGGTGCGAGAGGGTTTTTGCACCTTGGATAGACATGGAAGAAAAAATGAGGGAGAAAAATATCCCTCTTTACGCACTTGAAAGTGGGGATAATTTAAAAGAGTTTGACTTTATAGGCTTTACTCTTCAGTACGAGCTTACCTATACAAATGTTTTGAATATGCTAGGCTTAGCCGGAATACCGCTACTTTCAAAAGACAGAAAAGAACTCAAAAACATAGTCGTAGGCGGTGGGCCGTGTTCGTGTAATCCAGAGCCAGTTGCGGATTTTTTTGACTTGTTTAGCATTGGTGACGGTGAAGAATGTCTTAATGAAATTATGGACGTGTTCAATGAATGCAAGAAACAAGGAAAAAGTAAAGACGAATTTCTTATCAAAGCTTCAAAAATTGAGGGGGTATATGTACCCTCTCTTTATGATGTCGATTACAACGAAGACGGCACGATAAAAGCCTTTACTCCAAAAGAGGATGCGCCGTCAAAAATAAGAAAGCGCTCGATGACCGACATGAACGAAAGCTATTTTCCAGATAAATTTATAGTGCCGTTTACCGAAATTATCCACGACAGGGCGGTAGTAGAGGTTTTAAGAGGTTGTGTAAGAGGGTGCAGATTCTGTCAGGCGGGTTACATCTATAGACCGTATAGGGAAAAGGACATTGCGACCATAAACAAACAGGCAAAGGCGATTTGTGAAAGCACCGGCTATGATGAGATTTCACTTTCATCACTTAGCACGAGCGACTTCACCGAGCTTTACGACTTGATAGACGAACTTCACATGTGGACAGAAGAGGAAAAAGTCAGCCTTTCGCTTCCATCACTTAGGGTGGACAATTTTTCAAAGGAATTAACCGACAAAATAGCTTCGGTTAGAAAAACAGGTCTTACCTTTGCACCTGAAGCTGGCTCTCAAAAGATGAGAGATGTAATAAACAAAAACGTGACAGAAGAGCAGCTATTAAAAACCGTGAATATAGCATTTTCAGGCGGTTGGTCTAGAGTTAAGCTGTATTTTATGATAGGCTTGCCTACAGAAACCGACGAGGACATAGTGGCGATTACCGAGCTTGGACAGGCGGTGGTAAACGCATACTATCAAAACGAAGACAAGAGAAAAGGCGTTCCAGTAAGCGTTACTGAGAGCGTTGCGGCGTTTATTCCAAAGCCATTTACAGCCTTTCAGTGGTTTGGACAGGACGACTTAGAAACCACAAAGAGAAAGCAGTACCTATTAAAAGACAGCGTAAAAACCAAGAAGCTTACCGTAAATTACCATGGTGCGGAAACAGGCTTTATAGAGGCAGTTTTTGCAAGAGGTGACAGAAAGCTTTCAAAAATACTCTTAGAAGCCAACAAAAAAGGATTTAGGTTCGACGGTTGGAGCGAGTGCTTTAACTTTGAAGAGTGGATGAAACTGTTTGAAGAAAACGGAATCGACCCGAAATTCTATGTGAATAGAGATAGAAGTTTTGACGAAATTTTGCCGTGGGATATGCTTGACTACGGTGTTAAAAAAGAATTTTTGATTAAAGAATGTAAAAAGGCGTACGAGTCTACTACTACGGAAAACTGCAAAATAAAATGTTCAGCTTGCGGTGCTTCCTGCTTTAAAGGAGGGATTTGCAGTGAAAAATATAAGAATATGGTATGAAAAAACGGGAATATCTAAGTATATCTCTCATCTTGACATGGTTAGACTGATGGAAAGAGCGATTAAAAGAGCAAAACTTCCATTTTGGTATACAGAAGGGTTTAACCCGCATATATTTTTGACGATTAACATGCCGATTTCACTTGGATACACAAGTTTAAAAGAGTGTATGGATGTAAAAGTTTTAGACGATGACTACGATTTTAATGCGATAATAGAAAAATTAAACAGCGGTATGCCTCAGGGAATTAATGTCTATGCCGTGACATTGCCAAAGATGAAACCAGGTGAAATGGCGTTTTCCTCTTATGAAGTCGAGCTTGACTATCAGGACGATGTAATAGATAAAATGAAAGACTTTTTAAGTAAGAAAGAAATTATCGTCCGCAAAAAAACTAAAAAGTCTTTTAAAGACATAGATATCAAACCATACTTTGAGAAGATGGAGATAGAAAAAAACGGAGAATATGTAAAAATAAAGCTAACTTTGCCAAGTAGTAATCAAGGAAGTATAAATCCTAACTTGTTTTTTAAGGCTCTCATGGAGGAATATGAATTCAAGATTTATCCATCTGTAAAAAGGGTGAACTGCTTTAATGCCGAGATGACCGAATTTGCTTGAGGTGTTTATTTGAAGAAGAAAAAAAGAAAATTTATTTGGCTTTTTATACTTTTAGTGCCTGTAATTTTGCTCTCTTACTCTTATTTTGTTGAGCCACATATGCTCATTGTTAAAAATATAGAGATAGAACATTCAAAAGAATTAAGAGTGGTGATGTTTACAGATTTGCACTTTTCTAAAGACTATGATTTAAACGATTTAGAGAATGTGGTAAATAAAATCAATGAGCAAGAGCCAGATATAACAGTGTTTACAGGCGATTTTTTCGACAATTACAAAAGGGACGAAAATTTTATCGACACCGATGAGATAATAAATCAGTTAAGCTTGATAGATGGGCTTAAATTTGCGTGTAACGGAAACCACGACATCGGCGGTGGAGCTGAATTTCTTTACGAGGGGATTTTAGAAGACGGCGGGTTCAACATGCTTGTAAATGAGAGCGTGTTTTTAGAAGAATATGGTATAAATATAGTTGGTATTGACGAAACCATGTTTGGAGAGCCTTTTGAAGGGTTGCCGTTACTATTAGAAGACAGTTTTAACCTAGTGCTTTTGCATCAGCCAGACTTTTCTATTAATATAGAAGAAAAGTTTGACGGATTAGTACTTTCAGGACATTCACACGGTGGTCAAGTGTATGTACCATTTTTAACAAATATGTTAATGCCAGAAGGTGCACAAAATTTTACAAAGGGAATGTATGAAAATGTGACAGGTGACTTAGATGTATATGTTTCGAGCGGACTTGGCACGACTATGGCGCCGATAAGGTTTTTAAATCCACCGGAGATAGTGGTGTTTGACTTTAAAGTCTAAGGACTAATGGTGAAGGGTGAATGGCTATATTGTAGGGGTGGAATATATATCTGCCTGAAAATTAAGAGGAGGATTAAATAATGATAGGGTTTGACAATGAAAAATATTTAAAAATGCAGTCCCAAAAAATCAGAGAACGCATAAGTGAGTTTGGGGACAAGCTTTACCTTGAATTTGGTGGAAAGCTTTTTGACGATTATCACGCTTCAAGGGTGCTTCCTGGGTTTAGCCCCGACAGCAAGATTAAAATGCTATTAGAGCTTAAAGACAATGCGGAGATTGTTATTGTAATAAATTCAGAGGATATAGAGAGTAGAAAAATTAGAGGCGACATAGGAATTACCTATGATTTGGATGTTTTAAGGCTTGTTGAGGTATTTAGAAACATTGGGCTTTATGTTGGAAGTGTGGTATTAACTAAGTTTAGCGAGCAGCCGAATGCGATAAAGTTTGAGAAAAAGCTTAAGAGCTTTGGTATTAAATCCTACAGACATTACGTAATAGAGGGGTATCCGTCCAATGCTCAAAAAATTGTAAGTGCTGACGGTTACGGCAAAAATGATTTTGTCGAGACAGAAAAACCGTTGGTAGTTGTGACTGCACCAGGGCCTGGTAGTGGAAAAATGGCAGTGTGTCTATCTCAACTTTATCACGACAATAAAAGAGGAGTCAAGGCGGGTTATGCTAAGTTTGAGACTTTTCCGATTTGGAATATACCGCTTAAGCATCCTGTAAATCTAGCTTACGAAGCGGCTACGGCGGACTTAAACGACGTCAACATGATAGACCCGTTCCATTTAGAAGCATATGAAGTTGCAACGGTAAACTATAATAGAGATGTTGAAATTTTCCCCGTGCTAAAAACTATATTTGAAAAGATATACGGAAATTCACCGTATCAGTCGCCGACAGATATGGGAGTTAATATGGCGGGTAACTGTATAATTGACGATGAAATTTGCAGAAAAGCTTCTTGTCAAGAGATTATCAGAAGATATTTTGAGGCGAAAGCCTCAAATGTACAGGGTAAATGGAGCAAAGAAGTCTCAAATAAGATAGAATATATAATGAATACGGCGAAAATAACTGTAAATGACCGAAAAGTTTACATACTTGCCGAAGGAAAAGAGGACGAGACTAACGCTCCGGCAGCGGCGATACAGATGAGAGATGGCACCGTGATAACAGGCAAGACTACAGATTTATTGGGCGCATCATCTGCACTGCTGTTAAATGCCCTTAAACATCTTGCGAAAATTGATGATAGCGTGCATTTATTGTCGCCTGAAAGTATAGAACCGATTCAGTCTTTAAAGATAAGACATTTCGGCAATACAAATCCAAGACTTCACACCGATGAAGTTCTAATAGCACTTTCGATATGTGTTCCGACAAATGAAATGGCAAAAAGGGCGTTTGACAAGCTTAGTGAGTTGATAGGTTGTGAAGTGCATTCTAGTGTGATTCTGTCTCAAGTCGATGCAAATATATTTAGAAAGCTCGGCGTAAACTTAACTTGCTCTCCTAAATATGAAGGCGAGAAGCTGTTTAGAGAGTAAAAAGTAAGTTGAAGACATATAATTGAATATTAATTGTGATAAAGAAAAGCCTGTGTGAGTGAGATTTTACTCCACGGGCTTTATTTATTTAATGTAAAGTTACTTTTATTAAAAAAGATGTGTAACCAGTATGTGTTTTTGTGCGGTGTTCTTTAGTGAGATGAATTGAAAAATTGATTTAGCGTGCTAAATCAATGAATGAACTAATACAAAAATAAACTTTAATAAGAAACTAAATATTATAAATGCACAAAAAAGCAACATAAAACGCTTAAAATAATGTTTAAAAAGTAGATTGTTTAAAAAAGATTAAAAATAACGATAAATGTAACCCAAATGTAACAGGGTGCTGATATAATAGTCTCAAAGTTACATACGACACAGAACAAGGTGTCGTGAAATATATGGAGGAATTTATCATGACAAATCAACAAATGCGAAAAAACAACAGACAAAGACAACGTAGACTAAGAAGAATCACCAGTTTATTTCTTTCCTTTGCAATCCTAATCTCTACTCTAGCAATAGCGGTACCAACATTTGCAAATGAAACCGGCGACGGAATCGGCAGCGTAGACTTCTACATGAGACAATACAACAATCCATATGCATTAGATACAAATATGGAAAGCCGTACAAACAATTATGGTTACTATTATGACACAGAGTCAAAATCAGTTGTAGCAAATCCAGATGAAGGATATCCAAAAACAAATTATGCACCAAGTGGTCATTATCACACAGGTTGGGGAACATCTTTAGATAATGGAGCTAGCATTTCTCCAGTAAGCTTCCCTTACTATACAAACGGCCAAGACGTAAGCCTATACGCAACTTATGAGCCATATCTCAATATTTCAAGTAGCTCAGAGTTAAGCGATGACAAACTTCAAGAAACAATTACAATTAATTTACATGAAAATCCAAATCTTCCACAAAGTGTAAAAGACGAACTTGTTGTTTCGACTCTAGAACTTGCTAACAAAGAAGGCGTTATTTCTTACAACGAAGTTCAAAGTGAAGACGGCTCACTTACAATTACATTAGTGGTTAGCAAAGCATTTGGCACAAGCAAAGCTCTTTACTACTATATCGGTTGTGACCCTGTAAGATACTCATACTCAATTAAAACTTCAGACAATTTAGTATACCCACCATCAGCATTAGACTGGGCTTTTGACAAAGCAACAGAGCAAATAGTAGTAACTTATTTAAACGGCAATAATTCAGTTCCTGTAGGAAATGTTAAAGCTTACACATCAAGTGCAGGTACATTTGTAGATACAGGCATAGAACTAAATTTCCAAAAAGAGGGCGATTCATATGTAGCGAGATTTACTCCTTCAGAAAAATATGTTAGCTACTCAGTTACAGCACAAGCCGCAGAAGATGCAAGTGTAGTTACTTTAAGCAAACCAAATTCATCCTTCCATACAGCTTCAAACACTTATTTCTTCAATATCAGAAATATTGATGTTTACGACAAAGACGCACAGTTTGATGATGTAAATAGAATTGACTTAATATTCGGAACAACTACAATGGAAGTTTTACCAAAACTACCACAAACAGAAGCAGAATTCTTAGCATTAGCTGGTATTAGTGAGATTCCAAACGGCGGAGAGTTTAAAGGTTGGCTTTATTATGATAGTAATAATAAGACTTATAGAGACTTAAACGCACATTATAACACAACATTCCAAGCAACCACTTTAGTAGTACCTAAAATTTCTTACCCAATACACTTTGATATGAACAAAAATGGCGTTAACGATGACGGCGATGTAAACATTGAAACAGGATTTTTGGGAATGAACACAGGCGTTATATCTGCAGGATCAATTCCTAGCGGCGTAGAAGTATGGCAAGGTTCAGACGGAAACATCTATACACTTGATGATCTTTCTTCGATGGAAGTTACATCAGCATTGACTCTAACTCCATTTAACGCACAAGAAGATACAGTGTTCATGGAAGAAAGAAAAGTTTTTGATAACACAGCTTTAACTGTAACTATGGATGAAATCATAGCAAAAGCTAAAGTTCTTTATGGCGAAGACGTAACACTAGAACTTAGAAATGTAGACTCAGAAATCACAGTTACAGGCGATAGCTACTCAGTTACAAACGTAAAATGGGTAAACTATGCAAATAGAAATCAAGAGATATTATTAGATTCAGACATTGATTCATACGATGTAAACTTTAACGTAATTAAAAACGGCGAACAAATTACAAACGAAGACGGAATTCCTGTTGTTGCAACAGTAGAATTAAAAATATACCCAAGATTTGTTCACTTAACAGCAGGTAGCGGTTTTGCGGTATACGGTTCAAGCACATTGTTCACACAAATGCACTATGAAGGACACGGCTACTGGATGAACCAAGCATCGGGTCACGTAGTTGGATTTACAAGCGCTTCTATATCAACATGGTATTCAGCAAATAACCCACTAGTAAATCCTGAAACACCTTTCTTTGAATTAGCAAATTATGAAGTAATGGACAATTTCGAGGCAAATTACGATGTATATGCACATGAGGAAATCAGATTATTAGCAGAAAACTATTTAGCAACTGGCGACGGAAACCAAATGTATATCGATTATTCTGATAAAATTAATATGGAAAACTATTTTGTTTTTGTTGAGAATACCAATCAATATTCTACACGTTATGTAAATAACTATGAAGAAGTAAAAACTTATGATGGTCAAACTGAAACTATTACAGCTGAAGAAGTTATGGCTGAACTTGAAAAATCAGACCAAATGGGAATTATTAGAAAATCTCTTTCCAACATGGGCATTGAAAATCAAGAATTTGTCGTAAGATTTTGGGATGGCGAAAGCTTTAGCGCAGAAACTTATACAACAACAAGTGCAGATGCAGGCACATACGAAGTAGCATACAAAGTTTTAGCAGCAGTAGCAGGTCAACCACCTTTAACAACAGAAGAAATTGCGATTAATGATGCAAACGGTTCTTACACAGCAACAATTACAATCAATCCAGTAGAACTAACAGTAGTAGCTAATGATGACAGCAAATTCTACGGTCAAGAAGATGCAGTTAACGCATCATTCACAGGCACAAATTTTACAGCTACAGGCTATGAAGGCGTAACAATCACAAACGGCGCAGTTGTAAACGGCGACAGCTTTAACTTTACAGTTAATCGTACAGGAATGGGCGCTAACAACGGTATAAACGACGATGCAGACACAGATTATACAGGCACACTTAATATAACAGCAGCTGCCATGAGTAGCACAAACATTAAAAACTATACTATTAATACAGTAGTAGGTAACTTTGATATCGAAGAGCTAACATGGACAGATGCTCTAAACGGTGTAAACTTTACAGACAGCAAAATATTCAATAACGTAGCACTAGAATCTTATCAAGCAGCAGATATCGAAGCTCTATTCCCACAAGGTACGGTAATCAACTTTACAGGCGCTACTCCTTCACTAACAAATGTTGGTACAGAAGTGTTTGAATTCACAGCTACTAACCCAAATTATGAAGGCACAGCAAACGGTACAGTTACACTTACAGTTAACCCAAGACCAATCACATTCAACGTAGGCAACACTACAATAGTAGAAGGCACAACAATCACTGAAGATCTTATCGCAGCAGCAGTAGCAGGCGTTACAACATCAGTAAACGACGGATTTGACGCAGTTGTAGGCGGAATCAACCTAGCATCAGCTTCACTTTCAGTAGATACAGCTTTATATGCTACAGAAGGCACATATGAAAATGCTTTAGGTATGACATTCCTAGCAAACGGCACAAGCGTTACACCAGCTAATGCAGAGCAAAACACAGTAATCAACGGAAACTATATTATAACAGTTAACTACGGTACACTTATCGTTACACCAGCTACAGGTGGAACAGGCGTTGTAACTCCTCCAGTTACACCTCCAACAACTCCAGATCCAGTAACTCCAGATCCTGTAGATCCAGTAACTCCAGCGGTAGTTCCAGTTCCAGTAACACCATTAGTTCCTGAAATCGAAGTTGCACCAGCAGTAGATATCCCTGAAGCAGATGTTCCGTTCTCACCAGAAGCTGAAACACCAGCAGTAGATATCCAAGACGAAGAAGTTCCATTCGCATCAGGTGCAGCATGGGCACTAGTTAACTTAATTCTTACAATCGCAACAGCAATTCTTTCAGTAGCATTACTAGTTGGCTACTTCATCAATAAAAAGAAAGATGAAGAAGATGACGAAAGAGCTGCAAGAGATGAAGACGAAGAAGAAAAACAAGTTAAACGTAAAGGTTTAGTAAGACTTGCAAGCATAATCGTTGCTGTAGCAGCAGTTATACTATTCGTTCTAACAGAAGATATGAGACTTCCAATGATTCTTGTCGACAGATGGACAATTTGGCACATTGCAATAGCAGTTGTTCAAGTAGTAGTTGCTATAGTTGCTAGAAAAAAAGTTCAAGACAATGATGACGATACACAAGACGGCGTAACAGTTCAATAAGATTTACCGTCTAAAATATTTAGAGTTTAAGTGTCATGATATAAAAAAGCCGCACCCTATCATTTATGATAGGGTGTTGTTTTTTTGCAAAAAAATAGTGGCTGTAAATATTCACAGCCACTAAAATATTAGTAAATATATTTAATTCCTTTTTCGTATGAAATGTAGGCACCTTCCATTAAATTTGTAAGATTTAATGCGTCATCAAGTCCAAAGGGAGCTTCGGTGTCGTTCACCACCGCATCAATCCACTGATAAGTAGGAAGCAAAGAATCTTCAGGAAGATTGTCTACGACAACAGCTTCGTTGTCGGTTTTATCAGTACCATAGCTTAGATTATCGCCGATTAACATCGCCCAGCCTTTTGTGCCACTAATTTCAATCATCGGAGGATGTCTTTTTGAGACAAAACCTGTTTCTGATACTCCAATAGCACCGTTTTTAAATTCCATAGTAGAAACTGCGTTATCTTCGACTTCTTTTCCTGTAACTTTTGTGAATGTAGAAGAAATGCTTATCGGCTTGCCCATGAACCAATCAAGAAGATACATAGGATGAGCGCCAAGGTCCATCATTGCGCCACCGCCGCACTGTTCTTTGTCGAAAAAGTGTGGTGGAAGCCAGCCAGTTGAAGCCCCGTCGTGTGCACGTCTCACTCTCATGTAGGTGATTTCGCCAAGGTCGCCACTATCGGCAATTTCTTTTAGGGCAATAACTCTAGAGAAAGTTTTGTGCGGAAGGGAGATGGTAAATTTTTTGCCGGATTTTCTAATTGTATCTGCCATTTTATTAGCTTCTTCCATGGTAAATGCCAATACTTTCTCGGTGAAAATATTTTTATTCGCCTTAGCCGCTTTTGTGATGACATCTTCGTGCTCATTAGTCGCTGTACAAATGATTACGCTGTCGATAGAATCGTCGTTTAAAATATCTTCATAGTTTTCGATAAAAGGAACTGAAAACTTCTTCGCAAATTCCCCTCCTCTTTCTTTGTCCGTGTCCCATACGCAAGAGAGCTCTGCCTTGTCGCTTTTAACAACATATTCGGTGTACTCTTCGGTGTGGACATGCCATGTTCCAATAATTGCTACTTTCATATTAATACTCCGTTCTATTAGTGATTTAAATATTTTTGTTTATGTTCAAGTATAGACACTGAAATTATATCATGCGGGAATAGTGAAATCAAGTAGTCGGATTTCTTTTAAGACTAATTGTAGAAAAAGCCATTACACAATTCGTGAGATGGCTTTATAATTAAACATTAATCTATTCTACCAAATACATTTTCAATATTATCTGTAAAAATACATTTGTATTCATCGTAATTAGAATAATAAGGGGCGTAAAAGTCCAAAATACTGTCGCTAACTGGCGCATCGGTTCCGAAAAGAATTTTTTCCTTAGGGAGAAGTTTGTAGATTTCTTCAAATCTTTCAAACTTTACCCAAGTCGTGTCACCAAAAAGGTTGTCGATTTTTGCAATAGGAGCGATAGCCTCCTCGTGATTTGACATCATGTCCATGTGGACGGCTATAAAGTTTGTGTTCTTACACTCAAGTGCAAGCTTGCCGACTGCTTCAGTGCTGACTCCTTCACCTAGCACGGTGTGAAATTCTACGGGCAGTTTTTCACTGTTTGCAAAGTCGATATAGGGTCTCAGCCTGTCGTCGTCAACCCTTATCCCAGAGTGAAACGGGTGCACCTTAAGTCCTCTTATTTTCTCTTTGTTTGCTAAAATATAATCTGCGACTTTGTTTGAAAATTTCTCTGAATGAGGCCTAATCCAAAACGTAAATTTAATGTTTCCGTCATTTTCAAAGATTTTTAGCATGTCCTGATTGTGCTCTAGTTGGTTTTTCTCCATGTTTACATATTTTGCCGATGGGTCAAAAAACTCCGCACACATTCCCGTGGAAACTATAGAGTGAGTAGTGCCCGATTTTTCCATATGAGTGAGTATTTTCTCCCTCGTCATGTCCACATGACCGCCCATTCCCTCTAAATATCCGATGTGAACATGGCTGTCGATTAATTTTTTCATGTTGTTATCTCCTGTTATAAGCTTTCTAAAAACTTAATTAACTCAAGGTTTGTGCAGTACCAAATGTCCTCTTGACCATGAATTTCACTGCATATTTTTTCTATATGCTCCCAGTTATCATCCACGTCAAACTCATAGCTATGCCCCCATAGATAAAAAACCGAAAGCTCGTTTTCATCAAGTTTTTTGTAATTTTCGATTAAATCAAAAATTTCCTCATCGTTATGATGGGCAGTTGGCTGTAATCTGAAAAAGTCTTTTGGTAAGTCAAAGCCGTTTGTAGACGGCACGACTCTGCCGTATTTTAAGCCGCAATTTTTCATGATTTCTATCATCTCGTCGTCTACACCGCCAAAAGGATAGGACATGCCCTCTACTTTTTCGCCTAAGAGATTTTCGAGTGACTCCTTGTCTTCTACGATTTGTCTTACTTTTTCTTCGTGTTCTAAGTTTGGTATATGTGGATGGGTAAGTCCGTGGCAGGCGACTTCGTGCCCTTTAAAGAGGTCTTTAACCTCGCTTGATTTAAGCCTTTTCACGATAACGCCCTCTGTTTCCCAGTGGTCTTTCTCGTCTAAAAGTCCAAAACCTATGTTAAAAGTGCCTTTTATCTTATATTTATTTAAAATTTCGACCAGCCTTTTATCCTGTCCTACTCCGTCGTCGTAGCTTACGGTAAAGGCTTTTTTAGCTCCGTTTGGATATGTAATACTCATTTTTTTCGTCCTTTCACTTAATCTTCATTAAAAAATATCAAGGCTTTATCCCAGAACATGGGCATGTCCTCATGGGCAAAGTCGGGGTATAAAAGTAAATTTTTTTCACATGTTAAATTGTTATATATAGCCATTTGTGTGTAAATAGGGCAGACGTCGTCCTTTTCTCCAGTGCCGAAAAGTACTTTAGCCTTTATTTTGTTGGCAAAATTGTGGACGTCTATGTAGCCGAGCTTGTTAAAAACCTCATCCTCGGTTTCGTGAAATGGGTCAAAGAGTCTAAAGTAGTCTATTAGTCTATAATTGTCTCTCGAAGCGCCCATTTCCCAAATTTTCTTATAGTCCGAGAGAAATGGATTTTGCACTGCTACTTTGCTTACATAAGGCGAAAGAGCCGCACAAACCAAAGAAAGCGCACCGCCTTGTGAAAGACCCATGGTGTAAATATCGTTTATGCCGTCGAAGTTTTTGACGATTTTAGAAAGAAGAGCGGTGTCCAAAAACACGTTTTTATAGTACAAATCTTCCTTGTCGCCGCTTAAACCTTTGATTACATGTCCGAAAATTGTAGTTCCCTTTGTAGAACCTAAATCTTCAGAAGGTCCGCCCTGTCCACGGCAGTCCATCGAGATAACAGAATAGCCCTCTGAAACATAGCTGAGTTTTTCGCTAAAACTACCCGAATAGTACATGTATCCGTGGAATTGAAGAATCGCCTTATCATTTGCGTTTTGTTTTGGAACAAGATATTTTGCGTGAATTTTAGAGCCGCCAACACCGATAAAATATAGGTGATAACAAGTGGCGCTGTTAAACTGAGTCTCGGCTTTTACAATTTCAAGTTTTGGATTGTGGTTTTCAAGTAGAGATAGGGCTTTTTCCCAGTACTCATCAAAATCGGTAGGTTTTACATTTGTGCCCATGTAATTTTGCAGTTCTTGTGATAATTTTGCCATGTTATCATCTCCTAAGCTTTAAATAATCAGCAGTTAGAGCCGATTTTGGTCTTGCCCTCGAATATTTTATTAAAATCAAAATATACATCTTCAAGATTTTCGTCTTTTAGATACTTCGTCATTCTCTCTTTAGCGTACTTTGAAATTTCTTCATATCCGTCTTTTTCAAACACATTTGTGGTTTCGTCAGGGTCGTTTTTGAGGTCAAACAATATGTCAAAACGTTCTTTGTAAATCATACTGCTGATAAATTTGTAGTCGCCAAATCTTAGCATTTTGCAGTACATATTTTCGGAAAAAGTCTCTTTAAATTCACCGCTGTCTTCGCCCATGCACTCTTTTTTGAAAGATTTACCCTTGACTGTATCGGGGATTTCTACACCGCAAACATCCAAAATAGTTGGCATGATGTCGATAGTATTCACGAAAGAAGTGTGGTTAATTTGGCCTTCTTTAATGACTTTTGGGAGCCTTGCCATCATGTGAACTTTTGCGGATTCGTCGTACATATATGTTTTTGCAATCAGCTTATGGGCACCTAGCATTTCGCCGTGGTCGGTCGTAAATACGACTAAGGTGTCGTCCTTTAAGCCTTGTCTTTCAAGCTCTTCTAAAACAAGTCCGATATACCAGTCGGTTTTTTCGACTAAAATGCTATAGGCTGAGATGTACCTTTTCCAAAGATTCTCGTCGTAAGAATCCATTGCGGTGTAGACATCATCCTTGTACTCGGCAATTCCCATTTCGCAAGCATTTTCAAAGTTGGTTGGAAGAGCTCCTCTTTCGCTGTTTCTCAAATATGGTTTTCCGTCTTCTTCGCAGAAGATGATAGTGTCCATAATTGAACTATTTTTTATATTTCCTTCGCATAAAAACGCCTTGCAAATATCATGCGGATTGATTAAGGAAAGAGTCATGTAAAATGGATTTTCATGGTCTCTTCTTAGATAATCTATCGCATCTTTTGTGAAAATTGAGTCGAAAACACTGCCCTCGCTGACAAATCCACCGGCCGAGTATAACATGCTTCCGGTTTCGTCTATGCCCTCGTATCCGTATTCGCTGGCGTGCTCTTTTCCAAAATATGCCGTGTCGTATCCAGCTGCTTTAAGCGTAGAGCCTAAAGTGGCGACATTGTCTTTTCTTGGAAGAGCTCCTTCTCCTAAAACGAGACCCCAAAGCTCTTGATTGTGACAAACGCCGTTGTCATGCGCCATGAGTCCTGTGAACATGCTGGCTCTTGCGGGACAGCATAGGGGAAAGGATGAGTATGCGTTTGTAAAAGCGGTGGACTCGCTCGCGAATTTATCGAGGTAAGGTGTTTGGATATTGTTCTTGTTGCCGCCTAGTCCGTCGGCGATTTTTGTCGACCATTGGTCTGAAATAATAAATAATACATTAGGTTTTTTCATGAGTTTGCTCCTTAGATTTAAATTGTTTGTCTAAATTAAAAACGGGACGGGTAAACCGTCCCGACTTATGGGTGAAAATTATTTTGAGTTCGCTTCCTTAACCAATTCTGCAACATATTTAAGAGTTTCCTCGGTTACTTCAGGTGGCAAAGAGTCGCTGTTGGAGACAAGAAGAGGTCTATCTTTAAAAGTTTCGATTAAATCAAATACTTTTTCTCTAATCTCTTCTTTATCGCCTTTCATTAGTACGATGGGGTCAAGACCGCCGATAATTGCTATATTTTTTGGGAAAACTTTGTTTACAACCTTTAAATCGGCATTGCCAGTAGGTGCTGGTGTGATTGACTCGATAGCGTCAATTTTAGTTTTAGCAATAATCGGAATCAAGCTTTTTAAATGTCCGCAAGCGTGCAAAATATACTTCTTATTATGAGCGTGTAACACGTCGCACCATTCGTTAAGCTCGGTGGCGATGTATTTTTCGTACCACTCTGGGCTTGTCAAAAATTCTGTGCTGTCTTCCCAAGAGATAAAGTATTCAGCCTTGGATTTAACGGCGCAATCAACTGTTTCCATGTTGATTTTTTTCATAAGTGAAATTGCTTCGTGAACTTTATCTTCTTCATCCATTAAAAGATAGGTAAAGTTTTCGATTCCACACCAAAATTCAATCATATTTTGAGTGGCTGTCTTCATGCCAAAGCCGATAAGTCCGACTACAAAGGCGTCTTCGCCGAGTTCATCGGTATATGTATCGACTTCGTCATTATATTCTACCTTAACATGGTTTAAAAGATAAATTAGCTTGTCCAAATCCTCTTCGTCATGCACTGGATGCCCTACTAAAGAGGTAGAATTTGCAGTTTCTGAATGTTTGTAGACCGCTACAAGCTCGCCGACAGGCATTTTATATGTGACTGTTTTTGTCAGCTCTTTTTCGTCGTAAACTTCTTCTACAGGAAAATCGTAAATGAACTTTGCACAAGGTCTGTAGCCTCTTAAAAGTGCCTCGCCTTTTAACACATTATTTGTATAATCGGCAATTCCTTCAAGGCCTCGTCTTGTGTAATCGTCGTCACGGTGTTCCCAGTAGTAAACTAAGTTTGGAGAAAAAGTTGTTTTTGCATTTGGATTTCTAATCGCATCGGATATTCTTTCACGTACAGTCATATATAGCCCTCTTTCTTTTATTATTTCGTTCTTAAATTATTGTATTTTAAGACTAATTCCTGAGCTTCTTTAATGTTATTTGCAGGTAGCCAAACCGAATAGTTTCCTTTTTTCATGTCTTCGTATGCTTTTTCAAATTCCTCAAAGTTTTGAGCGTCAATCGCCATGTGGGTGCAGTTGGATTCTTCTGTAAGCTCAGGCACGATTTCGATAGCCTTAACCGCATTAGGGTCGGTTACGAACCACATGTAAGGCGTGTTTTTCATCTCGCCACAAATCGGCTTAATCAGATAAGGCGCACAAGAATGTGTGTGCATAAAACCTAAGCCGAAGTAATCAATTACCCTTTGTGTCGGCTTCATGCAAAATTCTCTATACATGTCGGCAGAAATATTGGTTGCAATATCATCCGACAAATTTACCTTGCCGTCAAGATACATCATGCCATATTCTGAATCGCCAAAGTACTTTCTAACAAGTGAGACCACGGCTTCGTTGAAGAAAATAATCGCATCGGCGCAGTATTCAAGCAGTTCTTTAACGCCGTCTTCATCATCGTAAAAATCGGTGTAAAGTGCTTCTCCTCTAAGTGCCATCGCAAGGTCTAAGGGTGAGAACATTCCTCTTCCGACAGGTGCCTTTGTGTGTGCGGTTTTTTTAAGCAGTTCTTCAAACATAAACATGTAGCGCTTGAACCACTTTGCTTCTCCGAAAGGCGGTAGATTTTTATAATCGCCTAGCTCGCTTAAAATGTGTTGACCCCAACTTGTGTATGATGAAAAGTCGATTTCGCCGCCTAAAAACGCCGAATATTCGCCTATTCCCATGTTCATGGTAATGTTCGGAATGCTGTCGTCCTCGACTAGTCTTCCAGCTTCCCATGATTTTTCTAAATTGGCAATGGTTAAATCGATGAATCTATGGATTTCGGATTCTTCCTCAAATCCTCCAAAAGTAGTAAGGTCGATAGGGTCGGGTTTGCCCTCGCCGTCTATGACGCCTACTAAAAACATCATGTTGCCGCCTATCCCTTTGTTGGCGTCTTCAAAGGCCTTGAGTGCCTTTTTGCATACTTCTTCGTAATTTGGTTTGTAATAACTTACATGCTTTAACATATTTTAGCTCCTTATTTTGTATTAAATCATTTTACAATAAGAAAGTCAAGAGAGTCTACGCAAATATTATCATTTACTTTGATTATTTTATCATCTATTAAACTAGTAAAAGTTCGGTTCTGTAAAGCTTTAGGCAAGTTTACTGTTTTTTGTGTTTCACTGTTGTTTATAATGACATAGGTGCTCTCGTCCTCACTAACTTTTTCAAAAATAACAATATTTTCGTCATTATCCGTAACTAAGAAGTTTGTCTCCATAGCTTTAAATGACGAGTGTTTAGATCTTAGAGAAATTAGCTTTTTAAAGAACTCTTTCATGTCTAGGTCTTGCTTGTCTTCGTCCCAAACCATAGGGCAACGGCTTTCGCCACCGTTATTAGACATCGAAACCTCGTCGCCAAAAAAGACAGAGGGTGAGCCGCAGTAGGTTAAAAGAAGCATATAGCAAAGTTTTAGCTTTTTGGTATCGCCTTCACAAAGGTCTAAAATTCTCTTAACATCGTGGCTTGAAACAAGGTTGTACATGTGCTCGGTCACATTTTTAGGATATTTTGTAAGTAGCTCGCAAGTCTTCATTTTAAATTCAGTCGGTGTGATTTTTTTAACTTGGTCATTTTCAGGTAAAATTAAGCCCCATACATTATTCATGACACCGTAGTTCATTACAGTATCAAACTGATCACCTTGAAGCCATGGGTAAGAATCATCCCAGTTTTCGCCCATGATGTAAACTTCAGGATTTGCTCCTTTAACTTCTTTTCTAAAGGCTCTCCAAAAATCGTGTGAAACCTCGTTTGATACATCGAGTCTCCAGCCGTCAATGCCAAACTCTTCCACCCAGTATTTTCCGGCATCTAAAAGATGTTTTCTCATTATCGGGTTTCCAGTGTTAAGCTTAGGCATGTAAGTTGTATAGGCAAAAGTTCTTAGGTTTAAGTCGTATCCGCCTTCTGGCTCATAATCGCCGTTTTCGTCTATTTCAGAATTAATAATCGGCTTGCTATCATCTAAAACATAGAAACAGTCATAGTATTTAGAGTTTTTGCCGTTTTTAAGCACGTCTTGCCAAAAAGCGTGTCTTGGACCGCAGTGATTAAACACCGCATCGAGCATGACTTTCATTCCGTATGAATGAGCCTTATCGACAAATTCTTTAAATTCCTCGTTTGTACCGGTTCTTTCATCTACCTTAAAATAATCGGTAGTATCGTACATATGCCAAGATTTGGATTCAAAAATTGGTGTTAGATATATACCAGTAAAGCCTATTTCTTTTAGATAATCAAGCTTTTTAATAAGTCCTTTAAGGTTTCCACTATCGTGTGTTTCACACTCTTTTCCGTCATCGCTGTAGCAACCCGGTGTGATTTGACACCACACGGTGTCCTTTGCCCAAGATGGCGCCTTGTACATGTCTTCATCGTTTAAATATGGGAAGTTAAACATGTTGAAATTATTGTCTTTTGCACTCGGATTTTTCTGCAAATCTTCGGCCGAGTTACAGCCGTAAAAATGCTCTTCACCGTTTTCTAAAGTTAAAATAAATCCGTATCTTATCCTTTTTGTGTCAAGTCCCTTAAGCTCACAAAACCAAACGTCGTGGAATCGGTCTTCGCCTTCATAGGTCATTTCTTTTTCTTTATATGTGGAAACGTCGTAAATATGCTTTTCAGAGTTCGGATCTTTTATCCAGTTGAATGGGTCGGCGCCTCTTACTTTGATTTTTTTTACTTCACCTTTTCCTGTTTTAATTCTAATATGTAAAGTTGTCTCGTCATACATATAAGAATATCTGCTTTTAGTTTCGTGTATAATAGATGCTATGTTCATAATTATCTCCTTTAAAAACGGTAATCTTTTTTAAAAAATGGGGCAATGTAACATTGCCCCATAAGGTTGTCGCAAAACTTCCGTTATATGTTCTTATTCACTTGCTACTAAGCCTTCGTAGTCGGCTTGTGCTTTTTCGGCACCTTCTTGAGGTGTTAGGCCTTCGCCGCCTTCTTTTGCTCCGTCAAATACAGCTGCGATAACTGCATCTGAAATTGTCCAGAAGTAGCTCATTCTTGCTACTGCAGGTTGTGGTACTGCTGTAGTAAATGCTTCTGCGAAAGAAAGAAGTGTAGCATCGTCTTTTAAGCCTTCGATTTCAGCATAGTCAGTTCTAGCTGTGATATTCTTATCTGTTGTATAAAGTGTAGCTGCGGCTTCTGCTGAAGTCATGTATGCTGCAAATAATTGTGCGGCATTTGGATATTCTGTATAGTAGCTTACATAGTTCATAGTAACGCCAGCGAATGGTTTAGCATCGTTTCCGCCCATTGTTGGATGTGCAATAACGCCGTAGTTTACGCCTGATTCGTCAAGTGCTGAAATGTCCCATGGTCCTACTTGATAGTAAGCTGTGTTTCCGTCGATAAAGTTTTGTTTTAAGAAGTCTGCATTTGCCATTGTTAGGTTAGCAGCTTCAAGAGGCATAGCTTGTGACATTGCAGCGATGTTCTCAAGACCTTTTACAAAGCCTTCTGAATCGTAACCAGGATTTTCGTTGTCTTTTCCGTCTGCGCCGTGTAGTTCAAATCCGCCAGCGTTAAGAAGTGCTGATTGAGCGTATCCGCCTAAAGCTACTAAGTAGTAGAATTTGTTTTCGTCAGGATTGTTAAAAGCTTGTGCTTCTTCAAAAATTTGCTCGTAAGAAGTAGCTGGTGTTTCAACTAAGTCTTTGTTATAAGCTAAAGCTGTTGTCTCGATAGCCATTGGATAAGCGTACATTGTGCCGTCGATGCTTGCAGCTTCGATAGCGGCGCCTTGTAGTTCTTCACGCATAGTAGCGGCTAGGCTTTCGTCAACTGGTAGGAATATACCTGAGTTGTATCCGTTTACAACTTCAGCGTGTCCGCCCCATACAACGTCTGCGCCGTTTCCAGCAGGGCCTTCAAGAGTTAATTTGCTGATAGAGTCAAAGCCAACTTCTTCAACTGTAACAGGTACACCGTATTCTTCTTCAAATTGTGCTGCAATTTCTGTAGCAAAAGCCACTCTGTGTGTCCAGAAAGTTAATTCTGCGCCTTCTTCAGGGACTAAAGTCATAGTCTCTGCTTCGGACTCTTCGCTTGATTCGCCCTCTGCTTCAGATGAAGACTCTGACGATGTAGAAGATTCTGATGATGTCTCACCAGTTGCTGGTGGTACTTCTTTTGTGCAAGCAGATAAAGAAAGTAATAAGCTGCATGCTAAGATAGCTGATAATAGTTTTTTCATAATTTTCCTCCAAGATTTTAAATTTATTTTACAAAGCCCAAGGCTTGTAATTAACTGAATTGATGATTAACCTTTGCTAGCTCCAGCCGAAACGCCTTTTACAAGGAATTTTTGGAACACAATAAATAAAATAGTGATTGGGATACCGATTACAACCGCACCTGCTGCAAAAAGTGTGCTTCTGACTTCTTCGCTCCTTGCAATAAATCCGAATAGACCAACCGCCAAAGTTTTTTGCTCATCACCTGATAAGAGCATGCTAGGTAGAATGTAGTCCATCCAAGGAGTCATAAACTGGCTGACTGCGCAGTATGTCATAATTGGCTTTGCAAGCGGTAAAATAATTTTAAAGAACGACTGGAATCTAGTGCAACCGTCTATGTATGCCGCTTCGTCAAGCTCTCTTGGTAGACCGTCTAAATATCCTTTTACAAGCCATGTGTTATATGGAATAGCACCGGCTACATAAATAATTATCATTGAAAAAGAATTTCCGATAAGTCCTACTATTGAGAACAATGTATAAATAGCTGTCATGGATAGAAATGTCGGGAACATTGAAAGGAGCAAAATCGCTGTAAGGCTAGCTTTTTTGCCTTTGAATTTAAATCTAGACATTATCCATGCGGTAATCATGATTACGAACACGGAGATGATAGCGTTTAAAACTGCGATTTGTGCAGTGTTCCAAAACCAAAGTCCATAGTTTGTCTCTGTAAATAGTTCGGTGTAATTGTCAAGAGAGTATTCTGTCGGTATTAACGTAGATTCTGCAAGTGAAGTTGTTGCACTAAAAGAATTAAGAATAATCAATACCATAGGTGCAAGAACTAGAAGTGATAAGAGGATGAGTTCGCCGTGGCAAAGAAATTTTACAATTTTATTTTTCATTTTTTACTCTCCTTTCATCACATTTGTTTAAATGCGGCGGTTCTTCTCAAATTCCAAACGGATATTGCGCCTAGGAAAATGAAGATGAGTATACTCATAACAGAAGCCATTGCGAATTGTTGTTGGTTTAGCGTTAAGTCGTAAATCCAAGAAATGAGGATGTCTGTGTGTCCTGCGAATTGATAAGCCGAGTTTACAGGGCCTCCATCTGTTAAGAAGTAAATCGTTCCAAAGCCGTTAAAGTTAAATGAGAAGTTCATTATAAGAAGTGGTGCTGTAGCCGAAAAAACATGTGGCAAGGTGATGTATCTAAACTGGTGCCATCTGTTAGCTCCGTCTATAGTGGCAGCTTCGTACCACGATTTGTTTGCGCTTGATAAAACGCCGAGCATCATAACCATAAAAGTTGGGAATGAAAGGAATACGGCAACTGCAATTAAAACAATTTTTGCGATTAGTGGGTCGGTAAGGAATGGTATAGATTCGTCGATTAAACCGATTCCTTTTAAAAATTCGTTTAATTGTCCGAATTGTTGATTTAAAATAGTTCTAAAATAAAGAAGTGTAACCAGTGAAGGAACAGCCCAAGGTAAAATTAGAATACTTTGATAAACTTTCTTCATTCTGCCTTTAATATTGTTAAGAAGGACTGCTTGGAAAAGTCCGAAAAAGTATGATAATAATGAAACGGAAACCGCCCAAATTAAAGTCCAAAGTAAAATGCTAAAGAAGGTTGATGTCCAAATCGGAACATTAAATAGCTTGATAAAGTTATCGAATCCAACCCATTCGACTATATTTGCAGGTGGTAAAGAATTTTTGCTGTAATCTGTAAAGGCTACCAAAATTGTCGAAATAATCGGCATTACAGTTACGGCTAAAAATAGTATAGCCATTGGAGATAAGACTAGTTGTGGGAAAGAGCGATTTAAGCTTTCTTTAAAATATACTTTAGATGAAATGAATTCACCGCTTTTTTCAAAAGCTTTTTGTGTTTTGTATGCATCTTTGATTATGTAAATTGCAAGTATTAAAAACAGTATCAAAGCAACTAAGGTAACAACGCCGATGACCATAAGTCTTATCGAGTGGTCTTCTCGTGGAACTTCGCCCAAGGTTACAAGTCCCCAAATTCCTTTTGTAAATACACCGCCGTGCACTCTTAAATCAAATGTAGGTATCAGTCCTGAGGCCCATTCAATCCAATAACCTGTTAAAAGTTCAGAGCCTATTATTATCGCCTGAGCTAGGAAAAAAATAACCCCCTTAACTCGTTGCTTACAAATGAAGAATTGACCACTACCCCAAATAAAAGCGGACATTACTGCAGCGATAATAGCCTTGCCGTTTTTCTTTGAATCTGTCACTCTAACACTTCCTTTCATGTTTCGTGTAACGTTCTACAACGTACAGATATTATAACACTCTTAATAATGCATTTCAATTATCTATGTAAATAATTAATGTTGAATATTTTAGTGCAATACATACAAAAATATTTACATTTTTGAGATAAATGGATATTTTGATGATTTATTATGAAATTTAAGAAAAATGTTACGTTACACGAAAAAATGAAAAAGAATAAGCAAATAGTAAAAAAATGCGTATAATTCTTTCTTGTTACAGTAAAAACTATTGAAATTAACCTTGGCTTTTGATATACTTTAGTAAATTGCTACACAAAAATGCGAATTTATAGAATAATTGATTGTATTTTGAAAAAGGAGGGGACAAGTCATGCCTACTATGAAAGACGTTGCGAAACATGCGGGTGTTTCGATAAGCACAGTTAGTAATATCGTTAATAAATCGAAGTCGGTCAATAGCAGTATAGTAAAAAAAGTTGAAGAGGCAATGTTTGAACTAGGATATAGTCCTAACACAAGTGCTCAAGGTCTAAGGGGAAAAAAGAGCAATTTGTTCGGGGTGCTTGTACCTGATGTTACGGATAGCATATATGCAGATTATCTAAGGGGAATAGAAGAGATAGCCAGAACCCAAAATTACCGAATTGAAGTCTATGCAACTGGTGATTTGCCCGATTTAGAGGCTGATGCACTAAGTAAGTTGTATTCACAAAAAGTTGAAGTGGTTTTTATCACTACTTGTTCAAAATCCAATACGGATTTAATTGAGTATTATACTGAAAAAGGAATGAAATTTATCTATTTTAGGCGTAAACCGGCTAATTTAAGAAATTTTATCTACGTTGGAGCAGACGAGTATTCGACCGTGTACAACACAATTTCAAAGTTAGCACTTGAAGGAGTAAAGAGCATGTCGTTAATTGTTCTTTCTTCAAGTTTCTCTAATGAACTTAGCTGTAGAAGGGCATTTGAAGATGCTTGTAGTGAATTTTTGATAGAAATTATTAATGTTGTTCACACTCATATGGGAAAAGAAAGGGCGTTTAGAAGGGTATCAAATTGGATTCATAATGATGAAATGCCAGAAGTTATACTTACAACAAGTGCAAAATTGGCTGAGGGTGGACAGGCTGCCATAGATTTTTTTTCATATGAGAAAAATACACGAATTAAATTTATTAAAGGTTTTTCGTGGACGCAGTTATTTTCAGGGATTGAAAAAACGTCAATGCTCGAGAACTACTATTTAGCGGGGATAAAAGCTTGTCAAAAAGCGTTTGAAATTGCCGATAAGGAAGATGAAATAGAGCCTTGTAATATAATAGTTCCCACAAAAAAAGAGCTGTGTGCAAATTCGTTCAGCACAAATTTAACCTTGGAGAAAGCTGTTTTAAAAATTTTACTGATTAAAGGCTCACATGCAGATGCACTTAAACTTGTCTCGCATAAGTTTGTAACCGAGCAAGGGGTGCAAATTGAAGTAGACACTACATCGTATGAAATGCTATATAAGAATCTTGAAGAAAATTTACAGAATTATGATGTTATACAGACAGAACAGTCTACTATTTCAAAGCTTGCCTTTGACAAGAAGATTATGCCGCTTAGTGACACTGTGGTTTCAAGAAAGATTAAGGGATATTTTTCGCCTGAAATTCTCGATATATATTCCACAAACAATAATGAATTATATTGTGTTCCATTTACTGTAGATAGCCAACTTTTATTTTACAGAAAAGATATTTTTGAAAATACTCATCTGAAGAGATTGTTTTTTGAACATCATAGAAAAGAGTTTTTTCCACCAAGTACATGGAAAGAATATGCTTTAATCGCAAAATTTTTGACAAAAGTGTCAAATGAATTTTCACCTGTAGAATATGGAGTGTCGTTTTCAGGAGACTACGATGAGGTTTCACATGAATTTATATCGATGCTTTGGGAAGTGGCAAGTAGTGCAAAGATAAATAGTGAACAGATAAGCAAAAAGCAAGTAATAAAAACACTTAATTTGTTAAAATCAGTGTATGTTTGTTCACATAAAGAAGCGATTGATTTTACAGATGAACAAAAAATTGAACTTTTTAATAGCGGAAATGCAGCTATGATGGTTTTATATAGGGGAAAGTATTTTGATTTTTCAAATTCCTCTAAAATCAACATTTCTATAAACGAAAAGACCTTTTCCATGACACCTCCAGGACTTTCGTCTATACGAGGCGGATGGAGTTTAGCAGTATCGGCTAAATCGAAAAATACTAGGCTTGCAGCATCGTTTTTGAGTTGGTATATCACAGACCAAGTGGCGATTCCAAACAATGTTTTAGGTGGTTCTATGCCAAACTTGGCCGCAATGAATAATAGTGAGTTGTTCCTAGTTTCTTCTTGGATTGAATTGTGCTGTGAAACGGTGAAAAATTCCGAACCGATGTATTCGGACTTACTAAACAATTTTGGATATGAAATAAATGAAAAATTGGGAAGTATATTATGCGAATTTTTAAGAGGCAATATAGACGAAAACCTTGCCCACGAAAAGATTGCTGGGGTTTTAAAATCCACAAATTAATAAAAAAGAGATTAATGTTTATTAATCTCTTTTTTTTGTCTTTTTTTAATTTTTCGCCAGTTAAAAAATCCGTAAAGGTCATTTACAAAGAAAATAATAAAGCATATTACCGTAGTGAAGTGTGAAGATTCTTCAAAACTTGCAAGCGTCCAAAGTGTGATTAAAACTAAGTCGTTAAGTGCATAGGCAGGTGCATAAAATTCACTTCTATAATAAGTAAGGGCTACAGCTGTAAAACTTGTGCTTACAGAAAGTGTGCTTATGAGTAGATAGGCGGTGCCAAAGTATTCTAAAATAAAGTAAAAGATAAATGTGACAATGATGTTTAATACGGCAATTTTGAGGATTTTTGCTTTGGTTAAATCTGCAATTTTAACCTCACTTTTTCGACTTTTAAATGGGTTTTTTAGCCATGAAATAGTTGCGACAAGTGCGGCGGGTGCAGTCATTCCAAGATAGGTCACCATTTCTCCGTAGTAGGATTGATTAAAAGACAATATACCGTAAAAAATACTAAAGACAATAGTTAAAATTTGCCCTAATGCATTTCCTTTTGCAAGAAAAATAAGTGCAGTAACGCCTATTAAAGAGGAAATCAAAGCTAGTGGAGAATGTGAGTCTGTGGTAAAAAATGATAATGTAAGCAGTATTACGCTGATACTCCACAAAAATTTTTCAAATGTATTAAAATAGTTAAGCTTAGACATAGTCTCTCCTAAAAAAATAAGCACCCATTATACACATCTTCTAAGACCTAACGATGTGTACATGAATGCATGTAGTCATTCTCACCCGGTGGCGAATATACGATGTAATTATACCATTTAAGAATAAAAAATGCAATATAAATACTATTGATAAATTTTTATTTCGTAGTATAATTATAAATAAGAAGAGATATAATATTTGGTAAACCTTAGGCTTTTTCCTTAAGGAGAAATGGAGACTAAAATGATAATTTCAAATGTACAAAATACAAATTTAGTAAATTCAGTAAAAATTAATACGCAGACAGATTTTAAAAGTAAAAGTACCGCTCCTGTAGAACCAGTAAAGAGGATTGATTCTTTTGAAAAAGAAGGTGAAGTTAGCGAAAGTGTGGCTTACGAACCTCCTAAAAAGTTAACCACAGAGCAAATTGAAGCCTTGAGCCGTGAGAGAATGGAGTCCACTTTAAGCATTGTTACCGAGAGTGTAGAGGGAAATGTAAATACACAGGCTTCAATTTCTGATGTGATGTTCAATGGATTTGAGATTAGCTCTGAGTCGGCTGATTTTCTTACTGAAATATTTGGGAGTCTTGAAAATGCACTTCCTACGCCTGCGACAACTCCAGAAGGGGCGCTTGCAGATATTTCTGAAGGTGGAGCGTATTCTATCGAAGCTGTTTCCGAAAGAATTATGCTTATGGCGACTGCGATAGCCGGAGATGACATGGAGCTTTTAGGTGAAATGCAAGATGCTGTTATAAAAGGCTTTGAGGCTGCTGGACTTGACACAAATACTGGAGAGGGAATGCCTGAAATAACCATGGACACATACGAACATGTAATGAAGGCGTTCGAAGCCCTGAAAACTCCTACAACAGACGAGGAAACCGCATAAAATATACATTGAAAAATGTTAACGTAAAAAGCTTTTATTAAGAGGTAAGCATAGCGGTTTTATATGCATTGTTTTAGGCAGTAGCTCATAAATACTATAAAAAAGACGGGTAGAACGATACTATTCGCCTAAAATGGGGTGTTCATAAAGTTTTTTATGAACACCCCACTATTTTTTGTTTTTTCACTTATTAATAAAGCCTAAAAAGTAATTTCTAGCTGGCACCTTTTCTGACAAGCACTGATGTAACTGTTTTAAAGATCAGTTTTATATCAAGAGCTACAGACCACTGCTCAATATATTGCTTATCAAGCTCAACCACATGCTCAAAATCAGTGATTTCACTTCGGCCACTTACCTGCCACATGCCGGTGATTCCTGGCATTATGCTTATGCGGCGGTGATGATGACGTTTGTATTTTTCAACTTCGTCAACCGTTGGTGGACGTGTTCCGACAAGACTCATATCACGCTTTAAAACGTTGATTAGCTGTGGCAATTCATCGATGCTAGTTTTTCTTATAAACTTACCTACACGAGTAATTCTTGGGTCATCGTCCATCTTAAACATGAGGCCGCCTTTAATCTTGTTTTGCGCTTGAAGTTCGGCTTTTCTTTCTTCGGCGTCTTGATACATCGACCTAAACTTATAAATTTTAAACTTTTTGCCGTTTTTGCCTACTCTAACTTGAGAAAACATTACAGGGCCTGGTGACTCTATTTTTATTGCTAACGCAGTGAATAAAAACACCGGCGAAAAAAATACAAGTCCTACAAAAGCACCAATTACATCCATAACAGATTTAAAGAAAATCTGAACTTTATCAAGTGAAATACTATGATAAGTCAAAACTGGTACTGTTCCTATGCTGCTCACAAAACGCTTTGACCCTGGCAATTCATAAGTGTCAAGTAAGACTCTTGTTGTAATTCCCATATCTTCACAAATTTGAAGAATAGAATTAATATTCAAATTTGTTTTTCCGTCCATACTTTGAACAAGTGCAATTTCGTTCACATTGATATTTACAAGCAGTGCCTCTAAACTATCTTCTGATTCAAGCTCAGGCGCATCAATATCTATTCTTCTATCAATTTTAATTTTTAGTGAAGTTTTTTCGATATACTGCATGTATTTTTCACACATATCTTCGCTTCCGATAAACAACATATGAGTGTATCCGTTTACTAAATTGGTGCCTCTAACGTACCTTAAAACTACTCTGAAAACCAGTATTGCCCCTAATGAAATCGCAACCAATAAAAGAAAAAACAAACGACTTGTGTCATTGTACTTTCCTAAAAATATAACCGCACTTACGCAAGTTGCGGATATTGTCGCTGAAAGCAGTGTTCTTTGAATTACCCTGTCGATGTAATAAAATGTGGTGACATTATACATCTTGTTAGCAAGCATAAGGGATAAAAACATTACTCCAAAAACAATTAAAAGCCACAAATGATTGGTTTCGACATAATTGCCTCTTACTAGCATGTAGACAAAATTGGCTACAAAATAAGATGATATCATCAATATAATGTCAATAAAAATCTGAAAAACATCTACATTTGCATTTAAATTTCTTCTGTGCACAATAAATCTTCCTTTCTAAAAACCTCTTTTAAAATTGTTGTTTCCAATAAAACCTTCCTGTAAAGATTATACTAAATCAAAGTTACTTTTCATATCTTTTAGCGTGAAAATAACTCACAATCGTATAAAAATTGTATAATTTTATATATTTATCTAAAAACTGCACTTTACTTTATCTGAAATAACGAAAAAAGCGTGTATTTCTTATAATAAATACACGCTTTAGGATGATAAAAAGGTATGAATGATTTTTTATACCTTCTTTATCTGCAAATATTAATTTGTATTATGAGCAAATGGGTTACATTTTATATAGGTTAATTCACTTAAATGACACTGATTTTGGAAGGAAAATTATGATTCGTTCCTAACAGCAAACCTGCTTCTCCAAACTTTTTTTAGAATTTTTTCTCCAAATAGAGTTAAAATTGCAGCCGCTTTTTCCCTAAATCTTGCTTTTTTGTTGAAAATTACAGACCATCTTGTCTTTTTTAGCTCTTTCCAAATTTTATTTAAACACAAATCTCTTATCTCTCCGGTATCTGGTAAATCGAGTAGCATATGAACAGCCACATTAAATATTCTAACTTTTGAAGCATTGACAATTTTAGGGTAATTCTCTTTACAGTATTCTTCAATATCTACAGCAAAGGAAAGCGCATCCATTCTTCCTATATTAAAATTATGCATTATACTTGACGGATTTTGCCTGTAATAGTAGCCTATTATGTTTGAATAGGCTATTTTTTTAGCCTTGTCCATCATTAAATGAGAAACAGCCAAATCCTCTGAAATTTTTCTTAAAGGGAACCATATGCCATCTAAAATATCCTTACGGTACATCTTGTTCCAAGCTGTGCACGAATATAATATTTGATACAAAGAATGTTCTATCGCCTTTTCACTGTCAAAAATTTGTACTACTTCCTCTTCGTCCGCCACCTCTTCATTAAAATCAAAGGAAATAAACTGAGTTTTGAGAATCGAGATTTCACAGTCGTTTTTAAGGCAAAGATTTAGCATTTTTTCTATCGCAGTTTTTGATAAATAATCGTCGCTGTCCAAAAATACGATATACTCGCCTTTACAAATTTTCATTCCTTCATTTCTTGCAGAGGAAAGTCCACCGTTTTCTTTGTGTATAACTTCTATTCGGCTGTCTTTTTCTGCATATTCATCGCAAATTTTAGGGCAGTTATCGGGTGAGCCGTCGTCGACCAAAATTATTTGCAAGTTTTTGTAGCTTTGCTCAAACACCGACTGCATACATCTTCCTAAAACTTTTTCCACCTTGTACACTGGAATAACTATGCTGACTAATTTATCCATTTTTAATATACTCCTATCAATCTTGTATCTCTGATAATAATTTATCGTATCTATTTTCAAGCTTTAAGACTTCGGTTTCTATACAGTATCCTGAATTATCCACCTTTTCATTGTCCGTTTCTCGCTTAATCTCTCTATCATCTACTATTTGACTTGCCCAGTTTTTTGCATCTTCGGAAAGGCTAATAAACTTAATTTTATCTGTAATTTGCGCTTCTTTCGGAACATCGGATGAGCAAATAACATTCATGCCAGATACCTGTGCCTCGATTGCGACCATTCCGAGTCCTTCAAATCTAGAAGGGAACAAAAACATGTCCATAGCCTGATAGTATCTGTATACATCGGTTACACTTCCTATGAATTTTACCTTATCGTTTAGATTAAGTTTATTCACCTGTTCTTTAATCATTTCCATGTTTTCGCCATCGCCGACTAGCATTAAAACGGCTTCATCGTTGATTAATGAATACTCCTTAAAAACATCTACCAAAAATTCTTGATTTTTTTGATAGCAAAATCTTCCAACATGGCCTATTACAAATTTATTGCTTAAATCAAGCTTGTTTCTTAATTCATTTCTAATTTCTTCATCAAATTTAAACTTTTCTATTTCTATCGCATTGTTGAAAACTTCAAACTTTGCCTTTTTGCCAAACAACCATTCTCCAGCAAACACTGAACACGCCGCAAGGTATGTAGGATAAGTCTTTGAAAACGGCCTTAGCATATATTTAATTATATTTTTCTTGGTTTCTCCCTTTGCTGCTGTCGAATGACTGTGTGCTAGTCTAATTGGCACGCCTGCTTTTTTTGCAGATCTCATCACAAATACGCTGACAGAATTCATATGTGAATGTACTATATTGTATTTGTTTTCTTTAAAAAGCTGTGTTAAAGCCTTCATATACGGCATAGGATTTGAGTATGCGGGAATCAGGTAAAACCTTGCACCCATATCTATTAGGTCCTGAGGAGGAGAGAGAGTTGAGTCTGTATCATAGAAGAAATCAAATTGATATTTTGACTTGTCAATTCTCCTATAATAATTAAAAACAACTGCTTCAACACCGCCGTTTACCATTTGACCAATTACATGTGCTATTCTAACTGGCTCTTTTTTGTTCATAATATAACCACCTTTAAAAATAAATCCATTAACTACGAAATCATGATAACAAAACATAAAAAAAATTGCAAGAAATTTGTTGATTATTCTAGAAATGTATTATTTTTGAAATATTTCTATTTTTTTGTTGACATAAAATGCCAAAGTGTGTAGAATAGACGTACTGATTACATTTCACGATGTAACATAAGTGTCAATAAACTTATTATTTACATCCAGTTAGGAAATGAATTTGTGGGGTTTATTATTGCAATTATTAGGAGGATATTTTATGAGGATGAAACCAACAAAGTCCAAAACAACAAAAATTATGAGTGTTTTGCTTGCAGTTATCTTGATTATTAGTATGTCGTTAACTGTTTTAGCTACAGCACCAAACATGAACCAAGAAAGTGCGTCAGAGTACAATGTGGGCAACGATACAACATTATACGGTGATGCTTCTTCTATGGTGGGATACTCAAGAGCTGATGTGCAAGCCATAAATAGTCAGGTTTCCACCAGATATACCATTAATTTTCTTTTAGAAAACGGCGCTAAGACTACTACTATGCCTACTGCGGTAGTAGAGACTCTTGCAGTCGGAAGCTCTAACACTATTACACTACCTGAAGTTGTCGGGTATATGGTTAGCAGTAATACCGTTACTGGCGAGGGTGCATTGGCTACAGTCAGCGGAAATCAGCTTACATTAATGGGTGTAGACGGTTTAGATGAAGCCAATGTAAATATATATTACAAGGAAGATCAAAGATCGTTTACAATTCAGTTTAACACAAATACTCCAACTACTAAAACTCATGCGATGAACGACAGCAGTTTTGACTTGCCTGATATGGACGACAGCGATTTTATCGGTTGGTATGGCCCTTCACTTCTTCCAAATGGCGTAACTCCTACTTATTATATTCATGCGGATGATTTTACAAACGCCACAGTTCGTTCAAATCTTGGAATCATGTCTCATTTGGTAGATGCTAACTCTACTGTTGTAAATCTTTATCCTTACTATGCAGATATGAAAACAACCTATACCGTTAACTATCTTTACGAAGATGATACAGCTATAGCTACTCAAAGTGCTTCTCACGAGTCGGTTGAATTTGGTCAAACAATTAATCTTAATTTACCTGTAATTCAAGGTGCTTCACTAAGTACAGATCGCAATAATGGAAGCATTAAATACGACAGCAATAACAATCCATATATTGAACTTGAAGGTGTAGCAGGTGTCGAGGACAGATCGATAACCGTATATTACAAGAAGGACATAGACCAAACCACGCTTGTAGATTATACTTTTGTATATCACGTTGAAAATGCTGGTATAGTCGGTGAAATCACACAAATAAGCGCATTTAACGGACAAAATTCTTCAGCAATAAATTCATCCGCTTCTACAAATATGGTGTTTGAAGATTATTTAAGCAACTACTTTACAAAGAATTTTGATGAGAACACTTTTAGTGAAACAATTACAGAATATGCTGTAATTGATGGCGCAATAACGCATGATGGCAGTGAAAGCGGAAAAGTTTTTGCGCATTATATCGGATATAGCATAGACCCTATATCGCCAAGCGAAGTACATGTGTATTTTGCTAGAACTGTTTACGACCTAATCTTTACAGTTGGCAGTTATACTTCTGGTGACATAGTACTTGCCAATTCACTGATTCACACCGATAATTCGGGAAGTGAGACTATTTACGGTGATGGATACCACTATACCTATAGAACTGCAGGTGCTGTTGCTCAAATATATGATAGCTATTCTATATCTGCAAAATACGGTCAAGACATTGCATCTCTTTGGGCAATTCCAGCAAATGGATTTACAGCTGAAAGCCCAATACTTGAAACACATTATATCTTTGATGGAATGTGGGAGCTTGAAAATCGTACTTTAGTAAGAGCTGCTGATAGCCCTAAAACTTTAGGCGAAGATTTAATTCCTATGGATGGAAAAACCCATATTATAAAGGCAACTCCTATCAGTAAACTTACTTCAAGAATTTACTATGAAGTTCCTACAAATTACGACAATGTTGACAATATAAATGAAGTTACAGTTGGTGGAACAAGATATCTAGAGTACGATAAAAGCGGCGCAGTTAAGCCTATCACCTATGTTTCTACCAACCCATTCTCACCTCAAGAAGCTGCTTGGTATTGGGTGAAAACGGATGTAACCGATGACAAGTACGAAGACATATATTATGACAGAAAAACCGTGAATATCAGCTTTGACTTTAATGGCAAAACGCCTACAAATAGCACATTGCCTCAAGGAAACTATACAGATGTTTTAACCGAAACAGACCTTACATCTTTAATTGAAGGTAGAGAAGGCAGTGTCGATTACTTTGTTTTTGACGGCTGGTATTATGATGAAATCTGTAGTCCTGGTCAAAAAGTAGACCTGGAAAGTGGAATCAGCAGTAGCTGGAAAAACGGTGCAAATATAGTTCTTTATGCAAAGTGGACTGCTACCCAAGGCAGATATGATGTTGAGCACAGATTACTATTAGATAACCAAAATTATCAAGTGATTGACTCGTTCACATCGGCCTCTATGTCTAGCGACAGAACTAAATATGAATATGCACTGAATAACTCACAAATCCAAGCTATCGCTTCATTTGCAACTGCTGATAGTATCTATATTATAGATTCAGCTTCATCTTATGAAATGGAAGCTAGAGTCGGCGACACGGTCGTATTCAACTATGTTTTAGTTCCACTTACAAATGTTTACACCGTTAAATATGTTGATGCTAATGCGGTACAAGGCACTGCACCACTTTATGAGTACACTTTAACTGGTGATTCAGCAAAAGCGTATTCGCTAAACTTTGAAGGTTATGTTCCTTGCGATTCAAACGGCAACACTATCGCAGTTATGCAACCAGCAGCTGAACTTACAGTGCAAAACCCATCACACACATTCTACTACAAAAAAGTAAGCTCAGATGCGGCTCTTACAGTTAGAATAAACTTCTCAGATGCTATTACTCAACCTGCTCCTGTTTCTTTTGACACATATATCACAGCAGATGGTTCAGTCGCTGAAAGAGGAAATGTAATCGAAACCGCCGATATTACTGCGGATAATTTACACAACTTGATTGCTAACTACTGGAAATCACTTCCAAACGATGCACAAAACCCGTATTATAGCCATGTTGTCGCAGATTACACAGCAGAGTTAGATAAAAACGGAGCGACACACTACGGACAGAACACATTTGTTACCCTAACCTTATCACCTATACCAGACCCAATTCCAGAACCAACTCCGGATCCAGAACCAACTCCGGATCCAGACCCAATTCCGGATCCAGATCCAATTCCGGATCCAGACCCAATTCCTGATCCAGTTCCGGATCCAGACCCAGTTCCGGATCCTGTACCAGACCCAGACCCAGCTACAGATCCTGATCCGATTCCAGTTCCTGATCCACCTACTGTACCTACAATTCCTGAGGTGCAAGAGATTCCTGATCCAGAACCACCGCTTGCGGATACTCCTGACGAACCAACGGTGGAAATTGAAGAACCAGACGTTCCTATGGCGGCCTTTGGTGGGGCATGGTCTTTAGTTGATTTAATTCTTACTGTTTCTACAGCAGTGATGAGTATTATCCTTATAATCGGTTACTTTACAGGCAAAAAGATTGGCGAAAACGGCGAAATAGTTAAGCGTAAGGCGATGTTCCGTACTTTAAGCTTGATTCCTGTAGTCGGCGCTGTTATCTTGTTCATTTTAACTCAGGATTTAACTCAGCCTATGACTCTTGTAGACCAATGGACAATTATGTTTATCGGTATCACTGTGCTTGAAGTTGTCACTATGATTCTTTCTCGCAAAAAGTACACTGAAAACGGAAGACGTCAAGCATAAATTCATTATCACAAATTAAATAAAAGCGATAGTAAATGAGTAAATCTCAAATACTATCGCTTTTTTATTATTCTTCAAGTGTGAATTTCCACGAACACGCACAACTTTCGTCCGTAATATCTGGATAACAGCTTATGCACTCTGTCTTAATTCTAGAATCAATTCCGCTGGCAAAGACTGAATATTCCACGATTCCAACGTCTTTACATGGATGATACGGCATATTTTTGCGCTTTCTAGCGCTTTGGACACGGCATTTTACCATTCGGTAAATCAAGGTATTGCCATCGGTTATGACTTCGTCTTGATTTAAGCTTGCGTACAGTCTAAATCTAAGAGCCTGCTCCAAACCTTTAATCCCAGGAAACTCGGGCATGTTCAAAAATTCTTTTATCCTTCTGGCTTCTATCGCTTCAAATACTTTTTGTGCATTTATATTATGCTCCATGGCCTCGTCTGTTCCAAGCTTTTTATCCACCGACTGATACCACAATCCATCGTGTGCAAGCCAGTTTTTTGCGTAAATCCCTAGTAGTTCGATAAGTTTTTCTCTTGGTAATTCGTTTATGTTGTTGTACATATAATCTCTCCTTTTTATTCGTCAAATGAGTCTAAGGGGTCGGAGGTAAAAACACCTTCGATAAAAATTGGTGATGGTGACAATTCAAGCTGAAGTTTGCCGTTTTCTACTGCATTGGTCGTAGTATTTGAAAAAATATCCGTGACATTCGCACTCGAACTTGACATATTAAGGGTTAAACTAGCTTCACCATCTATAGTCCATGCCACCAAAAGGTGTTCTCCACTTTGCTGTTGGTAAAGGGATACAAATATATTATCTGAAAGACCCTGAAAATTCAAGTATTCTGCATCAGATAATTGATTTGAAACCGTGTTATATGCTAGAAAACTGAATTTCGGTGCAAGTGGCGCTTCACTATCGGTCCAACTTTCTACCATTCCAAAATTATGCTCCATGTTATAAGGGTCGTTTCCATCGTCTATCAAATCATACCAAAATATTTTCTCGATATTTGCCACTGTTCCAAGTATATAGGTTCTTACTAAGTAGTTTGCGGCATCAAGCTCATTACTTCCAGCGTTATCAAGAGATGTTGGCCAGCCAACTTCTGTTATCCAAAGTGGCAACGTGACATCATATTTTTCTAGTATATTAGGAAGCTCCAACGCCGCTGTCAAAAAACCGCCGTACTCAGGGGTTTTTGGCTGCATATACGGATGATAAGACAGGGCGTCCATGTACTGTCCACCGCCACTTTCCAACACAGCTTCAAGCCACTCTACATCAACGCCAGACATTGCTCCTCCAATTACTGTCGCATTTGGGTTTGCAGTCTTGACAGCTTTATAGGCCACTTCAAGCAGTTTTGTGTAATCTTCGGGCGGTCTTGAGGTCGGATTAAACAGCGTATCCTCTAAATTGTATTCGTTCCAAATCTCAAAATGCTCAACTCTGCCTTTAAAATGCTCTACTACTACGCTTACATAATTTGCATATGCCGCCAAGCCTTCTTCTGTATACGGCGCTCCACCTTCGTCATAATTTGGATTTCCATATGCAAGAATCAATATCGGCTTTAGTCCGTCTTTAATAGCTTCATCGACAAACAAATCCCATTCGGCAAGAATTTCTACCGTACCTTTTTCTGTCTCTGCTCTTCTCCAACTAATCTCATCACGAATCCAGTCCGCTCCCATTAAATTTGCGGTATCGACAGTTAAAGCGACATCTCCATTAAACCACTCAAGACCAAAATGCGTGCATACACCAAACATGTCGTTAAGAGTCGAATCGGGTACATTAAAATCCATGACTGTAAAAGGTTCTACCACTGTCATTTCCTGTGCAGACGGAACATTAATTTGCAGTTCGTAGACACTGTTTTTTTCTATGCTAAGACCTATGTCGAAGTCCAGCGTCTCTGCCGTTTCTAGATTAACTACTTGCTCGCCGCTTAAAATCACGCTTTCATCTGACGTATCTATGATATTATAGCTTAAATTCATATCGCTCTGCTGTGATTTTTTCTCATCAGTCCCAGTCACTGTAACGCTTCTAACCGTAAGGGTAGTTGGATAAACATAATCTACATTAGGTACATAGTTTGTAAGTGCAAAATCATATCCATTTATGCTGCCTTTAAAATCGGCATCGCTTAAGGTAAAGGTCGTCTCCTTCCACTGCTTGCTATCCGTTAACTCTACAGTTTCAGACTGCTTTAATATATCCCTAGTAGCCAAAACCTTAAGCTCTACAAATGAGCCCGTTTCAAATGTATTTGTCTGGCTATTTGTTGTTATATCAAGTTTTGGTAAAAAGGAATTATAAAGAACTGTAAAATTCCCTTCACCCTCGTCCAAATATTCAATTTTCACTTCATATGATGAATACTCTTTTGAATCATCTACATCAAAATTAAGAGAAAAAATTCCGTTTTCATAATCAATTACCCAAGGATTTTCTTCAGACTTTGTTATGTCCATTTTTTCAAAAAATTCATTAGCATAAGCAGCGCTAAATTCCATTATGGAATCATCTGTATTATCGCTGCCTTGATTCATAAAAATCAAGGCGACTAGTGTAGCGATAACAACTACTAAAACGCATAAAAAAATAGGTATAATTAGCCTCTTGTTTTTCTTTTTTTTACTTTTATTTTCCATTAAAAACCTCCTCCTATTTAGTGCTTAAATCATATAATTGTCAAATTTTTAGCAAAACTAATACTTATTACTAATACTTAATGAGTGCATATTTAAATAATGCCAATAATTATGTAGAAATACTATAAAAAAACCAAGAAAAAGACAATTAATATCTATATATAAACAAAGCAAAAAACATTTGCAAAACTAGTGAAAAATATAGTATAATTAATCGTAATTGTTTAATTTTTCATCTACTGATTTGTTATTATATCACAAAGTTAATTGATAATCAATTTAAAGAGAAAATTAAACAAAAAAATAGTATAAATACTATTTATGAAGGTTTATTATATTTAGGAAAGGTTAGTGAAATTTTACTTCACTATGTAAGGTGAAAAGATGAGTAACATAGTTAACATTTATCGCAATACTAATTCGATCGTCACCGATGCTTTTGACAGTGCTGTTTTTAATATATGCATGCATAAAGAGCGTCACGGCTACAACACATTTTATTTATGCGGTTGTGAGCCTCGTGTCGGAACTACCTGCGTAGCTGTCGAATTATCGGTATCGTTGGCTCTTTCGGGCTGGAAAACCCTGCTTTTAGACGGCAACTTAAGAAAAGACAACAGCTATAAAAGGTTAAATGAAGAATCAAGAGTTGGACTTGCTGATTATTTAATGGGATATGCAGTAGAAGAAGAAATCGTCCATGAAACCAACTGGGACAATTTATCCTATATTTCTTGTGGAAACATTGAAGACAACCCTTTAAAAATGCTGTATTCAGCTAAAATGGCTAATTTGACAAAGAATTTAAGCAGTAGCTTTGACTATGTCATAATTGACGGTCCGTCTATAACTTCTTCTGTCGATTCCGACTTTTATTCACTGCGCTCAGATGCGACTATTTTAATCGCTGCAATGGATGGATCTCAGAAAAAGCATCTTGAAAGTGCCTATAATCGTCTTATTAAAAATGAAGCCAATGTAATTGGCGTAATAGAAAATAAGGTTAGCATGACAGAATATAGAGACTACAATAAGGACTATGATTATTTTAAAAACAAAAAATTTATCTCTAAAAAGAAATCCAATTCACAAATGGTTTCTTCTGCAAAAATAGGCAAATACCAAGATAAGGGAAGGAGAATACTGGCACATGAAAAAAATATCTAAAATTACAGCGTTGATACTTAGTTTACTCACCGTATTCTCAGTATCGCTTACATCTTTTGCCAGTTCGGCTTCTGATGGCAATATTGATTTAGAAAACTTAGAGGGCTTAAACCCATATATCTACATATCAAGTTATGAAATAACTGAAGGCTCCGCCCAAGCTGGCGAAACATTCACCTTAAGAGTAAACGTTTCAAATGCTAACACGACAACAGATGCATACAATGTCATGGCAAGCTTTTTCTTTACAGGATCTGAATCGTTTTATTTGCCAAGCGGCATGACAAATCAGCATTATATTCAGTACATTGCAGCCGGCACTACTGTCCCTATTGACATCACTCTAAAGGTAAAAGATGAATTCACCCTACCTTCTGTTACAACCGAATTTGTATTTACTTATTATAGTTCAGATAGAGTTTATTATAGCAATAATACCTCTATCCATATACAGCAATCTGAAAAAACCGAATTACAGCTTGATTTAGTTAAATTTCCATCTGAAATAAGCACTAATGAGCAAACCCAAATGACTTTTAATGTTAAAAACAGTGGTATGCTTGACATTAAAGATGCAGTCATAACTATAAGTGGAGATTTTGTTGGAAGTCCTATGACGATTGACTATGCTGAGCTTGATTTTGGTAGTGATTTAAGCATAGACAAATATTTTGTATTTAACAATGTCGGAGTGACTACAGTGACTTTAAATGCTGAATATAAAAGTGAAACTGGCGAAACTTTTACAACTGAAGAGCAAGTTTATCAGCTGGAAATAGCAGAATCCTCAGACACTTTAGAAAATGACGACTCAGAAGAATTAGTAGAAGAATCCGACATAAATATTTTTAATGGAAACAGTTTTTGGTTTTACATAATGGTCGCAGTAGGTGCTCTTGTAGCACTCATAATACTAACACTTATTGTAAAGCTGATTATGAGTAAGAAAAGGAAATAATACATATGGAAAAAATTATTAATATAGACTATATGAGATGCTTAAAAGCTCTAATTCGCAAGCTTCCTTTAGCTATTATCATTGCTATTGCAGCAAGTATTTTATCTGCTGTAGCTTGTTATTTCGTGCTTGACCATGAAAATGAGTACACCGCTAGAGCAAGCGCATATACTGGCACTATAGCATACGGAAATGCAGCCCAAGGCGTACAATATGCCGAACTTGCAAAAAGCCTTACAGTAGCAGAAAAGGCTTTGGCCGCTATAGGGGATACAAGTTTAGACAAATATGATATATATGACATGATATACGTTTCATACGATAATGAAAGTAGCTATGTCAACAGTTCTTCAGTTATCAATATTTATGCGATTTACACCGATTCTCAAACTGCCATAAATGTTGCCAATGAGGTGACAAAGGCTTTTGTTGCCGAAGTTGGCTCTATAATTGATGAGAGCAACAGTATTTCTGTATTAGACATTGCGGCAACAGCAGAAATGACATACGATGCCCAAGAGCAGTTTATTCTTTTAACTGCTGTAGGCGGTGCGTTTGCCTTTTTCTTAGTTTGCTTTATAGTTGTTTTAAGAGAAATACTCTCTCTTCGATTGATAACCGTTTCAGACGGCACACTTTATGGAAAATTAGATGTCATCGGAGTAATTCCAAATTATTCCGAGTTGCAATAAAAAAAGCAGTTACGCTTCACTATGAAGCGTAACTACTGTAATTTCAGGCGGGTTAAAAAACCTTGGTATTTCGGCATCTCCAACGCCACGGTTTGCGATTAACGTTGAATTACCATTTTCAAACATTCCAAAATCGTATTTGGGAAAAAGGTCACCTTCGTTTCCGATTAAACCACCAACGAACGGTAAAATAATCACGCCACCATGAGCGTGCCCCGATAAGACTAAATCGTAATTCATAGGTGCAATTTCGTCAAAATTGTCACTGCCGTGATAAAGCAAGATGTTAAATTCATCGGTATCGGCGGGTTCTAAGTAAAGGTCTATATAATGTGCATAATACTGCTTTCCGTGAAGAATTATGCTAGAATCGCCCTCAGTTAAATACACCGATTGATTGTCTAAATGCACCACGCCACTGTCGGTCATAACCTGTTTATACATCTCATACTGCTTTTCGGCTTCGGGTTTTAGCTCATGATTTCCTGTTATGTAGTAAGTAGGAGCAATATCTGCCATGCCTTCAGTCATCTCTTTTGAAGCGATAATGTCTTCATGGTCTTCGTCCACTATGTCTCCAGTTAAAACAATAATATCAGGGTTTGCCTGTTCTACCGCTTTAATAAAAGAAGCCTGATTATCACCAAAGTCTTTATTGTGATAATCTGAAATTTGAAGTATGCGGTACCCGTCAAATTCTGAAGGTATTTTAGCATTTGTATAGCTATATTCTGTAACTTCAAGTGAAGAATTAAATCCAAATGCTAAAAATATTACCAATATTAGAACTATGCTTAAGCTTATTATCAAGCGGCGTATTGTTTTTGTAGACATATAATAGCTCCTTTTATATACAAATGCACCAAAGGCTCATACAAAAAATATCAGCCTATAATCTAACGGGTTTTTGTTTGATAAAAAAATTTTAACACGAGTAAAAGCTTTTTGTCAATTCAAAACACTTAAATAAATAAAAACTCAAACATTCAACTAATTCTTAGGAGAAAATTTATGATAGTTTATGTCACTGCGACGATAATCTCTATGATTTTTGCAGGACTCGCAGCATACACCGAGCGTATTTCATGCTCATCACCGAATGCAGCCTCAATAGGTGAAAAAGTCAATAAGATAGCTAGTAAACGCTTTTTTTTGGCTGTTTGCTCAGCACTTCCGCTCATTATAGTAGCATCTGTGCGTCATGAGGTCGGTACAGACTGGCCGATTTATTATAAGTATTTTTTTGGCATTAATGATAGCACCGAAGCTTTTTCTGAACCCGGATTTAACCTTTTAAACGTGATAGTTTATAATATTATGCCCGATTTTGCCCTGATGGCAGCCGTGTGCAGTATTATTACTTACGGATTTATCTTTAAGGCGATTTACGATCAATCGGTAAATTATGCTTTCAGTATTCTTTTTTTCGTGCTAGATGCCGTGTATTTTAACTCTATGAACCAACTTCGTCAAATGATGACAGTTGCTGTTTTCCTATATGCGATTAAGTTTATTAAGCAGCGGAGGTTTTTGCCATATTTAATCATTTGTCTAATTCTTTTTACCATTCATACCAGTGCTATAATTTTTATTCCACTTTATTTTCTTTATGGCTTTAAGATTAATATTAAAGTCCATGTTTTCTTAGTGATTATAGGTGCTGTCCTGATGGTTCCGATGAATTATTTGTTGCGAGCTATTATTGCGCAAACTCAGTATAGTTGGTATTTAGGTTCTCCGTATAATGAGCTTGCCGATTTTTATGTTATCGGATATGTTTTTTCTATAATACTTTTAATTTTATATGATTTTTATTATTGCTACGGCGATGATAAAGACGACAAAGACTATAATTTCATGGTTAATGTTCAGTTTTTAGGTACCTTGGTTATGTATCTTACAGAATCGATTCCACAAGTTAGTCGTTTTTTAATTTGCTTTTCTATTCCAGGGCTACTTTGTATCCCTAAAATGTTAAGACGTGAAAAAGTGGATAATCGACGTGTAGTAGTTTCATTGTTGCTTATCGCTCTTTACTTAGTAAAGCTATTATACGATATCTATGTAAACGGATGGTACGACATCATACCATATCAAACAATTTTCGACAGATAAAAAGGAGAAAAAATGAACCAAAAGTTTAAGTCTTTTGCCGCAAATATATTTAGAGCAGTTTCTGTAAATGTAATCAGGCTCTTTATCTCTGTCGGCCTTACTCTCTTTTTGCCAAGAGTCCTTGGAGTTGAAGAGTACTCATACTGGCAGCTTTATCAGTTATATCTTACATACACGGTCTACTCTTCACTCGGTTGGTGTGAAGGTCTTTACCTAAAGCACGGCGGTAAGAATTACGACGATTTAAATAAAGGGAATGTCGCAGGACAATTTTGGACGCTGACTATCTATGAAGTGCTTTTTACTTCTATCGTAGGATTCATTGTCGTATACAATATTACCGGTGGAGACCGACAAATGGCGATGGCATTTGCCTTTATTTCGGCATTTTTAGATATCTTACGCTACTGCTTACAAAG
>CAYJFP010000009.1:0-22489 GCA_964369415.1 uncultured Eubacteriales bacterium | reverse complement strand
ACGGTAAGGCTTGGAATTGAAGACTATTTTGGCACTACAACCTTTGGTAAAGTATCTCTTACTTTAAGTTTATCTAATATGGTTATAACCTGTATCGCCGCTGTTGGAATTGTTTTGTTTCCGATGATACGAAAGTCCGACCCTGAAAAGCTCAAGGGTTTTTACGATATTGTAAGAAATATTACGACGCTTCCGATTTTGGTGCTGTTAATTTTCTACACACCTATCAGTTTACTCCTTGAATTGTGGCTTCCACAATATGCAGACAGCCTTAAATATCTTGCTGTTTTACTGCCTGTTTGCATTTTTGAAGCAAGATCGTCGGTTCTTACAAACACATACTTTAAGGTCTTTAATCAAGGCGGAAGAATTTTGCTTGTAAATGCTTCTTCGGTTGCGCTTAGTTTAATTCTTACGGGCGTAATGATTTATGTGCTCGGAAATTTAGACTTAGCGGTTATTTCTATAGTAATTTTAGTGGCGTTTAAGAATATTTTTGCAGAACTTTTACTACAGAAAAATGTTAACCGAAAAGCTCTTCCAGATATTTTGCTAGAGCAAGTTCTAACCTGGGCTTTCATAATATTTAACTGGAATATGGATGGACTTACTGCCACTATTTTATACACCATCTGTTTTATAATTTATCTCTTTATCAAGAGAAACAACTTAATCAAAACTTTCAAATCAGTAAAAAAACTTGCATTTGAAAGAAAATAATTCTTAAGGGGGATTTCATGGAAGCATCATATGCTTTAAAACCAGCTCGAAATTGTTCGATAGACATTATGCGCTTAGTAGCGGCTATCGGAGCTTTGGCGGCACACACATATTTTTTAATCGACTTTAACGAGACTTTTTACTATATTTTTGTCAATATAATCATGGGCAGATTTGTTGTTCAATTCTTTGCCTGTATTACAGGATTTTATTTCTGTAAAGAACTTCTTTCAGGAAAGCCAGCGTTTAAAAAAAGTTTTCCCAAAATGCTAAAAATATACTTTATTTGGTCGGTAATATACTATATCGCAAGCTTTGTCGAAAACGTGGTCATGGGCGATACGCCTTTAGACAGATTTCTTATAGAGCGGGTCTTGTTCTTTTTTACCGAGGGAAGTTACTCGCATTTTTGGAATTTTCCAGCAATACTTTATTCTATGATAATCATCAATTTTGTATATAAGTTTTTTAGCGAAAAAGGATTATTTATTCTTTCATGCTTTTCTATTTTACTATTTTTAATCGGTGCTTTTGGCACTCCTTACTACACCATTTCACAAAATATTCCGATTCTCTCCGATTTTTACGCTTGGGATGGTTTCCATGTTTTTAGAAGTATTTTTCTTATCGGTCTTCCGTTCGTGTCTCTTGGATACCTACTAAATCGAATAGGTAAAATATATGAAAAATGGAGCAATTCAAAAACCTTAATTTTACTTGCTATAAGCTTCATGCTTTACTGCATAGAAAGTATAATTATGATTTTATTCTTAGACGGTATCGAAAGACCCTTTTCGCAATTTACTACATATCCTTTTGTTTTATGCCTGTTTGTAGCTCTTTTGCGGTTTCCAATGCTAAAGTTTGCCACATTTTCAGATTGGTCCAGAAAACTTGCAAACTTTATATACTTCATCCACTCTCTCTTAATAGCTATCAGTGCAATGGCAGTGAAGATTCTAAATATCGAAATCAGCGGAACTTTTCTTTTCTTTATCGTGCTGATTACCTCTTCACTTATGGGTTATATTTTAGTAAAAATCAATACAAACTGGAGCCTTACTCTGCTTGGACTTCCTACTAAGAGTAAAACGCCGAAAAAAGAGGTGGTAAAATGAGTTCTACTCTTTCAAAAAGAAATAATTCAATAGATATATTCAGATTGGTAATAGCCGTAGTGACTGTCGCTTGCCATTCAAATATTTTTATTGATATCAATTCTGTAATGTATAATATTTTAAGCAGATATTCTGTACGTTTTATAGTTGCGTATTTTTTGATAGTGTCGGGTTATTTTTACATAAAATCATTGATTGAGAATAAGGCGAATTTTAATTCATGGTTCTTTAGTGCCCTAAAAACTTACGCCGTATGGACCTTAATCTACTATTCTTTAAGCTTTGTAACTTCGGTCATAATAGGCGGTGAGCCGATCGACAGATTTTTCATAGAGAGAGTGATTTTCTTTTTTATTGATGGCAGCTATTATCATTTTTGGTACTTTTTAGCACTGCTATATTCCATACTTTTAACCACGATTATTCATAAATTTTTTAAAGAAAAAGGGATTTTAATCTTTGCGATTATTTCTATAATTATAAATGTCATTGCAATTTTGGGTACTGGGTACAGCTTTATTGGGGATAATATTCCGTTTTTAGCACCGATTTATTCCTTCCCTAAATTTCATCCACTCGTTTTGATTTGTGCTGTTGGATTTTCAAGCTTCACGGCTGGATATTTTATTTATCTCATCAAAAAAGGTAATTTTATCAAAGCTAAAGCTAGTCTAGTATTACTTTTAGTTAGCTCGGTATTATATATGGCAGAAATCTTATTTCTTGTGCTAGTGATGAAATCTACAGATAACCCTTATGCATTCTTTATGGTTTATCCACTAGCAATATGCCTGCTACTAGTCTTTATCAATCACCCTATGCCTAAATATACAAAGTTTGCAAATTTGGGACGAAAAGTTTCGGGATTTATATATTTTGTTCATCCTTTAGTGCTCGTAAGCTTAAAAATTGCGTTTGATTATCTGAATTTAAACGTAAATTCTATACTTGTTTTTTTAATCGCAATAACAATTATCATCCCCGTCACCTTTATTTTTGTAAAACTAGACAATGGATTCACAAGAACTTTGATGGGAATAGACAGTAAAATAAAAAAGTAATTTTTAATAAATAAAATAGCATATGTACATAACTTTAGGAGGTTTATCAATGATTAGAGTTCTTCAAGAATTAGCATCATTAGACGGCGGCGGTGTCGCCAAACTGCTTTATGACTACTATTCAAATATGGACAAGACAAAGGTTCAATTTGATTTTTTGATATATAATTATTACGACGAGGGTATATACGAAAAGCCTTTGGAAGATTTAGGATGTAAAATTCATAAAATATCAGCTTTTAAAAAAGACAAAAAAGCCTACATGAGAGAAATGGAGAAAATTGTAAAAGATGGAAACTATGACGTGATACACTCTCACATGGGCTCTCGTGGACTGTTTTTAATGCGCTTTGGGAAAAAATATAAAGTCAAAAAGAGAATTGTCCACTCGCATATCGCCTTTGAACCAATCTCAAAATCTAAGGCTATAGTTAATAAAATGCTGTCCATAGTCGCCAAACATTATGCGACCGATTTATTTGCCTGCGGTAAAGATGCTGGAATTTATATGTGGGGCAAAAATGCAAAAGTCAAAATAATGACAAACGCTATAAATACCGAAGCTTTCAAGTTTTCGCCCGAAATCAGGGATGAAAAAAGGAAAGAACTTGGCGTAGAAGATAAATTTGTCTTAGGAATTGTCGGTAGACTTTCCGAACAAAAGAACTTTCCGTATCTTTTTAAAGTATATAAAAAAGTCCTCGAAAAAAGAGATGACACTGTACTTTTAATAGCAGGAAGAGGTTTAGAAGACGAAAAGTATAAGCAAATGACCGTAGAAATGGGAATTTCCGAAAATGTTAAATTTTTAGGCATTAGAAGCGACGTTCCAAAACTATTAAACGCTTTTGACATGTTTATTTTGCCATCTTTATACGAAGGTTTGCCCGTGGTTTTAATCGAATCTCAGGCTAATGGACTGTTGGAATTAGTTTCAGATAGAGTTACCGACGAAATGAACGTCAGTGATTTGATTAACTTTTTGCCGATTAATCAAGAAGGCGCCGACAAATGGGCAGATTTTATTGCAAATGCAACTTTCAATACAGACAAAAGAGAACAATACAGCGACATAGTAAGGAAAAACGGCTACGATATAAATACTCAAAGCAAAAAAATGCAAGAGTATTATTTAACTTAAAATCCGCTTTTAGAAGGGAAAAGATAATGAAAATAAGTCTAATTACTCTACACGCAATAAAAAACTATGGTTCAGCACTTCAAACTTTAGCGACTCAAGAGATGTTTAAAAGCTATGGTTTTGACACCGAGGTTATAAATTTTATAAGAGAAGATAGCTTAGATGAGAATCTTTTGAACTCATGGTGTGGTTCGAATCCTATCAAGCGTTTGGCTATGATGCCCACGGTTAAAAGATGGGAAAAAGTTTTCGGTGGCTTTTTAAGCAAAAATATTAATTTGACAAAAAAAGTATATACATACGAAAAAGATTTTGAAAACTTTAATCTTGATTCAGATTTATACTGCACAGGTAGTGACCAAGTTTGGAATTCCGAGTGGAACAGAGGCATTATAAAAGCTTTGTATCTAAACTTTGTTCCAAAAGATAAATATAAATTTGGATACGCAGTAAGCTTTGGCAAGAAAAAACTTTCTAAGGAAGAAGTGCTTGCAACAAAAGACTTAATAAGTGAGTACAAATATTTATCTGTCCGTGAAGACTACGCAAAAGATATGTTAAAAGACTATTATGACTATGAAAATACCTATCATGTTGTAGACCCTACACTGGCGTTTGGCGGTGATTTTTGGCGAGAAAAAGCTCCGAAATCTAAGATTAAAGGCGATTATATTTTAATATATAATCTAAATCGTTCTGCTGAATTTGACAATTACGCAAAAGAATTATCTAAGAAAACTGGACTTCCTATATACAGACTTTGCACGAGATACGACCAATTCTACAGAGCTGGAAAAAGTATATTTTTGCCCGAAGTTTTAGAGTTTGTCACCTTAATTGACAATGCAAAATTTGTTTTGACCGACTCTTTCCACGCAACTGCTTTTTCTTTAAATCTTAATACCATGCCTATTTCAGTTTATCCTAGCGAATTTGGCGGAAGGCTTGAAAGCGTGCTCAAACTTACAGATTGTATGCAGTGTCACCCGAGTGATTTTAATGATTTTGACGTAGTGAATAAGAAAGTTGATTTTAAAAAAGTTAACTCTATTTTTGATAAAGAAAGAGAAAAAATCAAGTCATATTTAAGCAAAGTTTTTGACGATTTTCATTCACAAAATAAAAAGGAAGTAGTTTAAATGCTTAATTTATTTAAAAATGAACAAGATTGTTGTGGCTGTACTGCCTGTTTTCAGGCCTGTCCTACAAGTGCAATCGCATTAAAAGAGAACGAAAAAGGCTTCATTTATCCAATTATTAACTCTGATTTATGTATAAATTGTGGCAAGTGTGAAAAAGTTTGCGCATTTCAAAACATCACAGAAACCAACAAACCGATTAAATCTTTTGTCGCTGCTAATAAAAGTGATGACATCCTAAACTCTACATCAGGAGGAGTGTTTGTAAGCATTGCAAAGGCCGTTATTGCAAGAGGCGGTGTGGTTTTTGGCGCTTCTATGGAGTATGAAAATAATAAGCTTAAAGTTTCTCATATCGCAGTGGAAAATGAGGGCGAATTGATAAAACTTCAAGGATCTAAGTACACTCAAAGTGACACTTCAAGCGTCTTCAAAAATGTTAAAACGGCTCTCAGTGGTGATAGATTGACACTTTTTTCAGGAACACCATGTCAGGTAGCTGGGCTTAAAGCCTTTTTAGGAAATAAGGAATATAAAAATTTAATTTTGCTTGATTTAATCTGTCATGGGATACCGTCGGCCAAATTTTTTGGTGATTATATTTCACTTTTAGAAGAAAAATTAAACGGAAGAATTTTTGACTATAAATTTAGAGATAAGAAAAAAGGCTGGGCTTATGTTAGCAAAGTTTCTTATTTTGATAAGAATAACAGTTCAAAAAGCAAACATATTTATGGCGCAGAATCTTCGTATATTGACTTGTTTTTGAAAAGTTACACTTTTAGAGATTCATGTTATAACTGTAAATATGCATCATCTTCTAGACCTGGCGACATCACTATTGGCGACTACTGGGGAATCGAAAATGAGCATAGCGATTATTTAAGTGCAAACGGCGGTAAATTTAACGAGCTTAAGGGAATTTCCTGTGCGATTGTGAACACTGAAAAAGGCGCAGAAATTCTATCTGGATTTGGCGGTGAATTACTGCTTGCCGACAGCACTTTTGAAAAAATTGCAAAGAAAAACGGACAGCTAAGACACCCGTGCAAAAAAAGCCCTGTTAGAGAAAAAATATTTGAAATTTATCAAAATGAAGGGTACAAAGCTGTGGATAGATATTTTTATAAATCTTTAGGCGCAAAATATTATATTAAGTTTTTTATAAATAGACTGCCCTCGAAAGTGAAAAAATTTGCACGAAGAGTAATCAAATAGATACAAAAACCCAAGTAAAATGATTTACTTGGGTTTGATTTTTGTATAATAATTGCGGATAATTTATGAGGAGGAGAAATACTTATCGTTATCTGTATACAAAAAAGCTGACACTCTGTTATGAAGTGTCAGCTTTTTTTAGGAGAATTTGTAGCTCTTTTTCATTTTATAGTGATTCAGCAATATGGAGAACTATTTTTTAAATCAGCATAGTATAAAAGTGAATAGTTCTTTATTGTTGGTATATTGTACAAAAATGAACTGTGGTATTTGTTATAAAATACATAACTATATTGACATTGATATACTAGTTATTATAGAATTGATATGGGAGAGTAAAGAACAAATTAATAAAATAAGAGGTAAAAATGATGAAAAAGAGAACTTTTGAAAGAATTATTAAAAAGGGAGCACTAGTAAGCACTTTTTTTGTTAGTGTGATAATCGCTTTGGTGTTTCTAGTTTCTCAAAATGTAAATGCGAGCAATAGCACAAACGTACTTTTTCCAGAGTTAGAGGGGAAAAAAGTGTCTATTTTAGGCGATTCATTAATGGCCTATATAGGAACAACCTCAAACGGCGGACAGGATGAAAGCAAGACCACTTACCCTGCTGTTTGGAGTGTAAATGCAGGAATCTATCCTAGCGAAATCAGCGGTGTATCTAAATTTTCAGACACATTTTATGGTAAACTTATCGAAGAAAATAATATGGAGCTTTTGGTTAATAACTCTATTGCGGGAACAGGAATTATTAATAACTATACAGATAAAGCACCATATTTAGACGACATTACCTATCTTGGTGGAACGGATGAAAGTAACAGAGTCAAAGGGCTTTGGGATTATGACGAAAACGGAAACAGAGTAGATCCTGACATTATAATTCTATCAGCTTCGGGAAATGATTTCTACTTTGCAGATTTAGGAAAATGGGACGGAAATATAGAAGCACTTGATGAAAAAAGTATTCCGACCACCTACAAAGAAGCATATGCGGTTATGCTTAAAAGGCTGACTATAGAATATCCAAACGCAGAAATTTGGTGCTTAACACTCCATTCAAATGCATTTATGTCGTATATAGACTGGATAAGTCCAAGCTATTTATATCCAGCAAAAAATGAATATGGCAACTCTATTCTTGACCATAATCAGGCAATAAGAGAAGTTGCAGAAGTTTTTGGTGCAAAGGTGATTGACCTTGAATATTCCATGACACCAGAGCAGCATTTGACTCATAAATATGACCATGTGCATCCTAATTTGGCTGGGCATATGGCGATGTATGAGCAGATGGTGAAAGATGTTTCAAAAATGTACACCATGCAAAGTGAGCTTGTTTCATTAGAGATAACAAGTGTACCCGACAAAGAAATATACATGGTGGGAGAAAGCTTTGATCCTACAGGTATGGTGATTAAGGCTAGCTATAAAGACTTAAGTGTAAATGAAAATTTTACTGATTACACTATAACGCCTTCACGTCCCTTGGAAGTGGGAGATGAATTTGTAACCATTACCTCAAATTCTGGGAATATAAGTGTAAATCAGCCCATAAATGTAGTTGCAGATGTTCCTTCAACTGGAACACCTCCTGGCATCGTGTTTGACAAGGAGCTAACAGATGGAGGATATTTGCCAGCGGGAAATTATATATTAAAAGGCGATGTGAATCTTACGGATGATTTAGTGTTATTAGAGGGCGAATATAATATATTTTTGAACGGATATACTCTAAAAGGAACGGGAAAATCGTCGGTAATAGGAATATTAAGCGGTGTGGTTTTAAATATATATGATGTAAAAGACAACAGCGGGGTGATAACAGGCGGTGTTGGACTGTACTCAGAAGGAATGGTATACGGCGGAGGAATTATCTCAATCGGCGGAGTGATAAACATGCACGGTGGAACGATTTCTGGAAATAGTGCAGAATTTGGCGGTGGAATCTTCACGACCTCACCGAACACGCTGAATGTCTACGGCGGAATAATTGAAAACAACACAGCAAGCTATAATGGCGGAGGTTTGGCGAGCATAGGGAATATCAATGTTTCTGGTGCGACAATAAGAAATAATAAGACTGATGGCTCAGGCGGTGGAGTTTTTGCCCGAAACGGAGACATAGTCATAGAAAATAGCATAATAACGCAAAATAGTGCGAAATCAGGCGGTGGAGTATTTATAGAGTACAAAGGTCATGATGTAGTAATAGGTAGCGACGTGACAATTATAAATAACACTTTAAACGCAGAAGCTGGAGGGGTAGTGAATAATATTCACTTGATTGATGGTAATCTAGCAGTGAAAAAAGACGGAGCGCTAAATACAAATGTTGGAATAAGTACACAAACAAAACCGACTAGTGATAGCACTGTAACCATAGTAAAAGGTGAAACAAATGCACTGACAAACGAGGATTTAGCCTATTTTGTTTCAGATATTAGTGATTATGCTGCGGTAATAAGCGGCAGTGATATAGTATTATCAAAAAGTACAGATTTTCCGATAGAATATGAAGGCGTAGTATTTGACAAAAAAATAACAGACGGTGGATATTTAGAAGCCGGGAACTATGTTTTAATGAGCGATGTGAATCTTACGGATGATTTAGTGTTATTAGAGGGCGAATATAATATATTTTTGAACGGATATACTCTAAAAGGAACGGGAAAATCGTCGGTAATAGGAATATTAAGCGGTGTGGTTTTAAATATATATGATGTAAAAGACAACAGCGGGGTGATAACAGGCGGTGTTGGACTGTACTCAGAAGGAATGGTATACGGCGGAGGAATTATCTCAATCGGCGGAGTGATAAACATGCACGGTGGAACGATTTCTGGAAATAGTGCAGAATTTGGCGGTGGAATCTTCACGACCTCACCGAACACGCTGAATGTCTACGGCGGAATAATTGAAAACAACACAGCAAGCTATAATGGCGGAGGTTTGGCGAGCATAGGGAATATCAATGTTTCTGGTGCGACAATAAGAAATAATAAGACTGATGGCTCAGGCGGTGGAGTTTTTGCCCGAAACGGAGACATAGTCATAGAAAATAGCATAATAACGCAAAATAGTGCGAAATCAGGCGGTGGAGTATTTATAGAGTACAAAGGTCATGATGTAGTAATAGGTAGCGACGTGACAATTATAAATAACACTTTAAACGCAGAAGCTGGAGGGGTAGTGAATAATATTCACTTGATTGATGGTAATCTAGCAGTGAAAAAAGACGGAGCGCTAAATACAAATGTTGGAATAAGTACACAAACAAAACCGACTAGTGATAGCACTGTAACCATAGTAAAAGGTGAAACAAATGCACTGACAAACGAGGATTTAGCCTATTTTGTTTCAGATATTAGTGATTATAGAACTGAAATTATTAATGGGGCAATCAATATCACAAAGTAAATTTATAAAAAAGATGGCATTAAGCTGAATTTATCAGATTAATGCCGTTTTTTTATCTTATTATGCTGTACTCCAAATTTTCATAGTGAAGTTTACTTCCGATATCGGAGCCAAAAGGCAAAAGCGCAAGTGCAATCATGAATAAGTCGCCTTCGTGCATGACATCGGTTCTTCTCAGGTAAGCATATTCACCTTTAATATCTTCGACTATATAGTCAAAACTTCCCATAACTACACCATCCTAATAAAATTTATTGATTAATGCTAATAATTTAACATATTATATGTGCTAAGTCAACAGCGGAACAAAAAAATATAGGTGAAAATTGAACAATAAGGGTATTGACAAAAAAAGATAAAACAAGGATAATGGTAATTAAAAATAGAAAGGAGAATTTATATGCCGATTACAATAAAGAAAATTGCAGAGATCGTAGGAGTTTCAAGGGGCACGGTCGACAGAGCACTTCACGGAAAATATGGTGTCAGTAGTGAAGTGAAGGAGAAAGTGTTAAAAGTTGCAAAAGAGCATAATTATTCTCCGAATCTTTCAGGAAAAATGCTCAGCTCCAAAGGACAAGGTGGAATCAAAATAGGAGTTGTAATCGTAACGAATAAAAATCCATTTTTTGATAAGATGATAAAAGGGATTAGCGATACTTTTACTACTTTAAAAGAGTTTGGGATACAGAGTATAGTGAAAATCCAAGAAGAATATAGTACACAGGAACAGCTAAAACTCTTAGACGAATTTAAGGCTTTGGGCGTCAAAGGGATACTCATCACGCCGATAAACAGCAAAGAAATAGAAGAAAAAATTGCAGAATTATCTGAGCTAGGAATAAAAATCGTGACGGTGAATTCAGATACAATATCGCAGAATCGCTTGGCTTTTGTCGGGTGCGACTATAGAAAAAGCGGAAAAGTCATGGCAGAAATTATCGGAATGATTAGAAACGATAGAAGTGTTAAAATTGCACTTCTAACGGGAACGAAAAAAAATCTTGCAGTTAGCACAAGGTCGGAAGGACTGATTAGTGCACTTGAAAAAAGTAAAAATAAAGTTAGCATAGCTTTTAAATACGACAACGAAGACGATGACGAAATGGCGTATAAATATACAAAAAAAATTATTTTAGAAAGTGAAGTTGATTATATATGCCTTATGGGCGCTGGAATAAAGGGAGCTTTGAAAGCGCTTGAAGAGATAAGTGCTAAAGTGAAAAAAACGCCAAAACTTCTTTCATACGACATGACCGCATCGACAAAAAGTGGAATGAAAAAAGGGCATATTTTGGCGGTGATAACGCAGGACCCGTATAGGCAAGGAAGTCAGGGTGTTCAGATTTTGTTTGACAGTATAGTTAGAAATCAAGCGCCACAAAAAGAGTTAAACTATACAGAACTTAATATAAAGACAAAAAGCTGCATTTAAAAACGATTTAATAAATTTATCTATTGACAGCGTTAAGTAGTTGTGCTACACTGTTTTCAAGAAAACCGTGCACGAGCACGGAAAATTTTTTTGAAGTAACCGTGCACGAGCACAGTTGTAGATTGAAAGGATGATATTAATGATTAATTCTGGTGTAACATTTAACGGCTCTACAGGAAGTTTAAAAGGTGAAAACACATCTAAAACCATAAGAAAACTAGATGATATTAAAAATATATTTAAAGATAAAGAAGCTATAAAAAATATGGATTTATCACAAATTGCCTACGAAGTTGAAATGCATAGCGCAGTAAAAGAAGGCACAAAGGGAGGATTGTTCTTTGGAACAAGCTATCTTTATCCCGGAAAAGTCGGCGATGAATATTTCATGACAAAAGGGCATTTTCACTCACAAATTGACACTGCCGAATACTATTGGTGCATTAAGGGAAAAGGTGCTCTGATTTTAATGGATGAAGACGGAAAATGCTCGGTGCAAGAAGTTAAAGAGGGCTCGCTTCATTACATACCCGGTAAAATTGCACATAGACTTGCAAATACAGGTGATGAAATTTTGGTAGTTGGTGCATGTTGGCCATCTGATGCGGGACACGACTACGGCTCGATAGAAAAAAGCGGATTTAACGGCAGATTGGTCGATGTAAATTCAGTACCGACTTTTGTGGAGTGTTAATATGAGTAAGTTTAGAATTGCGACTGACTTTGGTGGAACCGAAGTTAAAATGGGGATTTTTGAAGACGATAGGCTAATAAATTTTTCCACATATAAGTCGAGTATTAAAAAAAGCGGCGAAGAGCTTTTGGTTCAGATGAAAGAGCATTTGGATGAAATAAATGAAGAGTTAAAACTTGATTACAGTGATTATACAGGAATTGGAATTGCAATGCCGGGGATAGTCAATTTTAAGAAGAAGACCTTGATTTCTATAAATGATAAGTACGATGATTTTGTGAATTTTGACTTTCAGTCTTGGTGCATGAAAAACCTTAATTTAAAATGCGTGCTCGATAACGATGCGAACGCCGCACTTTTAGGAGAAAGGGCAGTAGGCACGACAGAAAATGCAAAAAATGCTGTAATTTTTATCTTGGGAACAGGCGTTGGAACGGCGGCGATACTGGACGGAAAGCTTATAAGAGGCGCACATTTTCAGGCGGGCTGTATAGGCGGGCACTCGATAATTAATATAGAGGGTAGAAAGTGCAACTGCGGAACGCTTGGTTGTGTCGAGGCTCAGGCTTCGACTTGGGCACTTGGCGAAATAGTCAAGGAAGACAAAAAGTATTTAGATGGTCCACTTCACAAGCTCGAAAAGGTTGGAATGAAAGACTTGTGGGATAATTATTTAGAAGGCGACGAATTTTCCGTGCTCCTTCACGAAAGATTTGTTACAATGTGGAGTGCAGGAATAGTGAATTTAATTCACGCGTATGACCCAGAAATAGTAGTTTTAAGCGGAGGACCGTTTTTAGCGGGCGAAGTATTCATAAATCAGTTGAAAGATAAAGTAAACGAGCTTGCTTGGACACCGTATGGAGAGGTCAAGTTTGCAGTTAGTAAAAATCCAAAACACTCGGTGATACACGGAATGAAAGAATTAGTTAAAGAATATTTGGAAATTTAATTTAAAAATAAAAGAAAGGCATGATTGTGGTGCGTTAAGACAACTGTTTTCATACAGTACCGTGCGGCAAACATGACAGGGTCATTGAAATGAGAAAAGCAAATTACGATAAATACCCGGTAGTAGAAGTTAAAGGATTTGAAAACGAAGCGGTAAAAGGCTATGCTGACATAGCAAAAAAACTTGATGGAAAAAAGGTCATAGTGATAGATTGTTATCCAGGTGTAAGAGTTGACGAAGTTGTGAGCGGAATTTGTGAAAACATGAAAATAGCAAAAGTTTTCTATGCCGAAGACGCCGCTTTTTCGGGTGAGGAGATAACAAAAATCATCAAAGGGAACATCACCGACGACAGAGTTTTTGGAATCATGTCGCACCACAAGATGAAAGAATTTTTTGATAAAGAATTAATTGCAAAAATGCAAAAAGAAATAGAGTCCACTGACGAAACGGTGCTTTTAATCGGAGTCGGCGCCACGCTTATTACAAAGGGTGATGTGGTGGTTTATGCCGACTTGGCAAGGTGGGAAATTCAGCAAAGATACCGCTCAAAAGAGCTTGCCAACTGGAAAATGGAAAACAACGATGAAGACGTACTAAGAAAATACAAAAGAGGGTTTTTTATCGAGTGGAGAGTCGCCGACAACCACAAGAAAAAAATGTTTGAAAGCATAGACTTTTTGCTTGATACGAACGTAAAAGACGAGCCAAAAATGGTAAGCGGAAAAGGCTTTGTAGCAGGGCTTAACCAAACCGCAAATAGACCATTTAGAGTCGTTCCGTTCTTTGACCCAGGTGTATGGGGCGGCCAATGGATGAAAGAAGTTTGCGATTTAGACAGAGACAAAGAGAACTACGCATGGTGCTTTGACTGTGTGCCAGAGGAGAACAGTCTATTCTTAAAGTTTGGCGATGTAAGGGTGGAAATTCCATCTATAAACGTGGTTCTACACAATCCGATAGAGCTTTTAGGAAACAAGGTTCACGCAAGATTTGGCGCAGAATTTCCAATTAGATTCGACTTTTTAGACACCATAGGTGGGCAAAACCTAAGCCTACAGGTTCACCCGCTTATCGAGTACATTCAAGAGCAGTTCGGAATGCACTACACTCAAGACGAAAGCTACTACATGCTCGATGCCGAAGAGGGTGCAAACGTGTATCTCGGCGTTAAAACAGGAGTAGACAAAGACGAGATGATAAACGCATTAAGAGAAGCGAACAAAGGCACAAAAAGCTTTGAAGCGACTAAGTTTGTGAATGAAATTCCCGCTAAAAAGCACGACCATTTCTTGATTCCAGCGGGTACAGTTCACTGTTCGGGCTCTGGAAGTATGGTGCTTGAAATCAGTGCAACTCCATATATTTTTACATTTAAATTGTGGGATTGGGATAGACTTGGCCTTGACGGACTTCCAAGACCTGTTCATATCGAGCACGGAAAAGAAGTGATTAATTTCGGATTTGACACCGAATTTACAAAGAATAATTTAGTAAATCAAGTGGTTAAAATAGCAGAAGGCGACGGCTTTGTAGAAGAAAGAACAGGTCTTCACGAGAGAGAATTTATCGAGACGAGAAGACATTGGTTTACAAAAACTGTTAAGCACGAGACAGGCGGAACGGTGAATGTGCTTAACTTAATCGAGGGCGAAGAAGCAATAATCGAGAGTCCGACAAATGCGTTTGAGCCGTATATTGTCCACTACGCAGAGACATTTATAATTCCTGACAGTGTAAAAGAGTACACGATAAGACCTTACGGCAAGAGTGAAGGAAAAGAAATCGCCACACTAAAAGCCTATGTAAGACTATAAAAACCATGTGCAATACACATGGGACTAAAGACTAAGGGTGAATGGTGAAGGACTATTTTACACTTGTCAAATATAAGGAACAAAGAGGTAAGTTTTATGAAATTTTATCCCGGATTTGATATAAAATATTCTACAGAAAAGATGAATTACATCTATGATGAAAACACATTTGGGCCCGAAGTCGAAAAAAGATACATAGACAAAATTAGACCGAGTCTCATGGAGCCAGATTGCGATGGCCCAGAAATCGTGTACGCAATAGCGATGGACGTGGGAAGAAAAGAGGACATAGAAGACCTAAAAAGTAGAAATTTACTCTACGGAACGGTTATTTACGCTAAAGGAAAACTTGGAAAAGAGCCGATAAGAAGTCAAGGGCATAAACATGCAGTTTCAAAAAGCTGTAATTATTCGACGCCCGAAGTGTATGAAATTTGGGAGGGCAAAGCCTATATCTACATGCAGGAAACAGCTGAGGATAATCCAGGAAGATGTTTTGCGGTAGAGGGCAATCCTGGAGATGTAATCATAGTTCCGCCGGGCTGGGCACATGCAACAATTAGTGCCGACCCGTCAAATCCGCTTGTCTTTGGCGCATGGTGCGTAAGAGACTTTGGCTTTGACTATGACGATGTAAGGGCACACGCTGGGCTTACATTCTTCCCGACGACAAACGACGACGGCTCTATGACATGGAACAAAAATCCTAATTATAATGACTGCGAAATTATCCTTAAAAAACCGAGAATCTACACGGAATTCGGCATAGAAGAGGGCGTTTCGATTTACGAGCAGTATGTTAAGGATAATGCGAAATTTGACTTTGTAAAAGACCCAATGACAGTAAAGAAACTTTGGGAAAACTTTATCCCATAAAACGGAGGAAATTATGATAAATAAATTTGAGAAACTACCGCTTAAAGATATTAAACCTTTAGGCTGGATGAATACATTTTTTGAAAGACAAATCAAGGGAATTACAGGTAATCCCGACATTATCGGATACCCGTTTGACACGAGTATGTGGGTTGGTGAAACTTTGCCACGTCATGAGTCTCATATAAACAATCAGTGGTGGTGCAACTGGTGGCCGTATGAGCAGGCTTCGTACTTTTTAGACGGCGCAAACAGGGTGGCCATCATCATGGGCGATGAAAAGTTGAGAGAACTTGTAAAAGCCAACATGGATTTCATGATGAACAACACAAGGGAAGACGGCAGAATCGGCACGGATTTAAGCGGTGAATATTGGAGATGGCCGTATGCAAATATCAACCGTGTGTTCATGACACATCACGAGCTTGACGGTGACATGAAGTATGTCGAATTTCTTCACAAGCACTATCTATCATTTGAAGGAAAAGATTTTCAAGACGATTTAGAGCTTGCAAATGTCGAGCAGCTTATCTGGCTTTACGACAAGACAAATGATAAAAAAATGCTTGAAATGGCAGAAGAAGCCTACAAACTCTTTAATGAAAAATATGAAAACCGTGACAGAAACGGAAACGATATAGACTTTTTCTCGGATAAAATTCCAGATACCCACGGAGTTGTTTATATAGAACTTCTCAAAATTCCGGCACTTTTATACAGTGCAACAGGCAAAAAAGAGTACTGGGACGAGGCGATGAATGCGCTTAACAAAATGGAAGATAGCTTCATGTTGGTTTCAGGTCTTCCAAGTACGACAGAGCATTTCATGAAGAGAACTGATTTAGCGGGACACGAAACCTGTAATACGGCGACTTTTCCATATACATACGGCTATTTTTACAGAATCAGTGGAGACAGCAGTTACGGCGATAAAATAGAAAGGGCACTGTTTAATGCCTCTATGGGCTCGTTCACGAAAGATTTCAAGGCGCATCAGTATTTTTCAGCACCTAACCAAGCGATTTCTACTTTTAGCTCATGTAGATTTGCCTATTACAACGGTTTTGACTGCTATGTGCCCGCACAAAAGGTTGAGTGCTGTACAGGTAATTTAAGCAGAATGATGCCTTATTATTTAGAGCAAATGTATCTAAAATCAAAGGATAACGACATAGTTTTAGCTCTTTTCGGGCCTAGCACACTGAAAACGACATTAAACGGAGAAAAAGTGGAAATAGTGCAGGACACAAACTATCCGTTTGAAGAGAGTATTAAGCTGACGATTAAGAGTGAAAGCAAAAATTTACCACTAATGCTAAGAGTTCCAGAGTGGTGTGAAAAAGCCAGCATAAAAGTAGACGGAAAAAATGCAGATTTTACTTTAGAAGACGGCTTTGCAAAACTTGATTTAACCATAAATTCTATAGCAGTGGTGGACGTTAAATTCGACATGCAAATTAAATTTACAAATCAAGTAAATGGCGGTGTGACAGCCGAAAGAGGGCCGCTTGTATATGTTCTACCGATTAAAGAAGAAAAGAAAATTGTAAGAGGATATCCGAAATCTTCAAATACTTTTCCAGCGATAGAAAGACGTGCGGGAAGTGAGTGGAGATACGCCATAAACATGGATTTAATTGAAGCTGAGGATTACGGATTAATCGAAACAAATGCTGAGGGGTATCCGTGGGATATAGACAGCGTGCCGACTAAGATTAAAGTGCCTGTGCAAAAGGTACTTAACTGGGATTACTACGAATATTTTGACACTGCGCTTACAACTGTTGTCACGACTACACCTAAAATACCAGAAAATATTTTGTCCGACAACAGCCTAGAATACATCGAGTTCGTGCCATATGGTGCGACACAATTAAGAATGGCGATTTTGCCGAAAATAACAAATTCAAGCGAAAGAATAAAAGAAGAAAGCACAACGTTAGAAGTAGTTTATTAAATAGAAATGGTGGTGTAATGTATGAAAAAAGAAAGAATAATTGATTTTAGATACGCTCCTGATAAGTCACAATGCTGTATAGGCTTGGTGGACGACAAATACAAAACTCTAATTTGGGACGACGGAAGCTTAGTTTTTGATTACAGCAAGTCGAATGACCCTGACTATTATCCTTTGATGCAAACGCCAGTTTTAAGCAGAGTCGTACAAAACAGAGGATTTACCTATAGGTTCAAGCCAGAAATTTTACACCGTGACGAACTTGTTAAAAGAGAGCAAACTTACGGCGACCCATCTGTAGCTGTCGTGACCACGACAGAATACTACAAGGATAGCACCTTTACTTGGAAAAGTTTTGCATGGAAGCCAGATGAAAACACAAGGATAGATGTGATTCTTTATAGTTTAAAAGGCTTAGAGAGTTTCAAAAAAACTCGTGCAGGTGTAGCTTTACACGTTTTAGGCGAAGAGTTTGACATTGTTTCTACAGGAATCGAAACCGAAGACGGCGATACATTATTTCTAGATAAGAATAAAACTTTTGAGGGAGCATATTTCATAGTTCAAAGCGGAAGTTTTGGCGACAGGAAAGCCACGGTGGCTACTGCTAAAGAAGCGCTTTCATGGTGCGAGAATTACTGGAAAGGTATCAAACCTTTTGTAAATACTATTCAAATTCCTGACAGTGACCTTATGGACATGATTAAATCTTGCGGAAGAAATCTACTGCAAGCAAGAGAAATTCACGACAATGTGCCGACTTTTCAGGTGGGGCCTACTTGCTACAGAGGAATGTGGGTGGCGGACGGCTTATTCATGCTAGATGCAATTCACATCATGGGATATAGGGAAGAAGCCTATGCCGGACTGTATGCACTTTTAAGAAGAGTTCATCCTGACGGAAGCATTTACGCAATTCCATTTCACGATAAAGAAACCGCAATTTCGCTTTATACTATCATAAGACAGTGCGAGCTTATGAACGATATAGACAGGCTTAAAGAATTGTGGAACACCGTGCTTCGTGGATTTGAATACATAAAAAGACGTGTGCTTTCATCCGATGAATACGACGATTCACAGCCTTTAAAAGGTCTATATCCATTATCTTACGGAGACGGCGGAACAAATGGACTAGAGCCCGAATATACCACTCCTTTATGGACGATGTCATCTCTTAAAAAATGCATAGAAACCGCCGAAAAATACGATTTAAGCGGAAAAGAAGAAATGCAAGAACTGCTTGACAAAATGATGAAAAGGTATAAAGAAACCATAGAAAGAGACAGAAGATTCACTGAAGACGGACTTCCATATGTGCCGACAAGCTTGCTTACAGAAGAGGAATTTGCCGAAAGAGTTGAAAACTTTGAAAAATACTTTATAGACGGCGAAGTTTGTAACTGGGGCGGGTATAACGCACTTACGGGCACATGGACGTTGGCTCAGGTAATCACTCCTGGTGAATTATTTCCACCAAATGATCCTATAGTTACAGAATTTGCCAATTTGCTTGAAAGCCTTGATAAAAAACAAGGGATTCCAGAAGGCAGTGGATGGATGTCGGACGGCACTGTTTGGGGTTATGAGGCGATGTTCTATGGACAGGTAATGCTGTATGCCGGAAGGGCAAACAAGGCGATGGATTACATCTACGGCTTTGCAAATCATGCAGCACCGTCAAGAGTTTGGAGAGAGGAACAAGCGCTTACAGGCACAAATCACTCAGGAATTTGGGGCGATATGCCGCATAACTGGGGCTCGGCAGAGTTTTTACGACTAATTAGAAACATGATAGTGTTCGAAAAATGTGACGAGCTTTATATTTTAGAGGGTCTATTTGAAGAGTGGCTACCTACAGAAAACTGCGATTTGGTTTTGGAAAAAACACCGACAAAATACGGCACTATAAGTCTAAATATGAAAAAGCAAAGCGAAAAAAACTACAGTATTGACTTAGAATTTAACTTGTTTGATTATCCAAAAGAAATAAAAGTCCGTGTTCCAAGCGGATTTAAAATTGGAAATCAAACCGATGGATATGTAATCATAAATAATGAAGATAAAAAAGTTAATTTAATTATGGAAAGGATTTAATATTATGACAAGTAAAGAATTAGTGGTAAGCTTTTTTGAAGAGGTTTACAATAAGCACAAGGCTGAATATATTTTAGATTCATACGCAAAAGACTACAAAGAGCATCATCCAGGCGGAGCAAACTGCGCCATGGACGCCGTCAATATCATCAAGGGTACTTACACTACTTTTCCCGATATATCAGTAATTGTCGAAGATGTAATTGAAGAAAACGACCTAGTTGCGACACGACTCACTTTTACAGCGACACAAAAAGGCGAATTTGCAGGAATTGCGCCAACAAATAAAACCATCACTTTTGAAGCAATGGAGTTTTTTAAAGTGGAAGACGGCAGAATAGTGCAGTCTTGGGGCGCTTGGCCACTTCACGACATGATTAACAAGTTAAAAGGGTAAGAAATATGGGTAAATTAAATGAGTTTTCTAAATTGGGGTTCGGCCTTTTAAGGTTGCCCCAAAAGGAAGATGGCTTTGATAAAGAGCTTATTAATTCAATGGTGGATAAATACATGGCATCGGGGTTTAACTACTTTGACACCGCTTACACCTATGAAGGCTCTGAGAATGCGGCGAAAGAAGCACTTGTTTCACGCTATCCAAGAGAAGATTACGTCTTTGCGACAAAGATGTTTATTCCAATAGGGACTAAAAAGACGGACGAGGAAAAGGAAGAATACTTTAAGGAGCAACTTAGTAGAACAGGGCTTGATTATTTTGACTGCTATTTACTGCACGGAGTCACAGCCGAAGAGCATTATAATGCCTATGTGAACAGTAAAGCATTTGAGTTTTGTCAAAAGAAAAAAGAAGAGGGTAAGATTAAATATTTTGGCTTTTCCTTTCACGGCGACCCAAAACTGCTTGTGAAAATGCTTGACGAAAATCCGACTGTCGATTTTGTGCAGATTCAGGTAAATTATGCTGATTGGGATAGCGAGCTTGTCTATTCGGGAGAGCTTTACAGGATTCTTTATGAGAGAAAAATTCCGATTATGGTAATGGAGCCAGTCAAGGGCGGAACACTTGTAAATTTAAGCCCTGAAATAGAGGAACTCTTTAAAAAAGAAAATCCAGATAATTCAGCGGCTTCTTGGGCACTGCGTTTTGTCGCCTCACTTGACGGAGTTGTGACAGTGCTAAGCGGAATGTCAAATTTTGAGCAAGTAGAGGATAACCTAAAGACTTTTACTGATTTTAAACCGCTTTCAGAGCGTGAAAAAGAAGTGATAGACGAAGCGGTTAAAATTCTATTTTCGCTTAATAGAATACCATGTACCGACTGCAAATACTGCGTTAAGGGATGTCCTAAAAAAATTAACATTCCAGAAGTTTTTAAACTTTCAAATGCGATTAGAAGGACGCCGAATGACGGAGTTACTAAAATGTACTACAGTCAGGTGCCAAAAGAGCAAAATGCCTCGGCCTGCATAAACTGCAGAAAATGCGAAAAGGCATGCCCGCAACACCTAAATATTACAGGATATTTAAAAGAGACAGTGGCTGATTTTTCTTAGCCAAGAAAAGGAGAAAAGATTGAAAAAGTCTAAAGTTTTTATTATTTTTGCCACTTTGGGCACTATGCTGAGCTACTTTATTTTCGGTTATGCCGATTCAGCCCGTGGCGCCGTAATGCCAAACTTTCTTGAAAGCAACGCATTGTCGGACGATATGGGCGGTATAATTGCGGTGCTACACTACGGCGGGTACTGCCTTGCGGTAATTATTTTTGGAGTCCTTGCCTATTATATTCCAAAAAAATTCTATCTGTTGAGTGCGAATATTGCTTCGCTATGTGGAGTTCTACTTTATGCATTTGGTTCGGGGATTTTAAGCTTTGTCGGAGTGCTCTCACTAGGGTTTTCGCTAGGTCTCTATGAGTTTTGTGGAAATGCTGTAATAAGGGATGTGTATCCTCCTGAAAAAAGGGCGAAATACGTCAATATTCTTTCATCGTTCCATAGTTTAGGAGCGGTTGTTGCACCGCTACTTCTTGGACTCATATTTATAAGTGGAATGAGCTGGACTTTTTCACTAAATCTCATAATACCCGTGATATTGATTTCTGCATTGATATTCTTTTTCATCAAATGGAAACCAAGCGAAAACGAAAATGCAAAAAAAGCAGAAAAGAATAAATTAAGTGACTATTTACATGCATTCAAAGAAAAAGCGACACTGCCTTATTATGCACTTGCATTTTTCTACATAGCGGCGGAGTCGGTAGTAATCATGTGGCTTACCACTTATTTGAATGATAACTATGGATATGCGCCAGAAACTGCTGCAATGTGGCTTAGCGTGTTCTTCTTCTGTCAAGTAGGCGGAAGGTTCATCGGCGGGTTTATCGTGGATGCATTAGGCTATAAAATGATACTTGCCGTATCACCGTTCTTAGGTGGCTTATGCATACTTTTAGGAACGATTTTACCGATGGGATTTGAAATTTTAATACCGCTTTCGGGAATATTCTTCTCAGTCATTTTCCCGACAATCGCAGCGGCAATTTCTTTAGTAAGCAAGCAAAAAGAGGACATAACCATGGGTGCGTTCTATGTTTTTGCAGCGTTAGGTGGAGTGGTCGGCGGGTATTTAACCTCGCTAATCAACACTGGTTTTGGAATGCAAGCGGGATTCATCAGTGCGGCGGTATTTGCATTTCTCGTTGGGGCAATCGGAATAAAACTTGCGGCGAATAAAAAGAAATCTAATGAATAAATGAGAAGTTTTATAGCTTCAGGGCGGTAGATTATCCGAACACACGCACGAATGGAATGTATTAAATTTTGAGAAATAGTAAAAAGACGATATCGCTTGACAGCAGTATCGTCTTTTATTATGTTT
>CAYJFP010000008.1:65981-81743 GCA_964369415.1 uncultured Eubacteriales bacterium | reverse complement strand
GATTCTTAAACTGCTCTTCCCTTCCAATGTCGTGCAAAAGACAGGCGGTAATCAAAACTTTGTAATTCACGTCTTTTTCGTGTTTTGCAATGTCTAAAGCCGTATACAAAACACGGTAAATGTGAAGTTTGTCGTGTGCGCTGTCTTTCATGCAGTCGCACATGTATTTTTCGATTAATTTATATTCGCCTGTTTTCATAGCGATAACCTCTTGGCTTTTTTCTTTTTATTTTTTGAAAATGAATAAATTGTAGGTATTACAACTATGGTGAGAAGTGTCGAGAATAAAAGTCCAAACAGTAACACCGACGCCATCGGCGAGGTCATCGGGTCACCCGAAAGTATCAGCGGCACAAGGCCTATACATGTCGTTATACTTGAAAGCATAATGGGTCTAAATCGTATGCTAACGGCATTTATGCAGGCTTCTTCAACCTCTATTCCGTTGTCCGTCTCTCTTTTTATCTCTTCGATAAGCAGTATGCTGTTATTTACCACAATTCCAAACAAGCTGACAAGACCAAGAAGCGCTGTCGCCTGAATATCCATATTGAACAGCCACAAACCAAACCCACAACCTATAAAGCTTAAAGGTATGCTGATTAAAATTATAAACGGCCTTTTAAAGTTTTTGAACTGCAGTAGAAGGATTACATATATCAGAAGAACTGCCGCCGAGGCACTATAGGCAAGTGACACCACTAAGTCTGACATTTTGCTTACTTCACCTTGCTCTATAACAGTGACATCTGAGTCAATTTTCGAGATGAAGTTATCGTAAATCTCGCTTTGAATACTTACCGAGCTGTGCCCTGGTAATACATCACTTAAAACACTAATATATTTTTGCCCATTATAATGCTCTATCATCGGCACGGAATAGGTCGTTTCAATAGATGCAACTTGTTTTAGCGGCACGGAAACTCCACCAGTATTATTCACGATTAATAGCTCCATTAAGTCTTCTTCACTCATGATATCGCTTCGGATAACTAGGTCTACATTTTCGTTTTCATGGGTGTAAAAACCGCTGTTTATATTCATCAGTGCAGTGTTTATCTGCCTTGTGATATCAAATTTCTGTATTCCATACGAAGTCGCTTTTTCTTCGTCAATGACTACATTAAGCTGTGGAAGTTCACTTACCGCCGTGTTTCTTACATAGCTTGTCCCTTCGATTTTCTGAAGTTCCGCTACCATTTCATCGGCAATTTTAACTAACTCTTCCATGTCATTTCCCGAAACTAAAAAGTTAATTTTCGCCTCTGAGGGCATGGAGTACTCTAGGCACTTTACGCTTATTTTTGCGTCTTCAACTTCATTATTAAATTTATCCTGAAGCTCTCTTGCTATATTTTCTGTTCCACCAAGTTCAGGGATTTTCTCCTCTTCTATTTCAATCATATACTGTCCGACATTTGGCGCCTGAGTGATAGTGGGAACCGTTAAAAAGAAGTTTGGAAGACCCTTTCCGATGGCGTAGGCATAGTTTTTTATATAGTCTTCTTCATTAAGAATCTCATTTATCTCTTCACTTATTTCACTAGACGAATCCAGGGATACATTGTCCGTTTCAAAGTTCAGATATATTACTGGCTTATCCGAAACAGGGAAAAACTTTATCCCAAGCTGAAGCGCTAAAAGTGCGGCTATTCCAAGAGTTAAAAACGAGATGAAAACTGTTGTTATTTTGTGCCTGATTCCAAGTTTTAACAGTCTTTCAAATCCCATTCTTATATAATTTTTTCTTACCTTAATCTTTGTTTTTTCAGGTTTGAAGAAGTAAAATGCAAGTACAGGTGTTACAAGCATCGCTACAAGATAACTTGCAAGCAGTGAAATTATCACAACTGTCGGTATCTCACCCGCAACTTTACCTACAACACCCGGAACAAAGTAAATTATCGAAAACGTGACTATCGTAGTAAGGGTTGAGGCCAAAACAGGTATCGCCGTCTCTTTTACTCCGTCAATTATCGCCGTGACTTTCTCTTTGTTTTTGTTCAAGTTATGCTGTATCGCTTCGCTTACTACTATGGCATTATCCACCAGTATTCCAAGCGAAACTATCAGCGCCGCTATTGAGATAAAGTGAAACTCGACACTTAAAAAATTCATCACGATAAAAGTCATCAGTATACTTAGTGGAATGGCTATCGATACTATTATTCCGTTTCTTAAGTGCACGCCTATCATTACTACAATTACTATCAACAGTATACTTTGTAAAAAGTTCATGATAAACTCATTTACGGAGTCGTCTATGTCTTGTGGTGCATACATTATTTCATGGAAAATCAAGTCCGATGGCAGCTTTTCTTTGGCATCGTCCAAGGCTTTTCTAAGGTCTTGCCCTACAATTACTGCATTTTGGTCCGAATAAATCGTTCCGCTGATCATCACCGCTTCGTCACCGTCTTGCATATAGTGGTACTCATCTACTCTTTCGGCATACACTAAGGCGACATCTTTTAACAGTAAAGGTGCTCCTGTAGACTGATTTACCCCGATAATCGTGTTTTCAATATCTTCTATATCTTCAAAAACTGTCGGAGTTATGACGTTTATCGTGCCAGTCTCATCTTCTATGCTTCCCGATGGAATAACGGTATTGTACGCTTCGATTATTCCGACTATCGTCTCTATGGCAATGCCGTTATTTTTCATCTTTTCGGTATCGGTTTCTATGACCATTTGTGTAGGTTTTATGCCGTCTATCACGACTGTTTCGATTCCGTCTACCGCTGTAATTATATCCTTAACCTCATTGGCGTACTGCTCTAGCTGTAGGCTTGTATAGTTTTCTGACGAAAGGCTTATTAAAAACTGATTTTCATCAGAAACCCTAGCGTTTATTTCGGTGGCATGTGCACCTTCGGGAAGAAGTGAAGCTGCGTCCTCCACCGTTTGCCTTAAGTTTGTTTCCACATCGTCTATAGTCTTGTCCTGCTTGAACATCACCACGATTACGCTGACATTATTCATGCTCACGCTTGTATAATAGTCCACCTCGGGTATCGCCGAAACCTCGTCTTCTAAAATATTAGTGACATTCGATTCTATCTCAGATGGACTTGCACCTGGATACACCGTTGTCAAAATCGCAGCTGCAACAGATGTGCTTGGATTTTCCTGCTTTGGAATAATATAATAGCTAAACACGCCTATTGCCGCCACTACCACCGCTAAAAACAAGACTATCAGCCTATTTTTTATCAATCCTCTTATAAGTTTATCCGCTACCATAAGTTTATCCTTTCAAAAATTTTTCCTTTAACATAATTCTTTTCTCTTTCAGCTTTTTTTCAACCAAGGTTTTAAGCGCCGACATTTGACTTAGTAAATAGTCATCTAAAATGCCTTTAAAAACATCTATCTCTTCATCAATATACACTCTTATCAGCTTGGCTACACCCTCGCAAAAAGCAAAGGTCATGCAGTCGATTAAATCTATCACCATACTCTCGTTTACGCAGTCGTAAAGATATAAAAATAAACCTACTAGCACATCTCTCATCCAAACTACAAAGTGCTTTGACAAGATGTCATTATCAACTATTATTCTCATAATTTTAGGCTGTTCTTTGCCTTTTATAAAAATTTCTAAAATAACTTCTTCACTAATATCTCTTATATACTCATACACATTCTCATAGTTAAAAAATGTTTTCTCCAGTTTTTCAAAATTAATTTGCGAAACATCTGCACTGACTACATTACTTGACTTTTCCGCTATTATCCTGTTAATTTCTTGTGTCATCGGTTCAATAATGCATAAAATTAAATATTCTTTATTCTTAAAATACCTGTACAAGTTACCCGCCGTAATTTCTGCATTTTCCGCAATAGATCGCATGTCTGTATTTTGAATTCCCTTTTCTACCATTAAATCTATCGCCGAACTTACTATTTTGTGTTTTACCTCTTTTTTTAGTATTTGTGGCATGAATAGTAAACCTCCGTTTATTATTTAATTTTATTATACTACTCTATTTTTTGTTTGTCTATTAATAAATTACAAATCTTAAAACCTTATATACTTCAACATATATTTATTCAATAATTGACAAAGCCGTAGCACTTTGCTAAAATTACTTTATTAAAAATAAAGGTGAAAATTTATGCAAATTAAAAAATATAAAAATGACTTTACATATTCTTATACATTAGGGCCTTTTCCAAGTTTTGAGCTTATAACTTCAAGGCCAAAAAGCGTTCTAGAAGTGCATATCAGTCAAAATTTTAACGAAAAGGAAAAGCTTATTTCGCTTTGTGATAATCACTCTATCCCTTATGTTATAGGCGAAAAAACCTTGCAAAGAATCAGCGACAAAGATAAGTGCTACGTCTCTGCCGTCTTTGAAAAATACGAGGACACTCTTCAAAAAAATGCCCCTCATATCGTGCTTGTAAACCCATCTGACATGGGAAATCTTGGCACAATTATAAGGAGCATGCTCGCCTTTAATATAAAGAATTTGGCGATAATCAAACCCGCCGCCGATGTCTTTAACCCTAAAGTCATCAGGGCGTCTATGGGTGCAATTTTTAAGATTAACGTTCAAACTTTTGACAGTTTTGAGTCTTATTCTAAAATTTATGAAAGTCAAAGAGAGTTCTACCCTTTCATGCTTCTTGCTAAGACTACGCTAAGTCCTGAGACTAGCCCTAAAAGCAAAAATTTCAGCCTGATTTTCGGAAACGAATCAAGCGGACTGCCAGATTATTTTAAGGATATTGGAACTCCTATCTTAATTCCTCAATCAGAGGAAGTGGACTCGTTAAACCTAGGAGTATCGGTGGCTTTAGCCTCGTTTATATTCAGTCAAAACAGCAATTAAATCGGCACGGGCTACCCGTCCAATACAATCTGTAATATCATATGCACAAAAAATGTCACCATCTTTTGATAGTGACATTTTTCTTTATGCGTCTATTGGCTGAATTTTTTACTGCTTTGGCACATCGTAGATATAGCAGAAGCTCTCTACCTCTATCTCTCCGTCTACACTTCTGTATTCACTATTTTCTATCATAAACTGGATATTGCCCTCGTTTAGTAGCTCTTCACTGTAGAAAAATCCTACAGTAGCGCTTACTTCGGTGCCGACGTCCATGTCAAACATGTAGTATCCCTTTGCCGTGTTGTTCTGTATGCTGAAATAATCAATCTCTGTATATAAAGCCTTTTGCACCGACTCTTCATTATAGTCTTTTAGCTGGGGCCTTACATATTCTCCGATATAAAAAACATTGTCTCCCACTCCGTCGTATCCGCCATTTTCTACATCATTGTTTTTAATGTTTACATCTACAGTTACAAATTTTGCACCGTCCATGCTGTCGCTGTTTGCTATTGTATCCGCCATGTCAATTCCGGCTTCTGAAATGCTGTCATAGACCTGCATGTTTGAAAGTGTAACCTCTTGTGTCGCTGTTCCTGTAATTATGGCGCCTTGTTCAAAATTTTGCTCGATATTGGCGGTTTCAAGTGTAAATGTTTCACCTAGATTCAATATCACGTCTCCCTCGAATCTATCGGTGTAGTCTTTTCCAGTCAAATGTCTTAAATCTGGAGTAAACGTGTAGTCGCTCTCCTCGTATCTGTCGTGAATCGCAGCGTAATTATGCCTGTTTTGATAGTCCTCTTCGGTGATATATCCGCCGTCTACAGAAACGGTGTATGAAGTTACATCTTTTGTATCACTTATCGGATAGAATTTAAAAGTAAGCTCTGTCGTGCCCTCAAACAAAGGCATCATAAAACGCTTTCCAAACACGGTATCTATATCGTGTAGGTCCTCGATAAGGTTACCCATATTGTCATATACATCGCAGTAGTGCTCTGTCGGCGTGTTATATTCTATATAAGTGTTAATCGGACTCGTGACAAGCTTTGTAACGCTAAAGCCGTTTTCGTTAAAGTTCACATCGTATTCTTTGACGTTTTCTCTATCGATTTTAACTTCTCCTTTAAAAGAAATAGGCTCGATTTCTTCTTTTACAGGCTCTTTAAACGTCCACGATATACCTCTTTGGTCTCTGTAAAACTCTTTAGGACTTAGATTTTCATAGTATTCTACTGCCTCTTCGGCTGTCATGTATGGCTCTTCAACCACTTCTTCGCCGTTTTCGTCTATATAGGTGTTTGGCATTATAGAACTTAGGTATAAATCCGTATCGCTAATGTAGATTAGTTCATCCACCACCACTTCAAGTGTAAATGCTTCACCCTCGGTGGCGTATTCATGAATGTTAAGGCTTTGTGTGCCGACATAGGTGCCGTTCTCCATGTTATAAAGCGACAAGCTGTATCCATCACCATATATTTGTCCGCTCACGGTTTGACCGTTAATTTTTATGCTGGAATTTGCGATAACCCTGTCGAAATCTTTGCTTTCAAGTGTCGCATCTACGGTGTAAGAAAACACAAGAACATTTCCGTCGCTGTAGGCTTCATTTACTGTAAATCCAGCTTGCTCGGCGTATTCTATGGTCTCTTCGGCTTCTACTAATGGCTGTGCTCTCTCCTCTACATCCGTCACGTTTATTATCGTGTCGTTACTTCCCGAGTCTTTAAAATAGCTGATTATACTGTCGACAAACGGAATACTCTCTGCAAAAACTGGATTGTAAAATCCGATGGTGAGCACCACCGCAAACCCTGCCGCCAAAGTTCCCATAGAAGCCGCTGCCGATTTAATTATAATCGGTATCACATTGCTTTTCTTCTTATCTTTTTTGACCTCGCCTAGTTTGATTAGATTTTTTGTCTCTTCCCATTTTTTGTTTATACTTTCGGGAATTATTTCAGCCTTGTTTAGCTCTTTATTTATATCATATTCAAAGTTATTCACTGGTAAGCCTCCTTTAAGTCACTTAGATAATTCTTTTTTACGCTTTCTCTGCCCCTTGATAGCCTAGATTTGACCGTGCCCTCTTTAATCGCAAGCAGTTTTGCAATCTCTTTTACCGAAAAGCCCATGACGTAGTGGAGTGTCAGCACTATTTTGTAGTCGTCACGAATTTTGCTGAGTATTCCCTCTTCCATGTTCACGATTTTACTTTCTTCATAAGAATTTTCTGGAACAATCTCTGCGCTTATCAGATTTTTGTTCTTATTTAGAATATCGTAACACTTGTTTATGAGAATTCTCGTAAGCCAGGTCTTAAAGTACTTTTCGCTTTTCAAGTTCGCTATGCCCTTATAGGCTGAAATCAGCGTCTCCTGCATTGCATCTGCTATGTCCTCTTCGTTATGAAGAATCGCCTTTGCTGCCTTGTAAAGGCTAACTTTTTGCGTGTCCATCAAGGCTAAAAAAGCATTGTCGTCGCCCTTTTTTGCATTTTTAATTAAATTATCCAACGTTTTACCTCCTTTTGCTTATCCTCCCACACTTAAAAACGTGTTCGGGTTATGTGTGGGCGGCTAAAAATTTGTAATTACAACTATTAGACCTAAAAAGATGTTAAAAGGTTCCCAGTTTTTAAATTAAAATAGGCGGCCAGTGACCGCCCATTCTTATAATAGCTTTTCTTTTAAAAATTCCGCCACGCCGTCTTCCATATTCGTTTTGCAAATATGGTCCGCATGTTTTTTAAGCTCGTCAAGGCCGTTTTCCATCACGACTCCGACTCCGACACCTTTTATCATCTCCATGTCGTTGAAGTCGTCGCCAAAAGCAATCATTTCGGAAAGCTCTATATTTACAAGTTTTGAAAGCTGCTCTAAACCTATTAGTTTCGTCGCATTTCTGTTCATAGTTTGTTGCCATATTTCGTCTTTATACTCATAAAGCTGAAAGTCGGGATATTTTTTTACGATATCTCTTATAGCCTGTACATTTGGGCATTTTGTAGAGATTTGAAAGCACTCACCTTCTGGTAAAACCGATAGATCATCGTAAGAAGCGCCCCATTCTTTGCCCCAACCAAGTTCTATCGGGTCGTTTACATATAAAAACGTGTCGGACTGAATCGCAATTACCTCCACCGACTTTTCATTAAAAAACTCGCTTAAAATCGACTGGGCATCCTCTCTTTTCATGCTGTCGCTGTAGATTACCTCGTCACCTTTTATGATTTTGCTTCCGTTGTTCGCTATTATATAATCGGGACTAAACGACTCTTTGTATGAACTTATCGCCGTTAGTGGCCTTGCCGAGGCAAAAACGACTAGATAACCTTTTTCTCTTAATTTGTTTAGGATTTCCGCCGTATGTGCAGTAATTTTTTTATCATTTGTAAGTAGCGTGCCGTCCATGTCGCTTACTATCATTTTAATATTTTTCATCATAAATCCCCCTTTTCATTTATAAATTCAATCTTATCACACCTAGGTTTGAATTTCAACTTTTAATCTGTTATACTTACATATATAGACTAATGACTAAGGGTGAAGGGTGAAGAACTATATGAGAATAATTATAGATGGTGACGGCTGTCCTGTTGTGGACTTTGCCGTGGAGATAGCATTTAAAAATAATTTAGAATGCATTATACTTTGCGATACATCTCATAGAATTGAAAAGAAAAATGCCAAGACCATAGTGGTTTCAAAGGGTGCCGACAGCGTAGATTTTGCCCTTGTTAATCTGCTTTTAAACGGCGATATTGTAATAACGCAGGACTATGGTTTAGCCGCAATGTGCCTTGCAAAAAATGCCATACCGATTCATCAGGACGGGATGATTTACGACTCTGACAACATTGATGCTCTTCTTTTGGCAAGACACACCGCTAAAAAAATTAGACGTGCCGGCGGAAGACTTCGTGGAAGTTCTAAGAGAACTAAAGAGCAAGACGAGAAATTTATAGCAACTTTGAATCAAATAATCCAAGATAAAAGCTGATTTTTACACAAAAAATCGCTTTATTTTCTTGCACTTTTAGTTTTTACATGATATAATTTCTGTTGAAAATATATCATTTAGGAGGCATTTATGTATTATAAACAATATGGAAACACTGGGATGAAGGTATCTGCCATAGGTTTTGGCTGTATGAGATATGACGATGACGACGTGAAAGAAAATAGACTTGAAAAATGTGCCGAAATTGCTTTATATGCACATGAAAATGGTATCAACTATTTTGACACTGCTCCTTATTACTGTGATGACAAGAGTGAAATTATCACTGGTTTGGCTTTATCTCAGCTTAAAAGAGACAGCTTTTATGTTTCTTCTAAAACAAATTTAAGTACTTTAGAGGGCGAGCCGACAAGGGACAACTTCTTTAAACGACTTGAAAAAAGCCTTAAGAGACTTCAAGTCGATTACTTAGATTGCTATCATCTTTGGTGCTTAAAAACAAGTGAAGCTTACCATGAGCAAACAAAAAAGCTTTATCCTTTTTTTGTAGAGGCTAAAGAGCAAGGTCTGATTAAGCATATCGCATTTTCATCTCATATGGAAGGTGAAGGTGTAAACGAAGTAGTAAACTCAAATAAATTTGAAGGCATGTTAATCGGCTATAACGCACTAAACTACAGATTCCGTCAGGCTGGAATCGTAAGAGCGCACGAAGCCGGAATGGGAATAACCGTCATGAACCCACTAGGCGGCGGTGAAATTCCAAGAAACGAAAAATTATTCTCATATTTAACTAAAGGCACCGATTTAACCGTTGCACAAGCGGCTTTGAGATTTGTCGCTAAGCATAAGGAAATTTCTATCGCTCTTTGTGGCATGACAACTAAAGAGCAAGTTGACGATGCGGTTATTGCCGTAAAAAATCTAGAGGAACTCAGTGCAAAAGAAATCATATCCTCACAAAACGAAGGCGAACTAACACTTAACAACCTATGTACAGGCTGTGGTTACTGCGATTCATGTCCAAAAGGAATTGAAATTCCGCAGTTTATGGACGCATATAACCAAAAGCTTTTAGGTGGAGATATTTTAGATAGGCTTAAATATCACTGGAACGACTTAGACTCTAAAAAAGCTGGAGAATGTATTTCTTGTAAAAAATGTGAAAAGCTCTGCACACAACACCTACCAATTATAGAAAGACTAGGTGAAATCGCCTCACTATAAAACCATTTAATAAAAAACATTGTGTAAGTTAAAATTATACAGTGTTTTTTTATTTTTTCCTTTACTTTTTCACCATTTTAATGTTATAATTCTAGATGAATATATTTTAAGCGAGGTGAAACTTTTGAATAATGTTGATGATTTTTTTAGAAAAATTATAGAAAAAAACAGCTTAGCCGTTGATAATCATTATTCAAAAGCTGACTTTTTAAATGATATTTGCACTTATTTCGATGTGTCTCACGGTTTTATTTATGAAATTGCCAGTGGTGGAGTGTTCACCAAAAATCATTTTTATAGGGCTTCTTATGCTCAAAAACTTGAATCCACGATTGACTTAAAGTCCATTTTAGGCACACAGCTTTTAAGTGAGCTTTCTTCTGAAAAGATTATTGTTTCATGTAGCGATCACGAAAAGCCACCACTTGAAAAAAAACTTAATGAAATTTTCCTTTCAAATACACTTATTTTCATCCCTATCCTCAATCAACACTACGAACTATCGGCATTTATTGGTATTTCCGATAGACGAAATAAGATAAGAAAAGGAAATATAAATATTAGAGATGCATGTTCAGTTTTAACAATGCTTTCAAACCGAGTTAAACTTGAAATGTATCAAAAAAGCAGTCAAAACGCCGAATTGATACTTCACAATGTACTAGACAATGTAAATATTGATATTTACGCAAACGATTATTATACCCACGACATGCTGTACGTTAATAAATCTATGGCTGCTCCTTACGGCGGTGTCAAAAATATGATGGGTAAAAAATGTTGGAATGCGATTTTTACTGATAAAGACGGGCAATGTGAGTTTTGTCCTCAACCAAAACTTCTGGATGAAGATGATAAACCGACCAAAGCCTACACATGGGATTATGAAAGAAAACTTGACGGCAACTGGTTTAGAGTTTTCAGCTCATGCATACCGTGGACAGATGGCAGACTTGCACATTTAGTGGCAAGCGTTGATATTACCGAAAGCAAAAAGAATCAATTATTAATCGAAAGGCTTGCACAGTACGACCATTTGACAGGGCTTCCTAACCGCAGAAGCTTAGAGGATCAGTTGTCTGTTTTCATTCATGATTCGGCATTATTCACCGATAAATTTTATGTTTTGTTCTGCGATTTAGATGGCTTTAAAAAGGTAAATGACACCTTAGGACACGACTTTGGCGATGAACTTTTGAAGGCAATTTCAAAAGAGCTTAAAAAATTCCCTTCAAACACCCTTCGTGCCTATCGTCACGGCGGAGACGAGTTTGTTATATTGCTTAAAAATATTGCTTCAAAAGACTTTGTGCAAGAAATGTTAGACAAGCTGTTTGATGTTTTTACAAAAACTTATTATTTTTCAGAAAAAGAAATGAAATGCGGTTGTAGCATAGGTGTTTCAAGTTATCCATTTGATGCTATAACCCCTAATGATTTATTTAGATTGGCCGATTCTGCCATGTACTCTGCTAAAAAATCAGGTAAGGGCACCGTCAGATTTTCTTCCGATAACAACCATCTTACTTTTGATGAATATTTTAGTATTTCTAAATAAAAAAAGCTATGTGAATTTTACTTCACATAGCTTTTATATTTTATGAATTGTTTTTCATCAAAAACTCTCCAAATTCATCTCTTGGAAGTGGCTTTGTAAACACATAGCCTTGGATGTAATCACAGCCACATTTTGCAAGATAATCTAAGAGCACCTTGTCCTCTACGCCTTCCATAACCACCTTATAATCAAGCGCTTTAATAGATTTTAACAAATATTCAAAAAACTGCCTTCGCTTCTCATCAGAGGTGGAAGAAAGCACAAGGCTTCTATCAAACTTAATAATTTTCACCGGCAAATTAAAGAATAGACTTAAATTAGAATATTCAACTCCAAAGTCATCAAGTTCAAACTCGAATCCATGCTCTATAAGCTCTTGCATCACACTCTCAACCATCAAAACATCTGAAACCAAGGTTCTTTCTGTAAGCTCCATCTTTATTTTGTGTTTTGGTATTTTGTATTTTGCTAAAATTCTATCTACATCTTCAACCGTATCACGGCTTAAGAACATTACATATGGAAAATTAATCGAAATTGATTCGAGTGACAACTTTTCACCATGCAAATTCATTAAATGTGTATAATCACTGCATATTTTTTCAAGCACTATGTATGTAATTTTAGTTATAAGGCCTGTCTCCTCCGCTATAGGAATAAACTCACCAGGTGAAACAAATGGCTCGCCCTCTTTATTCTTAAATCTAATTAAGCCCTCAGCAAGTGGAAAATTTTTACTACAAGAGCAGTAAATACCTTGATAATGTATTTCAAACCCGTCATTTGAAATCGCATCTTTAAGCCTTTCGATTATATAGTTCTTTCTCTTCATCATCTCGCAAATTGAACTGTCATAAAAAAAGTTAGTCTGTCCAAAATTCTTTTTTACCGATGAAACTGAGTAATCCATGGCCGAAATTATCTCTTTTGAATTTCCCCCAAACTCAGGAAAATCAGTTCTTGCATAGATTAAATCTACACTTATCTCATTTCCATTTACATTAAAAGGTCTGCAAACACTTTCAGATACGCCCTTAATCAAATCATTAAAATCAGCCTTAGGATTTGCGCAAATATATGCAAATTCATCGCCACTGTATCTATACAAATTTTTAAATGGCAATGTATCTCTTAATCTAAGTGCCACATCACAAAGTAATTTATCACCAAACTCTAAGCTAAAACGGTCATTAATCCCTTTAAAGTTCCTTAGACTAAACACAGTAAGAGCAAATGGAGTTTTTGACTGGCACATTTTAGAAAGATGTATAGTTAAGGTTTGTCTGTTATTTAGTTCTGTAAGCGGATCCATAGCTTTTGACACATTTATAACATAAAAATGAACTATAAGAAGACCTGTCACGCATCCAAGACCAGAAAGTTGAATCTCTGGCAAGAATAACTGCGCACTAAATATAACAGTAGAAATCAAGAAATTCGCACAAATAACTGTAAGCACCTTTTTTTGAGGGGTCTTTCTATGTATAAATGCAAAAACAATCAGCATTGCTAGGTATATAAATGCAATATAATATGATAAAGCCGACCACGGCCCTTTTAAATATCCATTTTCAGGGCAAATTGTGCAAATCTGCCTATGTAACGGATTGCTAATAATAATTCCAAGATATATAAAGTAAGGTATCAATAAATAAAAATATTTCTTAAGTATTTGAACAATCCCAAGCTTGTTATATACAATAGATACGGCATACATAAAGTAAAGAAGGGCAAGCAGTGGACTTGCGATAAAGTATAGATGCCTAAACAAGTCTGTTAAGTATAAGGGGTAGCTTGCAAAATTATTTCCTAAACCAAGACATATTATCGTAATTACAATGCTTACAAAGGTGCAGTAATACATACCTTTTAACCCCGAATATCTCTTTGAAATAATATTGTTTTCAATCGTTAAACTAGTCATCGCAATGACTATTACTATCAAAGCCGCACATTCGGCCGCAAGGTTATAAATAATTTCAATCCCCTCCCTTTCTCACTTTTTATGCATTTATTTACTAATTATACCAAGAATTGCACTAAAATTTCAAGTCTTTTTTAAACTAATATAAATAATAAGTTTTTATCAGCTTTACATTTAAATTGTTATTATTTATAATTAAATAAAATTTTTTTATTTTTTTTGAAAGGATTCTTTATCTTCATTCGTATTGTTAGTGAAAAGCAAATTCAAACAACAAATTTTTGGAGGTAATTAAAAATGAAAAGAAGAATTATTTTAACAGCAGCGATGGTACTAGCATTATCAGCAGGAAGCATGGTTTCGGCTTTTGCTTCAGAAGCACCTACACAAGGACAATACGTCGATGCAGATGGCGATGGCGTATGTGACAACACTGGTCTTTATCTTGGCGGTGGACGTGGTAATGGCTTAGGCATGGGAATCGGGCAGTTTATTGATTCTGACGGAGACGGAGTTTGCGACAACGCAGGACTAAGAACTGGCACTGGCAAAGGAAACGGCGGAACAGCTCAAGGAACTGGAAACGGCGGTCAAGGCGTTGGAGTTGGCATCGGCAATGGTGGAGTAGCTCAGGGAACTGGCGGAGAATTCGTAGACGCTGATTCTGACGGAGTTTGCGACAATACTGGAACAGGAACAGGTAACGGCGGCCAAGGCGGCGGCACTGGCATCGGCAAAGGAACTGGCAGAGGTAACGGCGGCAGCGGCCAAGGCAGAGGCAGAGCTTAAAATAAAATTTTGGGAGTATTTTAATGAGAAGTGAGCGGGACTTAGAAAGTGTTATAGAAATGTATGCCGACACGGTAAAACGTATTTGCGTCGTATACTTAAAAAATAAAGATGACACCGAAGACATATTTCAAACCGTGTTTTTGAAGTATTGGAAAAGTTCCGCCCATTTTGAAAGCGAAGAGCACCGAAAAGCCTTTATCATAAGGGTCACGATTAATCAGTGTAAAGACTTTTTAAAAAGTTTTTTTAGAAAGAACACCGTTTCGATAGACTTAGCCGAAGATATAAAGACCGAGGACAAATCTGACGATAAAATGGCGGTAAGAAAAGCCGTTATAAATCTGCCAGAAAAATACAAGGCGCCTATATACCTTCATTATTTTGAGGGTTATTCCGCCGTAGAAATTGCAAAAATACTGGATAAAAACGCAAACACTATCTATACTCTTTTATCAAGAGGACGAGAAATGCTAAAAAACGTATTGGGAGGAATTGATGATGAATAATAAAATACAAGATGCTTTCAGTGATGTTCACGCCTCTTCCGACCTCAAACTAAAAACTTTTGAAAAAATTGTATCCAACAAAAAAACTTACCCTATGGTTTACAAACTTTCACCTGTATTTGCCTTGTTGGTTTTAACTATAGTCTCGGTAATCTATTTCACACCGGTTTCATTCATCAGTATCGACATCAACCCATCTGTCGAGCTTGAAATCAACAGCTTTGGCCGTGTGATATCTGTAAAGGCTGTCAACGAGGATGCAAAAGCTCTTATCGAAGACGTAAATCTTACCCATTTAAGCTATTTAGAAGCCATTGAACTTTTGGACTCATCTAACGGTTTTGAAGAATACAGCGACAGCCACACGGAAATAACTGTTATCTCTTCAAATGAAGATGAAACCCAAAAAATCATCGAAAACATTAATGATTCATCGTTTTCAAGCGGTGGAAATGTCGAGTGCTATTCCGGCGACAGTAAGTTAAAAGAAGAAGCAGATTTATACGATATTTCCTTTGGAAAATACAGGGCATACCTAGAACTGCTCGCATTAAATCCCGATATTAATGTAGATGATATAAAAGATTTACCTATGAAAGCTATTAACGATATAATTGATAACGGCGGCGTTTTTGATAAGGAACTACTTCCAGAAAGAGGCGAAAACTCCAAAGGTGATAACCAAGGAACTGGAAACGGAAGCGGCGAAGGCCAAGGAGAGGGTCTCGGAAACGGCGGTGAAGGCCAAGGCAATGAAGTTGGAAGCGGCGGTAAAGGCGGCGGTCAAAACCAAGGAAGTGGAAGCGGAAATGGAAACGGAGAGGGTCAAGGTACGGGTCTTGGAAACGGCGGCGAAGGCCAAGGTAAAAACAAAACCGACGATTAATTTTTTCGGTAAAAATATTAAAAGTGGACTCCAAAAATTTTGGAGTCCACTTTTTT
>CAYJFP010000008.1:0-65881 GCA_964369415.1 uncultured Eubacteriales bacterium | reverse complement strand
TTTGACTAAAATCTAATGACTAATGGTGAAAGACTATTCTAAATAAAAACAGTCCTTCACCCTTCACCTTTAGTCCTTAGCCCTGCAAGTTTTGCATGTGGTCTTACAAGAGTTTTTCTCTTAAATCTTTGTTTTCTGATTTTATGAACAGAGGTATCACTTCTATCGGCGCTTCGCACTCTACATATTGTCCGCCTTCATACTCTTTATTCGTACTGACTTCGGTCCATTTCTGGCCCTTCGGTAGATAGACTTTTCTGCTTCTTTGCCCAGCTTTAATTATTGGCGAAACCAAAATATCATCACCAAACATGAACTGATCGTCAATTTCCCATAAATTTTCATCAGATGGGAACGAGTAGTAAAGCGGCCTTATAATCGGTGTTCCATCCTTGTGAGACTTATTCATCATGTCTCTTGTGTAATCTCTTAATTTGTTTCTAACTTCGATATAGTGCTTCATTATTTCATAGTTTTCTTCGCCGTATGACCAAATTTCGTTGTCTGCTCCGCTTGCCCATCTTCCGCCGCCGACATCGCTTAGCGGCTCTTTATACGGTAGTCTAACGCCGTGAAGTCGCATGACTGGGCAGAAAGCGCCGTATTGGAACCACCTAATCAACAACTCCTGAAAACCCTTGTCGTCCTTGTATCCATCGTGGAAACCACCTATGTCGGTAGTCCACCACGGTATGCCTGCCATCGCCATTTGAAGGCCACATACTATTTGAATTTTAAACGAATCCCATGTGGATGGAATGTCGCCCGACCACACCAATGCGCCGTATTTTTGGCTACCCGACCATGCACAACGAACTAAATTCACCGAGTCTTTGCCCTCTTTTTTAAGTCCATCGTAAAAAGCCTTTGTATAATGCACTGGATATTCGTTTCCAACTTGCGCAGCTGAGCCTTTGTAATATCTGTAGCCATCGAAGTCGTAATTTATATATTCTGGCTCGGCAACATCTAGCCAAAAGTCATGAATGCCGTATGAAATATAGTTTTGCTTCATCTTTTCCCACATATAATCTGCCGCTTCGGGATTTGTCATGTCCGTCGTGATAGTCGGGTCTACTATGTAAGAGCTGATTCCCACGCCTCTTTCAGTCCTTATTAAATAGCCCTTTTCCCTCATCTCATCATATGCTTTTGATTTTAGCGAAACCGTAGGCCACACTGAAACCATGGGTTTAATTCCCATTTCTAATAATTCGTCCACCATAGCCTTTGGATCTGGCCAATACTGTGGGTCAAAGCACCAGTCGCCCTCATAGAACCAGTGGAAAAAGTCGATTACGATTACATCTAGTGGTATGCCTCTTTTTTTGTACTCACGGGCAACTTCTAGAACTTCTTCTTGAGTTTGGTACCTAAGTTTGCACTGCCAAAAACCTAAGCCGTGCTCTGGCATAACAGGCGGTTTTCCCGTAACCTCCATGTAATTTTTGTGAATTTCGGCAGGTGTGTCGCCTACAGTTATCCAAAAGTCCAACTGATTTGTGCTCATAGCTTCCCACTCTGTAATATTTTTTGCAAAAGTCACCTTGCCAACTGCGGGATTGTTCCAGAAAAATCCGTAGCCAAGGCTAGAATACATAAACGGAACGCTTGCCTGTGAATTTCTTTGGGCTAGCTCTAAAGTCGTGCCTTTTAAGTCGTAGATTCCGTTTTGATACTGCCCCATTCCAAAGATTTTTTCCTTATCATTCGAGTCAAACTTCATACTGGCATAAAAATTACTGCCTGAAATGCCCTTTAAATGCCTAGACGGAATATTAAGACTCGTGTGAACATTATGCTGAAACTCAGCTAAAAGAACTTCATCATTTTGATTTTTAATTAAAAGTTTGCCAAGGCCGTTAATTTCAACCTTTATTTTTCCATTTGTCAAAACTCCGCCATCTGTCTCGGAGTTATCCACTGTATTTGCCTTAATTTCTGAGGATTCGCTATTTTTTTGATTCAAAGAAATTTGAGGTATAATCTCTTTCTGCTCTATTAATGCCCAATTTTCTTCTGTAAATTTATTAAGCTTGGTCACTCTGATTCTCACGCTGTTTTCACCAAAAGCTTCGACCATCACTGTTTCGCCGTCAAATTTTCTAATAAGTTTGTTATTTTCTATTTTAATCATTGATTTCACTCCTGTACAAATATATTGCTAGTATTTTATCATAATATTTTATATAAAGAAAGTAATTTATCCTACATTTTATATAAAAAAATGATATTTAGTTAATCAATAAGTGGTTATAGCGTTCGCCTTTTATTAAAAGTTAACAATTTACACCATGTAAATTATCTTGACTTTTTAATTTACATGGTGTATGATAATAAAAAACAAAACGTAAATTAAATTCAAGGAGCTTATAAATATGCTATATCGAAAACTTGCCAAAAACGGCCCTGAGGTCTCACTTTTAGGATATGGATGCATGCGTCTTCCCACAAAAGGAAATGGAATTGACAAGCAGCTTACCTTTTCGCAAATGAAACTTGCCTTTGACGAAGGCGTGAACTATTTCGACACCGCCTATCCGTATCACGGCGGCAAAAGCGAGGTCGTTTTAGGTGAATTTATCAAAAAATATGACATTCGTGATAAGGTTTATATAGCGGACAAGCTTCCTTCGTTTTTAACCTCCAAAAAAGAGCAGATTGCAAAATATTTTAATACTCAGTTAGAGCGCCTTGGCACGGATTACATTGACTTTTACCTCATGCACATGCTAAGTAGCCTTGCAGATTGGGAAAAGCTTAAGGAATTTGGCATAATTAATTTTATTAAAGAGAAAAAAGCTACTGGTGCGATTAAATTTATCGGCTTTTCTTTTCACGGAAGACCAGATGAATTTATTAAGATTTTGGAAGATTATCCGTGGGATTTCTGCCAAATTCAGTTTAATTATCTCGACGAAAACAATCAAGCTGGTTTAAATGGACTTAAAAGAGCCGAAGAACTTGGAATTGGCGTGGCGGTGATGGAACCTCTTCGTGGCGGTGCACTTGCAGCTAGTGCGCCCGACAAGGTAAAAGATATTTTTAGTAAGCATGAAGAAAAACATAGTGCCGCCTACTGGGCGCTTAGATTTGTGATGAACCACTCGGGCGTAGCCACTGTTTTAAGTGGAATGAACGCGACAGAGCATATAAAAGAAAACATCAAAGTGGCAAGCCTTACTAAAGAAAATTCTATGACTGAAAATGAACTTAAAGTCATAGACGAGATAAAGAGCGTTTATAAAGAGCTGATGAAAGTGCCCTGCACTGGCTGTAATTACTGCATGCCCTGTCCTTTTGGAGTAGATATTCCGGGTACTTTTAGCGATTACAACAGCATTTACTTTTTTGGCAAAAAGACAGGCTTTGTCAAATTTCAGTATGCCAGCAAATGCATCGGAATGCTAGGCGACAAAAAATCGGGCGCAAACCTATGTACAGGCTGTGGTAAATGTAAAAAACATTGTCCGCAAAGTATAGATATTCCAGTTAAACTTAAGGAAGCACACAAAGAGCTCGACAGCAAAGTCATGCGTTTTGGTGTTACTATGATGGCAAAATTCATGGGCGGCAAAAAGAAGAAATAGAAAAAAACAGGGACAACTTGTCCCTGTTTTTTCTTGTAATAAATAATTTAAAGCTTTACATAGCTTGTAATATACCTTTTAACGCTGTTAAAGAACTTGAGTGACAGCGCTCTACTCTTGCTTTACAGCGTTTTGCCTCACAGTTGGCACATGCAACCAGTTTATGCGAAACAGTATTTGTAAAAAGTATTATCATGTCAGGCGAGCCAAATTTGCTTCTAATATCGCCCTTCATCTTGGTAAAAACCTTCGCCTTGCATCCATATTCTTTACATGTATCTATATAACGTCTCTCCATACATTCATTTCCGCCGATTATAACAACGCTCATAAAAATACTCCTTTTTTTATTTAAAAGTTATGTTAGTTTGTATTAACTAACTATAGTTTACCCTAAACTAACTCTTTTGTCAAGTGTAAATGTAGATAAATTTAGTGTACTTTATCCACTTTGATTTACTCTTTTCATAAAGCATTTAGAATTTTAGTTTTATTTTTAATCACTTGACCAATAATTTCTCTCATGATATAATTCTAAAATCAACATAACTTATTATAAATTGATCAAAGGAAGCGGGTTTTTACCGTTATAGGAATAGCTATGAAACTAATAATTCAAAACCTTCAAAAGAATTTTGGCACAAAAGTCGTTTTAAAAGATGCCGACTTTACCTTTGAAAAAGGTAAAATTTATGGACTTCTCGGAAGAAACGGCTCTGGTAAAACAACATTTTTCAACTGTATAAACGAAGACCTCGAACCCGATGGCGGACAAATTTTTAGTGAAGAAAACGGCGTTAAATCGCCTTTAAATGTCGAAAATATCGGTTATGTGCTTTCTACTCCCTCTGTCCCTTCTTTTCTTACTGCAAGAGAATTTATCAAATTTTTTATAGAAGTTAACGGCGATAGAATTATTAATCCAAAGACAGTTGATGAGTATTTAGCTATGGTTAGAATTGGTGAAGAGGATAGAGACAGGCTGCTAAAAGACTACTCTATGGGCATGAAAAACAAGATTCAAATGCTTGTAAACTTTATAGCAAACCCTGATATTTTGCTTCTTGACGAGCCACTGACCTCTTTTGACGTAGTGGTAGCCGACGAAATGAAACAACTTTTGCTTTCTATCAAAAATGAACATATCATCATTTTTTCGACCCATATCATGGAACTTGCACTAGAGCTTTGCGACGAAATCGTTCTTTTATCTGCTGGCACACTTTCAAAAGTGCCAAAAGACAAGGAAATCATTATCGAAACACTTAGAATGGACGGTGACTCAGAGGATGATTAAAACTTTTCGTAAAATTCACTCTATCAAGGCGGTCTATACTGGAAACAGCATACTCTACTATTTAATGCGTCTTCCACTTATCGGCAAGCTTTTTCCATATTCGCTTTACAAAAGTCCTGCCTGCAAAATGATTGTAAATATCATCGGAATCATCGCAGGAATAGTGAAAATATTTTTGTTCAAGCCATTCTATCTTCTTATAATTTCCGGAATTACGGGAATGGTTATGGGCGGTAATGCCACTTCACTTTCTTCAAATGATATTTTTGTCAACCTGTTTTTTTGGTTCACCATCGGTGGATGTATCGGAAACTGTTATGTTTTAATTTTTCAAAAAGAGCATGAATACGCCATCACATATTTAAGGATGAACACTAAAAAAGTGGTTCTCACTGGCTTTTTTGAGTTTTTACTGGGCACTTTTATAGGCTTTTTGCCGATGTTTCTTTTTTACCCCTCTCTTAATAGTTTAAGCCTTTTAACTTTTCTTTCACTTTTTGTAATTTTGATTTGCGGTAAGATAGTTGGCGGCGCATTTAGACTTTTTATTATTTCAAGAAAGCTATCTTTTAAGCAAAGCGATGGCACAGGCTCGTCCTACATTTTAATCGCACTTTGTATTTCTGCTATCGGCATAGGATTTAACCTAATGGGTATTTCCTTAAGTGAAATCGTGCTTTTATCTATAGCGCTATTCTTTTTAGTTTTATCGGTCTTCTCCTTACTTTATTTGCTAAAATCGAACAATTATCATAAACTCTATAAAAAAATGATGACTCAAACACTCGAGATGTTAGCAAATCCGAAAGCCACCGCACAAAAAGCGCAATTCAAGACAAGCCAAAAATATATTCAAATGAATTTAGACATCGACACTAAAAAAACAGGCTATGCATTTCTTTCAGAGTGCTTTATGAAGCGTCACAAAAAACTGATGTTTAACACAACTAGAATATATATTATTATAGAAAGCTTACTTGTAACCGCCGCTATCGTGGCTGTTTTGGTCTTTCCCGATATTTCTGAAAAGGTAAATTTAGCCGTAATCTCCCTGTTGCCCTTTTTCACATATCTCATGTGCTTTTCAAACTGTGGCGAACGTGCCATGAGGGTGTATTTCATGAACTGCGACAACGAATTTTTGCTTTACAGATTCTATAGACAGCCAAAGGCTATATTAAAAATGTTTACCCTAAGGCTAAAATCCATTATACTTCTTGACTATCTTCAGTCATTGCCTATCGCTATAGGTCTTCCCCTGATTTTATTTGTATCTGGTGGCACGGATTCACCTATAAATTATCTGATTTTATTTGTAAGCATTGCTGCAATGTCTACTTTTTTCAGTGTCAACAACCTTGTTATTTACTACCTGTTTCAGCCGTATAACAAAGATGTGCAAATGAAAAACCCCATCTACACCGCACTTAAGGCCGTCACCTATTTCGGCTGTTACATTTTAATGCAAGTAAATCCGCCGTTTGAATCTTTTGCATTAATTCTAATTGCATTTAGCCTTGCATATGTTTTAATATCTATTCCTACCGCGTATAAAGTTGCCCCGAAAACCTTTAAGTTAAAGTAAAACATTTAGCATTTTCTTAACATAATACAGCTTGACAATAGTTTAAAAGCGTGTTAAAATACATAAAAGATAAAAGCTATGACAGGAAGAAAACTGTATTTGCCCTCTCAGAGAGTCGGTGTTTGGTGAAAACCGATGTGTGGCGCTACCGTATATACTCATCCTCGAGCTGTCAGTCCAAACCATTTTGAAGTAGGGCTGAACGTTTCCGCTACGTTACAGGCGAAGAACCTTGTTAGAGGTTTAAAGGGTTTTTGAGTAATCAGAAGCTAAATCGGGGTGGTACCGTGTGAATTTTCACGCCCTCGGCTTATTCATAATAGGCCGAGGGCTTTTTTATATCTTGGTCTAAAAAATTTTTAAGGAGACATTATTATGAACAAAGGATTTAATAAGTACATTCCATTTAACCCGCAGGAAATTAAAAACAGAACATGGCCTAACAATCATATTACTAAAGCACCGATTTGGTGTGCAGTTGACCTTCGTGACGGTAACCAAGCCTTGGTTGACCCGATGAATCTTGATGAAAAATTAGAATATTTTAGCAGTCTAGTTGAAATCGGTGTAAAAGAGATAGAAATCGGCTTTCCATCTGCATCTGAGACTGATTTTGAAATTTGCCGTGAGCTTATCGAAGGCGGGCATATTCCAGATGATGTTACAATTCAAGTTCTAGTTCAAGCTAGAGAACACTTGATTAAGCGCACATTTGAAGCCATTGAGGGCGCTAAAAATGTAATCCTTCACTTTTATAACTCAACCTCTACTTTGCAAAGAAAAATTGTGTTTAAAATGGAGCAAGAGGAGATTACAAAAATTGCTACAGATGCGGCTGACCTTATCCATGAAATGAGCAAACCTATGATAGAAAAGGGCATGAATCTTAGAATTGAGTATTCGCCTGAATCATTTATGGGAACTGAAATGGACTATGCCATTGACATTTGCCAAAAGGTTATCGAGCATATTCACGCAACACCTGAAAATAAAATCATCCTAAATCTACCTAGTACTGTCGAAAACTGCCTGCCTAATCAGTTTGCCGACCTTATCGAATATTTCTGCACAAATCTTCCGAGCCGTGACAGCGCTATTATTTCTGTTCATCCACATAACGACCGTGGAACAGGCGTTGCAACTGCCGAGCTTTCTATTCTAGCTGGCGCCGAGCGTGTCGAGGCAACTCTTTTTGGAAACGGCGAAAGAACTGGTAATGTCGACATCGTGACACTTGCCATGAATATGCATACTCAAGGAATCGAGAGCAATCTTAACTTTAAAAACATCAATAAAATTCGTGATATGTTTGAAAGATGCACTAAAATGCAAGTCGGCGAGCGTCATCCATATGCTGGAAACTTGGTTTTCACCGCTTTTTCAGGCTCACATCAAGATGCAATTAACAAAGGCGTACAGTATATGAAATCCTCTAACAGCTCTGTTTGGGAAATTCCTTACTTGCCGATCGACCCTGCCGATTTAGGAAGAGAGTACGAGCCGATTATTCGTGTTAATTCTCAGTCGGGAAAAGGCGGTTCTGCCTTTATCATGTCGACAAACTTCGGCTACGATTTACCTAAGGCTATGCATCCAGAGTTTGGTGCCATAGTTCAAAAAGAAAGCGATAAAACAGGTAAAGAAATCGAACCTAATAGAATTTTCGAGCTTTTCCGTGATGAATATTTAAACCGCACCGAGCCTTACAGCATAACGGCACACACCTTTACAGAAACAGAAAAAGACGGCCACTCTCATGTTGAATTCACAGGAACTATGAAGCATCAAGACACTGTTTTTGAGATAAAAGGCGAAGGAAACGGCCCTATCGATGCATTCTTCCATGCGATAAGAAACGAAAAAATGGATATGTTCGACTTCTTAGACTACTCATCTCATGCAATTTCAGACGGCTCTGACTCCGTCGGCGTGGCGTATATTTTACTTGAAGACAGAAAAACCAAGAAGAAATACTACGGTGTCGGAACTTCACACAATATCAATCTAGCACCGCTTAGAGGTATTTTATCTGCGATTAACAGGGCTGTTAGCGATAAAAAATAATCTTTCACGACTTAAAGTGTCCACGTTTTTGTGAGATTTTGACATAAAAGTTCAAAAACAAGAAAAGTTTTTATCTTGTCTCCACTTCTTTATATTGTTATAATTGGAACTATTAAAGCAAATTGAGGAGTGGAGACATTATGAAACTTTGTGTACCTATGCCGTGTTTTTTTGGCGGAAAAGATTTTGTGGAGTCTATTTACACGGTAAAAGAACTTGGCTTTGACACTATCGAAACCTATTTTTGGACCGAGCTTGATTTAGACGCTGTAAAAAAAGCTCTGGATGAAACCGGTGTAAACTTGATGAGTATGTGCACCACCAATTTTACAATGAACGATCCTTTGCTTCATGACAAGTGGCTTGACGGCTTAAAAGAAACTTGTAAAGCCGCAGATAAACTCGGTGTAAAAAAGCTTATCACACAAGTCGGACAAGACAACGGAAAACCTAGAGATGAACAGCATAAAGCCATTGTAGACTGTCTAAAAAAAGCTACAGATATTCTAAACGAGCACGATATAATCTTGATGATTGAGCCACTAAACTTGTATGTAGACCACCCTGGTTATTACCTATGGTCGGCTGTCGAGGGCTTTGAGATGATTAAAGAAGTTAACCACCCCAAGGTAAAACTCGTCTACGACATTTATCATCAGCAAGTCATGGAAGGCAATATTATTCCGAACATCACCGCAAATCTTGACTTAATCGCCCACATACACGGCGCCGGACATCCGGGGAGAATCGACCTACAATATGGCGAGAATAACTACAATTTCATCTTCCAAAAAATTGAAGAAGCTGGGTACAATGGCTACTGCGGCCTTGAATACAGTCCTGTCGGAGACCCTATCGAAAGCCTAAAAAAAGCCAAAGAGCTTTTTGAGTAAAAAACAGCCTGTCACTATAATGTGACAGGTTTTTATTTTGTTTATGCAACTAATTGCCTTTAACATGACTCATAAAATCAGTCATTAGGCTTTCAAAATTTGAAAATTTATCCTCATCGCAAGAAAAACTTATCAGGTAAAAGTCACTTCCCGTATGAAAAACGTAGTTCTCAGATTTTTGCGTTTGTGTGTCTTCATACTTAAAGGTACTCAAATACTTAATCGCTTCTTCGTCCAACACTTCCACGCTCTCTTCACTTAAAACCTCGGTGTTTTCCCTTTCTTTTACGCCTTCCATGTATCCGTTTAGCATATCTTTAATCTGGGTTTCATCCATTTGTCCAGTATGCGTGTGAAAAATAAAAATCATCCCGTCGTCGGATTCTTCTTTAATGTAATAATACCTGTAGTTGCTCTCACCCTCTGAAACCTCGTCAAGTTTAAAGCTATTTGACGACATGTAGTCGATAGCGCCCAAAGTTTGCTCTAAATCGTATTTAATATCCGCCGCTGTGGATATTTCTGCTGTACTTACTGATGTGCAAGCACTTAGGATAAGACCTATAATCAAAATCAATGCGCATAATATTTTCTTCATAAACACTCCTATTTTATACCATAAAATTCATTTTTTAATATATCCATATAAACTATGTCGATGTATCTGCCGTTTTTGTATTCACATTCTCTTCTGCACCCGATTTCTTTAAATCCTACTTTTTTATAGCACGCTACACCCAGTTCATTGTCGGAATCGACCATCAGCAGTACATTTTTTAGATTCAAGGTCTTAAAGCCGTAGTCTAGCATTAATTTTAGAGCCTCTGCACCATAGCCTTTTCCTCGGTTTTCCTTCTTTCCTATGAACAGTCCGATGCTTGCCGACCTAGCGATATGGTTGATTTCGAATAAATTGACATTTCCAAGCAGTTCGTCATTTTCTTTTAAAATAATGGCGTAGTCATGCCCTTCTAAAGCGATTTTCTCAAGCCTTTTTTGCTCGCTTACTAAACTTGTCATATGGCTGTAACAGCCTAAATTTCCGCTTATGTCAAAGTCATTCAGCCATTTTGTATAGACTTCAACATCTTCTGTATTTATAGGCGAAAGGTAAATTCTCTCTCCTACTACTTTTTTAAAGTATTTCACTTTCACGCCTTCCTTTCCGCCTCGTGCATAATCACCGTGACTGCGCATATTCCCGCTGTTTCCGCCCTTAAGATTCTTCTGCCTAGGCTATGTGCTACAAATCCGCTTTCTATCGCCATATCTGCTTCTTCTTTCGTAAATCCACCCTCAGGTCCTATTAAGATAGAGATTTCCTTTTCAGAAGATTGAAGAGCTATTCTCTCTCCACCTTTTTCATAAAAAAACATCTTTTTACCCTTAGCATTTACTAGCATTTCCTTAAAGTTAATCGGAAAATTTACCCTCGGCACTTTTCCTCTTCCACACTGTTTAGCGGCTTCAAGGCTGATTTTATTTAGCCTGTCTATCTTTTTTTCTTCCTTGCCTTTCATGCTTGCTATGCAGTTTGATGAAATCACGGGCGTAATCTCATCCACTCCCGTCTCCACCGCTTTTTGAGTGATAAAGTCCATTTTATCGCCCTTAGCTAGACACTGGTACAGGTGAATTTTAACTGGCCCTTCTGCGTCATTTTCTCTCACATTTTCTATATTAATCACAAGATTATCTTCGTGTATCTCTTCAATTTCTCCGTGATAATCCATGCATTTCCCGTCACAAATCACCAGCTTTTCGCCTACAGTCATCCTAAGAGACTTAATGGCGTGACGTGCGTTTTCGCCTTTTAATACATATTTTTTATCTATTTCATCATTTACAAAAAATCTCGGCATAATCTTATCACCCTACTCAATTAATAGACTAAAGGATAAAAGGTAAATGATGAAGGATTATAGCCTTTCACCATTAGCCATTAACTTTTAGCCACAAGTGCGCCTTGCACTTGTTCATAATTCTATCTTAATTCTACTTTTCTGTCAAATAAATGCTTGTATTTTTTCTTTAAACAGCGTATAATTAAGCGGTAAATATATATAAATTTGGAGGACTTATGCTAGACATTAGATTTGTAAGGGAAAACCCCGAAATTGTAAAAGAAAATATTAAAAAGAAGTTTCAAGACTACAAGCTTCCACTTGTGGATGAAGCGATTGAAATTGACATAGAAAGACGTAAAGTTCAGCAAAACGCAGATAACCTAAGAGCTTCGAGAAACAAGCTTTCAAAAGACATCGGAATGTACATGTCTAAGGGCATGAAAGAGGAAGCCGAAGAGACTAAGAAAAAAGTAAGCGCTCAGTCGGGCGAGCTTTTAGAAAACGAAAATCTAGAAAAAGAGTACGAAGAGAAGCTTAACAAAATCATGATGACTCTTCCTAATATAATTGATGACAGCGTGCCTATCGGTAAAGACGACAGCGAAAATGTTGAAGTGCAAAGATACGGCGAGGCTTTTATTCCGTCTTTCGACGTGCCTTATCATGCTGAAATTATGGAAAAATTTGACGGAATAGACCTTGACAGCGCTAGAAAAGTTGCGGGCAATGGATTTTACTATTTAATGGGAGACGTGGCAAGACTTCACTCTGCTATCATTTCATATGCAAGAGACTTCATGATAGACAAGGGCTTTACCTACTGCATACCTCCTTATATGATTAGAAGCGAAGTCGTGACAGGCGTTATGTCCTTTGCCGAAATGGAATCTATGATGTATAAAATTGAGGGCGAGGACCTATACTTAATCGGCACAAGTGAGCACTCGATGATAGGAAAATTTATCGACAAAATGGTAAAGGAAGAGGAGCTTCCACAAACTCTTACTAGCTATTCGCCTTGTTTTAGAAAAGAAAAAGGTGCTCATGGTATAGAAGAAAGAGGCGTTTATAGAATTCATCAATTTGAAAAACAAGAGATGATAGTCGTCTGTAAACCAGAGGAAAGCCCTATTTGGTTTGAAAAAATGTGGCAATACACTGTTGAATTATTCAGAAGCCTTGACATATCTGTTAGAACTTTAGAGTGCTGTTCGGGCGATTTGGCCGACCTTAAGGTTAAGTCGATAGACGTAGAAGCATGGTCACCAAGACAGCAAAAATACTTTGAAGTCGGCAGCTGTTCAAACCTTGGAGACGCTCAGGCTAGAAGGCTTAAAATCAGGGTAAGCGGAGAAAACGGAAAATACCTTGCTCATACACTTAACAATACTGTTGTCGCTCCTCCTCGTATGCTAATTGCGTTTTTAGAAAACAATCTTTGTGAAGACGGCAGTGTAAAAATTCCTGAGGCACTAAGACCTTATATGGGCATGAAAGAAAAAATCGAAGTAAAAAAATAAAGATATTTGAGATTTTAGAATGAATATTTTAATTACAGGCGCTTCAGGCGCTATCGGAAGTGCCATAGCTAGCACTCTTTTAAATCATAATTTAATTCTATCTTACAATAATAATCTCCCCTTGATAAAAGGGGAGACTGTTTTGTGCGTAAAATGCGACATGAGAAACCCTGATGAAATCGAAAACATGTTTAATTTAGCCGAAAAGCGCTTTGGTGAAGTCGACATACTCATCAATAACTGCGGCATATCGGATTTTTCCATGTTTCAAGACATTGATTTAGCTTCGTGGAACAATATTCTAAATGTGAATTTAAACTCATATTTCCTTTGTACCAAACGTGCTGTAAGCGCTATGATTAGAAAAAAATCGGGACACATCATAAATATTTCATCTGTTTGGGGTGAAACGGGCGCTTCTATGGAGGTTCACTACAGTACTTCAAAGGGCGCTATAATCAGCTTTACAAAGGCACTTTCAAGAGAACTCTCACCAAGCGGCATTCTCGTAAACTGCATTTCACCAGGCCTTATTGAAAGTCCTATGAACGCATCACTTTCCGACGAAGATTTAGAGGAATTTACGAAATCCATTGGTCTAGCAAGAGCTGGCACGCCTTTAGAAGTTGCTAAATTGGTGAAATTTTTCTGCGAAGAAAACACTTATATAACAGGACAAAACATCGTCATCGACGGCGGTCTCGTATGAAACAGGCTATTTTTTAGAACAAATTACAAAAATTAAATTTTATATTTATTTAATGTTCCTTTTTTGAAAAACCCTCTTTACTTTTGTCGAAAAAAGTAAGATAATGTGTTTAATGGACTTTTCTTAATTTTCTAAGGAGGCTAAATTTATGAACGACTCAAAAACCAAGAAAAAAACAGGTAAACTGTCGATGCAGTTTAATCTTCTAATTGCGGTGATGACTACCATAATTGTTGCGGTCATGATTATACTTAGCGGTATTTTGACTGCGAGTAATGTTAACTCCGAACTTACAGACCAGACTCTTTCAGGTACAAATCTTCTTGCATATGAGCTTAGTTTACATGAAGTGGCGATAATGGAAGACAAAACCGAGGTTTTGGATAGACTCAAGGATATCACAGGCTGTGAGTATACCATTTTTGACGGCAATATGAGAGAATTTACAACTATTGTTTCAAATGGTGAAAGAGCAGTTGGAACAGCACTTGACTCTAATATTGCAAATAAAGTTCTTTCAGGTCAAACTTATGTGGGACAAGCCAATATCTTAGGAAAAAATCATATTACATCTTACATACCTTATACAGATGAAAGTGGAGATATAATCGGTGTTTTATTTGCAGGAATTGCAAGTGATGCCAATGATGCACAGCTTCAAAGTTCTATGATGATTTCAATGTTTGTCGGTATTGCACTTATATTAGTAGGCTGTATCATTGCAAAAATTATGATAGATAAAAATGTTACAAAACCACTTGCCGTGGTAATGGATGCTGCCGATAAAATTGCAGGTGGACACATGAACTTTGACATTAAAGTCGAGGCTAATAACGAGATGGGCTTACTTGCAGATTCATTCAATGATATGAAAGCAACTCTATCTGAACTTAATGCAATTCTTGTCACTATGCTTGCGAAAATTGCAAAAGGTGACTGGAACGTTGATACTGGCAACCCAAAAATATATGTCGGAGAATGGAGCCAGTTATATGACTCTGTCAGTGAAATGACAAGATCTGTTAGAGGCGCTTTATCACAGGTTTCTTCTTCTGCTGGAGAAATTTCTTCAAGAGTTATGATGGTTTCAAGCGGGGCTCAGGCTCTAGCCGATGGTGCAATTAATCAGGCAAGCAGTGTAGATAATCTATCTAAAAATCTTCAAGATATTTCAGCTCAAATCGAGGATAACTCTAAGAACACTCAAAAAGTTAACGACATAGCTGTGGTATCTGGACAAGTTACAAGCGCTACCTTAGACGATATGAAAGAAATGCTTAATGCTATGAAAGAAATTTCAAGCACCTCTGAGGATATAGAAAAAATCATCAAAACTATCGACGATATCGCTTTCCAAACAAACATTTTAGCACTTAATGCTGCTGTTGAGGCTGCAAGGGCAGGTGCTTCTGGTAAAGGATTCGCTGTTGTTGCCGATGAAGTTCGTAATCTTGCTCAAAAATCTTCAGAAGCTGTACAAAACACGACTCAACTCATAAGCAAGTCTATTGATGCTGTTCAAGTTGGTTCTGGAATTGCTAAAAAGGCAAATTCATCTTTTGAAAGTCTTGCTGTTAAGGTTCAACAAATGGTTGTCACCATTGACGAAATCGCAAAAGCAACAGGAGAGCAAGCCGATAAAATCAAAGAAATTTCCGACGGTATCGAGCAAATTTCTATGGTCGTACAGACAAACACTGCTACAAGTGAAGAAAGTGCTGCCGCTAGCCAAGAGCTCTCATCTCAAGCAGACACGCTTCATATGTTGGTCGATAGATTTAAGCTTTAATGTAATATCTAAATAAAAAAGGGAGGGTAAAACACCCTCCATTTTTCACGTTTTAAATTAAACCAGACAGGCTTAACGCCTGTCCTTTTAGTTAAATATTTCCTTAATGCACTGCATTTGAGCATCGCTAAGGCTGTATAATACTCTGCTCCCATGCTCTATATTTCTTGGAAATCCACAAATTTTTATATCAAATAAGGTTTGAAGTATTGTAAGTGCCACTATGTATGACCCAACTGGTGAGGCATGTTCGCCGTCTTTTGCATACAATTCTGTATCATAAGAAGCACTTACCATAGAAAATTTTTCTCCCACTGGTGCAAGTTTTAAATTAAACTCATCTGCCACCTTGATATAAGCCTCTCTCATCTTAGAAAAATTCTCGGGCTTTTCCTTTTCGCTCCATGTCATATACATCACGACAGTCGGCTTGTTAATGGAATCATTTATAAAGTTCAAAAGCTTATTTGTGCCGTCTTTAAGTGCCTCGTACCCGTCAAACGGATGTGCATTATTCTGAAATATAATAAAGTCATACCCGCCGTAGATGATGTTATATCTAACGTCTTCCTGAGTGCTATGCCATGCTAAACTTTGCCCAGGTGATGCAAGCATAGTGCACTGTACTTCTACATTATCCACACCACAATTTTTCGAAATAAACTCCATAAAGTATGGCATGTCGTTATAATAAGTATGACTGTTCCCAACAAACAAAACTCTCTTCATAATAGTCCTTCACCTTTCACCTTTTAGTCCTTAGCCTAAATTAAACCCTTCACCTTTCACCCTTAGTCCTTAGTCTAAATTAAACCCTTCACCTTTCACCCTTAGTCCTTAGTCTAAACTAAGTCCATCTCCATCACGCCTTGTTCAAACGGATGAAATTCATCGCTTTTTGTCCCGACAAATTCAAAGCCGTTTGCCTTGTAGTACTCTTTTAATTGCTCATTTTTGTTTACCATTATCAGCTTAATCTTTTTTCCGCCGTATATCTTTGCCTTATTTTTACAAAAAAGAATTAATGCTGCACCTACACCAAGCTGTCTATGTTCAGGTTTTACCGCAAATTTTTGAAAAGAATATACCCCATCGCCTTTTTTCTCAAGCTGTACATATCCAATTATTTTTTCGTCCATTATGGCTATGTACATGTGAACTTTTCGCTCTTTTGCCGCCATTAAATCTTCAAACCTGATAAATGCACCGCTTGTGGGATAGTTTTCCTTGGTAAATCCGTAGTTAAGTGCACTTTTTTCAAAGGCCTCTCTTATGGCGACGACGCACTCTTCAAAGTGCTCTTTCTCTGCCGATATAATTTTATAAGGTTTCATTCTTATGACCATGTCATGTTTGCCGCACAAAACTTAGTAAAAATCTCCAGCTTTTTCGCACGGAATCCATACCTTTCTAATTCTTCAAAAGACCCCAACACTCTTGTGTCAGGGTCTTTTTTATTATATCAGATTTACTTTCTTTATGCAATTCAAAATATATTTGAAAATATCAGTTTTTCATATTTCATCACATGGTCGATGTCTATTTTAATTTCTTCACAAATAAGCAATGCAATTTCATTTTGCCCTTCTTTTAGGTAGTTTAAAAGCGAATTTAACGAAACATTGCTTTTTTCAAGCTGTTCGTGTGGTATATACGAGCTTAAAATTTTGTACTGATTTTCCCAGCTTTCTTTCATTTTTTCCGCTTCACTTAGCGCCAATAAATTTTCACTTTCGATATATTCTTTTATCCTTTGCGTGCTATTAAGCACCTCTTCACATATTGCCGTGGTGGAATTATAACTTACAATAGACAGGACTACAGATACAAAAAATAATACTCCCGCTATGATTATTCTTTTTCTCACTTTATACTTCCCCCTATTCCTTCTTAATCACCGTGTAATCGCCCGTTTTATCCGATGTCATTATATAAATCTCTTCAAGCTTAATGTTTTCTTTTTGAAGGGTATCGTTTATAAAACTTTCATCTTTACCGCAAAACTTTAGAGAATGACTGCAAATTTCTCCATCGCTTACCACCACAAGATTTAAAAACTCCGCCTGTGAATTTATTTCTAAGTCTTTATTTTTAACTGTTTCGTACGGTTCATTTTTCATAATGCTTAAAGTGCCGTTTGTCTCGATTATCCCGTATTTTATTTCCTTTAGAGAAAAAACATCTTTTTGCCTTAGCTCTTCAAACAAATCCTCCGTGCTCATCCTAAGCTCTTTCATCTCGCTTTGAAGAATCTTTCCATCATTAATAATCACAACTGGCTTTCCACAAACTATTTTTCTTATCTTGCTATTTTTTAGCATTAAAACCGACATTAAAATTTCAATTCCCACTAGGATAAATATCGGAATCACTCCGCTTGAAAGTGGCTGTCCGATATTTTGCATTGGTATTACCGCCAAATCAGAAATAAGCAAAGTAACGACAAGCTCAGTGGTTTGAAGCTCGCTTATCTGCCTTTTCCCCATTATTCTTACTGCAAATACAATGAGTGCATAAATTATCACAGTTCTGATAATTGAAATTGCCAAAAAAATCACCTACTAAAATAAAATCAAGCATAAATTCATAAAAAAAGGTAAAAATATCTAAAGAAATGCAGCCGTGAATCGGCAGATGGGAGTTTAAAAATGCCAAAATTACAAAGTTCTTTAAATGAAAATTTAAACTACTTAGATACAGTATTTGCAAATGCATGTGATTTTATTAAGTTAAGTTTAAATATTGGCGGTGTCAAATGTGCCGTGTTAAGCCTTGAAGGACAGGTTGACAAGCAATATCTCGCCATTTCGGTGATTAAACCTATGCTAAACGCAAACTTAGAAAGTATAAAATCTCAAAATCTTATGGACTATATTTCAGAAAATATTTTAGCAGCAGTTGATCAGTCCGAAGCCATGAATTCAGAAGATATTATAAGCCAGATAATGGTGGGTAATGCAGTAATCTTAGTTGACGGCTCTGATAAAGCCATAGGATTTGGCGTTCAGGGTTATAAATCAAGAGGTGTTATCGAGCCAAATAACGAGAGCATGTTAAGAGGGTCTAAAGAAGGATTTGTCGAACCACTGATAATAAATATGTCTCTTTTAAGAAGACGACTTAGAACCCCTATGCTTAAATTTGAAAGGCTGTATTTGGGTACAGAATCTAAAACTCCAATTATTATTTCTTATCTAGAAAATAGAGTTTCTAAGGAGATTTTAAGCAGAATCAAGCTTGAAATTAAAGAAATAGACTTAAAAACCGTGATGGCGGCGGGCTATTTAAGCGCATATTTAAACAAGGGAAAACTTTTTTCAGGCGTAGGAATCACCGAACGCCCCGACACTGCAGCTGCAAAAATTGAAGAAGGAAGAGTAGCCATAATAGTCGATGGTACACCCTCTGTTTTAATCTTGCCCTACCTTTTTGTCGAGAATTTTCAGGTGCTAGACGACTACGCAAACAAGCCGATTTATTCAAGTTATATACGAATCATAAAATATCTTTGCTTTTTTATCTCGGTTTTTGTACCGTCACTTTATGTCGGAATAATCGTCAGTCGCCCCGACCTTATCCCCGACAATATTCTTGTAAGGCTTGCAATGGAAGAAGCAAAAACGCCGCTTAGCATTTTTTGGGAGCTTATATTCGTAAATTTTTTATATGAAATTATAAGAGAAGCAGGCCTTAGAGCGCCAAAAGTGTTCAGCCAGACGGTCAGCATCGTCGGCGCCCTTGTAATCGGTGACATGGCTGTTTCAGCCGGACTCATCGGAGCACCTTCATTGATAATTATAGCTCTATCGGCAATAGCTGGTTATGCTGTTCCAAAACTGTACGAACAGATTTCGGTGTTAAGGTTTATTTTAATCCTAGTTGCCGGTCTTCTAGGTGTATGGGGCACGGTATTTTCCTTTGTATTCATTCTTTATAATATCTGTTCTCAGCTAAGTTACGGTGTACCTCTTACCACGCCAATCACACCATTTGGACTTCGTTCTATGAGGGATATTTTCATTAGGTCAAATTGGAAAACACTAAATCACAACCGAAGCAAGGTTCAAGATATGCCTGGAAGCGAAACAAGAAACGGAGGTACAGATAATTGAAAGATAAAATATCTTCTTCCCAGTTTTATTTCATGATGTTTTTAAGCTCTATATTTTTTATATCTGTCTTAAGCATGAATGCACTAAGTGAAAATTTGTGGGACAGCATAATTTCTGTTTTTGCAGCGTTTTTGTTTAACATTCTGCTATCATTTCCAATATTTATGCTTAAAAGTAAAGGCAAGAACACCGCAGCAATTCTAAGCGAAAGCAAAAAGTTTAAGTTTATTTTAGTTTTTTATGCTCTTTATTTTATTTTAAGCGACATTTTGGTCCTCTTACAGATTCAAACAATGTTTTTAAACACAATTTACCCCGATAATTCTGCTCTAATTCTTATAGTTTTAGTGCTATCTGTCTCATTTTACGGAGCCTTTAAGGGTACCGAATCCGTAGGCAGAAGTTCGCTTGTAGTTTTTATCACGGTTATCATCTGCCTTTCGCTTGTTTTTCTTGGTATTGTAGACTTTTTTGATTTAAGCAATAGAGAACAATTTTTTTACACCGAAAACAATGATTCTGTAACGAATTTTATCAGCATTTTTTCAAGGGCATCTATTCTTCCTCAGCTTTGCATTTTGAGTTTTAGTGTTAATGGCAATATGAATTTTTCTTCTTACAGTCTTTTCCAGCTTTTAGGTGGATTTTTATGTGCCTTTTCTTTCTTTATGATAGTTCTAACCATGGGTAGATTTGCAGAAACCCAGTTATACCCTCTTTATTCTCTATTTTCTTTTTCAAGCATACCTCCTTTTGAAAGAATTGACGTACTTTTTAGCATAATTTGGCTTATGACTTTGTGTGTTAAAATTTCTACCGACCTACTTTGTATAAAATCTCTTTTTATCCGACCTACCATGATAAAACACCAGAACAAATCTGCTTTTATATCTGCAATTATTATTGGGACAATTAGCATTTTTGCGATAAATTTTAATTTAATGACTCACTTTTCTTCTATTCAATATTTTGTTTGTGTATCATCGCTTTTTTTAGGTGTTTTAATTCCTTTAATCTTGCTTGCAAATAAAAAAAATAAGAAAGGAACTTAAAACATGAAGAAAATTTGTATATTATTGGTTTTTACTATACTTTCTCTAAGCGCTTGTACACAGAGACTCTACGATCATATGATAATAAATGGATTTGGAATTGACGAAGAAGATGGAATGATAAACCTTAGTGTAAGGTACGCTTCACTCACCGAGCAAGACAAAGAAGAGACGATAATTGTAAGCGGCGAAAGTGTATTTGACGCTATCAATAATCTATCTCTTTCCACTGGAAAAACTCCGATATATTCTAGCGCCAATTATATAATCTGCGGCAAAACTCTCTCAGAAGACGGCCTAGATTCTGCGCTTGATTTTTTTATTAGGTATTTTCGCTCAAAACCGACTATGAAACTTTATATGGCTTACGAAAATGCCGAAGATGTAATCACCTATGAAATTGACGGCAAGCTAATTTCATCTTCTGATATAGAAAATTGCACCGACAACAGTGAAAACAAAGGCAAAACAGTAAGTGCTACTGTGATGAGCTTTATTTCAGACAGCAAATCGGAATCTAACACTTCTCTTTTGCCCGTGCTTTTAATCGAAAATGACAGCCTCTCTGCTGTTAACAGTGCCGTATTTAAAGACTATGACTATCAGTTTCTTTTGAGTGAAGAGGAAACTCTAGGCTACCTTGCGGTAAATGGAACCTTGCAAAACAAAAGTATTGTTTTAACTACAAGCAGCGGTGATAAAATCACGGCGGAAATAAGCTCATTAAAATCTGAAATGAGCCTAAATGAAGATAAGAGCAATCTTAATGTAACCATAGACGCTTCGGTAAATCTTGCAGCAATTCCACTTAAACTAAGCGATATTAATTATGAGGATTTAAGCGCAATGCTGTCTGAAAAAATCTATTTCCTTTCCGAAAACGCTTTCGGGCTTATGAAAGAAAACAGTATAGACTTTTTCTCGCTTTCAAATAAAATTTACCTTGAAGACGCTTCTTTTTGGAAAGAAAATAAAGGCAGCTTTTTAGAAAAGCTACCTTCACTTAGTGTAAATTTAACTGTGAACACAGAATTTATTAAAACTGGAGAAGAGGACAACCCTCTTTATAATTCTAAATAGACATTATAATGAATCATCCAGTAATTAACCTGAATTAAATATGCCAAAAGCTGTGGCCCTGCCATTAACTGCCCAAACCACGGTTTGCCGTAGTCAAACTTTTCTTTCAGCATGGATTTCAGTACTGGTTTCGACAATATTTTGTATATCGGCTGGTTTGAGTCCCTTAAAATATATTTAAACTTGCTCTTAATCAGCTCTTCATACTTTGGATTGTGAGTCTTTGGATATGGTTTCTTCTTTCTAAAAAGTATTTCGGCAGGAAGAAGTCCACGGCTTCCATCTCTTAAAAGACTTTTATTATGTCCATTTCTGATTTTGTAATCTACCGGACAATTATATAAAAATTCAACCAAACGGTGGTCGGAGTAAGGCACTCTTACTTCAAGACCGCTGTACATACTGCACCTGTCTTTTCTGTCAAGAAGTGTTTGCATGAACCACACAATATTAAGGTGCGTCATTTTTTTAAAGTGTAAATCTTTTTCACTCTCATCACCTAAAAGTGGAGTTTCACTTAGAGTTTTAATAAATCTTTCGTGTGCATATTCTTCTAAATTAAGCTCATTTCTTAACTCTTCATTTATTAAGGATTTTCTAAATCCCATGTCCTCAGACCAAGGAAACCCCTTGTAATTTTGCTTAACAAACCACGGATACCCGCCGAAAACTTCGTCCGCACATTCTCCGCAAAGTGCGACGGTGTGGTTTTCTTTTACCTGTCTACAAAAGTGTAGTAAAGAGCTGTCTATGTCCGCCATTCCCGGTAAATCCTTGGCGATAACTGCGTCAAAAAGACTCTTATAAAGCGTGTCAGTGTCGCAGATAAGCGTCGTATGCTGTGTGTTTAAATGCTTACTCACCATTCTTGCAAAAGGCTCGTCAGAAGTAGCTTCAAACGCTGTCGGTGAAAAATGCTCACTATTTCCTTCATAGTCAAACGAATATGTCGAAAGCATTTCACCTTTTAAATTTTTAGCGCAAAGTGCAGTCACTACACTTGAATCAAGCCCGCCCGATAAAAATGTGCAAACAGGAACATCTGCAACCATTTGACGTCTGCCTATGTCTAAAAGAAGGTTCGAAACTTTTTCAACCGACTCGTCATAGCTTCCTTTTACCTCGGTGGCTTTTAGTTTATAATACGGTTTTTGACTAAATCCATTTTTGTCAAAAACCGCATTATGAGCAGGCTTCATCTCAAAAACCCCCTTAAAAACTCCACATCCAGGAGTCCTAGCTGGGCCAATAGCAAATAATTCACAAAGACCGTTTTTATCAAGCTTTGCCCTTACATTCGGATACTCAAACAAACCTTTAATCTCCGAGGCAAATATAATTCTGTCGTCTCTAAAGGTGTAAAATAAAGGTTTCACACCAAATCTGTCCCTACAAAAAAACAGCCTTTTATCCCTTTCGTCATCCACCACAAAGGCGAAAATTCCGTTTAATTTTTCAGCGCACTTCTCGCCAAATTCGACATAAGCCTTCAAAACCACCTCTGTATCGCACTTTGTCTCAAAGCTATAACCCTTTTCTAAAAGTTCTTTTTTAAGTTCATTTGCATTGTAAATTTCGCCGTTATACACTATGGTAAAGTTAAATCCGTCTTTTTTAAAGCTCATCGGCTGTTTTCCAAAAAGTGGGTCCATGACAGAAAGCCTTACATGAGAAAGAGCTGAGTTTCTTCCTATGTAAGTACCGCTTTCGTCAGGCCCTCTATGTGAAAGCCTTTTCGCCATTCTTTTTGAAATATTTCCCCAAAGGTACTTTTCATCCTTAAAATTCTCATTAAATCCCGCAAAACCCGCAAAACCGCACATATAATCATGCCCTTTCTACCGTAACGCTAATACACCATTATATGCAAAATAGGGATTAATAATTCTAAGTTATCATTAACTTTCTTCTTCGTCTATCATCGGCAGTCTTTGAAACACTTCAAAAACATTTCCACGGCTCCATAAACTTGGGTCTATCCTTATCGAATAGCCCTCACCAGGGTTTGTTTGCCAGTCTATCATCGGCGCTTCGGGCAGTCCATACGCTGCCAAAATCGTCATGATTACGCCTGCATGCGTCACCAACACAGCGGAATTTTTGCCAGTAAACATCATGTTTTTTACAAGCATCTCAAAACCACTGCACACTCTTTGCATAAATACGCCGTAGCTTTCACCGTTTGGTGGACTTACGCCCTCTTCGCCCGCAATCCATTTTGTAAAAATCGGATTATTAGATAGTTCACCAGCCGTTCTGTTTTCAAAATCGCCAAAGTCAAGCTCCGCCATTTCCAAAATTACAGTTGGGTCTTTTACCTCTGGATACAGCACTTTAAGGCTGTCCACACACCTTGTAGAAGGGCTTGCATAATAGTCTATTGCAGTAGGATATTTGTGCTTCGATTTAAGATTAATCAGTTCTTTTATTCCTTCGGTACAAAGTGGCGACTCGGTCCTTCCGACATACCTTCCCTCAAGATTTCCCTCACAAATCCCGTGTCTTATCAAATGAATTACATACGATTTCATAAACTTACCTACCTTTATTTAATTATTAAACTTTATAACACTTTACATTCTGTTGAATTTATATTATACTAAGAGTTATTGTGAAAATGAATATATGCCGAAACATGCGGCAGAATGGAGCTAAAAAATGGAAACGAGCTTTTCCGAAAATTTACTTAATTTAAGAAAAGAAAAAGGAATCAGCCAAAAAAAGGCGGCGTCCGATTTAGGAATATCCCAAGCACTTCTCTCGCACTATGAAAAAGGAATTAGAGAGTGCGGTTTAAACTTTGTCCTCAAGGTTTCAAGGTACTACGATGTAAGCTGCGACTTCATTTTAGGTGCTGATAAGAATAATAATACCAAAAAAACGCCGACTTATAAATACCCTGAGGAAAAAATTCTTTCTCAATCTATAAATATTTTGTTTTCCTGTCTCAAAAAAATCGGTAGCAAAGCACTTTTGAAAGAGTGTACAAACTATCTTTGCACCGCTGTTTACACTGTTATTCGCCATGTATGCTCTGATAAGAGCATGTACAGTCTTGACAAAGAGCTTTATTCAGCTATTTCAAGCTCTAACATGACGATGAGCAAGGCAAAAATAAAAAAAATAATTATGAATGAGAATATAGCAGAAAATATGCCAAAAATAACATTGAAACCAGAAAGTGACAAGAGCGAAAGTTTTTCAGCACTTGTTAAAATAGCCGAGCAAGAGTGATAAAGGAGTGTTTATATGTGCGGTTTTGTTGGATTTAGCGTAAGTGACACCGAGCGTGACAATAAAAAAATATTAAAGGACATGGCGGATAGAATCATTCACCGTGGTCCTGACGATGTCGATTATTATGTGGACGAAGATATTTGTCTTGGCTTTAGGCGTCTTAGCATTATCGACTTAGAGGGCGGCAGACAGCCGATTTTAAACGAAGATAAGAGTAAAATTTTGATATTCAACGGTGAAATTTATAACTATCAAGGTTTAAGGGACGAGCTGATTGATAAGGGTCATATTTTCACCACGAAGACCGATTCCGAGGTTTTACTTCACGGATATGAAGAATGGGGCAAGGATTTACTAGGTAAATTAAGAGGCATGTTTGCCTTTGTCATTTATGATAAAGTGTCAAAATCCATGTTCGGTTGCCGTGACTTTTTTGGAATAAAGCCTTTGTATTATTCTAAAATGGAAGATACCTTCATGTTTGGCTCGGAGATTAAGAGCTTTCTATCTCATCCTGATTTTAGAAAAGAACTTAACGAAAAAGCACTCGAGAGTTACCTTTCTTTCCAGTACTCTGTAGGTGAAGAAACTTTTTTCAAGAGTGTGTTCAAGCTTATGCCGGGGCATTATTTTGAGTATAAAGACGGCAAACTCAGCACCGAGAGATACTGGATTGCAGAGTTTGACGAGGAAAAAGGCAAAAATTTAGATTACTGGACGGATGAAATCGAAAAAGCATTTGACGACTCGGTAAGGGCTCATAAAATCAGTGACGTCGAAGTCGGCTCTTTCCTTTCAAGCGGTGTCGATTCAAGCTATGTCGCCTGTTCGGCAAATGTCGACAAGACCTTCACCGTCGGCTTTAACTACGGCGAGCGATACAACGAAATCAGCTATGCTAAAGAGCTTTCCGAGCAAATTCCAGTTAAAAATATCAGTAAAACCATCGAAACCGAAGAGTTCTGGGATAATTTTTCAAAAATTCAGTACCATATGGACGAGCCACTTGCCGACCCGTCCGCTGTTGCACTTTACTTTGTGTGTAACAAGGCATCAGAGTATGTAAAAGTTTGCCTTTCTGGAGAAGGTGCAGACGAGCTTTTTGGCGGGTACAATATTTATAAAGAACCTCTAGAAATGGCGTTTTATAACAAGATTCCGCTGTTTATCAGAAGGGCAATCGGCGCCATGGCGAGTGTTTTGCCTAAGAAAAGAGGCGTAAACTTCCTTATAAGACGAGGCAAAAAACTTGAGGACAGATACATCGGAAACGCCTATATGTTCAGCGAAAAAGAGCGTAAAAAACTTTTAAAAATCACCACAAACGCAAAGAGCCCAAGGGAAATTGTAAAACCGTATTTTGACATGGTTAAGGATAAGGATTCCGTCACAAAAATGCAGTTTGTCGACATCAACACATGGATGATAGGCGACATTTTATTAAAGGCAGATAAAATGAGCATGGCAAATTCACTTGAAGTGCGTGTGCCGTTTCTCGACGTAGAAATCATGAAAATCGCAAGCAAAATCCCGATGGAATACAAGGTTAATTCAGAAAACACAAAGTTTGCCATGAGAAAAGCGGCTCTGCGCCGTATGCCCGAAAAATGGGCGGGCAAAAAGAAACTCGGCTTCCCAATTCCAGTCAGAGAGTGGCTTAAAGAGGAGAAATATTATAGTGTAATCAAAGAAGCTTTCACCGACGAAACTGCGCTTAAATTCTTTGACAGCGACTATACTCTAAAACTTTTAGATAACCATAAAAACCTAAAAGAAGACAATAGCCGAAAAATTTGGACCATCTACACATTTTTGGTGTGGTACAAGAGATTTTTCATTTTAGAAAAATAATTATCTTTATGGAGGAAAAACATGAACAATTTTTTGCCCGTACTATTGGGCAGTGACATAAATGTATACGGAATGGCAAGGTCTTTTCACGAGGAATACGGCATAAATTCGGTGGCAGTCGGAAAGGGAGTTTTGCCGGTTTGCATGAACAGCAGTATCGTAAAAGTTGAAAAAATCGAGCCAAATTTAGAGGACGATGAGGTCTTTGTAAAGACTCTTGTAGACTTTGCTAAAAACTATGATGGCATTAAAAAACTGCTTGTCCCATGTGGCGACAACTACATTAAAATGCTGGTTAGAAACAAGGACAAACTCTCAGATATTTACGAATTCAAGTGCATAGACGAAGAGCTTTTGATGAAGCTTAGCATGAAAGAGAGCTTTTACAATGTGTGCAAAGAGCACGGATTTTCCTTTCCACAAACGACTACCTGCACCTTTGAAGAGCACGAAAATATCAAGCTGCCTTTTGACTTTCCAGTGATTATAAAGCCTTCAAATTCTGTGGCTTACTGGAACTGCAAATTTCCACATAAGAAAAAAGTTTTCGTGGCAAAGACAAGGGAAGAATTTGACAGCATTTTAAAGGCAATTTATTCGTCTTCCTACAAGGACACGCTGATTTTGCAGGAGTTCATCCCAGGTGATGACTCGAATATGCGTGTCGTCAACTGCTACAGCTCGAAGCACGGCAAGGTGAATTTAATTGCCCTTGGAAATGCAGTGCTAGAGGAGCATTCGCCAGAGGGAATCGGCAGTTATGCGGCGATAATCAACGGCTATGATGAGAATTTGAACAAGCAAATTATAAACTTTCTTGAAAGTATAAATTATGTTGGATTCTCAAATTTTGACATGAAATACGACGCCAGAGACGGCAAATACAAGCTTTTTGAGATGAATTTAAGACAAGGCAGAAGCAGTTTTTTTGTAACGGCAGCTGGGTACAATCTCGCTAAATTTTTGGTGGATGATATCATTTACGACAAAAAACCTAAGCTTACAGTGGCGACAAACAAGGTGCTTTACACCATTATTCCAAAGGGGATTATATTCAAGTACACTAAAGATGAAGCGGTCAAAAACGAGGCAAAAAAGTTGATTAAAGAAGGAAAAGTGGTTAACTCTTACTACTATAAAAAGGACAGAAATCTTAAAAGATATATCTATTTCTTAAAGAATCAGTACAACTATTTCCAGAAATACAAGAGATATTTTGGAAATAAAGGCCTAGTGGACTAAATTTTTACAAAGGATTGGAGCGGTAATATGTGCGGATTTATAGGCTATATCAAGAGCGCCAAAGTCATCGACCATGAGAAAACCATAGAAAAAATGGCCGACAGAATCAAACATAGAGGACCCGACGACGGGCATTTCTATATAGATGAAAGCATTAGCCTTGGCTTTAGAAGGCTTAGTATCATCGACCTAGAAGGTGGCAGGCAGCCCATTTTAAACGAGGATAAAAGCAAGGTTTTGCTGTTTAACGGCGAGATTTACAACTATCAAAGTCTTCGTAAGGACTTAATCGAAAAAGGGCATATTTTCACAACTAAGTCGGACTCAGAAGTCCTACTTCATGGCTATGAAGAATGGGGCAAAGAGCTACTTCAAAAATTAAGAGGCATGTTTGCCTTTATCATTTGGGATAGAAACAGCAAAAAACTTTTTGCCGCAAGGGACATTTTTGGAATCAAGCCGTTTTACTATTACATGAAAGACGGCGAGTTCATGTTCGGCTCGGAAATTAAGTCATTTTTGGAGCATCCAGAGTTCAAAAAAGAACTTGATGAGACCTTGATTCCAGAATACCTTTCTTACGAGTATATTCCATATGAGAAAACGCTTTTTAAAAATGTGTTTAAACTTCCGGGCTCGTTTTGTCTTGAGTATCAAGACGGCAAAATTAAAACTGAAAAATTTTACGACATGAAACATAATATTGACGAGAGCAAAACTTTGGAAGATTGGGAAAATCTTATCACTAAAGAGTTTAAAGAGTCCATCGATGTCCACCAAATAAGCGACGTAGAAGTCGGGTGCTTTCTTTCAAGCGGCATAGATTCAAGCTATGTCGTCAAAGAAGTTTCTAAAACGGCAAAGGCGGTCAAAACTTTTTCTGTTGGCTATGAAGAGGAAAAGTACAGCGAGCTTCCATACGCTATCGAGTTTTCTAAGCACATTGGTGTTGAAAATATCAGCAATAAAATTAATGCGGACGAGTTTTTCGATGCGGCGGGGATAATTCAGTACTATCTTGACGAGCCTATGCCAAATCCGTCCGAAATTCCGCTTTACTACCTTGCAAAAAATGCGGCGAAACACGTTAAAGTTGTTTTGTCGGGTGAAGGCGCCGATGAATTATTCGGCGGATATCCAATGTACTTGGCTGGCGGACACTTTGACAGGTATTCAAGAAGAGTTCCAAAATTTTTAAGAAAAGCTATGGCGGCTGTCGCAAAAAAAATGCCTCATTTCAGCGGTAAAAACTTTATAATCCGTGGCGCTATGGAGCCGTATGAAAGATTTATGAGGGCAAATTACGTCTTTGAGAAAGGCGAAAGGCAGAAATATTTAAAGCATAGAATCGTCTCAAAAGCGCCTGAAGAGTACAGCAAACCCTATTTTGACGAGATAAAAGACCGAAAACTTGACGAACCAACACAGCTTCAATATGTCGACATGAAGACATGGATGATGTATGATATTCTACTTAAAGCGGACAGAATGAGCATGGCAAATTCGCTTGAACTTCGTGTTCCTTTCTTAGACAAAAAAATGTTGGAGCTTTCACTTTGTATTCCTACGAAGTACAGATCGTACGGTGAAGTGACAAAAATTGCCCTTAGAGGTGCGGCGATAAAGCAGATTCCAGAAAAAACTGCCAACAAAAAGAAACTCGGTTTTCCTGTTCCATTAAACGACTGGCTTCGTGAGGAAAAGTTTTATAATAAGGTTAAAAACGCCTTTGAAAGCGATATTTCTGAGAAGTTTTTCAACACTGCTGAATTGTTGAAACTTCTTGATTCTCACAAGGCCGGAAAGAACGGCGGAATGCAAAAAATTTGGTCGTTTTACAGCTTTATTCTTTGGTATGAGCAATTTTTTGTATTAAATTAGAGAAATATTTTATAATTTTTGCGTATTTTCCTGTCATTTTTACTATTGACTTTTAATGTTGATAACTACGTTGAAAATGTTTAAAATTATGTAAAGTGAATGCATAATTCACATAGGACGATGTCATTATTTGGATAAATAGATGATTAACACTCGAAAATGTGCGTAATTGCCTAAACTTTTACTACTTTTCCACTCCTTTTATTTTAAAGAAGTCGAGACAGAAAAAGAGGAGTTGTTCAAAATGAACAACTCCTCTTTATTTTGTGCAAAAATTCAAAACATCCAATGGTTTTTCTATTTGCGAAAATTCTTTTTTCCTAAAATACGGATAATTCTCTATACAATTAAAGTACCAAACTGCCTGAAACGCCTTCATCCCCAAAGACTTTGCAGTCTCAAGCTCAAAACTTCCACCGTCACCTATATAAATGCACTCATCCGCCTTCACATTTAGCCTTTTTAGACATCTATCGAAAATTTCTTTATTTGGCTTTTGAATTTTTTCCTCGTATGATAAACATGCGGCATCAAAAAAGGGAAAAAGTACGCTATTTCTTATTGGCATGACTTCTTCGGAAAAACAGTTGCTGATAAGTCCTACTTTAAGCTTTTTTTCTTTTATGGCATTCAGCATGGGCAAAATTTCCTCATGCAAATGACCAAAACACTCTATCTTCGTCTCTACCCTCTTCTTAATGATTTTATTGTGCATTTCTTTTGAATAGCACTTATTTTCCCTTAAAATTTTCTCCGTAATTTCCTCAAAAGAAATTTTACCCACACTTCTGTCGGATTCAGTGGGACTCCAAAGCCTTTGGAAGTCATTTTCCTTTATCCCTATGTCACTTGCCATATGTGAGCCAAAGTACAGTGGGCATTTATAGTGCGTTATTAGGGTTTCATACATGTCAAATATAACTGCTTTAATCATTTTTTACCTCATTTAGTCATTTTTACTTATTCTATCATTATTTTAACTAGATTAAAAGTCTTTTTAATTCCTTAATAGAATTTTACAATTTTAGGTGTGTTTTTTAGGTAAAAATACCATTCCGAAAAAAAAACACTTAAAATGAAATTTGAATAATTGAATTAATTGTGTACAAAGTGCTAAAATTAGGTTAACAAATTGAAAAGGAGATGTTAATGTTCATGAAAGAGAACTTCATTAAAAGAATGTGGAAACAGCGTGGACTACAAGCGATGGCACTTCCAGGTATCATTTGGATGGCGATATTCAGTTATATTCCAATGTACTTTATCGTAGTTGCTTTCCAGCGCTATCAACCTATCAAAGGAGTTATGGGCTCACAATGGGTTGGACTTGATAACTTTATCGAATTTTTTACCGATGACAGATTTTGGCTTGTTATAGGAAACACCTTTGGCCTTAACATATTAAGACTTGTTGTCACTTTCCCAGCAGGTATCATTTTTGCGATACTAATTAACGAAGTAAGGAGTATGAGATTTAAGAAAATTGTACAAACAGTTTCTTACCTCCCTCACTTTTTATCATGGGTTATTGTTTCGGGTATCATGTTTAACTGGCTTTCCGATACAGGTATGTTAACAGATTTAATGGTGCAAATCGGACTTCTAGAAGAGCCCGTCCACTTACTCGGACAAACCGAAGGCTTCTGGGGTATACTGGTATCCGCAGAGCTTTGGAAAGAACTTGGCTGGTCGGCAATTATTTACATAGCCGCTATAGCAGGTGTTGACCCAGCACTTTACGAGGCAGCCTCGATAGACGGCGCCGGAAGACTTAGAAGAATCTGGAACATTACTCTCCCTTCAATTAAAGGCACAATCTCAGTTCTATTAGTTCTAAGCATTTCAAACCTATTGGGTTCAAACTTCGAGCAATTATTCGTTTTCCTAAAACCTGTTTTATATGATGCAGTCGATGTTATCGACATCTATGCTTACAGAATGGGTATTAGTTCGGGTAGATTCTCCTACGCAACTGCGATTGGATTACTTCGTTCCATCTTTGCATTTATACTCTTGTTCATTGCAAACTATGGCTCTAAGAAACTCACATCGACATCGTTATATTAAAAGGAGGACAAGATATGAAAAAACCATTATTTAAAAATTCTAACGTCCCTTCTTTTATATTTGATATTTTCGTAACCGTGTTCATGCTTATTATCTGCTTTGTAATGCTTTATCCTATTTGGTATGTAATAATCATGTCTTTCAACGAAGGTTTTGACGCCGCTCAAGGTGGTATCTACTGGTTCCCTAGAGTATTTACCGTAGATAACTACACCGAAGTTTTTAAGAATACAGAAATCATCACGGCATTTATCATCACTATTTTAAGAACACTAATTGCAACACCTTTACATGTTTTCTTTACAGCAATGGTAGCCTACGCACTTTCAAGAAACGACTTAGTCGGAAGAAAACTTTACATGAAAATTGGTCTTGTGACCATGTTCTTCTCAGGCGGACTTATCCCAACATTTATCCTTATTTCCGACCTTGGATTATTCGATACTTTCTGGGTATACATTTTCCCAACAATGTTCAGCTTCTTTGACTTAATCATCTTCCAGTCGTTCTTTAGAACTATACCACCTTCACTAGAAGAAGCCGCAAGAATTGACGGAGCGGGCGACTTTAGGATATTTGTAAAAATTGTTTTACCTGTTTCCTTGCCTGTTATCGCAACTATCGCACTATTTAACGGCGTATTTAACTGGAATGACTACTTTATGGGTAGACTTTACATCAACGATGAGGACTTAATTCCAATTCAGACTTACCTATATAAAATCATCAGCACATCAGAAGGTTCACAGCAATCTATGCTAGCCAGTGGAGTTAACACCTCTAAGTTTACCTCGTCTTCACTACAAATGGCGACAATGGTTGTTACAACCGTACCGATTATCTGTATCTATCCTTTCCTACAAAAGTATTTCGTAAAAGGAATGATGATAGGTTCAGTAAAAGAATAAAAACATATTTGCCAATAAGGCATCTTATTACTAGATGCCTTAAAATAAAGGAGGAAAACACAAATGAAAAAAAGACTATCTGCACTTATTCTCAGCATGCTAATTGCAGCTTCAGCTTTAACAGCTTGTGGTGAAGCTACACCATCAAGTTCAGCTGCTGAGGGTTCTACAGCAAGCGGAGACACATCAGAAGGCGGCGAATCATCAGAGGCTGCTCCTGAAATCAGCACTGACCCTGTTACTCTTGAGTGGTATGTTAACGAATCTTGGTTTACTTATAATGAATCAGATTTAGTTCTAGATACTATTAAAGAAGAACTAGGAATCACAATTGACTTTATCGTACCTGTTGGCGATCCTACAGAAAAGCTTAACGCTTTAATCGCTACAAACACACTTCCTGATTTAGTAACAATGGGATGGTGGCTATCACAAGTACAAGACCTTTCAATTCCTGAGTATTCATATTCTTATCAAGAATTATTCGGATATGCTCCTGAACTTGAAAATCACCTAAATCCAGATGTACTTAAATGGTTCCAACAAGAAGATGGAAATACATATGCTTATCCAAACAACTCTGTTACAGAGGCTGATATCGAAGCTGGTCTTCTTTCTAACCGTGCATTCTTAGTTAGAAAAGACATCTACGAGGCAATCGGTTCACCTGACATGAGCACTCCTGAAGGATTCCTTCAAGCTCTTCAAGATGCTGAAGCAGCATATCCAGAGGCTCTTAACGGCCAACCATTAATTCCATACGGAACAACAGGCTTTACAACTACTGGTAACACAGCTTTTGAAGATATGCTTTTAGAATTCTTAGCAGTTCCAAGAGAAATCGACGGCGAGTACTATGAAGTTAAAAACGGCAACCCAGATGAAGATTACATCAACTGGCTAAAAACATTTAGACAAGCACACGAAAACGGTTCTATTCCTGTAGACGTGTTCATCGATGACAGAACGCAAATCGAAGAAAAAATTCAACAAGGTAGATACTTTGCACTATTCTATCAACCAATCGATGCACAAACTCCACTTAACAACCTATACAACAACAACCCAGAGAGCATCTACATCGCTGTAGACGGACCTGCTAACTCAAACTCTGACGAACCTACACTTAGCGTACCAGGTTACTCAGGATGGGAAGTTACTATGGTTTCTAAAAACACAGAGCACCCAGATAGAGCAGCTCAGCTTCTAGAATGGGGTAACAACGACGAAGAAGGACAAAAAGTATTCTTCCTAGGTGTTGAAGGCGAAACATACGACATGGTAGACGGCGAGCCTGTTATCAAAGAAGAAATCTTAGAATTAAGAGCTAACGACGCTACTACTTTTGATGCACAGTACAAAATCATGAACGGCTACTGGATGTTTGCAGATACACAAAACAACCTAGCATGGGCAACTGAAGTTGAAGAGCCATTTGCTCAACACGACGAGTGGAGAGAAGGAAAATCAGCATTCTTCGGAATCTATGACAACATTTCTCCTCCAGCTGGAACAGATGAATCTGAAATTGGTATTAAAGTAACAAACAAATGGGGCGAAATTTTACCAACACTTATCCAAGCTGAATCAGAAGAAGAATTTGACCAAATCTGGGCAGATTTTGAGCAATACAAAACTGACAACGGATATGACCAATACATGGAATACCTAAGAGCTCAAGTTGATGCAAACAAAGAGCTTATGGGCGTAGAATAAAAATAAACATTTTTACCGAGCTGTTCAATCAGCTCGGTTTTTTTTGCACTTAAACACAGCAAAACAGTGTTTGTTCATATAATATTAATAATTCTCACCTCAATTTATGCTATAATAAATAAAATTAGAATTATTATTTTTAAATATTTGGTGGAAAACATGCAAAAAATAACCCTCACTATAAAGAACAACTGGCTTAGACTGGCACTACATAAAAAAATTACCATCTTGATGTTTGGTTTTCTATTAGTACCCGGAATTTTCTTCGTTTCTTTGTTTTTTAATAATATGCTTGAGGCAGAAGAACAAAAGGTAATTGCCTCTGCAGAATACGACTTAGTCTCAATGGCTACAACAACGGAAAAAAATATTAACACCGCAATATCTATTTTACATCTTGTAGACTCGAATAGTATACTTAGTGAACTTCTCTCAAACCCATACGATGATCGGACTTTTTTAGCTTACTATAACGAAATATCTTCTGATTTTAGAAATATTGTCACTGTAAATCCCGATGTGAGAAATTTGAGATTATATATTGACTCTGATAAAGTTCCGGAAAGTTTTCCATTTTTTATTAGTAGAGACAGGGTTTTTGAAGAAGACTGGTTTATCAAAAGTGATGACAATTATTCTATTAGAATTGATTATAACGAAAGTTTTTCTACCGTTCTTTCGAGTCAATCTGTTTCTTTAATTAGCTTTAATAAAACTATAACTTCTTCAAACGGCAAGAAAAACATTGCCGAGGTAAGCTATGTAATGGATGACTTTTTCGGAAGTGTGTATAGCTCTAAAGACTCACCTTCAACTGTTTTGATAGAAACCGACGATGAAGTATATGCAAACGATGACAGCACTTTAAGCCATATTTCTACATATAAATACTTAATTAGTTCCATAAAAAAATCAGATTCAGATCACCTTGTAATGAAAGTAGGCAATGTCGATTACTTAATCAGCAGTTTATACAATCCATCGGGCATGAATTATTATATTGTGAATAATCTAAGCGAGCAGTTTTTTACAACGAGACAGGCTCAGTATTTAATATTAGCAATAATAGTAATCTTTTTTCTAGTTTTGATTTTTCTTTTTCAATACTCAATAAAAGTTCTTTTAAAGAAAATTTACCAAACTTTTGACTTAATGTATAGCTATGAAAAAGCAAGCGATATTGTAAAAATCGAGCACAATTCTTCCGATGAAATCTCTCAGTTACAAGAATATTTTAATAAAATGATAGACAAAGTAAACGAATTTGTCGACAGTGAAGCAAAACGTGCCGTTGTTGAAAAAGAAATGGAAATTAAAGCTTTACAAAGCCAAATTAATGCCCATTTTCTATACAATGTGCTTAACAACATCGAGATGATGGCGATTATCGAGGAAAACTACATGATTGCCGACAGTATAACCGCACTTGCACGGCTCTTAAGGTATTCTATGAGCTGGAAAAGTCAAATCGTAAGCATTGATCAAGAACTTGACTATGTAAGTGATTATGTGAGTCTTTTTAACATGCGATTTGACAATAGCATTGATTTAATAATTGAAATGGACGATAATATAAAGTCTTTGTTAATTCCCAAAATTACTATTCAGCCTATAGTGGAAAACGCAATTAAGCACGGCTCTGAAACCACCGACAAAGACACCACCATAAAGATTTCTGGAAAAATTATTGACAACGCCTTAGTCATAGAAGTTTTAGACAATGGAGTCGGAATACCACGTCAACTTCTTAAGAATATTATAAAAGAATTAAATAGCATAAGCACGACCGAAACCGTTATGGGCATAGGCATCAAAAATGTCCAAGAAAGAATCGTGGTAAAATTTGGCGCCGATTACGGAATAGATATTAAAAGTAAAGTTGATGAGTATACAAAGGTCACTCTTAAATTACCTGTTATTACGGAGAACACCGAGATTTACGATACAGCACAGGAGGAGAACGATGAAAAACATACTGATAGTTGACGATGAAAAATTTGTCCGACTTGGAATCAAGACCATGATAGAGCGAAGCGATTTGTGTAGCGGTGAAATTATCGAGTGCAAAAATGGTGAAGAAGCTCTTAAAGTTTTAGAAGAAAAGAATTTTGACATAATTTTTTCAGATATTAGAATGCCTTTAATGGACGGAATCGAGTTTATTCGAAAAATTAAGAATGAAGAGCTTTCCGATGCAAATATTGTGGTGATAAGCGGCTATGACGACTTTAACTACGCTGTTGAAGCAATGAGAAACGGCGCTTGTGAATACCTTTTAAAGCCTATCGAGCGTGAATCTTTTATAGCTGTTCTTGAAAAATTGGATCTTGGAATCGAGACTAAAACGCTTGAGGGTGTAATCAGCACCGCTGATGTCGAAGAATACGAAAATAAAATTCAAAAGATTAACAGGGCGGTCGATTATATAAAGGCAAATTACAACCAAAACATCAACATGGCTGTCGTGTCGAATGAAGTCTCGATGAACTACACCTTTTTCTCTGAAACTTTTAAGGAAATTAAGGGCGAAAGCTTTGTAGATTATCTAAAAAATGTTAGAATCAGTATGGCAAAACAGCTACTTCGTACAAGCTGTCTTCAAATATCGAGAATCGCAAACAATGTAGGCTTTAAAGACGAAAAACACTTTTTAAAAACCTTTAAGGCGGAAGTCGGCTGTACTCCCAGCGAATACCGAAAAAAATATGTTAATTCGTATTAATAAAAAAACTGTGGCGAAAATTCGTCACAGTTTTTTATATTTAAACTCCATCATCTAAAATCTTGTAAACACTCTTCATGTCTAAAGATTCCCTTACTAACTCTGCAAGTTTGTCGTATTCTCTATTCTTTTTTGTTTCTAAATCCACATTTTCATGCGGTGTATATTTAATTCCCTTTTTTACCGCCAAGGCATTTAAAATAGTGTGGACTATCTCTGGTGAATCAAAAAAACCGTGCACATATGTGCCACATACATTTCCTTTGCTCATGCCATCCTCAAACTCAGCTCCATCACCATTTTTCAGCGTATTCATGCTAAATGATGACGAGGTTTTACCCATGTGTATTTCGTACCCCTCAAAGTTTTTTCCATTTAGGCAACTAAAAATCCCCTGAGCATTTTTAACCACTCCGTTTACCCTTGTCCTCGTTTTTTCTTCTTCAAAAACTGTGTCCGCCTCTAAAAGCTCTAAGCCTTTCATGCTTCCGCCATCTTCTACACCGTATGGATCAGAAAGGTTTTTACACAGCATTTGATAACCGCCGCAAACTCCGAAAAATGCACCTCCAAGGCTAACATACTGCTTTATTTTCGCCTCCAATCCGCTTTGCCTAAGCCATTTTAAGTCGCTTAACGTGTTCTTTGTCCCTGGCAAAATCAGTAAATCAGGCATGCCAAACTCTGAAACATTTTCAATATACCTCACTTTAACACCCGCTAAAATGTCAAAAGCGTTAAAATCAGTGAAATTAGAAATTTTAGGCAGTTTTACCACCGCTATGTCCAAGTCTCCCGAAGATGTGTTCTGAAACACGCTCGACAAGCTGTCCTCATCGTCGATTTTTAAATTCATATACGGAACAACTCCGATGCATGGCACGGGCATTAAATCACGAAGCATGTCTACACCAGGCTGTAAAATCTTTTTATCTCCCCTAAATTTATTGATTATCACAGCTTTGAGGTGTTTTTTCTCGCTCTCATCAAGTAAGGCATATGTCCCGTATAAAGAGGCGAACACACCGCCCCTGTCTATGTCACCAGCAAGCAAAACAGGTGCATTTGCCATTTTTGCCATGCCCATATTCACTATATCATTCTTTTTTAAATTAATTTCCGCTGGGCTTCCCGCCCCTTCTATCACGATTATGTCGTTTTCTTCTGAAAGAGAATTATAGTCTTTCAAAATTTGCTCCCTAAACATGAGTTTCTGCTCATAATAATCCATTGCCTTCATGCTAGAAAAAACCTCACCGCCTACGATTATCTGCGCGCCACAGTCGCTTGTTGGCTTGATTAAGATTGGATTCATCCTGACGTCTGGCTCTCTAAAAGCCGCCTCGGCTTGCACTACCTGTGCCCTACCCATTTCTAGTCCATCCTTTGTGATAAAAGAATTCAGCGCCATGTTTTGAGATTTAAACGGTGCAACCTTGTATCCATCCTGTGCAAAAATTCGGCATAATGCAGCGGTTAAAATACTTTTTCCCGCATTTGACGCTGTGCCCTGTATCATTATCGACTTTGCCATTTCACTTCTCCCCTTTAACTAAAGAACCAATCGCTCTTACTAGCAATTCGTTTTCTTCCCGTGTCTTGACCGCTATCCTATAGTAAGTTTTGTCTAAGCCTATGAAATTTTCACATTTTCGTATCAGTATATCCTTGTTTTCAAGCCTATCCGCCAAGCTTTCATCACTTTGAATTAAGATGAAATTTGCATGAGCAGTATATATCTTTTTTACATATGGAGTTAATTTTTGAACCAAAAATTCACGCTCTACACTTATTTTTTTGACAGTTTCCTTCATAAAATCAGTCTCTAAACACGCTTTTTCACCCGCTATTTGTGCGACTACGCTCACATTCCACGGCGGACCAGCTTTTTTCATTTTAGAGAGTAGTTCTATATTAGAAGAAAGACAATATCCGAGTCTTAACCCAGCCAGTGCAAACATTTTAGTAAATGCCTTTAAAATCAGTAAATTATCATATTTTTCAAGCAGCTTTTTCGCCGTTAGCTCTTGATTATTTTCCACAAAATCAAGAAAACATTCGTCCACAATCAAAAACGCAGAGTTTTTCCTACACTCTTCTGCCACTTTTTCTATATAGTTCCTACCCACAACCTGCCCAGTTGGATTATTTGGATTGCACAAAAAAACTATGTCTTTGCCCACGATATTTTTGATAAAATCTTCTTGTGGTAAAAAGTCGTTTTCGGGATAAAGCCCTACATACTTCACATTAGAATCCATTTGCCTTAGTGCCATTTCATATTCGCTAAAAGTCGGCGCAAAAAGCAAGGCATTTTTCGGCTTAAGCGTGAACACTGCCCTAAAAATCAAATCCGCCGCTCCCGCACCAAATAGTATATTTTCCCTAGGTGTTTTTTCCATCTGACTTACGGCTTCACTTAGCCTAAGGCAGTTAATATCGGGATAATTTTCGTACAATTTCACGTTTTCTACAATAGAATCACTCACACTTTTCGGCATTCCGTATGCATTTACATTTGCCGAAAAATCTAACGGCTCTCTGCCTGTTTTTAAAAAATGTGTGTAAACATCTCCACCATGCATAAAAAAATCCTACCTTCCAATCAGTAAAAACACGGTCAAATGGATAGACAAAATCACCACTACCGACAAAACCGAGGTGATTGTCATCAAGAGATTCGCCCTTTTTATGTCGTCTAGTTCTATCGGCCTTATATCGTCGCCTATCGTTGGCTTCTCCACTTTTTTCCCAAAGTACACCGCATCGCCCGCAAGTTCTATTTCGAGTGCACCCGCACATACCGATTCAGTTTGCGCAGAATTTGGGCTTTTGTGATTTCTTCTGTCACGCTTGTAAATTTTTAATGCGTTTTTAGCATTAAACCCACAAAATGCACTTGCAATTATCATGAAAACCGCCGATATTCTAGCCGGTATAAAATTTGCGACATCGTCAAGGTATGCCGCTGCTCTTCCAAACAGGATGTATTTCTCGTTTTTATATCCTACCATAGAGTCCATCGTGTTGATTCCTTTATACAAAAACGCAAGCGGTGCACCGCCTATCGCCATGAAAATGAGCGGCGCAATTACTCCATCCGTAGTGTTCTCGGCAATAGTCTCTACCGTGGCTTTTACCACCGATTTTTCGTCAAGATTTTCTGTGTCTCGTCCGACTATGTAAGAAAGAAACTTTCGCCCCTCTTCTATACCTTTTTCCTTAAGCGCCGTGTACACTTTCATGCTTTCCACTCTTAAAGACTTGGTCGCTAAAATTTGATAACACCAAAAAAGTTCTAAGATAAACGCCGCTTCTCTACTAATTAATTTTAGTCCAAAAAGCAAAAAATATGGTATAGCAAAGCAAAAAGTGCACACGATTAGCACTAAAAAAACTCCGCCTATTAAATTATTTTTTACCGCTTTTCGCAAAAATTTTTCCGAAACTGAAATTAATTTTCCAATCCAGCAAATCGGATGCGGCAAAAACCTCGGGTCGCCAAATATCAAATCAAGCACAAAAGCACCCGCAATTAAAATCAAAATATACAAAATCCCCCACCAAAATCCTTAGCCTAAAATAGTCTTTCACCCTTCACCATCAGTCATTAACCCTTCACCATTAGCCCTTAGCCTAAAAAAGTCCTTAACCTAATTTAGTGTATTTTTCCATAGACAAATCTTCAAAACCGCTCATGAAGTCATACACGTCCATCGCCATGTCCAATAGCGGAAACGCCGCTACCGCCCCTGTACCCTCTCCAAGACACATGTTTAAGTCTAGCAAGTGCTCTTTATCTAGTGCGTCTAGCACCATTTTGCCCGCCGGCTCTTTTGAAATGTGAGAGGCAAAGATAAAATCACTGCATTTAGGGCAGATTTTCACCGCCAAAAGCGCCGCCACCGAGGAAATAAATCCATCTATAAAAATCGGAACTCTATGTATCGCACCACCCAAAAACACTCCAGCAAGTGCCGAAATGTCGAATCCTCCGAGCTTTTTAAGTACGTCTATCGGGTTATTTTTGTCGGGTTTGTGAAGCTCTATCGCCTTTTCTATTACTTCAATTTTTCTTAAAAGGCCCTTTGAAGAAAGGCCTGCTCCGACTCCAGTAACCTCTTTCGGGCTTTTTTCTAAAAGACATGCTGTAATCGCACTGCTCGTCACCGTGTTTCCGATTCCCATTTCGCCTGTCGCAAATAGATTGAAACCATCTTCTTTAAGCCTTTTTACACTTTCTATTCCGACTTCTATGGCTTTAAGCGCCTGTTCTTCTGTCATTGCGTGCTCTAGTAAAAAATTCTTAGTTCCGTGTGCAATTTTTTCACTTTTTACACCTTTAATCTTCTCGTTTGTGGCAATTCCGACGTCGATGACCTCTACATGTGCACCGCTTCTTCTTGCCATAATGTTGATATTCGCCGTGCCTTTTCCCATTTCAGCCGTCACAATTTTTGTCACGTCTTGATTCGACTGAGTCACACCCTCTTGTACAACACCGTTGTCGGCGCACATGACTATTACACATTTTTTAGAAATATCAAAGTTTTCACTGCCGAATATTCCCGCCATTTTAGTCGTCACGTCTTCAAGTTTTCCAAGGCTATCCAGTGGTTTTACGATGTTGTTCCACTTATCTTTCGCTCTTTTCATCGCCGACTTATCTATTGGTTTTATCATGTCTAATTTTTCTCTTATATCCATCATAATTCAGTGTTTATCCTATCCGCTAAGATGTCCGCCAGTCTTTCATCGTCGCCTAGCATCTTGCTGATTTTTATTTTTATGCCCTGATTTTTCTTTTCATATTCTCTAATTTTTTTTGGAACATCTTCCCTAATATGTACTCCTTCAAACAGAAAATACGGCACAAGAATTATGTCCGTAACATTTTTTTCTTTAAGATTATCAAGACCCTTTTCAAGCGTAATTTCTGAAAAATGCAAAAAAGCTACCTCTAAAACGTGGTTTTCTACCTTTTTTTCTAAAAATTCCACCACTTTATAAAGCGTTTTTTCCGTCTCTTTTTCACGGCTGCCGTGCGCTAAAATCAAAACACCTTTCATGCTAATACTCCTTTAAATCACTTACCGTAGATACCATTATCCTTTAGATATTTCATGGCTTGTCCTGCACATTCTATGGTTTTTTCTATGTCCTCTTTGCTATGCGCATAGCTTACAAACATCGCCTCAAACTGCGCCGGCGCTAGGTGAATTCCAAACTCTAACATTTTCTTAAAATACTCTGCGTATGCCTTTGTATCACTGCTTTTTGCCTTTTCAAAGCTGTCTACCTCGTCACCCGTGAAAAACATGCACACTAATGAGCCGACTCTGTTAACTTTCACCTTTAAATCCAAGGATTTCGCCGTGTTTTCAAGTCCGCTAGACAGCATTTTTGCCATTTCATCTATCTTTTCGTAAATTTCTGGTGAGTCACGCAATATTTTAAGCTCGATCAGACCCGCCGCCATCGCAACTGGATTTCCAGAGAGTGTACCCGCCTGATACACCGCACCAAGTGGCGCTACAAAGCTCATTATCTCCTTAGATGCCGCATACGCTCCTACGGGAAGTCCAGCGCCTATGATTTTTCCGAAAGTGACTATGTCCGCCTTAACTCCAAAGTACTCTTGTGCGCCGCCTTTTGAAAGTCTAAAACCGGTGATTACTTCGTCGAAAATCAAAAGAGAATTATTCTTATCGCACAAGTTTCTAAGCTCTTTTAGAAAGCCGTCTTTGGCTAAAACGACACCCATATTTGCAGCGACTGGCTCTATGATTACACCCGCAATATCATCCTTATTTTCTTCAAAAAGTGCTTTTACGCTTTCGATATCGTTAAAATCTGCTATCAACGTATCCTCTGCCTGACCCTTTGTTACGCCCGCACTATTGGGCACTGAAAGAGTAAGCGCACCCGAGCCTGCACTTACAAGCATGGAATCACTATGTCCATGATAACATCCCGAAAACTTGATTATCTTTTTCTTTCCCGTGTATCCTCTTGCAAGCCTTAAGGCGCTCATGACTGCCTCAGTGCCGCTGTTCACCATGCGAACCATTTCTACATTTGGCACCATTTCTACTAGGCACTCTGCCATTTCAACTTCTATTTCGGTAGGTGCACCGAAGCTTATTCCGCTTTTCACCGCTTCTGTAATGCTTTTTGCTATTTTGGAATTATTGTGACCGAGTATCATCGGACCCCAACCGCATATATAGTCTATATATTCTTTTCCGTCTATGTCGTAAATTTTCGAGCCGCTTGCGGATTTAATAAAAATCGGGTCTCTACCAACCGCTTTATACGAGCGAACAGGGCTGTTCACTCCGCCAGGCATGACTTTTTGTGCTCTTTGCCATATTTCACTCATCCTATATCCCCCTTATCTATCGCTAGTGCAAGCTCTTTTGCATAATAGGTAATCAGCATATCCGCTCCCGCCCTAAAAATGCTTACCGCCGTTTCGCACATCATGCCATACTCGTCAATCAATCCCGATTTTGCCGCCGCCTTTATCATCGCATATTCTCCGCTGACGCTGTAGGCACAAACTGGCAAATCGGTATTTTTCTTCGTATCTGCTATTATGTCGAGGTAAGAAAGTGCCGGCTTTACCATTACAATGTCGGCGCCCTCTTCTATGTCGAGTTTAACCTCTTTTTGAGCTTCTCTTCTGTTGTGGTAGTCCATTTGGTAGGACTTTCTGTCGCCAAACTTCGGCTCGGACTTCGCCGCCGTCCTAAACGGTCCGTAAAACGACGATGAATACTTTGCACTGTAGGATAAAATCGCCCTGTCCTCAAATCCGTTTTCATCGAGCGCCTTTCGAATAACTCCGACTCTGCCGTCCATCATGTCTGAAGGTGCGACTATGTCCGCTCCTGCTTTTGCATGAGATACTGCAATTTTTACCAAAATATCAAGAGTGGTTTTTTCGTCCATTTTATCATCTTCAAACACCGTGCAGTGACCGTGTGAAGTGTATTCACAAAGACACACATCGGTTATCACCTGAATATTTTTGCAGTGCTTTTTTATCTCTCTTACAGCCATTTGCACCGCCCCGAATTCGTCATAGGCGCCCGTGGCAAATGGGTCCTTTTTATTTGGAACACCGAACAAGATTATGCTGTTTATTCCAAAGCCTTCCGCCTCTTTAACTCCGTCTACGATGTTGTCCACGCTGTAGTATCTATGCCCTTCTAGCGAGTCTATTTTTGCGTCCACTCCTCTTCCATCGCACACAAAAAACGGCAAAATCAGTGAGGATTTTGAAAGACGTGTCTCTCTTGTTAATTTTCTCATCACCGAATCAGACCTTAGTCTTCTTGGTTTTTTAGACATTTTCTGCCACCTCCAAAACTTTTTCTGCCACGCTGTTTAGTGTCGCTTTTTCTGATACTACAAAGTTAATTCCGTGATTTTTTGCCTGTAGAGCAGTCTGATTCCCTATGCAAACTGCAAGAATATTTTCTTTCACTTTTTCTTCTATGCATGCTGAAAAACCTTCCACCGCCGAGGCGCTTGTAAAGCATACTATTACCTTTTCTTTTTCTAAAAGTGATTTTATTTCACCTTTATTTCGTAGGTATGGCACTGTTTTGTACAGGGCTAAATCTTTAACTAAAAGTCCACTTTCTTCAAGTGTTTTTGGCAAGTCGGCGCTTCCGTTTTTCGCCCTTAACAGTAGAATTTTTTGCCCTTTTTCAGAATTTTTTATAATCTCTTTCGCCAAATTGAGCGAATCATAGGTTTCTGGCGTTAAATCTGCCATGATTCCGTATTCTAGCAGTGCGTTTTTCGTCGGTTTTCCGACTGCCGCCACTTTAACTTTATTAAGCGTCCTTGCGTCCAATGAATTTTTGTGCAAAAAGGAAAAAAACTCTTTCACTCCGTTTTTCGAGGTGAACACTAAGTAGTTGTAGCTGTTTAAATCCTTTAAACTTTGCTTTAGCTCTTCTTCAAAATCAAGTTTTTGAATTTCTACACACGGCAAGGACAGGACATCTGCACCGAGTCTACTCAGTTTTTCTTCAAGCGTGCTGTCCGAGCCCAAAGGACGTGTGACCACAACTTTTTTTCCAAAAAGAGCCCTTGTGCTAAACCAATCGAACTCATTTGACAAAGTGCAAACCTTTCCAACAATTATCACCGCTGGCGACTGGATATTTTCTCTAACAGAAATATCAGCTATGTCACTCAACGTACCTATGACCTTTTTCTGACTTGCCCTTGCGCCATTTTGCACCACGGCTACAGGCATTTCTGTGCTCATTCCGGCGCTAACAAGTCCGTCCACTATGTCTTTAAGCGCCTTTACTCCCATCAAAAATACTAAAGTGCCCTTTGTCTCTACAAGTGCTTTAAAGTTTATGTCGAGCTTTTCATCGTTCTTTTTATGCCCCGTTATTATGTGAAAACTACTGCAAAAATCTCGGTGAGTCACCGGTATTCCCGCAAAAGAAGCGGCGGCGATAGACGACGTTATTCCAGGCACAACCTCAAAATCTATTTGGTTTTTGCTTAGCAGTTCGAGCTCTTCGCCGCCTCGGCCGAACACAAATGGATCTCCGCCCTTTAGCCTTACGACCTTGTGCCCTTCCTGTGCTTTTTCTAGCAAAATTTTGTTGATTTCCTCCTGAGCCACAAGGTGATTTCCGCTTTGTTTTCCAACGTTGATAAACTCTGCCGTAGTCGGTGCTAAATCTAATATATCCGGAAAGACAAGTCTGTCGTACACCACGACTTCTGCCTCTTCTATTAACTGCTTCCCACGAATTGTAAGAAGGTCTTTGCTTCCAGCTCCCGCACCTACTAGTGCGACGAATCCTTTACCCATGTCAAATCTCCTTAATTCTGTTTGCAAGCTGAGCTCCTAGTTTTTCTGCATTTTCTAACTTTTCGCTCATTTTCATACGCTTAATTTCACCTTTTTCGTCTACATACAGTCCAAAAAGTGAAATTTCATCACCGCTTATAGTCGCATAAGCACCGATAGGAGCGGAACATCCGCCGCCTAAAACTTTCACAAAACTTCGCTCTGCCTTTGCTATGATAAATGTCTCTTCATCATTAAATTTTGATAAAAATGAAGTGTCTTCGCCCTTTCTTGCCTGAACGCAGATAATACCTTGACATGCTGCCGGAATTATCTCTTCCACCGTAAAATATCGGCTGATTTTATCTATAAGATTCAATCTTTTTATGCCCGCCGCCGCTAACACTGCACCGTCACAAATTCCGTCTTCACACTTTTTAAGCCTTGTTTGCACATTTCCACGCAGGTCTACAAAGTTCTTAAACCCCAAGTCTTTAAGCTGTACGATTCGCCTTTTACTGCAAGAGCCGAGCACCGACTCTTTTGTCAAAGTTTCGCCCTTTTTCATCAAAACTACATCTCGCACATCTTCTCTTTTCGAGACTGCCACCACTGGAAGCTGTTCGTTTTCGTCCATCGGCATGTCTTTAAAACTGTGCACGCTAATGTCTACATGATTGTTTAAAAGTGCCTCGTCGAGCTCTTTTACAAAAAGCCCTTTTCCGCCAATTTTGTCAAGTGCCTTATCAAGTATCTTGTCGCCCGTCGTCTTCATCGAGACAATTTCCACTTTTATACTGCTGTCATACGCCAAAATCGCTTCTTTTACTATATCAGTTTGCGCCATGGCAAGTTTGCTGTCTCTGGTGCCAATTCTTATCGTTTTCAAGCTTTTGCCCTCCTAAATCACTCTTCACCGAGCGTTTTTCTAAGTTTTCCCGCCGTAAGCCTTACTTCTTTATGCTTAGTTCCCCTTTTGGAAACGATTCCGCCTATTATGTCCTTATTTTCGATTATTGCTGGAAAAAAGAAGTCGCAAAGTTCGGTGTCGTCACAAACATTTACATGTATATTTCTTTTTTTGCAAATATCCGCTACATAAGCATTGAGCGCCCTGTTATTTGTCGCTATGACTGCAAAGTCCATACCGTCTACGTCCTCATCTTTAAACTCACGCTTTATGATCCGAATATTTTTATTTTTTTCTATCTCTTCTTCTACTTTTGTGGCAACCACCTTTATTTTAGCGCCAAAGTCTAAAAGTGTAAGTGCACGCCTTGAGCCTATTTCTCCAGCACCTAGCACCAATATTTTTTTGTTCTTTAGGCTGTAAAATAGTGGGAATCTATAGTACTCTTTTTCCTCTTCTTTTTTATTAAAGCTTACCCAATCGTTAAACTTCTTTATCTGTTCATTTATTATTAAATTTATCTCTCTTATAGCCTGTAAATCATATGCAGATGAGTTTTCTCCAATACTATCTACGTCAAAATATTCTGTAGATTCATTTGAAGAAATTTTTTCCTCAATGTCTCTTGGCAGTGCCAAATCAAAAAAGCACTTCGGTGTTTTCTCTAAGTTTTCCACCATGTCATATGTAATGGTGTAGTGCGGACTTTTCGTAGCACTAAAGACTACATCCGCCCATAAAAGTTTGTCCGCCCTTTCTTCATAAGGAACGCTAGAAGCGCCTTTTACCACCTTTGCCTGTACATATTTATAGTGCCTTACCGTCATGCACACTTCTAGGCCTTTTTGAAGCAACAGTTTTGCCGCAAGTTTTCCCATTTCACCGTTTCCTATGACGAGTGCCTTCATCCCTTTTAAATCCGAAAAGCGTTTTTCAAGCTTTGAAACCGCCTCACTGACTATGGACGGCGATATAAAATTGATATTCACCTTTGTTTTTGCTTTTTTAGAACATGTTAGTGCGTGCCTAAAAAGCGTGTTTAAAAAAGAGTCCGACGCCCCTATTTCATGTGCGGTGTCCGATGCATTTCGCACTTGTGTAATTATTTGGTCTTCGCCTAAAATCAGCGAATGTAATCCACAAGACATTTCAAACAAATATTTTACGGCATTTTCTTCACTGTAAACATAGGATATCAAGTCAAGATTTTCATTAAATTCTGTAATTTTTGAAAATTCATTTATTGCGGTTTGATTATCCCATTTTTCCTTTGTAGAAAAATATATCTCCGTCCTATTACATGTCGAAATGATGACCGATTTATATTCCCTTTTAGAGATTTCAACTAGCTTTTCCTTTAATTTTTTCTCTGTAAAGTACAGTTTTTCTCTTACGCTTACTCCCGCACTTTTATAGTCGATTCCGACCACTGCTAAATACAATTTTAAAAACCTCTTTTCACATAATAAAAAAAGCTTCCCAAAAGGAAGCCACCTATTCTATCGTCTAGCTATCCACATGTCAAACTAACACGCCAAAACTCACTTATTTTTGCCTAATTTTATCACACAAATAGTGCAATGTCAAATGCCAAAAATTGAATTATTTCTATATAATTGCTTGCATAAAAAATAAATATAATATACAATACGCTTGTAACATATTTTAAATTATATAGGCAAATTTGTATCAGAGGTAAATTAAGTGAAAATTTTAATTTTAGGCGGAAGTAAAAGCGGTAAATCTTTGCTAGCTCAAGATGTAGCGGCAAAACAAAACAATCATGATTTGCTTTACTATGTAGCAACGATGAAACCTTATGACAATGAAGATGACGCACGCATCTTAAGACATGTCAAAGAGCGTGACGGCATGGGTTTTATCACTGTTGAAAAGCCTTTTGAGATAGGTGAAATTCTTAAGACTCATGACAAAAAGGCTTCATTTTTAATCGATAGTTTAACCGCACTTTTAACAAACCATATGTTTAATAATAATTATGACGAAAATGCAGCAGAAAAAATTTCTTTAGATTTGGATAAAATAATCTCCGATACCGAGAACCTTGTCATCGTATCCGATATTTTGAATAGTGATTCCGCCGTTTACGACGAGATGACCGAAAACTTTCGAAAAAGCCTTGCCAATTTAAACAGGCTTTGTGCTAAAAAATGCGATGTCGTGCTTGAAGTGTGTTCTGGAAATATAATTTTTCATAAGGGAGAGTGTTGTAAAAATGTCCTCTCTTAAAGATTTTTTCTCGGCTATCTTCACGGCTTTTGGCACTTTTTCCACCTTGCCTGTTCCAAGGGTTCAGTGGAAAGAAAGTAGCACTTCGCTTCTTATGCCCTTATTTCCGATTGTCGGCGGTGTCCTTGGTGTTTTGTGGTATTTTTCTTTGAAGCTACTGCTTTTTTTAAGCTTACCGCAGTTGATTTCCGCCGCTTTTTTCTGCATTTTACCCATTATATTTACGGGTTTTTTCCACATGGACGGCTTCATGGACGTTTCTGACGCTGTTTTATCGAGAGCCCCACTTGAAAAAAGGCGCCAAATCTTAAAAGACCCTCATGTCGGAAGCTTCGCCGTTTTGTCCACCGTGCTATATTTTATTTTTTATTTTTCGGCAGGATACGAGATAATCTTAAGTCCTAATTCGGCTGTATTTTTGGGTATTTTTATTTTTCTTCCGATATTTTCAAGGTGTCTTTGCGGTATTTTTCTTTTGAGCTTTCCGCTTATTTCAAGTGAAGGTTACGCCGCTATTTACAGAAAAAACGCATCTAAAAAACAACTGATTTGGCTTGTTTTCCTCTTGATTATTTGCCTTTCTTTGTGCAGTGTTTTATTTGGCTTAATCGGTATGATTACTCTATTAATCGGTCTTTTTTCAGGGTTTATCACTTGTTTTTTAGTTTATCTTTCGCTAAAGGGAGTAAATGGCGATGTCTCAGGTTGCACGCTGATTATCACCGAGCTTTCCTGTATAGTTTCGCTTGCTGTTTTGCTCCCATTATTTTAAAAAGGAGATGTTATTTTGACAGTTATTTTTGGTGGCGCTTATCAAGGTAAACTTGATTTTGCTAAGACATTAAGTGCTTTTTCAGGCGGTAAAATACATTCTTGCACCGCTTGTGAAGTAGAGATAGATTTAGACTGCGATATTATTAATTCCCTTCACTTATTTCTTCTTGGGAAAATTCAAAGAAATGAGGACTGTAGGCAGTGGCTTATTCAAAACCTTTGTAAATTGAAAAATAAAATTATTATTTGTGACGACATTTTTTGCGGAATAGTTCCTATGGAGAAAGATTTAAGAAAATGGCGCGAGGAAACAGGGAATATATTAAAAGAATTATGCAAAAACGCAGATGAAGTTTACCGCATATTTTTTGGATTGGAGACTAAATTAAAATGAAATTATATTTGATAAGGCACGGAGAAACCCAGTTTAACCTAGAAAAAAAATATCAAGGAAACTTGGACATACCTCTTAGCGAAAAGGGTAAAAACGAGCTAAAACAGGCTGATTTTACAGCAGAAAACATTCATGTATCAACCTTAACAAGGGCAAAGCAGACGGCTGAGATTTTATTTCCAAACAGCAATTACATCGAGAACGAAGATTTAAGAGAGATGAATTTCGGGGTTTTCGAGGGTAGAAGCCCCGATGAAATGGAAAATGATGAACAGTACCGCTCATGGACAAACGGCATGTGCGAGGGTAGGTGCCCAGGCGGTGAAAAGCGCGATGAATTTATAAAGCGAATCTGTACTGCCACCGACAAAATTATCAAAGAAGCGATTGAGTTAAAGCGTGACAAGGTAGTCATCGTGGCGCATGGTGGAACACAAATGGCAATTTTAAGCACTTTTAGCAAGCCTAAAAAAGAGTATTTTGCCGCCTGTTCTAAAAACGGCTCTGGCTATGTCTTTGAGATTGATGAAAACAAATGGGAAGACGAAAAAGTGCTATATCTAATAGAGGAATATTTAAACGTTTAAACCCGTGTATTTTTTCTGAATTGACCTAAATTTAATATGAATTTAATATCCTGAATATATTGATTTGAGACACTAATAATAAGTTAATAAAAATATTTTTAAAAATTAATAATAATAATAATCATTATTAACTATTTACATTTATAAATAAATGTGATAAAATCATTTTAATTTAAAAATTAATTAGAATTGAGGTTGTTTTATGAGCAAAATAGTTTTAGTTGGAACAAATCATGCGGGCACTGCATGCGCAAATACTATATTAGATAATTACAAAGGTAACGAGCTTGTTATCTTTGAGAAAAATTCAAATATCAGCTACCTTGGTTGTGGCACCGCCTTGTGGGTTGGAAGGCAAATTGATGGCCCTGAGAATCTGTTTTACTCCTCTAAAGAGGCTCTGGCGGACAAGGGCGCAAAGATTCATATGCAAACCGAAGTTTATAATATTGACTTTGATAAAAAAGTTGTCTACGCCAAAGATTTTGACGGAAACGAGTTCGAAGAAACTTATGATAAATTAGTCCTTGCTACTGGCTCTTTACCTATTCAACCTAACATTAAGGGCATGGAGCTTTCAAATGTTCAAAGCGTAAAACTATATCAAGACGGGCAAAAAGCGGACACTTGCATGAGCTCTTCTTCTATAAAAAATGTTGCCGTTATCGGCGCTGGATACATTGGAGTTGAAATTGTCGAAGCCGCAAAAAGAAGAGGCAAAAACGCCATGCTGTTTGAATCTGCCGATACTTGCCTTTCGACTTATTACGACCCGTGGTTCACTAAAGATATGAACGAAGTTTTAGAAAGAAACGGCATAAACACTTATTACGGACAAACTGTAAAAGAGATTAAGGGCGAAACAAACGTCACTTCTATCGTGACTGATAAGGGTGAATACGACGTCGACATGGTCATCATGGCGATAGGATTTAAACCAAACACCGCTCTTGGTGTGGATAAGCTTGAAACCATTGGCAATAAGGCATACAAGGTAGATTTAAACCAAAGAACTAGCCTTCAAGACGTGTATGCTATAGGCGACTGCGCAACTGTTTACAGCAATGCAACAGAGTCTATAAATTACATTGCACTGGCTACAAATGCTGTTAGAAGTGGCGTGGTCGCCGGACACAATGTGTGTAACACCGAGCTTCAAAGCATCGGCGTTCAAGGCTCTAACGGAATCAGTATTTTCGGCTACAACATGGTTTCTACCGGTCTTAATCTTGAAGCTTGCAAAAAAGCGGGATATGAAGTTTTATACACTGATTTTGAGGACTATCAAAAACCTGCTTTTATCAAAGAGAATAACAGCAAGGTAAAAATCAGAATTGTCTACGAAAAAGACTCTAGAAGAATACTTGGAGCACAAATCGCTTCTTACCAAGACGTCTCAATGGCGATTCACATGTTCTCACTGGCTATTCAGGAAAAAGTTACTATCGACAAACTAAAACTGCTCGACATTTTCTTTTTACCACATTTTAATCAGCCATATAACTATATAACCATGGCGGCTTTAAGCGCTGAATAAGGCTATAAATATTAAAACAGCTCTACCTTTTGGGTAAAGCTGTTTTTTATGTAATAATATTTTATTATCCTTTTACAGAGCCTGCTGCAAGTCCTGAAACGACTTGTTTTTGCATTACTACGTAAACTATGATACTTGGAATAATTACAAGCATAGTCGCCGCAAACATTGCGCCGTAGTCGCTTGCAAATGAGCTCTTGAAGTAGAAGAGAGCTATCGGAATAGTTCTGCTTTCTGTACCTGTTGTAAGTGTAATTGCAAATTGGAACTCGTTCCAGCATAGTAAGAATTGTAATACTATAGCTGTTGCAAAAGCGGGTCTTGCAAGCGGCAAGATGATGGTTGCAAAGGTTCTAAAGAAGCTACAACCGTCAAGATAAGCCGACTCTTCAAGCTCTTTTGGTATTGTTAAGAAGTAACTTGACATGATAAAGAGTGTGGTTGGAAGTCCGAAGCCTGCATACACCAATATCAAAGCCCATAGATTGTTTAAAAGTCCTACGTTGTTAATTGTTGTGTAAATCGGAATTAAAAGCGCCGCCCCTGGAATTAAAAGCGATGACGAGAACAATAGTCTAAAGAATTTACTCGCTCTAAACTTTACTCTTGAAATTACATACGCCGCCATACTCATAGTAAAAACGTTGATGATTATAGCAAAGAAGGCTACGAATAAACTGTTTCCGTAAAAACTGATGATGGGTGCAATTTCAAATGCTGTCTCATAGTTTTTAATCAAAACTCCACCTGGAAAACCAAGCTCGCCGTTTAGAATATCTGCATTACCCTTGAATGAGGAAGTAAACACCCATAGGATAGGTCCTACGGAAATTACAAAGATAAATAATAAAAACACTGCTACTAGAATTTTAAGTAATACTTTTTTTGCTACCATAATTTGTTTTCCTCCTCTTTATTTTTCATTTCCTACACCGTAGAATTTGTTGATGAGTAGAACCATACATAATCCTATTATCATCAATATAACACCTTGGGCGTTGGCATATCCAAAGTTATTGTCACGAAGTGCGGTATCGTATATGAGCATAGGCATGTTCATAGTAAGATTACCAGGGCCGCCTGAAGTTGTCATCATAACGATGTCAAGCTTTTGTAACATAGATGTAGCGGCTAGAATTGTACCTGTGCCGATAACATTTTTCATCATAGGAAGAGTTACATACCAGTTTACTTGAAACTCTGTTGCGCCGTCGATAGAAGCTGCCTCGTATATTTGAGGATCAACCGCCGCCATCTCGGCTAGCATTAATATCGCTATTATAGCCGCAAAGAATAGCCATGTTGTAGTAACTGTGCCAAAGGCAGTGCTTGGATGGAAAAACCAGTTATGTGTAAAATTAGAGCCTGTGACAAGGCTTAAAACTTGATTAACCGGTCCATATTGTGGATTAAATATGCAAAGGAAGAGCATACCTAAAGCCGCACTTGAGATAATATTAGGTATCATAAACACTGTTTTCATAATACCTGAATACCATTTTTTTCTTGAAACTATAAGGGCAAACACAACGCCTATTGCCACATGGACAGTGGACTGTAATATTACCCAAATAAGTGTATTCATCATACTTTGTAAAAAGTCTGGGTCTTGAAATAATGCTATGTAATTGTCAATTCCATTAAATGTGGCCTCTGTTCCTACACGCCACTCTGTAAACGATGTCGAAAAAAGCATTACTAAAGATGCTAAAAACACAAAGGTAAATAACGCAAGACCTGGAATAATGAATAAGGCTATCCAACTTTTTTTGACTTTCATGAACTCTCTCCCCTTTTTTACTTTTGATTAAACAAATGTGCTTTCATTTATTTGAAAGCACATTTGGAAATCGAATTAAATTTTATTCTGCAGCTTTTGCACTTGCAGCAGCTTCGTCTAATTTAAGTACCATTTCTTCAGGTGTGATAACGTCGTAAGCAAGTTCTGGATAATATTGTCCAAAAGCGTCTACAACTGCTGGATATGCTGATAAATCAAAGTTCATGTATTGATAGTCAACTGTTTTTCTAGCTTCTAAAAGCTCTGCAAAGAAAACATCTCTTTCTAGAACTTCTTGGCTAATTTCAACATCTGTAAGAGGAACTACGTTAAGCATTTCAGCTCTTAAAGCTTGGCCTTCAGCATCTGTTAGAAGTTTTGTAAGTTTAATAGATGCATCAATAGTTTCAGGTGTGTCTGCGTTTACAACAAATCCTATATCAAAGTTTGAAATCAAACCATTTTCAGGATAAACTGCAAAACCAACTTTTTCTTCAAATCCTTCAGGTGATTTTTCTGGATTGCTAAAGTCACTAGACATCCAAGCGCCGTTAGCTATCATAGCTGTTTGCTCTTGGCAGAAGCTGTTAGCCGCATTTGCATAAATAGCGCCGACTGCATCTGGTGTTGTGTATTTTTGAAGCATTGTCTCCATCATTGTTAAAGCTTCAATCATTTCAGGTGTGTTGTATGTTTCAGGATATTGTGTGTTCATGAATTCGTTACCAGCTTCACCGTTTGTACCTACCATAGAAGCTAGGATAAGGTTAGTTGTCCATGAGTTTTCGCCTGTCATAAGTGCAACAGGTGTGTAACCGCCCGCTAAAAGTTTTTCACAGTTTTCCATGTATTCTTCCCATGTTTCAGCTGGTTTAATGCCTACTGCGTCAAACATTTCTTTATTATAGAAATATCCAACAGAAACAAGCGCGTTACTGATTGAGTAAACGCCGCCTTGGTAAGTCGTAGCATCTATAGCCGCTTGGCCAATTTCAGCTGCAAACTCTGGGTCTGCTGCTAATTCATCTGTCCAGTCCATAGCTTGTCCGTTTTGAACCGCTAGGTCTCTAACGCCGTTTTTACCGTCGACTACGTCAGGTAATTCGTTTGTTGCAGCTAGAACTTTTAGTTTATCTGCATATGCGCTGTCGGTTGGTAATTCTTCGATTTCAAGTTCGATTTCATCTCCGTACATTTCTTCAAAAAGAGCCATTTGTGCTTCGTGAAGTGGAGCACCAACGTGTGTACCGACTTGGTATGTAGGATATGTGATAACTACTTTTTCTCCTGAGCTTTCGCCTTCTGATGAGGAATCTTCGCCTTCAGAAGCTGAGCTGCTTTCTGATTCTGAATCTGCACTGCTGCTTGAAGCAGGAGTTGTTCCACAAGCTGTAGCACCGATTAACATTGTAGATGCTAGTAAAGCTGCTAAAATACGCATTTTGACGTTTTTCATAAAATATTTCCTCCAATTAACTTTTTATTGTACATATTATAACGTGTAGTAATTAAAATATCCATAGATTATTTTGACTTCATGTTAGAATATTTTTACATCTTCTTTATAGTTTGTTATTATTTTGTTAAAATTCTTGTAAAATTTTTACCTTCACTTGTAATATTTATACCTTTTGTCAATTTTCTACTTCTTTTGTTACTATAATTTATCTATTTTGATTGACATTGTCAAGAAAATAAATTAAACTGAATTATATATTATATCTATTTACATCTATTTTTTGAAAAGGATTTCGTATATGTTTAAGTCTATTAGGTCAAAAATTATCTTTTCCTCCGTTTTTCTCGTGGTTATTTCAGTTTTAAGCGCTGGAATTTGGTTTTTTACCGAATTTTATAACAGCCAGTTTCAAAATATAGAAGAGTCTAATCAGGTTATTGTAGAACAGATGGAAAATTCTCTTTCAGATAGGTTTAATTCTATCAACAACCTATCCCACAAACTTATTTCAAATACCTATATTGATAGCTGGATAAATAGCAACTTGGACATTGATTCAAATAATAGAGATTTCTATCAGCTAACTTCCTATATCCAAAACGAAGCTAACCACATTATTATTTTTGACTCTGTATGGCAGCAAGGCGGAATAGATTCTGCATATTTAGTAGGAGAAAACTTTAATATAGAACTCATCCAGTGGCAATCTTTAAACTCTACTAAACAGCAGGCAATGGATGATATCATTTTCACTTACGATAGCTACCCTGATGGCAACTTTTACTTTTTGTATGAATATCAGGATTCTTATAGTGTCGTACTTGCAAAAAAAATACACAACCACAACGTCTCTGAGTCAATGTATCTTTTTTTATTTCTTGATTCTGATTTTATTAGCGATACCTTTCACTATGCTTCGGATCTTTCGACTGTATGTGTTCATTTGAATGATACTGTATTTTTTAGCAACAGTGGATTTGTCGGAAAAGATTTTAATACTCTAGACTTATTTATGAAAAACAGCTTTGAAGATGAAGTTTTTATAATGTCTAATCAAATTGAAAAAACAGAATTTACACTTAGTCTAGCATTTGACAGGGCAAACCTACTAACTCCAATAACTAACAGCATAGTAAACTATTCTATAATTATGCTTATTTTACTGTTAATTTTTACCCTTATTACAATAATAGTTTTAAGGGCACACACAAAATTTGTTCAGGACACTGTAAAATCCTTAAACCGAATTTCAAAGCAAGACTACACTGTTAGAATGCCCGAGTATAGCGAAACTGATTTAAACAATATTAGTCTTGCATTTAATCATATGACCGATGAGACCGTTAAATTGATTGATAATTTATATGAATCAGAACGTCTTTTAAAGCTATCTGAACTTGATTTGCTTCAGTCTCAAATGAATCCTCACTTTCTGATTAACACGCTTACTACAATAGGTACTGCCGCATTGATGAATGGCGACAGCGAAGTTTATGAAATGGTGATATCTTTAAACACACTTTTAAACACAAGTTTAAACAATCTTAAAGAAGACAATCCATTTATTACAATAAAAGAGGAACTAGAAAGTGTAGAAAAGTATCTTTTTATCCATCAAATTAGGTTTCAAGACAAGCTTATTTATTCTCTTAACATAAAAAACCCTCAGATTCTTGAACAAAGGATACCTAGGCTTTCGATTCAACCAATAGTCGAAAACGCCGTAATCCACGGCATAGAAAGTCAAATTTCTACTAGGGCAAATACTATTTCTATTGATGCCTATATAATAGAAAGCGAGATAAAGATTGTTATTTCCGACGATGGATGTGGTTTTGATGTAAAAGAAAACTTCTTAAAGCAGCTAAGTGATAAATCTAAATACCATATTGGAATAAAAAAAACACACAATAGGCTTAAAATGATTTACGGTGAAAAATACGGACTTGAAATAAAAAGCGAAATAGGAAAAGGAACAACCGTCACAATAAGCGTTCCGATTTCTACTGAAAGCAAAAAATTTGGGGAGGAAGAGGATGATACAAGCAGTAGTGGTTGAAGACGAGGTAATTCTTAGAAAAGGTATTTGCACTTTAATTGACTGGGAAAACTTGGGCGTTGAAGTAATCGCTGACTTTTCAAACGCCATAGACGCTTTGAATTTCATCAGTGAAAACAGTGTTGATTTGGTAATATCAGACATTAAAATGCCGCAAATGACAGGACTTGAGCTTGCAAAGACGATAAGTGAACAATACAGTGATACAAAAGTAATAATTTTGACTGCGTATTCTGATTTTTCTTATCCACAAGAGGCTCTTCGCTATAGGGTTTCTGACTATGTTTTAAAGTCAAACTTTGTTAAAGAACTACCAGAATCCGTCAAAGCCGTGGTGGAAACTATAAACAACGAGAACAAAAACAAAGACCAAAACTTAGACGACATTAATTCAAAAGAATTTATTCCATATATTGTATACTCTTTAATCCACGGCATATCTATCGACAACAACACTTTTAATGAAATCAGTGGCAAAATACTTTTTGACGTCGAAAATTACTGCATGTTAAAAGTTGTCACCAATATAGAAAAAGCTAACTTTACAAGCGAAGATTCAAGCGCAAACAACTATATAGAAAATTCTTTAAAAGAAATATTCGAAGATAATTTTTTCTACGGATTTTGGTTTTCACACGATGTGTATCTGATAATTGTAAAAACAGATAGCGGTGATATTGCAAACTCTTCAATTTTAAAATTTAGTAAAGAAATCGTTCTTTCTTTAAAGAATTATTTTAATATTGATATACAAATTGGAATAAGCGGCAAGCATTTTAATATTAACGAGGTTAAATCTGCTTATGAAAACGCATGTCTTGCAATGAGTTCTACTGATGAATCTGTCGGTTTATTTTCCTCGGAGCTTTACAACAAATTTTCTTCTTTAGAGAAGATAAAAGATAAATTCATTGACGTTTTAATTTCTGATAACGAAGACAAGCTATTACTTATTCTTTCAGAGGTGACAGAAATTTTATCTAACGAATCAAGTTTAGATTATATAAAAATTAATATAGTAAATCTATCAAATTACATTTTCCAAAACTTAATTTGTACCAACATAAATTTATTTGATTTTTACGCTCTTACCGACAACTATGAAAGCACTCTTAGGTCTTGTGATTCCTCAATAAAGCTATTTGACAGCTTCAAATCAATAATGGTAAAATTACAATCGGTAAAACCTCTTAAAACATCTGACTGCAACTACTTAATCTTAGTTTCTCAGGAATATATAAAAACAAACTATGATAAACAAATTAGGATAAACGATATATCAAATATTCTCCATGTAAACAGCAGTTATTTTAGTCGAGCTTATAAAAAGAATACTGGAGTTAGCTTTACGAATGCTGTAAATAAATACCGAACAGACAAATCCAAGGAACTTTTAAGAGAAAAATCTTTTTTGGTTTCTGAAATTGCTTTAATGGTAGGCTTTGAAGATGCGGCATATTTTACCAACGTATTTTTAAAATACAATGATATTCCACCTAGTACTTATCAGGAAATGAATTAATGAATTACAGGAGCAAAAAAAATGAATAACGACATGAAACTATACTACGACTACACCATTTCTCCACTAGGAAAGCTCTTTTATAAAACTGTGTGGTCTCAGCTTGAAACCATCAAGGATAAAAAAATTCTTGATTTTGGAAGCGGATTTGCCTTTACAACCAACTTTTTAGCAAAAAATAATCAAGTGACAGCTTTAGAGATGGATGAAAGCATGATAGAAAACTGTGAAAAAACGCAAAAATTTACACAAATTCATGGAAACTTATCGGCACTAGAGAAATTTTCAGACGAAAGCTTTGACGTCATAATTTGTCATTTAGTTTTGGAATTTACCGAAAACCCAAAACTTATTTTAGACGAACTCTCTCGACTCTTAAAGAAAAACGGCATTTTATCTATTGTAAGGCATAACCGAAACGGAAGGATTATTCAATCTATTGTACAAGACTATGACCTAGATGATGCAAATAATCTACTTAATAATGGTTTTTCATTTTCGAGCGCTTTTGGCGACATTAAGTACTATGAAAACGACGACTTATTAAATCTTACAAACAATAATTATACTGTAGATAGTCTTTATGGAATTAGAGTCCTTGCAAGCCTTCATAATATTCAAATCCAAAACAGTGAAAACTGGCTCTCAAAAATGTTTGAAACCGAGCAAAAACTTGTTTCAAATCCAGATTTTATCAAAATTGCCTATTTTAATCATATTATTCTAAGAAAGAAATAACAATTAAACATTGTAAACTACAAATCCACACATTATATTCTCTTTTGCTTTCTTTATTAATAATGTATTTTGATTGACAATCAGTTTAAAATTAGATATAATTTACTTTGAATTATTATGTAATATGAATTGAGGTCTACTAATGATTAGTTTTAACAAACCGCCTATTACCAGCACTACTCTGAAATATATGAATGAAGTCATGGGAAGTAACAAACTTTGTGGCGATGGCGAGTTCACAAAAAAATGCTCAACATGGCTTAATGATAGATCTAACGGAAAATCCACACTGCTCACTACAAGCGGAACTCATGCACTGGAAATGTCCGCAATACTAAGTGAAATAAAAAATGGTGACGAAGTAATACTTCCGTCATTTACTTTTTCTTCTACTGCTAATGCTTTTGTATTAGTCGGCGCAAAACTAGTTTTTGTAGATGTTAGACCTGATACTATGAATATAGACGAGACAAAAATTGAAGATGCAATAACCGATAAAACAAAGGCGATTTGTGTCGTGCATTATGCCGGAATCGCCTGCGAAATGGATACTATTATGGCTATTGCAAACAGGCACAATTTAGTGGTAATCGAAGATGCAGCACAGGCTCTTATGAGTGAATACAAAGGCAAACCACTCGGCAGCTTCGGCAAGTTTTCATGCCTTTCTTTTCACGAAACTAAAAATTATTCCATGGGAGAAGGCGGCGCACTGATAATTAACGACGAAGAAAAGCTTATTGACGCCGAAATATTAAGGGAAAAGGGTACAAATCGCTCTAGATTTTTTAGAGGCGAAGTGGACAAGTATAACTGGCAAGACTACGGCTCGTCATATCTACCTTCTGAGATTAACGCCGCATATCTTTGGTCTCAGCTAGAAATGGCGGATGAAATAAACGACCATAGATTAAAAATATGGGACATATATAATGAAGGCCTTAAAGAATTAAATGAAAAGAATATTATTTCCACCATGCATATCCCAAGTGAGTGCAAGGGAAATGCTCATATGTACTACTTCAAGGCAAAAAGTCTTGAGGAGCGCACAAAATTAATTAACTTTTTAAAAGACAATGGCATATACACCGTGTTTCACTATGTGCCACTTCATTCTGCACCAGCGGGAATAAAATACGGTAGATTCCACGGCGAAGACAAGTACACCACGGCAGACAGCGACAGACTCTTAAGACTCCCTATGTATTATAGCCTAAGTTTAGAAGAGGCAAAATATGTGGCAGAAAAAGTTTTAGAATTTTATTCCTTAGAACTTTAACCACTAATTTTAAAAGGAAATTTATGAAGAATTTTTTTATTGGAAATGAAGAAAAAGCTCTTAAAAGCAGTTTTTTATGGAACAGCATTTGGGGGCTTTTAAATGCGGGACAATCCGTCATTATACTCATGGTGCTTGCACGGACGAATGGCGCATATGATGCGGGAATTTTTTCTATCGCATATGCGACGGCTTGTTTGTGCCTTACCGTTGGAAACTACGGAATGAGAAGCTTTCAGGCGACTGATATAAACTCTCAGTTTTCGTTTAACACTTATTTAAGCTCAAGAATTATTACCAGTCTTCTCATGATAGTTGTATCTGTCCTATACTGTGGCTATGGATTTTTTTTCTTGAACTACGATTTCAATAAGTTAGCGGTTATTATGATGATTTGCCTTATCAAGCTAATTGATGCAATAGAAGACGTTTACTACGGCATGTATCAAAGCAAGAATCGACTGGATATCGGGGCAAAAGGCGCAACTATAAGACAGCTTTTCACACTGATTATTTTATGTGCAATGCTGGTTTTCACCTCTGATTTATTAATCTCAAGCACAGTAACCTTTGTTTTAAGCTTAATACTTGCGCTTTATTTTATCATGATTACTGTAAAACATTTTAAGCCTAGTAAATTTCAGTTTGAATTTTCTACTTCGCTTACCTTGCTAAAAACCACTTTTGGTGTGTTTATCAGTGCTTTTTTAGCACTTTATATAGTAAATGCGCCAAAATACTCGATAGATGCCATGCTGTCTCAGGAATTACAGGCATACTACACCTATATAGCAATGCCCGTTTTTGTAGTCGGGCTTTTAAACAACTTTTTGTATCAGCCGATTTTGGTTCATCTTGCCGATATGTGGAACAAAGGCGAGATAAAAAAGTTTACCGCAAGAATTTTCAGGCAAATTCTTATAATTTCAGCTTTGACATTTGTGACTATAGTCGGTGCGTATTTCCTTGGGATACCAGTTTTATCAGTGCTATATAGTGCCGACTTAAGTGAGTACAAAATACACCTATTAATCCTTCTTTTAGGCGGTGGATTTTTGGCTGTATCGGGCTTTATCACCGTTGTAATCACGATAATCAGAAAACAAAAAGACTTGATAATCGGATATATCTCCGCCTCTGTTATCGCTCTTTTACTATCACAATTTTTGGTATCAAACTATGCGATTACAGGCGCTGTTTTGGCATATACCATATCAATTTTTCTTCTCACCTTGGTTTTCATCATACTACTTATGTATAGGCTTAAAACGCAGGGAAAACCCTCCACTTTAAAACCACAATCATGAAAGGATTTCTAAATGGAAAATAACAAAATTAAATTGACAGATAAATTTAACATCTATAAAAACAATCCTCAAAAGCTTATGTTTCATTTGTTTTTTCTTGGTGCTTTGATTATCATATATCATTCTTGCATTTTTGGCGAGAATACCTTCCTCTTTATTAATCCGGATATAAATGCGGATACATATAATAATTATTATTCAATTTATACATTTATCGTTAATATGATTAAAGAAAATGGATTTTCCTTTTTTAGCTATTCAATAGGTTTTGGAACGAATGTTTTTTCAGTTATAGCCTATCTGTTTGATCCATTTTCCATTGTCCCTATTTTTACTGGAATCACTTTTGGAACTGAATATATTGCAAACAGCTTTATCTATATGCATCTCTTAAAAATAATTGCAGCCGCAATAATTGCCTTTTACTATTTATCTATTCTCAAATTCAGTAAATCTTCTTGCTATATCGGCGCATTTATTTATTCTTTATCTGGTTTTATCATAAGTGTCGGACAGCACTATGCGTTTGGTACTATACCTGTTTTACTTATTTTTCTTTTGTATGCTTATGAGCGTGCACTAAAATACGATAAAGGATATTGGTTGATTTCAATTTCTGTTGTCTTAATTTTAATTACATCAATTTATTTTGCATACATGGTTGGTATTTTCTTCCTTATATATATTTTGATAAGACCTATATTTGTTTTGGAGAATTGTAACAACGCTATCTATTTTAAAAGGCTCGTGCCTTTTGTGATAAGCGGAATAATCGGTATATTGCTCTCAGCTGTAGTAGTTTTCCCCACTGCTTTTACTATTGTAGGCTTATCTGGACGTGTTTCTTCGGACAGTAGTCTTTTTAGTAGTATTATATCATCCTTTTCCTTTAGCAGTGTTAAGGATATATTCTTATATTACGGTAAGTTCTTGTCGGATAATATTTGGGGTTCTCCGAACAACTTTTTTCTCCCTTCAAATCACTTTGAATACCCACATTACTTTATGTCGGTGCTTTTTGTGCTTTTACTTCCTCAGTTTATTTTTATTACTATTAAAAGAAAACTACCAACACTAAAAAAACTCCTACTATTTGTTGTTGTTTTACTAGTGATTTTCGCTACTACAAATACCTTCTTCCCATTCCTTTTCAATGTATTTGTTGGACCTATATACAGATGGACTTATATTCTTTGCCCTCTTTTCATCCTACTTATTGCATACACACTAGATGAAATCGTTAAAAATAAGAACATGTCAAAAACTCTTAATATATCCATGTTCGCCCTGGTAAATCTCTTTTGCATAGGAGTTTTTCATTTCTTTAGTGCTAACGTCTCTACATTTGTAATACTCAACATTTTAGTTTCTACAGGAATTATCGCACTAATACTTAATTACCTTGGTAGTAATTCAAATAAAAAAAGCATAAAGTACAAAGCAGCTATTCCTGTACTTGTTATTGCCGTTTTGGTGAATATTTCAACCGATGCATATATTGTAATGAACCAAAACCGAGTATATACTACTCAAGATGATTTAGACAATCTAATTTTTAACGAGGATCACACCACACTTCTTGACGAAACCAAAGATTTAGAGGGTGATAATTTTTATAGATTAGACCATACCTTAGATCTTAATCTTCCTATTGGAACATATTCACCTATTCTAAATTACAGGTCTATTTCATTGTACAACAGTTACTTAAACGGTAATACTAAAACCTATGTAAATAATTTTGCTTTTGCAGAAACTACGGCTTTTCCCGCTCATTTACTTTCTTATCAATTTCCTAAAAGTTACGGACAGCAGTATAATTTTGTACTCGCAGATAATCTAGGCCTTAAGTACATTATTGCAGATGAAAAAATAGACATGGCAAACTGGCAAGAAATTAGCGCATCTGACAATAAAACCCTTTATATGAATACAAACATTAATACAGTCGGTTTACTATATGAGAATTATCTGACTGAAGAAGATTTTTATGCTTTGCCATTAGACGAGAGAATGCTTATAATGGGAGAGGCCGTGATTTTGAATAAAGACATTGCCACTTCATCAAAGGTTGATTCTGTAGAGGATAAGGTCGTCACAGAATTAATTAGCTCTGACAATTTATATTTATATAACATCAGCGATATAAGTGAAGACCATGAAACACAGTCGATTAGTGCAAAAGCAAATGAGAATGCATATTTTGAAGTATATTTTGATGAAAATCAGATTAATCAAAAAAATGTTCAAAGCATTATTGAATTTGACTTAGAGTTTAGTACTGCGTCTAATATAAATATACTTTTTGATACTGGAAGTGGTTATGCAACTTACAAAAATCTTACCGGACTTAATAATAACAATGATCAAAACTCCTTTAATTTACCACAAAATGCAAAGAGCATGATAGTTCAAATCTCAAGTTGCAACTTCGTTTTAAGTAACTTAACCCTTCAACAAAATGAGATAAATTACACTAATGAAGGTGTTAACTTCGAAAACCCCAACTACACCTCTACTGTAGTCGGCACTGTAGAATCTGCATCTCCTTCAATTTTATACTTGCCTATCCCTTATGAAGAAGGTATTTCGGTAACACTTAACGGAAGTGAAGTTCCTATACTACAAGCAAACTTTGGTTTCTTAGCTATAGAAATTCCAAGTGGCACCCATACGGTAGAAGTTAATTTTTACCCGCCATGGTTAAATTATGGATTGATTTTATCTTTAATCGGTATAATTGGGTTTATTATTATGTTAATTTATTATAAGAAAAGAGAAAAGCGTTGATACAGTGTATCAGCGCTTTTTCTCTTATTAAATTCACTTTATCTCTTTCTACAAACCTAAAAAACCATTATATAATTGCAAAATACTATTCAGGCCGTTATCTACATTATAATTTCATTATACTTTTTTCGCTATCGCAAAATGCTCTAAAATCATCTTCCGACATTGGTTTGGCATAATAATATCCTTGTACTATGTCACAATCCATTTCTTTTAATATAATTAAGTCCTCTAAAGTTTCTATTCCTTCTGCAACAGTTTTTATATTTAAATCTTTGGACAATCTTATTACGCTGGCCACAACAGCTATACTGCGTTCTCGAGTTTGTGATGCAACAAAAAAGCTCTTATCCAATTTTAAAACATCAACTGGTGTATTTTTCAATAACCCTAACGAGCTATACCCTATACCAAAATCATCCATAAAGACTTTAAATCCCTCTTTATGCAAATCATTTATAAAGGAATTTAAGTCACAATCGGTACTGAGCATACTTGTTTCA
>CAYJFP010000007.1:30656-91510 GCA_964369415.1 uncultured Eubacteriales bacterium | reverse complement strand
ACTATGCACACGTTGACTGCCCAGGACATGCTGACTATGTTAAAAACATGATCACTGGTGCTGCTCAAATGGACGGCGCTATCCTAGTTGTTTCATCAGCAGACGGCCCAATGCCTCAAACAAGAGAGCACATCCTTCTTTCAAGACAGGTTGGCGTTCCTTACATCGTTGTATTTATGAACAAAGTAGACCAAGTTGATGATCCAGAATTATTAGACTTAGTTGAAATGGAAATCCGTGATCTATTAAACGAATACGAATTCCCAGGCGATGACACTCCAATCGTTAAAGGTTCAGGCCTTGGCGTTCTAGAATCATCATCAACAGATACTTCAGCTCCAGAATACGCTTGTATCCTTGAGTTAATGGAAGCTGTTGATAGCTATATCCCAACTCCAGAAAGAAAATCAGATCTTCCTTTCTTAATGCCAGTTGAAGACGTATTCACAATCACAGGTCGTGGTACAGTTGCTACAGGTAGAGTTGAAAGAGGACAAATCAACCTTTCAGAAGAAATCGAAATTGTTGGTCTTGCTGAAGAGTCAAGAAAAACAGTTATCACAGGTATCGAAATGTTCAGAAAGCTTCTTGATTATGCTGAAGCTGGCGACAACATCGGTGCACTACTTCGTGGTATTCAAAGAGCTGACATCGAAAGAGGTCAAGTTCTTGCTAAACCAGGCTCAATCAAACCTCATACAAAATTCAAAGGACAAGTTTATGTTCTTTCTAAAGATGAGGGTGGACGTCATACTCCTTTCTTTAACAACTACCGTCCACAATTCTACTTCAGAACAACAGACGTTACAGGTGTTATCAACCTACCAGAAGGCACAGAAATGTGTATGCCTGGCGACAACGTTGTTATGGATGTTGAGCTTATCACACCTATCGCTATTGAAGAAGGTCTTCGTTTCGCTATCCGTGAAGGCGGCCGTACAGTAGGTTCAGGTGTTGTTACAGGTGTTAACGCTTAATTTTAAGCTTTAATATTAAGTAGCAATTCAAAAATATAATTAATATTATATAAATAGGTTCTTCGGGGCGAGGTGTAATTCCTCACCGGCGGTATAGCCCGCTACCCGTGCGGTTGCACGGCTGATTTGGTGAAATTCCAAAGCCGACGGTATAGTCCGGATGGTAGAAGAAGAGTTTACAGTAATAATTATTGTATGTAATGCCCCACATTTTGTGGGGCATTTCTTTTCTTTTACACCAAAATAACTATAGAGGTGTATTATTATGACAACTAATTCCTATAAAATTCGAAAAATGACTATAACAGCTATATTAGCTGGTGTTTCAGCAGTATTGATGTTCTTTAGCTTTAATGTGCCAGTCATGCCGCCGTTTATCAAGATGGACTTTTCAGATTTTCCAGCGGTTTTGGCTTCATTTGCCTTAGGGCCTATGAGTGGTGTAGGTGTCGCTTTTCTTAAAAATTTAATTAATTTATTATTTACAACCACGGCAGGTGTAGGAGAATTATCAAACTTCATACTTTCGGCGACATTTGCTCTTACCGCTGGAAACATATATAAACATAGAAGAACAATGAAAAATGCAATAATTGCCGCACTTATTGGCTCATTTACCATGGGTATTTGCGGAATTGTTTCAAATTTTTTTATAATATATCCTATGTACTTTTCAATTCTAGGATTTAAAATGGAAGATATATTAGCAATGTATTCTGCGATTAATCCTTTTATCGGTTCACATTCATCTGCAGAGCTCGACTTATTCTATGCTCTTACAATTTTCAACTTTCCGTTTACATTTGTAAAAGGTTTTCTAAGCGTCGTTATTACATTTTTAATTTACAAACCACTATCTCCAATTATACACGGAAAGCATGCACACTGATGAAAGTAGAGTTAAAACAATATAAAAATATTCAGCTGACTTAAATTTCTTTTTGCTTAAATTTGAGCACTTATTCAAACCATATCCGTATAATTTCGGATGTGGTTTGTTTTTTACTAATAATGCATATTTTAGTGAAATACAGCACATTATCGTACAATTCCATGTGGCATTTATGAATATACTTTACTTTAAAAAAGTGGTAATATTATTATATAATTTATTAGGAGGCTACTAATGTGAAATTGCTTTATATTTTTATTTCCGTTGTGATTCTTTTTACTTTTGTTGCTTGCTCTGAAAATCTACCTGCGAGTGACGTAGCAAGTAATGTAGACGACATTGATAAAGTGTCTGACAAAGTCGAAGGTGATAAACTAAATGTTGAATCTAACCAAGATGAAAAAGTATCTTCATCTGCGGATACCGTAGAACTTCGTATTACTGAAGTTGATAAATTATTGTATTTAACTCCTGATGAAATTTCATCTTTATTTGGTGAACCTATTTGGAAAGAGGAATTATCTGACGGGTTAAGGGCACAATATGGAGAAGGTACAAATGTTACTGCCTATGTTGCTTATCAAAAAAATGGTGATGAACTAACTGCTATAGATTTATCAATTTACACTCCTGATTTTACCCTTTACGGTTTAAAAGTCAGTAATAACTATACCGATTTGATTAATACGCTAGGATATGGCTCATCGACTTCTTATGGAAATGGATTTAACAGCAATACGGGAGAATTGATACCTTTGGAAGATCTTATAATAGAGGTAGGGTATTATTTTGAAGAAAGCGATATTTACTATGAATTCACCGTAAATCAAAGTAGTGGAGTTATAAAGGAAATAATGGTTATAGATAATGATTTTTACAAAGAAGCCATTATTAATCCGATTCTAAATTCTTCAATAGTTGGTATTTGGCGTACTAATGAAACAGGGGAATATATGGAATTTACCGATAGTGGCAGATTTATAATGTATTCCTCAGATACAACTCCTGTAATGGCTGGTTCATATTCTATTATAGATAATTTAATTACTATGAATGCACTTTCAGATGCAAATTTAGACAGCGAAGGAAAAGCTTTTCGCTTTATTTTTAGTTATGAGTTTTCAGTTAAAGGAACTAGCTTAAGCTTACAGCCAAATTTTGCTTATAGTTTCCCGAATAATCATGTGGGTAATCTTAGCAATTTTACAGAAGAGGTGGCATATAATTTAACGTATTTCAGCGAGTCTCAAGTTACACCAAAAGAAAACGCTTATCTTTCGGGTTCTACTGTGCCTGAAGCTGCTGACAACAATGAAACAAGCAGTTCTGAAACTAGCAGCGCTGCAAACACTCCTGCTAGTTCTTCTAATGAATTAGGCGATTATCTTCAGGCTCTTTTAGTAAGTGAATATCCTGGATTTATTGTTACAACGCCAAAAATTTCCATAATTGATTATCGTGGGGAAGCACTACAGGGATATCAGGTTTCCGCAACAGATATGGACACGACACATAACTATTTCATTTCAAAAAGTGAGGAGATTTTCTACTTGGATACCAATGATCTTGATAATGCTATAGCTAATGGCGGAAGTTTTTGGGTTAAAATACAATAATTGATAAAGATATATAAAAAGTATCTTGTAATTTTTGCTTTGCTGTGATATAATATTAAAAACTGAATATAACCTTATCAAGAGTGGCGGAGGGAACAGGCCCGTTGACGCCCGGCAACCTGATTAAGTTCAAGGTGCTAATTCCTGCGGTTTATGCCGATAGATGAGGATGACGATAAATCCTCACATTAATGTGGGGATTTTTTATTTTCAAAATGAAAGGAAGATTAATATGGCAAGACATTTATTTACATCAGAATCAGTTACAGAAGGACATCCAGATAAAGTTTGCGATCAAATTTCAGACGCAGTTTTAGATGCGATTTTAGAAAAGGACAGCGAGGCACACGTTGCGTGTGAAGTAACTGCCACAACAGGAGTTGTGCATGTCATGGGAGAGATTTCAACCGAGTGCTACGTTGACATGAATTCACTTGTTAGAAGCGTTGTAAACGACATCGGATACAATAATGCTGATTGTGGATTCGACGGAAACAACTGCGCAGTTATCACATCAATAGACATGCAGTCCGCCGATATTGCGATGGGAGTTAACAAGTCTTATGAAGCACAAAATGGTGAGGATAAAGACGAAAACGATTTAGTTGGTGCGGGAGACCAAGGTATGATGTTTGGTTATGCTTGTGACGAAACTGCTGAATATATGCCAATGGCTATTTCTTTAGCTCATAAACTAGCAAAAAGACTTTCTAAAGTCAGAAAAAATGGAACTTTAAAATATCTAAGACCAGATGGAAAAACTCAAGTTACAGTAGAATACGACGGCGATGAAGTGAAGAGAATCGACACTGTAGTTATTTCGACTCAACACGATGAAGATGTGAGTGTAAGTCAAATAAGAAAAGACATGATAACTCATGTAGTAAATAAAATAATACCGTCTGAATTTATTGATGAAAACACAAAGTTTTATATCAATCCGACAGGCAGATTTGTTATAGGCGGACCAGTTGGTGATAGCGGACTTACAGGTAGAAAAATAATTGTCGATACCTACGGTGGAATGGGTCGTCACGGTGGCGGTGCTTTTTCGGGAAAAGACCCGACAAAGGTGGATAGATCGGCGGCTTATGCAGCAAGATATGTTGCGAAAAATATCGTAGCGGCAGGACTTTCGAAAAAATGCGAAGTTCAGCTTTCATATGCTATTGGTGTTGCACATCCTGTATCTATAATGGTAGATACCTTTGGAACAGGCAAATATGAGGATGACAAACTTTCTGCGGCGGTTGAAAAAATATTTGATTTAAGACCATCTGCAATAATCAAAACTCTAGACCTTAAAAAGCCAATCTACAGGCAGCTTGCGGCTTACGGCCACATGGGCAGAGAAGATTTAGGCGTTAAGTGGGAGAAGACAGATAGAGTAGAAGAACTCAAAGCTTACTTTGCATAAATTTAATAGATGAACAAAATTTCCATAAGTGCATATTATATCAAAAACAGAGAGGATATGTGCTTATGGATATGTTTTTGCTTATGGGACTTTGTGTACTATCGGTTGTAGGAGTTGTTGATATTGCAAGAAAACTGAAGTTTTGGATGTATAAGCCGGGTAAAACACCGTATTACATGGGCGTTGTGATAGAAGACATAGACGAAGCCGAAAATGCGGTTAGAACCTTAATGGAACGCTTGAAATGGATGAATTTAGGTGCGCCGATAAAGGTCTACATAGTCGACAAGACAAAAAGTGAAGAAGTAAAAGAAATAGTTGAAAAAGTTATTGAAAAATTTCCAAATGTAAGTCTTTTATAAATTCAAATAATGTTGTATAATAGTTTGTAATAGAATTTACGGTGGTGGAAAAATGACAGAATTATATGAAATAAGCGGAACGGTAGAGCACATTGTATATCATAATGAAAACAACCGCTATACTGTCATGGAATTTTCCACCGATGATGAAGTTATAACGGTTGTTGGAATTTTTCCGTTTATAAGTAAAGGCGAAGACTTAAAAATAATTGGCGAGTGGACTTATCATCAAAATTTTGGAAATCAGTTTAAGGCAAATACATTCGAAAAATTAAGACCAAAAACTGCCGCTGCCGTGCTTAGATATTTATCTGGCGGAGCAGTTAAGGGAATCGGACCTGCAATAGCTAAAAAAATTGTCGATTTATTTGGCGAAGATACAATGAATGTAATTGAAAACGAGCCTGAAAGACTTAGGCAGATAAAAGGAATTAGCCTAAATAAAGCGATGGAAATATCGTCAGAAATTAAGAGAATCTACGGTATTCGTGAGCTGATGGTTTATCTTTCTAAATTTGGGATTAAGCCTGAAGAAGCGGTAAAAGTGTGGAAGATATACGGAGCTGATTCCGAGCACTTGATAAACGAAAACCCATACTGTCTTTGCCATGATGGCATAGGCATAGATTTTGGAATTGCCGACAGCATAGCATATTCCATGGAAAAACCATCCGATAATAATTTAAGGGTAAAAGCGGGAATTATTTACATATTAAAGCACAATGCGGGAAACGGACATAGCTGTATACCGTCTAAAAAGCTATGCAGTACTGCACATAAAATGCTAGCGGTTGAAATAGAAAGCGTACAAAGTGCGATAGTTTCAATGTGCGAAAGCAATGATTTGATATGCCTTATGATGGGTGAAACGGAGTATATTTATCTTCCGTCGTTTTATCAAAGCGAAATGTACATCACCGATAGAATTTCACTGATGATGAAGTTTCCACCGAGGGCGATAATAGGAATTGACGATGAAATAACTCTTACCGAAGAGCAAAACAAAATAGAATATGCTGGGATGCAAAAAATAGCGATTAAGTCAGCTCTTGAAAAGGGGATATTGATACTCACTGGAGGTCCTGGAACGGGCAAAACCACCACTTTGAACGGAATAATATCTATTCTTAAGAAAAAGGGTGAAAAGGTGTTTTTGGCGGCTCCGACGGGCAGAGCGGCTAAGCGAATGAGTGAGCTTACAGGAGAAGAGGCAAAGACTATACATAGAATGCTTCAAGTGGAATGGGATGAAAACGATAATCCAGTGTTCATGAGAAATGAAAAAAATCCACTTGAGTGCGATGCGGTTATCGTGGACGAGCTCTCTATGGTTGATATAGCGGTTATGGAAGGCTTATTGTCGGCACTACCTCTTGGGTGTAGATTGATTTTAGTAGGAGACAGCGATCAGCTTCCAAGTGTTGGAGCGGGAAATGTACTTAGCGACTTGTTAAATTCGGATATTATACCTAAAACAGAGCTTAAAGAGATATTCAGGCAGTCGAGGAAAAGCCTGATTGTCATGAATTCTCATAAAATTATAAAGGGTGAAATGCCTGACATAGCAAAAACCGACAGCGATTTCTTTTTTTTAAGCCGTCTTTCGGACGAAAAAGTCACTGAGACGGTGACAGGACTTATTGAAACAAGACTTCCTTCTAGCTACGGTTTTAATCCGAGTGAGGATATACAAATTTTGTGTCCAGGTAGAAAAGGCGCCTTAGGCTCTGAATTTTTAAATGGCATAATAAGAGAGAGAATTAACCCTTTTGATAAGTATAAAAATCAAGTCGACATTCTCGGGAAAATTTTCAGAGAAGGCGACAAGGTGATGCACATAAAAAATAATTACGACTTACCGTGGTATAAGGACGACGGCACTTATGGCGAGGGCGTTTTTAACGGTGACATGGGTAAAATTTTAGCCATAGATAAATCAGCTGGGGTAATAAAGGTAAGAATAGACGATAGGACAGTCGCTTATGAACTTGAACAGGCGGGAGCCGAGCTTGAGCATGCGTATTGCGTGACAGTTCACAAGAGTCAAGGAAATGAATTTCCAGCGGTAATAATACCTTTATTCAAAGGCGCTCAACGGCTGAAATACAGAAATTTATTATACACGGCAATTACTAGGGCGAAAGAAATACTGATAATCGTAGGAGACAAGTCGGTAATTGAAGAAATGGTAGTAAACGACAGACGTACACTTAGATATACAGGCCTTAAATATATGCTAAAGGGTGATATAAGTGATTGAGCGTAAAATTCTGTCTTTGTTTTTCCCAAATAGATGCCTAAGCTGTGGAATTTATGTAAAAACCGACCGATTTCTTTGCAGTAAATGCATGCCTGAAAGATTAATTCAAAGAAATTTTAATATTAAAATGGGAGAAACAACTCATTTTCTAAAGTGCGAAAGCCTACTTCCACACGATGCTAAGAAATTTAATGCAGTAAATAGGTTTAAATTTAATGAGAAAACGGCATATGCTAGAAAATATGCCACAGTCATTTGTGACTTTCTGGATATCGAAATTATAAATGATTACGATACAATAACGTTTGTGCCAATGACATATAAGAAAGAGAGCGACAGGGGATTTAATCAAGCAGAATTATTTGCAAAGAGTCTATCAAAAATTGTGGGTGTTCCATATGAAAAGCTATTATATAAAGTGAAAGAATCAAGGATACAACATGAATTAAGTGCTAAAGACAGAGCAGAAAATGTAAAAGGTGTGTATAAAGCAGAGGGTGAAATTATGGACAAGAATATTATCTTAGTCGACGATATTATAACCACGGGGTCAACCTTGTGCGAATGTACAAAAGAGCTTTATTTAGCGGGAGCTAAGCACATAAAATGTATATGTATGGAAGATACATCAGCAAAACAAATTTAGGAGGACGAAAAATGTTTTCATCGGTAATTGCAGTCGATTTAGGAAGCTATTATATAAGAATAAATTTAATGGGAAAGGGCATCGTGATAAAAGAGCCGTCAATTATGGCTGTAAACAGAAAGACAAAAGAAGTCATTGCGATAGGCCGAGAAGCCTATAATATGATAGGAAGAACCAGCGAAAACGTGGAGTTTCATAGGCCGTTTAAAAGAGGTGTTGTGACAGATTTTACCATGGCTGAATACATGTTAACCACTCATATAAAAAAGATAGTTTCAGGTAAACTTATGCTTCCATCTGCAATGGTAGCTATTCCGACAGATATAACCGACGTGCAAAAACATGCGATTTCAGATGTTTTTGAAAGAAGTGGAATAAGAAAAATTAACTATATTGATGATACTATAGCGACGGTAAAAGGTTCGGGTATGAATTTAAAATCATCTACAGGTATTATGGTGATTAACATAGGTTATAGTCATACGACTAGTGCGGTTTTAGCCGGTGGAAAGGTTATTTCTGAGCAAAAAGTATTGGTGGGTGGACATAATTTTAATGAGGCTTTAATTAACTATGTAAGAAAAAAGAATTATCTTAGCATAGGAGAATTAATGGCAGAGCAAACTAAAAGGGAAATTGGCTCTGTAGTTGCAAGAGATAAGCTAACGTCGTGGCATGTAATAGGACAAGACATAAATACAGGTATGCCGAAAGATATGATAGTTACATCCGATGAAGTATTGGAAGCATTTTTAGACCCTATGAATAGAATATATGCTTCGGTTCAAAAGGCACTCGATTTTGTACCCGAAGAAATTTTGGGTGATATTAGAAGAGATCAGATAATTTTAACAGGCGGCGGTGCTAAACTTTATGGAGTGGATAGATTTTTACAGCGTAAACTAGGTCTTCCAGTGCTGCTTAGCACAAATGCGGACAACGCTGTTATAGTCGGTGCAGCTCAAAAGTATTGACAAAATTAAATTTAAGTGATAATATCATATTAGTAGCATAGATGAGAAGCTTTTTGTCATAGTTTATGAAAGAGAGTGGTGTTCGGGTTTTAATCCTTGCTGAAAGACACCATCGTAAATAGATTTAAAGTACCACCTCGGAGCTTTTGCTGAAATAAGGCAAACGTATTACTGCGTTAAAGTGTGAATGAGAGGGTTATCCCTAAAATTCGGGTGGAACCGTAGGAATTTTCCTGCCCCGGAGGTCTTTGTTAGGACTTCTCGGGCAGTTTTTTATTTTTTAGAATGGAGTATTATTATGATTAAAGTAAACTTAAAAGGAAATATCAAAGAGTTTGACGATGGAATTTCAGTTGCAGAAATTGCAAAAAGCATAGGAATGGGGCTGTACAAAGCGTCATGTGCGGCAAAAATTGATGGATTGGTTTGCGATTTGCGAACAAAAATTTTTAAAGACTGCGAACTTGAAATTTTAACATTTGATGACAAGGACGGAAAAAGTGCGTATAGACATACGGCTTCACATGTACTAGCTCAAGCGGTTAAAAGGCTTTATCCTGAAGCGAAAATTGCGATTGGCCCTTCGGTAGATAATGGATTTTACTATGACTTTGACTATCCATTAACTAATGAAGATGCACCAAAAATCGAAGCTGAAATGAAGAAAATAATCAAAGAAAATATTGAAATTGTAAGAATGGACATAGATGAAAATTCTGCATTAGAAGTAATGTGTGATGAGCCGTACAAAGCCGAGCTTATAAAAGAGCTTGGAATGAGGGGCGAGACAATTTCTTTTTACAAACAAGGTGACTTTGTCGATTTGTGTGCAGGTCCACACCTTATGAGTACAGGGATGTTAAAGGCGGTTAAAATTACATCGGTAACTGGAGCGTATTGGAGAGGAAACTCTGAGAATAAAATGCTTCAAAGGGTGTATGGAACTGCTTTTCCAAAGCAAGCGGAGCTTGATGAGTATCTACTCATGGTTGAAGAGGCCAAAAAGAGAGACCACAATAAACTTGGTAGAGAGCTTGAGATTTTTACAACTTGTGATGCAATAGGTCAAGGACTTCCTGTAATGCTTCCAAACGGTGCGACAATTCTTAGACTGCTTCAAAGATTTGTTGAGGACGAGGAGCAAAGAAGAGGATGGATTCCAACAAAAACACCATTTATGGCAAAGAGCGACCTATATAAAATATCAGGGCACTGGGACCATTATAAAGACGGAATGTTTGTTTTAGGTGATGAAAGCGAAGATAAAGAAGTTTTTGCATTAAGACCGATGACATGTCCATTCCAGTATCAAGCTTATTTAAGCAAAAAACGTTCTTATAGAGAGCTTCCGCTAAGATACAACGAGACTTCGACACTCTTTAGAAACGAGTCGAGCGGTGAAATGCACGGACTAATTAGAGTTAGACAATTTACAATTTCAGAAGGTCACTTAATGTGCTTGCCTGAACAGCTTGAAAATGAATTTTCGGACTGCTTAAAACTTGCAATCTTCATGCTCAAAACTTTGGGCCTTTATGAAGACATCAGCTACCGTTTTTCAAAGTGGGATGAGACAAACAGAGAGAAATATATTGGAACAAAACTCCAGTGGGATGAAGCTCAAGGAGTAATGCAAAAAATTCTTGACGATTTAGAAATTCCATATGAAGAGGGAATAGGCGAGGCAGCGTTTTACGGGCCAAAACTTGATATTCAAATCAAAAATGTACACGGCAAGGAAGACACTTTAATCACAATTCAAATCGACCAAATGCTTGCCGAAAAATTTGGCATGGAATATGTTGATAAAGACGGTCAAACAAAAAATCCGTACATCATCCATAGAACATCTATTGGTTGCTATGAAAGAACTCTTGCGCTTCTAATTGAAAAGTATGCAGGTGCATTTCCTCTTTGGCTTTCTCCAGTTCAAGTTAAGCTTTTACCGATAGCCGACAGACATTTAGATAGAATTTATGAAGTGAAAAAAGAGTTAGAACTTAAAGGTTTTAGATGCGATGTTGACGATAGAAGTGAAAAAATTGGATACAAAATTAGAGAAGCACAACTTCAAAAAGTGCCTTATATGCTGTTAATCGGTGATAAGGACATAGAGAATAATTCTGTTTCGATAAGGCACAGAAAAGAAGGCGATTTAGGTTCGATGAATATAGATGAATTTTTGTCTATGATTGTGCCTGAGTGTGAAGAAAAGATTATTAAATAATCGGGAGTGAAAATGTCTAAATTATCAGATATAAATCATATTAAAGAATTAATGAAAAGGCATGGGGTTAATTTTTCAAAATCACTAGGGCAAAACTTTTTGATTAACCCCACTGTTTGCCCAAGAATGGCTGAAACATGCGAAGATGAGAACGTCATAGAAGTAGGACCCGGTGTCGGAGTTTTAACTTATGAGTTGTCAGAATATGCCAAAAAAGTTGTTTCGGTAGAGCTTGATAAAAAGCTCTTGCCAGTTTTGAAGGACAGCCTTTCAGAGTGCGAGAACGTAAAGATTGTAAGTGGAGACATACTTAAAATTGACCTTAACAAATTAATTGAAGAGGAATTTGAGGGCGAAAGAATCTCAGTATGTGCAAATCTTCCGTACTATATAACTTCACCGATAATCATGAAGCTTTTAGAAGAAAAACTGCCGATAAACACTATAACCGTAATGGTTCAAAAGGAAGCTGCTCAAAGACTATGTGCCTTACCTGGAACAAGAGAGTGTGGAGCTGTTAGCCTAGCGGTTAGATATTACTGCGAGCCTGAAATTCTTTTTGGAGTAAGTAAAGGAAGTTTTCTTCCAGCACCAAAGGTGGATTCTGCGGTCATTAAGCTTAATGTTTTTGATAAACCGAGTGTGAGTGTTAAGAGTGAAGAGTTGTTCTTTAAGCTTATTAAGGCTGGCTTTTCACAAAGAAGAAAAAATCTTGTCAATTCTCTTTCAAGCGGTCTTGGGATGAGCAAAGATATCATTAAAAAAGCTATGAAAAATGCCGAAATTGAAGAAAACAAGAGGGCAGAGGCACTGAGCATAGACGATTTTGCAAATTTGTGCGATAGTTTATATGAAGAGACAAATGCTAAATGAATGAAAGGAATAGTCGACCGAAAGTGATAGTTTTGCCTTCGTGAGCGACATGGTTTACATCATGAAAAATATACTTGATAAAGGGTTTATGATACTGTTGATGGTTTTTGCCTTGATAGCAATAATTATTAGCATGATAGCAGGGCCATTTGGCCATAATTCGCTTTCTATAGGTGCATCTGTAGCGGCGTGTGTTTTTTGTATAGTTGTTATCGGCTATGGGCTTCATAAGATGAGGAAAAGACGCAGATAAAAATTAAAGCGGATAGTAGAATTATCTACTATCCGCTAATTTTTTATCTTTCACTACCTAAGAAGAACAAAGCTACGGTTCCAGGACCTGAGTGTGCACCTATAACAGGGCCTATGAAATTAACAACGATTTCCTTAGGAGAAAACTTTTTCTTAACTTGTGAAGCGACGTATTCGGCATCGTCTATGCAGTCTCCGTGGCTGATAAAAACAGTTTGGTTTTTAGGATTAATGACAACTTCTTCCATTTTCTTAATAAGTGAATCTAATGATTGTTTTCTGCCTCTTATTTTCGACCTTGGAATCAAATGCCCTTCATCGTCCATGTGTAGAACAGGCTTGATTCCTAGAACCGTACCAACTGCAGCAGCTGCAGCTGAAACCCTACCACCTCTTTTTAGATGATGTAAATCATCAACAGTGAACCAGTGGCAAAGCTTTAGATAATTGTTTTTTAGAAAATCTAAAACCTCATCCATGCTGCAACCATCAGATTTTTTACCACAAGCAAGGTAAACTAAAAGGCCTTGCCCCATAGAAGCGGCTTTTGTATCGAAGAGCTCAATTTTTCTATCTGGATATTTTTTTAGGAGTTCTTCTTTTGCTATTGTTGAAGCCTGATAAGTTCCGCTTAAGCCTGATGAAAATCCTATGTATAAAATATCAAGTCCCTCTGATAGGTATTTTTCAAACATATCTGTGAACTCTGTGCTGTTAACTTGTGTAGTTGTCGACATGCTACCACTTCTAAGTTTTTTGTAAAACTCTTTATTACTCATTGAAGATTCATCAGGCAAATTTTCGTAAGTGTTACCCTCTATAATGAATTTAAAAGGTACAATACCTATACCAAGATCATCAATCATTTTTTTACTTAGATCCGTAGTAGAATCGCTTATAATTATATAGTTAGACATAAATTTTCTCACTTTCATTTTTTTGATTAAAAAATATAGTACAATATTCTATATCATATTGTACTATATTTTACTTTGTTTGTAAATCAATTTATGAATTATAGTGTATTATTATTTTTTCGCTTTCTCAAATAGTCCTCAAGAATTATAACGGCAGAGGCAATGTCGATATTCTCTTTTCTCTTTTTACCTCTTGTATCGGTAAGATTAAAATAGCCGTGAGCCGTGATTGTTGTGCCTCTTTCATCAAAAAAATCAACCTTAATACCAGTTTTCTCTTCCAATAAAACAGCAAATTCTCGGACACCTTTTGCACTATCACCCTCGGTACCATCCATGTTTTTAGGAAGTCCTATCACTATTAATTCGGCGCTTTTAAGCTTTACAAGTTCGTTAATTTTCTCACTCAGCTTTTCACGATTAGTTTCTTTAATCATTTCAAGAGGTGAGGCGATAATCTCGTTTTTATCACAAATTGCCGTGCCAGTCCTCACTTTTCCAAGGTCGATAGAAAGTATTATCATCAAATCCCTCTTTCCATTACCACGGTTTGATACTGCCAGTGATTTCAGAAATATGCTTAATGCCTTTTTCACTCATGTAATTTTCAAGACCTACTGCAATTTTGATAGGCGCATAAGGGTCAGTAAAAAGCACAGTTCCGATTTGAAGAGCAGTAGCTCCCGCCATTAGCATTTCTACAGCGTCTTGCCATGTGCTGATTCCGCCAAGGCCGATAATCGGAATTTTTACCTTAGAAGCCACTTGCCACACCATTCTAATCGCCACAGGAAGTACGGCGGGACCCGATAAGCCACCAGTATTGTTTCTGATGATTGGTCTACCAGTGTTTATGTCGATTCTCATGCCGGTTAGAGTATTTATTAAGGAAACGCAGTCGGCGCCTTCACTTTCAGCCGCTAGTGCCATTTCACTTATATCTGTAACGTTGGGTGTTAACTTAACTATTAATGGTTTAGTAGTAGACTTTCTTACAAGCTTAGTGATTTCACAAACCGACTTATAGCTCGTTCCGAACTGTACGCCACCCTCTTTTACATTTGGACAGCTGATGTTGAGTTCTATCATGTCGATGTCACTGCCTTCGAGTTTCTCGGCGACTGCTTGATAGTCCTCGGCACATGAACCAGCAATATTGGCAATAAGTCTAGTATTTTGATTTTTCAAAAGTGGTAAGTCATTTTCTAGAAAGTGTTCTACACCGGGGTTTTGAAGCCCGACAGCATTGAGCATTCCGCCTGGTGTTTCTGCAACTCTAGGCGGAGGATTGCCCGGCTTGTAATTTAAAGTTGTGCCTTTAAGAGAGATTCCGCCAAAGGCAGATAAAGGATAAAGATTGCTGTACTCACCGCCAAAACCGAAACAGCCAGAAGCGGCAATAAGTGGGTTATTAAACTCTACGCCAGCTAAATTTACATTTAATTTTGACATCAAAACACCACCTTTTTACTGTTAAATACAGGGCCATCCTTACAAACATGCCCAAAATACTCGTCGTCACTTTCCTTTTTAAGCTTACATGCACAAACAAGGCAAGCACCGATTCCACATGCCATTCTTTCTTCCAAAGAAATTTCGCAGAAAGTGTCAGTTTTTTCGGCAAAAGACTTAACGGCTTTAAGCATAGGGGTAGGGCCACAAGAGTAAACGGCATCATATTTCTTATCGGGAATTACATCGGTAACAAGACCGTGATGACTGTATGAGCCGTCATCAGTCGTGACAATTACTTCACATCCTAGGTTTTTAAAGTCGTCTTCAAGAATAACGCTATCTTTGTCTCTAAAGCCGATTATAACCACGGCGTTTTTGCCATAATTTTTAGCTGCATATAAAAGCGGAGGAACACCGATGCCACCACCGATAAAAAGAGCTTTTTTCTCACTTTCAAACATAGTAAAAGTGCCGTCACCAAGTGGTGCTAAAATATCAAGAACGTCTCCTTCATCAAAGAGTGAAAGCTCTCTTGTTCCTTCACCTCTTATTTGAAAAATTAGCCTCATGGTTTCGTTATCTTTATCTATATCACAGATTGATATAGGGCGTCTAAGCGTCTTAGACGGAACACGGATATGTGCAAATTGACCCGGAAGAGCGGTCTTTGCAAAATATGGTGAATGCACTACAAAGTCAAAAGTATCTTTTGCAATTTCTTTTTTACTAATAATTTTACATTGTTGAACATCAAATTTTTTTGTACTCATAGTATACCTCTTTATATAGATATTTTTCCTAATTTAGACATAAGGTCGTCTTTCATTTTTAGTGCGGCTCTTCTTGCGGCTTTTGCAAAGTCTCTTTCGTCACACTTTTCGTCTTGCCATGCGCAAATAATTCCTCTTGAAGAGTTGATAATAGCACCTAAACCGTTTTTATCAAAGGCTGGCATAACTTCATCTGCTCCGCCGCCTTGTGCACCATAGCCTGGTACTAAGAAGAAAGTGTTAGGACAGTTTTGTCTCATTTCTAAAAGTTGCTCTGGGTAAGTAGCTCCTACGACAGTACCAACGGCATTGTATCCGTATTCACCCATTAAATCTTGACCCCAGATTTTGCACATTTCTGCCATTTCTTTGTAGACAGTGTTTCCGTTTTCAAGCTTTTTGTCTTGAAGCTCGCCAGAAGACGGATTAGAAGTCTTTACGAGCACAAAAATTCCTTTGTCACCATCTTTACATGCCGAAAGCAAAGGGGATATGCCGTCAGTGCCAAGATATGCATTTACAGTTAAAGAGTCGCCGCTGAAGGCTTCTTCTTTTGCGCCGAATAAATCTGTAGAGCCTAAATGAGCAGTGGTATACGCCTGCATAGTAGCTCCTATATCGTTTCTTTTACCATCTGTAATGATGTACATGCCTTTAGATTTAGCATAGTCAATAGTTTCAGAAAGTACCTTTAGACCTTGCCACCCATACATTTCATAATAGGCTACTTGTGGTTTGATTGCTGGCACGATGTCATAGATTTCATCAATTATAGCCTTGTTATATTCTATAAGTGCAAAAGCCGCTGCTTCAAATGTTTTGCCAAATTCTGCTTCTGCCGCATCTAAAATATATGGTGGGATATAACTAAGTTTTGGGTCTAGTCCGACTACGGTTGGATTTTGTTTTTCATAAATTTTCTTGATTAAATTATCAAATGACATAATTGCCTCCTAAATAGTAGTGTTTTTTGATTATATTTAAATTATTATAGCAAATTTTTTGTCAAAAAGATAGTGTTTTTAATTATTAAATTTTATGTAAATAAAAATTTAACCTAGACAACAAGGTATGACAGTTTATTCACTATTTAGTTGATATTATTAAATTAAAAAATGACGAGCGGGGGTGGTAGAGTGGTAATATATGCCGATATTTTGTTTTTGGTAAATTTATATGTAGATTACTTTATTCTACTTGGTGTGAAGAAATTTTACAATTTACGAACAAAAACTTCAAGACTGCTTTTAGGTGCAGTGACAGGAGCGGTAGTTAGCTTAATTTCACTTTTTATGCTGAATGACATAATTAATTACATATTAGCATTAATATTTGGATTGTTAGTGTGTTTTGCAAGTTTCTATGATGGAAATATAAAAATATTAATTAAATATTATGCTTCATTTTTATTTATAAGTTTTGCGTTTAGCGGAATAGTACTCATGCTTTCATTTTTGACAAAAAGTGCTGCTGTTATAGGAGGTAAGCCATATTTTCAAATTTCACCGTTATTATTGCTCATTTTTACATCGCTATCTTATGGAGCATCGGAACTTATGAGAATTCTAAGAGGTAAGGGTGAAAATCCATTTTTATTTCATAAAATTGTGGTAGAGCAAAATGGTTGTATTGTTGAACTTTTTGCAAAGAAAGACACGGGAAACGACCTTAAGGAGCCGTTTTCTGGACTTCCTGTAGTTGTGGCTGAAAAAGATAGTTTAAAAGAGATAAAGACTGAAAAAACTGAGATATATAGGCTTGTGCCGTTTAATACTCTAGGAGGGAGCGGCTTGATTCCAGCGTTTAAACCTGAGAAAATGTATTTGAAAAAAGATGGAAAAGAGGTGGAATGTTATCTTGCGGTTTTTGACGGAAAATTATCACATGGGAGCTATAATTGTTTAATAAATCCACAAATATTGATGTAGAGGTGAAGCTATGAATATTATAAAGAGAGTACAAAATTTTTTAAAAAAGTTTATAAGCAGTTTAGTGATTTCAAATGAAGAGTATTGCCATTATATAAATGGGCCTGAGGTTTTGCCGCCTCCTCTTAGTAAATCGGAAGAGGAAAAAGTAATACAGAACATAAAAAATGAAGTCCCCGGAGCAAGGGAACCTCTTATAGTACATAATTTAAGGCTAGTGGTTTATATAGCAAAAAAATTTGAAAGCCCTGGTGCTTCTTCGGAAGATTTGATATCCATAGGCACAATAGGACTGATAAAAGCGGTTAATACCTTTAGTCCAGATAGAAATATAAAACTTGCAACCTATGCATCTAGGTGCATTGAAAACGAGATTTTAATGCATTTAAGAAAAAGTTCACAGTTAAAGCACGAGATATCTATAGACGACCCGTTAAATGTTGATTGGGATGGAAATGAATTATTACTCTCAGATTTACTCGGAAGTGAGCCAGATGCGATCGGAAGGGGTGTCGAAAGCGAAGCTGAAAAATCAGTCCTCTTAGCAGCAGTCGGAAGACTAGCGCCGAGGGAAAAACATATAATGGAACTTAGATTTGGTCTTAATAAAAACAAAGAGCACACACAAAAAGAAGTCGCCGACACCCTTGGGATTTCGCAGTCATATATTTCAAGACTGGAAAAAAGGATAATCGGCAGACTAAAAATTGAAATGGAAAGGGCTTCTTAATAGCTATTATGTATCGCCCATAGGCTTGATTTCATTTTTATAAACTTTAAAGAAAAAGTAGAAAATAGCAATCATTGCAATGATCTCAGCCACTGGGAAGGCGTACCAAAAGGCAGTTAAGCTGATTTTTGAGAGAAAATAAGCAAGAGGAACGATGACAAATAGTTGTCTTAAAAGTGAGCTGATAAGGCTGTACATTCCTCTTCCAACAGCTTGGAACATAGTTGAAATTATGATACCGATAGCAGCTGTTATAAAATAGACAGAAGATATTCTCATAGCAGGTATACCGATTTCATAGATTTCGGGAGTAGCATTAAAAATTGACAGAAGTTCACTTGGGAAAATCATAAATATAGCGGTTCCTGTAGTGTTTATGATTAATGCTAGGATGATACCGATTTTAAGAGCACTCATTAGTCTCTTTTTGTTTCGTGCGCCATAATTATAGCCAAGAATAGGCATAAGTCCGTTTGAAAGACCAAAAACAGGCATTAAAACAAATGACTGCATTCTTGTAAATATACCTAAAACTGTGTATGCAGCGGTAGAGAATGTAGCAAGAATTGCATTTAAAGCCATAACCATGATAGAAGCAATACTTGACATAACAGCTGTAGGGATTGCCACTTTATATATACCTATCAAAACTGATTTTTCAAATTTAAATCCTTTAAATGAAATTACAACTTCATGTTTCTGCTTAAACATGACAATCAGTGTAATGACAGCCGCAACAAATTGGCCGATAACAGTGGCGATTCCAGCACCTAAGGCACCCATTTCTGGAATGCCAAAATATCCGAAAATAAAAACAGGGTCTAGCAAAATATTCGTAATAGCACCAATAAGCTGCAAAATCATAGGCCAAATCATATTTCCTGTGGACTGAAGGATTTTTTCACCTGCAATTTGGACAAAGACAAAGCATGAAAAAATTGATGTAATAGAAAGATAATCCATACCCATTGAAATAATATTTTCATTACTTTCAAACATCAATAAAAATGGACGGGTAAAAAACAAGCCAAAGAAAACAAAGGGGATAGAGGTAAGTACAGATAAAACCATGCCTGTAGAAGCGGTTTTATTGGCAAATTCTATATTCTTCTCTCCAAGTTTTCTTGAGATTAATGAGCCAGCGCCTATAGCAGTACCTACTGATAATCCGATTAAAATATTTTGTATAGGAAATGCAAGTGTTACTGCCGATAAAGCATCAGGGTCATAGCTTGAAACGTAAAAGCTGTCGACTATATTGTATAAAGCTTGAACAAGCATTGAAAACATAGATGGCAATGCCATAGATAAGATTAGTGGGAGCATTTTTTGTGTTCCCATTTTGTTTGCTCCAAAGTTTTTATTACTCATGTAAAGTCCTTTCTCTTTTCATAATAAAAGTTTTGTGCAAAGGCACAAAACTTTTAAGTCAAATATTATTCATAAAGTGGGTTAGGTCCGTTACCAGGATCGTAAATATAAATATAAAATAAACTGTTTGAGCCGAGTAACTGAAGAGCTGGTAAGTAGTCTTTAATTGCATATAATGTGTTATAAGCATCGACAACATCACCATTGTTTAATTGCTCAGAACCAAGTCTGTAAATGGCTTCATCCGCCTTTGTGGCTGAATCTCTATAATCGCCTAGAGCTGTGAATTTTTCAGATGCTTCGATATACTCACCGTCATTCAAGGTTTTTAGGGCTATTTGATAGTAAGATTCGTTGATTTTATCTAATGCACCTGGATAGTCTCCTGCTTTTTCATACTGAGGAATAGCCTCGGAATAAAGTCCAGCATTAAAGAGCTCTTCTGCTTTAGCATATTCTATACCCAAAACCTGTGTTTTACTATCGCTGTAGTCGCCAAGCTCTGTGAAAATTACAGAAGCTTCGTCAAATTTTCCTTCGGCTAAAAGTGCAACCGCTGTTTGATAATGAAGCTCATTAACTTGTGCGGCAAGCTCGGTAGATGTGATGTATGCAAAATATTTTTCTGCTTCTTCGGTATTGCCCTCGGTATAAAGGGTTTGTGCATAAGTAAAGTAAACCGCTTGAAGCTCCGTAGAATGTGTTCCTGATAATTTTTCGAAATATGGGATAGAAGCCTCAAAATTACCTTCGCTTGTATAAAGTAAAGCTAGCTGATAATTTGCATTTAATAGTAAGTCGTCGACATCGCTATAGCCTGAAATTGGAGTAAGAAGCTCTATAGCAGTGACAAAATCAGATTCGTTATATGGTATTAAAGCTTTCTGATAATAAGCTTGATTTAAAAATTCGGTAACATTAATCTTGTCTTTTATAGACTCAAAAATTGTGATAGCTTCGTCTAAATTACCATCTTCCAAAAGTGATTTTGCTTTTGCAAAGTTTACTTCATGAATTTTAAAAGCACTGTCTGAATATCCGTTTAACGATTCAAGTGTGGATATAGCCTCGTCATATTGCTCGCTAGAGAGCATTCCCATGGCATCATTGTATTTTTGGTTTGGAATCAAGTAAACATTTAATATGTAAATATAAACCATTATGGCTATTGCCACGGGTATAGAGATGCTGATAGCCATGATTCTGATTCTTTTTTTGTGTTTAATTATTCTAATTTGTCTTTCTTTTTCCTCTAAAGCAAGTCTTTCTTCTTCAAGCCTTTTTTCTTCGGCTTCTTTTTCAAGTCTTTCTTTTTCAAGCCTTTCTTCTTCGGCTTTTTTAATTAAGTATTTCTTATGATCTTCTAAATTACTTGCAAGTTGAACCCTATTGAAAATATGTTCTTGTTGAGGAATATACATAGCACCGCAATTAAAACATTTTTCCTCGTAATTATGATTTATCTCGCCACAAGAGCAAAACCACAAATCTTTATAAAATGATGGAACATACAAAGATTCGACGTCTTTTTTTTCTGCAAAAATGTTATTAAAATCTCTTTTATATTGTGCGACAGTCTCTTCTTCTTCAAGTTCTTCTTCTATTGTTTTAAGTTCCGGAAGAGCTTCGAACAAAATGGAGTTAGAGCCGTCCCAAATATTATCATCCGAAAAAACTATGCGCCTTATAGCGATTGCAAGTGTTAAAGAAGACGGTGCACTAAGTTCTATTAATGTATCACTGCCAAATTCTTGCCCTCTTTCAAGATTATCTGTAAGGTACATGTAGTCTCTAATAACTTCAACTTCATTGTTAGCTCTGTTAAAAACATGTAAATCAACCATAATAGAAGTAATTGGAATAGATGAGATACTTTTTATTTCGAGCATAGCAAACAACTTGTCCTCATCTTTAAAAACAGTGCCGTTTTTAATAATAATGGGACAAGATTCTTTATATATATTTTGTTTTGTCTGACTTAATTCAATCATTATTTCAATCCTTTATGAGCTTATTTACATAATTATACTATTTTTCTATTTAAAAATCAAGAAAAAGAATTAAATATATTTAGAAAACCAAGGTGGGTTTGCGGTAAAAATTTTACCATTTAAATATTCAAGCGAAAGTGCGTCACTCTTAAAATCAAATATTAACTTATTTGACTGTAAAGCCTGATATTTATAGTCAAATTTCTTGTTAATTTCATTAGTTCCATACTTACCATCACCTAAAATCGGGTGCCCGATGCTTGCAAGATGTGCCCTGATTTGATGAGTTCTGCCTGTCAATAGTTCGACTTCTAAAAGAGAATTTCCCTTGTTTTCCTTTATGACTTCATATCTTGTTAAAATAGTTTTGCTGTTTTTTGTAGGAGTATCTGAAATATAAACTCTGTTTTGTTTTTCATTTTTTTCTAAATAAGACTTTAATAAGCATGATTTTACCTTCGGAATACCATGAACTAAAAGTAAATAATATTTATGTATTTCTCGCTCTTTAAGTTTTTGGTTCATTATTCTAAGGGTTTCTGCATTTTTAGCGGCCATTATGAGCCCACATGTGTTCCTATCTATTCTATTAATCAAAGCAGGTGCAAAGGCGTGCTCGTTTTCGGGGTTATACTCTTCTTTTTTATAAAGGTAATGCTGAATTCTAGCTATTAATGAGTCGAAATGATAGTTTTCGTCAGGGTGAACTATAAGACCGGGCTTTTTGTCAATTATTAGTAAATTTTCGTCTTCGTATATAATATCAAGTTTTAATGGAGCTTTTAAAAAGTCATATTCCTTAGGTGCTGTTTGCAAAAACTCATCGTGAAGAAACAGGTAAATTTCATCATTTACCTTTAGCTTTTGAGATGCTTCACACCTTTTACCATTTACCTTGATATCTTTTTTTCTAATGCATTTATATAACATTGACATAGGTAAATTAGTGAAATTTTTAGTTAAAAACTTATCTAATCTTTGACCGCTGTCGTTTTGCTTAACAGTGATATGCTTTTTCAAAGTGATTTACTCTCCTTTTTAATTTAAAGGTGAAAATATGTTATGTTTTTCAAATTCCAAGGGCTTTTTTAGCTAGTTCATCGGCAAGGTCATTATATTTATCGCCCGAATGTCCCTTTACTTTAACAAAATTAATTTTCATTTTTTGTGCGCTTTTTTGGCAAAAGTCTCTATATGATTTTGTTCCTTCTTTATTAGCCTTCCAGTCGCCCTTTGCCCATCTAGAAATTCCTTCATAATCATGATAAACGTCTATTTCGGGAATGTTATTTTCTAAACAATATCTGATAACAGTGACAGAACCCATTATTTCTCCGGCTACATTTCTCATTTCAGCCAAAGATGGGTCGTCGTATTTTTTTGAAAAATGTTTTTCATCGCCTTTGTAGAATAAAACTGCTCCACAAGAAAATTCTCTTGTTTCATGCTTGTAGCTTCCATCAACATAGGCGATAGCTTTATCTGTATTGCTTTTTAAAGGTTTTTCTGTTATATTTGTGCTTTCGGGTTTGGCTTTTTCAGAAACATCACCCATATAGGATACGGCTTCATCCATTTTTAAAAAGCTTTTATAAATAGCACCTGAGAAGCCGTCAACTTGTTTTTTGCACTCGTCCCAAGTGTGGTAAATTCCTGTTTTTCGTCCTGCTTTAACGCAGTAAATTTTTTTTGCCATACAATTCTTCCTGTCAAATAATTTTTATATATAATACCATTATTAATGATTACTTTCAATTATAATGTGAAAAATATTTAAAAATTAGCTCGTAATGCTTTAAAAGAATTAAAATATAGTGAAAATGCACATGAAACAATTATAAACTTTGGTGTTTTTATAAGAAAAATAGCTTGACTTAATAATAAATAAGAGTATAATTAAATTATGAACTATATGAGAGAATATGATAAGGAGGTAAACTTATGAATATACTCCATTTAAAATATGCTGTTGAAGTAGAGAAGACCGCTTCTATAACAAAGGCAGCTGAAAATTTATACATGGGTCAACCAAATTTAAGTAGAAGTATTAAGGAACTTGAAGAGTCGGTTGGCATAAAAATCTTTAGAAGAACATCTAAGGGTATAATTCCTACTATTCAAGGTGAAGAATTTTTAAGAGAAGCAAAAAAAATCTTAATGCGCATTGAATCTCTTGAAAGTGCGTATAAAAATAATGAAAAGAAAAAAGTAAGTCTTAATATATCTGTTCCAAGATCCAACTACATTACGGTGGCGTTTGGAAAAACCGTGGCATCTTTTGATGAAAATAAAGAAATAGAAATAGTTTACAGCGAAACGAGTACTGCAACGGCTTTTGAAAATATCTTACAAGGTAATTTTAAGCTTGGTATAGTAAGAGTGCAGGAAATGTATTTGCCGGGGCTCTATTCAGTATGTGACGGAAAGGATTTGCGATATGAAGAAGTTTCAAGGTTTAAAGCTAGGCCTATAGTTTGTGCTGAAACAATAACGAGTGATTATATAACAAAAGAAGAGTTTGCTTCTTATATAGAAATTGATTATGGAGAAGACTATTTGCCTTTATCTAATATAGGAATCGCAAAAAAGAATCAAGAACACTATGAGGCTAAGAAGAAATTGATTGTTTGCGATAGGGCAAGTGCTGTTGATTTAATTAAAGTTATACCATATTCATATATATGGGCAGCTGATATGAGTGCAAGTTATGTCCAAAAGGTCAACCTTAAACATTTATTTGTAGAGGGTTTAGATGAAAAAAACTATGTTGACTTGCTAATTACTAAGAGAAATTACAACATGAGTTTAGAGGAAAAGATATTTATTGAAAATATTAAATTAAAAAAGAGTTCATTACTCCATATAGTCTGATAAAGCCGAAACAAATTTCAGCTACATCATTATTCGTTTTTTTGACATTATTTGATAAGAATAAACTGGATTTAATTATTGTAGCCATAGAAAATGACATTTGTTTCGGTTTGTTTTATGCATACTGAATAAAAAAGTTATTAAAATTAAATAAAATTTAAAGTATTTATACTGTTATGTATTTTTTGTAATACCACTATGCTTATTTTGGTATATACATGCTTGAAAAAGTATGTTAAAATTTTAACAAGCTCAAAGAAACGATACTTCAAAGCAAATTTATTTATGAAAAATTTGTAATTTATGTTTATTTTTTCATAATTAAATGATACTATTTAAGTACCAATTCAAAAAATATAGCAAAGGAGTTTTTGAGTAATGAAAGTAAATGAAGGCTATGAAATTGTGGACAATGCTGAAAGCTTTAATAAAGCTCTAAACAGAGTTCGAGAAGCACAGGCGATTTTTGCAAACTACAGTCAAGAACAAGTAGACAAAATTTTCAAAGCGGCGGCGATTGCTGCAAATAAGGCGAGGATTCCCCTTGCTAAAATGGCTGTTGAAGAGACAGGCATGGGTGTTGTTGAAGATAAGGTTATAAAAAACCATTATGCTTCAGAATATATTTACAACACATACAAAGATACAAAAACTTGTGGAATTATTGATGAAGACAAGGCTTTTGGTATTAGAAAAGTTGCAGATCCTATCGGTGTTATTGCAGCTGTTATACCTACAACTAACCCAACTTCGACTGCGATTTTTAAAACTTTATTATGTCTTAAAACTAGAAACGGAATTATAATGAGTCCTCATCCAAGAGCTAAAAATTGTACTATAGCCGCTTCTAAAGTTGTTCTTGAAGCTGCTGTTAAAGCAGGAGCTCCAGAAGGAATTATAGCTTGGATTGACGTGCCTTCCCTAGAACTTACAAACCTAGTTATGAAAGAAGCCGACACTATTCTTGCAACAGGCGGACCTGGAATGGTTAGAGCTGCTTATTCATCGGGTAAACCTGCTATCGGCGTTGGTGCAGGTAATACTCCAGCGATAATTGACGATACAGCAGATGTTAGAATGGCTGTAAACTCAATAATTCACTCAAAAATATTTGATAACGGTATGATTTGTGCGTCAGAACAATCTGTAATTGCACTGTCGGGCGTATATAAAGAAGTAAAGGCTGAGTTTGAAAAACGTGGTTGCTATTTCTTAACAAAGCAAGAGACTGAAAAAGTTAGAAAAACAATCATAATTAATGGTGCATTAAATGCTAAGATTGTTGGACAAACTGCATTTAAAATTGCTGAATTATCAGGAGTTAAAGTAGCTGAAGAAACAAAAATTCTTATTGGTGAAGTTGAAAGTACTGATATTTCAGAAGAATTTGCGCATGAAAAACTTTCTCCAGTTCTAGCTATGTACAAAGCTAAAAACTTTGACGATGCGATTGAAAAAGCTGAACATTTAATAGCAGATGGTGGTTATGGACATACTTCTTCTCTTTATGTTAATGTAAATGAAAAGGAAAAAATGGACAAGCATGCACTAGCTATGAAAACTTGTAGAATTCTTATTAATACACCTTCTTCTCACGGCGGTATCGGTGACCTTTACAACTTCAAACTAGCTCCTTCTTTAACACTTGGTTGTGGTTCATGGGGCGGAAACTCTGTTTCTGAAAATGTTGGAGTAAAACACCTAATTAATATTAAGACAGTTGCCGAGAGGAGAGAGAACATGCTTTGGTTTAGAACACCTCAAAAAGTATATTTCAAAAAAGGTTGTATGCCACTTGCACTTGATGAAATTAAAACAGAGTGGAATGATAAAAAGGCGTTTATCGTAACAGATACTTTCCTTTATCAAAATGACTATACAAAAGCTGTAACAGACAAGCTTGACGAAATTGGCATAAAATACACTGTATTCTCAGATGTTGAGCCAGACCCAACATTAGCTTGTGCTAAAGAAGGCGCTAAGGCTATGGCTTCTTTTGAGCCAGATGTTATCATCGCTTTCGGTGGTGGTTCTGCTATGGATGCTGCAAAAATCATGTGGGTTCTTTACGAACATCCAGAAGTTGACTTTGCAAACATGGCTATGGACTTCATGGATATCAAAAAGAGAATTTACAAATTCCCTAAAATGGGACAAAAAGCACATTTTGTTGCTATTCCAACATCTTCAGGTACAGGCTCAGAGGTTACTCCTTTTGCTGTTATCACAGATGAAACAACAGGCACAAAATATCCGCTTGCTGATTATGAAATCATGCCTCACATGGCTATTGTCGATACTGACAACATGATGAGTCAACCAAAAGGACTTACAAGTGCTTCTGGTATCGACGTTCTTACTCATGCGGTTGAAGCATATGTATCTGTATTGGCTTCAGAATTTACTGATGGTCCTGCTATGAAAGCTGTTAAAAACGTGTTTAAATTCTTACCTACTTGCTATAACAACGGCTCTGACGTGTTTGCCCGTGAAAAAATGGCAGAAGCTTCAACTTTAGCTGGTATGGCGTTTGCAAATGCATTCCTAGGACTTAACCACTCAATGGCTCATAAATTAGGTGCGTATCACCACTTACCACATGGTGTGGCTAATGCAATTCTTATGACTCTTGTTATTAAATATAATGCAGTAGAGGTTCCACCTAAAATGGGTAGTTTCTCACAATATGAGTATCCAAAGGCAAAAGAGAGATATGTTGAACTAGCAGAATTTGCTGGATTTAAAGGCAAAGATGATGAGAAAACACTTGAAAACTTCATAAATGCTATCGAAAAACTAAAAGCTGAAGTTGGAATTAAAAAATGCATCAAAGATTATGGAATCAAAGAGGAAGACTTCCTAAATACTCTTGATGAAATGGTTGAAAATGCTTTTGACGACCAATGCACAGGCGCAAACCCAAGGTATCCTTTAATGAAAGATATAAAAGAAATTTATCTTAAAGCCTATTATGGCAAATAAGGAGGAAGAACGATGAATCTTGATAATGTAATTGCACAAAGAAGTAAAAAAACTATTTATAGAGATGGCGAAACTGCCATAAAGGTTTTTAATGAAGATTATTCGAAAGCTGATATTTTAAATGAAGCTTTAAATCTTGCAAGAGTTGAGGAGACAGGCCTTCAAATTCCTTCTGTTAAAGAAGTAACAAAAGTTGATAATAAATGGGCTATTGTTACTGAATATGCTGAGGGCAAAACGGTTCAAAATTTAATGGATGAAAATCCAGATAAAATTGAAGAATATATTGAAATGTTTGTTGATATTCAGCTTTCGGTTCATGATAAGAGATCTCCATTACTCAATAAATTAAAAGACAAAATGCAAAGAAAAATTTCAGAGTCAGGCCTTGATGCTACAGTTAGATACGAGCTTCACACAAGACTTGAGAGCATGCCAAAACACGTTAAACTTTGCCATGGTGACTTTAGTCCAGCAAACGTTGTAATTAAAGCGGACGGAACTGCTTTTATACTTGACTGGGCTCATGCTACACAAGGTAATGCAAGTGCTGACGCTGCAAGAACTTATCTTTTATTTAATCTAAAAGGCAAGTTTAAAGAAGCTGAAATGTATCTTGATACTTTCTGCAAAAAAAGCGACACTGCAAAACAATATGTTCAAAAATGGTTACCAATAGTTGCGGCTTCACAATTTGTGAAAGGTAAAGAAGAGGAAAAAGACTTTTTACTACGCTGGGTAAATGTTGTAGAATACGAATAATACAAATTTTATGGGGCTGTTTTTTACAGCCCCATATATTTAAGAAGAGGTAAAAATATGGAAATAGGTTTAAAGTGCAAAGTCGAGATTACAGTAGATGATACCAATACGGCTAAAACAGTTGGAAGCGGTGATTTAGATGTTTTTTCTACACCAATGATGATTGCCTTAATGGAAAAGAGCGCATTGGAATGCGTCAAACCTTATTTAGAAAATGGACAAGGCACCGTTGGTACACTGGTTAATATAAAACACGTTTCGGCAACACCGATGGGAATGAAGGTTTATTCAGAAGCGGAACTTACAGAAATTGATGCTAAAAGACTTGTTTTTGAGGTGAAGGCCTATGATGAAAAAGGACTTATAGGCGAAGGAACTCACGAGAGATTTATTATTGATAATGAAAAATTTATGGCAAGGGTTAATTCTAAAAAGTAAATAACAAAGCAGTGTGATTAATTTTGCACTGTTTTTTTTCGGTAAGTAAGTGCATTTATTATAAAAAATTCTTAATTATTATACAAAAATAGATATATCAAATTAGCGAATTAAATGGTATAATAATGTGTAGATTAGTAATTTTAGATGAGATGCATTAATGAAACTTGATTATAATAGAAAATAATTGTATTTCGATTGCGAGTAACGATATTTTAGACTACTACTATAGAGTGGGAAAAAGCAGTTCATTTAAACGAAAAGGCGGAAGATGCAGTAGTTGAAGGGATACGAGTTGGATACACATTAAAGATTGACTGCCTAATATACCATGAGAAATAGCGCATATTATTACAAGCGAAAATGATAAAAAATAATAAATAAATGAGATAAAAAAGTGCAATTTATACGAAGAATTAAAAAATGAAAAAAAAATCTTTTTTTCTTAACAATTTTGTTGTATAATCTTTGATTAGAATAAAGGCGAAAAATAATGAAAGAAGGTAGTTTATGAGTAAAGCATATTTGGTTTTAGAGAATGGTAGCACATTTTGTGGCGAAGCCTTTGGTTTATCAGGCGAAGTAACTGCTGAAGTAGTTTTTGCAACCGGTATGACAGGGTATTTAGAGACTCTTACCGATAAAAGCTATTTTGGTCAAATTGTTGTTCAAACTTTTCCTTTAATAGGAAATTATGGCGTTATTCCTGTGGATTTTGAAAGTGATAGTATTGGACCTAAAGCATATATAGTAAAACAATGGTGTCAAGTGCCCTCCAATTTTAGAAGTGAAGGGGACTTGGACACCTTTTTTAAAGAAAGAGGTGTAATCGGCCTTTCTGGCATAGATACAAGGGCTCTTACAAAGATTATAAGAGAAAAAGGCGTTATGAATGGTGCGATTGTGACCGACCCTAAAAATGCTGATTTCGATAAGATTAAATCATATAAAGTTGAAAAAGCTGTCGAGTCAACATCTACAAAAGAACCATTTGTAGTGGGCGGTGAAAACGAAGGGCTACACATAGCTTTAATGGATTACGGCCTTAAACTCAATATCGCAAATGAACTTGCTAAAAGAGGTGCAAAGGTGACAGTATGTCCGCATACGACAACTATAGATGAAATAAAAGCTATGAAGGCCGACGGAATCATGCTTTCAAACGGCCCTGGAGATCCTAAGGAAAACGTGGAAGTTATAGCTAATTTAAAAGAGATGATTAAATCGGGTATTCCGATGTTTGGAATTTGCCTAGGTCATCAGCTTTTAGCACTTGCACATGATTTTAACACAAGTAAACTAAAATACGGACATAGGGGAGCGAATCAACCTGTTAAAAATCTTCAAACCGGAAGAGTTTATATTTCTAGCCAAAACCATGGCTATGCGGTTGAGTCAAAATCTATAGACCCTAAAATTGCCGAAGAATATTTTATTAACGTAAACGACAAAACATGTGAAGGCGTAATGTACAAAAACGAAAATATAATGAGTGTTCAGTTCCACCCTGAAGCTTGCGGAGGTCCTATGGATACGGCATGGCTTTTCGATAAATTTATTGAAAATATTAAGAATGCTTAAGTTTCAGTGCGAATTACAAATTATCAAAAGGTCAAAGTATAACTTTAAAGAAGAAAGGAACAAAAAATATGCCACTAAATAAAGACATAAAAAAAGTTCTCGTTATAGGGTCGGGTCCTATAGTTATAGGTCAGGCTGCCGAATTTGACTACGCAGGAACGCAGGCGTGCCGTGCTTTAAAAGAAGACGGAATTGAAATAGTTCTTGTCAATTCAAATCCAGCTACAATAATGACAGACAACTCTATGGCGGATAAAATATATATAGAACCACTTAATCTTGAAATGATTAAGAGAATAATAAAACTTGAAAAACCAGATAGCATTTTATCAGGTTTTGGAGGGCAAACAGGTCTTACTCTTTCAATGCAACTTGCAAAAGAGGGATTTTTGGAAGAAAACGGCGTTAAGCTTTTAGGTGCTTCACCAGAAACTATTGATAAAGCCGAAGATAGACAGATTTTTAAAGACACAATGGAGAGTATCGGACAGCCTTGCATACCATCAAAAGTTGTTACAACAGTTGAAGATGCACTTGAGTTTGCAGAGGAAATTGGCTATCCAGCAATCATTCGTCCAGCGTTTACTTTAGGTGGCTCGGGCGGTGGAATCGTCGATAACAAGCAAGAAATGCTCGAAACAGCCACAAATGGACTTGCTTTATCGCCAATTACACAAATTTTGGTTGAAAAGAGTATTGCGGGATGGAAAGAAATCGAGTTTGAAGTTATCCGTGATGGTGCGCACAACGTTATAACCGTTTGTTCGATGGAAAACTTTGACCCCGTTGGAGTTCACACTGGAGATAGTATAGTTATAGCTCCGGCTGTAACACTTTCGGATAAAGAATATCAAATGCTAAGAACGGCTTCTCTAAATATAGTTGAGTCTCTAGGTGTTGAAGGCGGCTGTAATGTTCAGCTTGCGCTTCACCCGACTTCTTTTGATTATGCAGTTATCGAGGTTAATCCTCGTGTGTCAAGATCATCAGCCCTTGCATCTAAGGCTACAGGTTATCCTATAGCTAAGGTTGCGGCTAAAATTGCACTTGGATACACACTTGATGAAATTATAAATGCCGTTACAGGTACGACATATGCTTCTTTCGAACCAGCTCTTGACTATGTTGCGTTAAAATTCCCTAAATGGCCTTTTGATAAATTTGTCTATGCTAAAAGAAATCTAGGCACACAAATGAAGGCTACAGGCGAAGTTATGTCCATAGCTGACACCTTTGAAATGGCTCTAATGAAAGCCGTAAGAGGTGCTGAAATTTCACTAGACAGCTTAGAGTTACCTGCATTTAAAGATAAAGACGATGCGTTTTTATGGAAAATACTTAAAGATGCAACCGACCAAAGACTTTTTGCGATTGCAGAACTTATGAAACGTGGAATTACAATACAGGAAATTCACGACTTTACAATGATAGACATTTGGTTCCTTGCAAAGCTTGAGAATATCCTTAATTTTGAAAAAGAAATTGCTGACTCGAAAATTACAAAAGAGCAATATGAAAAAGGCAAAAAATTAGGATTTACCGATGAGACCATGAAGAGAATCAGCGGTAATGAGATAGAGTTTGAAATGGAAGAACTCTATAAAATGGTTGATACTTGTGCGGCTGAGTTTACCGCTCAAACACCTTATTTCTACGGAACTTACCTTACAAAAGAAGAGGGTGGCGAAAACGAAGCTGTAGATTTTGTGGAAAAATCCACTAAGGAAACAGTGCTTGTTTTAGGTTCAGGTCCTATTAGAATTGGACAGGGTATTGAGTTTGACTACGCCTCGGTTCACTGTGTACATGCGCTTCAAAAAATGGGCTATGAAGTTGTAATTATCAATAACAATCCAGAAACGGTTTCGACCGATTTTGATACGGCTGATAGACTATATTTTGAGCCACTTTGCCCTGAAGATGTAATGAACATTATTAAGCTTGAAAAACCTATCGGTGTATTCGTGGCTTTCGGTGGACAAACTGCTATAAAGCTTACAAAAACACTCTCGAAAAACGGAATTAGAATCATGGGAACTTCTGCTGATAATATAGATGCGGCAGAGGACAGAGAGCGTTTTGATGCGGTTTTAGAAAAATGTGGAATCAAAAGACCAAAAGGCTTCACAATAATGAATGAAGAAGAGGCTCTTAAAGCTGCACATGAACTTGATTATCCTGTTCTTATGAGACCGTCGTATGTTTTAGGCGGACAAAACATGATTATTGCCTATACAGACGAGGATATTAAAGAATACATGGAGATTATTCTAAGACAAAAGCAAGATAATCCAGTGCTTATAGACAAATATATCAGCGGTTTAGAGTTAGAAGTTGATGCAATTTGTGACGGAGACAACATCTTAATTCCAGGAATCATGGAGCATGTTGAGAGAACAGGTGTTCACTCGGGAGACAGTATTGCAGTGTATCCAGCGTTTAACGTAGACGATAAGATGATTAAAGAAATCATAGAGACTACAGAGAAAATCTGCCGTGAATTACAAGCTATCGGACTTATGAATCTACAATATATCGTTATGGACGGCGATTTATATGTAATCGAAGTTAATCCAAGAGCATCAAGAACAGTTCCATATTTAAGCAAGGTTACAGGCGTTCCTATGGGAGAACTTGCAACAAAAGTCAGCCTTGGAATCAAGCTTAAGGACTTAGAGTACGGAACAGGTCTATACAAAACTTCTCCTTACGTTGCGGTTAAAGTTCCAGTGTTCTCATTTGAAAAACTTACAGACGTTGACACACAACTAGGACCTGAAATGAAGTCTACAGGTGAAGTTTTGGGAATCGGAAACAACATGGAAGAGGCTCTTTATAAAGGCCTTGTTGCTGCCGGAAATAAAATGAAGAAGACAAAAGGCGGAGTATTCATCACTGTAAGACAAGGTGATAAGGCTGAAATCGGCGAAATAGCTAAGAAGTTCAATGAAATGGGCTTTAAGTTATACGCTACACTTGGTACTGCTTCAGTTCTAGCAAAGGCTGGACTTGCAGTTAAAATAGTCGATAAAATTCACCAAAGTCCTGTCAATACGCTCACACTTTTAGAAAGCGGAAAGATTGACTACATCATTTCAACATCTGCTAAGGGAAGAAATCCTGAAAGAGACAGCGTTAAAATTAGAAGAAAAGCAAGTCTTTTAGGTATTCCGTGTCTAACTGCTATCGACACTGCAAATGCGCTTGTAGACAGCTTGATGAGCAGATACAACATCAATAATGTTGAGATTGTCGACATTAACAACATGAGAACTAAAAAGCAAAAACTAAGCTTTATCAAAATGCACGGAACAAGCAATGACTATATTTATATTGATTGCTTTAAAAACGAAGTGCCATCGCCAGAGTCGCTTTCGATTTATCTATCGGATAGGGCAGTAGGTGTCGGTGCCGACGGTGTAATTTTGATTTGCCCTTCTGAAATTGCCGATGTCAAAATGCTCATGTACAACCGTGACGGAAGTGAAGGTAAAATGTGCGGTAACGGAATACGCTGTGTTGCAAAATATGTGTATGACGAAGGTATAGTCAAAAAAGAAGTCATGAATATTGAGACGGCAAGCGGAATTAAAGAGTGTGAAGTTTATACTAAAATGGATAAGGTCTTTAAAGTAAAGGTCGACATGGGTAAAGCTAAGTTTAAGTCGAGTGAAATACCGACGACTCTTGAAGGTGACAGAATAGTTAACAGAGACTTATCGGTAGGAGAAATCAACTACAATGTAATCTGCGTTTCTATTGGAAATCCACACTGCGTGGTATTCACAAATTCGGTTGACAAACTAGACTTAGAAAAAATTGGACCTATGTTTGAAAAACACGAGGTATTCCCACAAGGAGTTAACACCGAGTTTGCAGAAATCATAGACGAAAATACGCTTAAAATGCGTGTATGGGAAAGAGGAAGCGGCGAAACTTTAGCTTGTGGTACAGGAGCATGTGCCGTAGCAGTTGCTGCGATTCTAACAGGACACTGCAAGGAAAACAGCGATATAAGAGTAATGCTTAAAGGCGGAGACTTGACTGTTAATTATAAAGACGGAATTGTCTATTTAACAGGCGGTGCCGAAAAAGTATTCGAAGGAACAGTGGAAATATAAAAAATCAAGGCTATACCAAGTGTGGTATAGCCTTTTTTCTGTTCAAATAAAAAAATTAACGGATAGCAGATACTATCCGTTAATTTTGTGTTCAATTAGTCTTTGCAGTCATCCCAGTAAAGGATTTGACCTTTTTCAGCTGCCTCAAAGCAAGCTTCCATAAGTTTGAAGACCCTCATCATTTGTTTGTGAGTGATAAGTTGCTCTTCTTTTTTGTCTACTGCCTTGCAGAAATTGCGGTAAAAATCATGTACATCTGGGTCTAGTTTTACCATTTCGTGCTCGATAACTGTTTCAGGCTTTCTAGGTGCCATAGTTTTTGTTAAACCAGCAGCTGTTTTAATCGGAATTACATCGCTTTCAGAGAAGTTTTCGCAGCATATGTATTTTCCTGCATCGTTCCAATCTGTAATGAGTGCAGTACCGTTTTGGCCTTGCATATACCAACGAGGAAGGTTAATGAAGTTGCTTGTTCCAACTTCGATATGGGCTGTAAGTCCACTTTCAAAGGTGAAAACTACCTTAAATCCGTCGTCTACTTCACTGTTTGTAACATCGTCAAGTCTTGAATAAATGCTTACAATTTTTTCGTCTACCATTTGTAGCATTTGGTCAAAAAGATGCACACCCCAGTCAAGAACCATTCCACCACCATGGATTTTTTCTTTTCTCCAGTCGCCAGGGATTCCTCTTGAACCTTGAACTCTTGATTCGATATTAAATACATCGCCAAGATATCCGTTATCATAAACCTCTTTCACTTTTAGAAAGTCCTCGTCCCAGCGGCGATTTTGATGAACTGTAAAACGTTTATCTGTCTTATTAGATACATCAATCATCTCTTGAAGCTCTTCACTAGACATTGCAACAGGCTTTTCGCAAATAGCGTGTTTTCCAGCGTTCATAGCCTTGATTGCAATTTCTTTATGAGAATCATTAGGAGTAGCGATTAATACTATCTCAACATTTTCATCAGAAAGTAAAGCTTCAAGACTATCATAAGCTTTGATTTTGCGCTCTCTTGCTAAATCCATGCGTTTTTCATCAATGTCATAAATTCCGATTAAACTTGCGACATCGCTTTTTTCAAGATGTTCACAGTGCCAGCCGCCCATGCCACCGTAACCGATGACTGCTACATTTTTCTTCATTTTTATTCCTCTTTCTTTATTTTGATATTATTTTTGTGTTATTTAATAATTTTTCATTAGTATACAGAAATACTTTAGGACAAACAATGCAAAATTTAGTGAAAAAATATAAAATAACGCTTTAATTACTTAAATGGTTTCTATAAACTCTTAATGCTATAAATGCAAAGGCTCCTGTAATCATCATTATGATTATTTCGGTAATATAAATATTTAAAACGCCTGACTGATAAAGACCCGCCGGGAAGTTTAAGATGGCATGCATCAAAATGGAACAAGGGAAGAGGTATCTTAAGTTTTTATGATGAACTGCTGCGAAAACAAGAATTGACATGCTGACATGAGAGATAAAAGCAAAGATTCTTTCTGTAATCCCTAAAAAGTATACGCTAATATCGGTTTCTTCAAACAGTTTAGCAGTGTCGTTAATAGCAGCCATAGCTTCTGGCGTCATTGATTCTGTCAAGCTATTTAAACTTCCAGAAGCTAACACTTCTAAAATTATTATGTTTGAAATAGCTGTTAGTCCCATAATAAAAATGATTTCAATCCCAGCATGACCTATGCCGTAGGTGATTGCATTTCGCTTATTATTATATGACTTAAGAAAGAACTTAAAAGAGATAAATCGTCCAGTTTCTTCAAAAATACCTGCGGAAACACCAGCGTAAAGTGAATATAGTAAGGGGTTACTCAAAATTGGAGAGCTATTTCCTAAAATTATAGAATGAAGGAATTGTTCAAAAACTAAAGCAAATAAAATAAAAGCACTAGCACCAATAAGTGCAGGCACCACGCTAGTTTTTGTTCTTAATTTCCAAATAATTAGAACTAGTACAGGCCCCAAAATGCTGAACAAAAGCTGGCTTATAACACCTATGAAAGCAGGTGTGTAGACATCAGACAATGGTTATCACTCCTAAAAAAAGATTGAGTTATATTTTATAATAAATAAAATTGATTGTCAAGAAATGGATATGTGTATTTATAGAAAACTTATGCTTAATTTGATTGACACAATTTCTCTTTATGGTATAATAAAATAAATAAGATTTGCATGAGAAAGGACTGAATATTATGGCAGAAGATTATAGCTTACAACTTTCTAAAATTATTGACGAACTAGCACTTGAAAGTTTATTTTTACCAAAAGGTGAGGATGAAATTTTAATTTACTCAAAAGAGGTAAACAGGCCAGGTATCGAGCTTAACGGATTCTACGAATATTTTGATAATACAAGAATAAATATAATTGGTAAAGCTGAAATTTCGATGCTTGAACATTTTACAGAAGAAGAATATAAGGAAGCGATAGATAAGTTTTTTAGCATGAAACCACCTGCAGTAATTATTACTAGAAGTCTTGAAACAGGAGGGTTAATACTTGAGTGTGCTGAAAAATATGGTGTTCCTTTACTAAGTGCGAAGGATTCAACTTCTGATATAGTATCTCACTTAGTTGCTTTTCTAAATTTAGAGCTTGCGCCGAGAATTACTCGTCATGGTGGACTGGTTGAAGTTTACGGTGAGGGTATTCTTCTTGTTGGTGACAGCGGTGTCGGAAAAAGTGAAACTGCGATAGAGCTTATAAAAAGAGGGCATAGACTTATAGCGGACGATGCCGTTGAAATAAGAAGGGTTTCAAATAAATCTTTAGTAGGGCAAGCGCCTGAGAATATTAGATATTTTATTGAGCTTAGAGGTATAGGAATGGTCAATGCCAGAAGAATTTTTGGTATGGGCGCTGTTAAACCTCAAGAAAAAATTGACATGGTTGTTAATCTTGAAATATGGGATAGCACAAAAGCCTATGATAGAATGGGAATTGACAATCAATATGCTGAAATTCTAGGAATTAAACTTCCTGTAATGACCATACCTGTAAAACCTGGTAGAAACCTTGCAGTTATTATTGAGGTTGCAGCTATGAATAATAGGCAGAAGAAAATGGGTTATAATGCGGCCTACGAAATACTTTCAAAGGCAGGTATTGATCCGTCGTTAATGCCAGCTAAGGATATTAAGAAAGAATTGGATATTTAAGGAGTTTTCTATGTATAATATAATCGCAGATTTACACACGCATACAAATAGTTGCGGACATGCTTACAGTACTATTGGAGAGATGATTTTAGGTGCAAAGAACAAAGGCTTGTATGCTATTGCTATTACCGAACATAGTTATACTACACCGGGAGGGCCGGGGACTTGGTTTTTTGAAAATCTTAGATGCATACCAAGGATGCAAGAAGGCGTCAAAGTTTTAAAGGGGATAGAGGCTAATATTATGGACTTTGATGGAAATATAGATTATGATCCCAGTTTGAATTTAGATTTTGTTATAGCCTCGGCTCATTTGATGCCTAAAGTTTCACTAAACGATGCAACAGTGGAAAAATGTACGCAAATGTATTTGAATGTTGCAAAAAATCCATATGTAAATGCTATAGGACATAGCGGTACAGAGATGTTTAAATACGATTATGAGAGAGTGATTCCAGAGTTTAAGAAAAATCACAAGCTTGTAGAAATCAATGCACATAGTTCTAATGCAAGAGCTGGTGCGAGTGAAAATTGTAGACAAATAGCACTTCTTTGTAAAAAGTTTGAAGCACCTATAATTATCTCATCAGATGCACATTATCATATGAATGTAGCAGAAGTAAAAAGTGCATTTGAAATGCTTGAAGAAATTTCCTTTCCAGAAGAATTAATAGTTAATTCTTCTATCGAAAGACTTGAGGAATATTTGCATAATCATACAAATATGTATAGTAAAAGCGAATAATAATACGATGGAGGAAATGATTTGAACTACGGTCCATTAGATAATTTATGCATTAAAAATAAAATAGAATATATCCCTGATGAACCAATGAAAAAGCACACAAGCTTTAAAATTGGCGGAAATGCGGATAGGTTTTTAAAAGTTAAAAGTAAAGAAGAGTTAAAGCAAGTTCTTAAAGTAGTAAAAGAAAATGATATTGATATATTCATCATGGGAAACGGCTCTAATCTTTTGGTCTCAGATAAAGGGATTAGGGCAGTAGTTATTTGTCTTGAGGGTGATTTTAAAAAGATAGAGATTCTGGATGAAAACACTGTGTATTGTGGATCTGGAATAATGTTGTCAGCACTTTGTGTTTTTTGCAAGAATAATTCACTTTCTGGGCTTGAGTTTGCCTATGGAATACCTGGAACTTCAGGTGGTGCGGCGTATATGAATGCTGGTGCCTATGGAGGAGAGATGAAAGATGTCTTGATAGACTGTGAACACATGGATTTTAACGGCGAAGAGGACAGATATGTAGGAAAAGAACTTAATTTATCTTATAGAGAAAGTGTATACTCGAAGAAAAATTACATAATAACAGGCTTAAGGTTAAAACTAGATAAAAGTGAAAGTGATATCATACTTGGCAAAATGGAAGAGTTAATGGGGAAAAGACGTGACAAACAACCTATAGAATTTCCAAGTGCTGGAAGTGTTTTTAAGAGACCTAAGGAGCATTTTGCAGCAGCTTTGATTGAAGAGTGTGGTTTAAAAGGCCTGAGCGTTGGCGGTGCTGAAGTCAGCACAAAGCACAGCGGGTTTATAATTAATAAAGGAAATGCAAAATGTAGCGATGTTCTTGAATTAATTGACAAGATTAAATCAGCAGTTAAAAAGGAAAAAAGTATAGATTTAGAATGTGAAATTAAACTTGTAGGGGAGGTTTAGTATGGAATTCATTATTGTAACAGGTCTTTCAGGAGCGGGAAAATCAAGAGCGGTTAACGCTATGGAAGATGTAGGGTTTTATTGTGTTGACAACCTTCCGCCTACCATGATTCCGATTTTTTATGATTTGTGTCTAGCTTCACAAGGAATGTCTCAAAAGGTTGCCGTTGTAACGGATACAAGAGGCGGTGAGTTTTTTAAATCATTTTTCGATGCACTTTCTATACTTGAAGAGCAAAATAGGAATTATAAAATTCTATTTTTAGATGCTTCTGAGTCTATTCTTGTCAATAGATATAAGGAAACTAGACGTAAGCACCCGTTATCAGAAGAGGTCAAAGGCTCACTTCAAGAAGCAGTTAGAATTGAAAGAGAAATGCTAAAGCCAGTAAGGCAAATTGCGGATTATATAATTAATACGGGAGCTATGAAGCCACAAGCTTTGAAAACAAGGATTACAGAAATGTTTCTTGATAAAACTCAGGATAGCATGATAGTTCATATGATAAGTTTTGGGTTTAAACATGGTATTCCAATGGAATCGGACTTGCTTTTTGATGTAAGGTGCCTACCGAATCCGTTTTATTTTGATGAAATGAGAGAACAAACAGGACTTGATGATGCTGTGTATGATTTTGTGATGGAAAAAAGCCAAAGCATAGAATTTAGAGATAAAATCGCAGAAATGCTTGATTTTCTGATTCCACTTTATCAAGAAGAAGGTAAGAGTCAGTTGGTAGTTTCCATAGGCTGTACAGGCGGCCATCACCGTTCGGTGGCGTTTGCAAGATATTTTCATGAATATATTAAAGGACAGAATTTAAGAACATCTGTCACTCATAGAGATATAAATAAATAATAAAAATGGTGTAAAAATGACTTTTTCATACGAGACAAAGCGTGAACTTTGTAAAATTAGCAGTAAAAATGATTGCTGTAAAAAAGCAGAACTATACTCACTTTTGCTGTTTTCAAGATTTTTTTCAAAGTCTTCGCTTACGACAGAACATATAGACGTAGCAAGAAGAATTTCAGAGATGACGGCGGAATTTTCGGGAGCTATTACGGAAATAAGGGCAAGTTATAAGGGTAAAGGCTACGAGTTTTTGATACCGGATAGTCGGGATAAGGAGAGAATTTTTTCATTGTTCTCTAAAGATGGGAAATTTTGTGAAGTAATAGGTGAAAACATAGAAAATGAGTGCTGTATAGCTTCATTTTTAAGAGGGATGTTTCTTTCCTGCGCTAGTGTGTCAAATCCTAATAAACAATATAATCTTGAATTTGTATTTGCTGATGAAATTTTAGCCGATTCCTTGATGAATTTTATCAGTGAATTCAATTTTTTTAAGCTAAAAAAGAAAATTAAGAACAATAAAACCGTACTATACATGAAAGATAGCGTTCAAATTGAGGATTTTTTAACCTTTATAGGTGCGACAAAAGCATCTATGGAGCTTATGCAAATGAAAATGTATAAGGAAGCGGTAAATAATATAAATAGAAAATCTAATTTTGAAACGGCAAATATTGATAAAACTATTTCGGCATCGGCTAGGCAGACAGCAGCAATAGCATATATTAGCGATAAAAAGGGTTTAAACTTTTTAGATGAAAATTTAAAGGAAATTGCGATTTTAAGGCTTGAGAATCCTCAGATGTCCTTAAAAGAGATTGCTGAGAGTTTAAACGTTAGTCGTTCAAAAGCGAATCATAAATTGACTAAAATATTGAATATATACGAAAAAATGATAAAGGGGTGAAATAATGGGTTTTGTTCATTTGCATGTTCACACAGAGTACAGTTTGCTAGACGGAGCATGTAGAATCGAAAAAATGCTTGATAGGGCAAAGGAGCTAGGCCAAACTGCCGTAGCAATTACCGACCACGGCTCGATGTATGGAGTAATCGACTTTTATAAAGCTGCAAAAAAAAGAGGGATAAAGCCCATAATCGGTTGTGAAGTCTATGTCGCAAAAAGAACTAGGTTTGATAAAGTTCAGCAGTTTGATAGACAAAGTAGACACCTCGTTTTGCTTTGTAAAAATGAAACAGGGTATAAAAATTTAATTGCAATGGTCTCAAAAGCGTATACCGAAGGATTCTACAATAATCCAAGGGTTGATTTTGAACTGCTTGAAAAACATAGCGAGGGCTTGATTGCACTTTCTGCCTGTCTTGCGGGTGAAGTGCAAAGAGAACTCACCGCTGGAAATTATGAAGAAGCAAAAACAGCGGCACTTAGGTATAGAGATATTTTTGGAAAAGAGAATTTTTACCTAGAGCTTCAAGACCACGGACTGAAAGAGCAGAAGGCGATAAATCCGCTAATAATGAAACTTTCAAAAGAGACAGACATACCATTAGTTGCAACGAATGACTCTCATTATATTTTAAAAGAAGACAGCGAGATGCATCATATTTTAATATGTATCCAAACCAATAAGACTATTGAAGACGAAGATGTTTTAGAATTTGGCTCGGATGAGTTTTACTTTAAATCGGAAGAGGAGATGCGAAGCCTGTTTCCAATGTGCCCAGAAGCTTTTGACAATACAGTAGAAATTGCCGAAAGATGCAATCTCGACTTTGAATTCGGTGTCACAAAACTTCCTATGTTCTATACTCCTGACGGAAGCGACAATAATGAATTTTTTAGAAAACTTTGCTATGAAGGTCTTGAAAAACTGTATGGGAAAGATGTAGAAGAGAGCATTAAGGACAGGCTTGAATACGAGATAAATACAATAGAAGAAATGGGCTATGTCAACTACTATTTAATAGTCTATGATTTCATCAGATATGCAAAAAGTGTGAAAATACCAGTAGGGCCGGGAAGAGGTTCGGGTGTCGGAAGTATCGCCGCTTATTGCGTTGGAATTACAGGTGTTGACCCGATAAAATACGACCTTATTTTTGAAAGATTCTTAAATCCTGAAAGAGTGAGCATGCCCGATTTCGACATAGACTTTAGTGATGAAAGACGCCAAGAAATTATTGACTATGTAACAAATAAATACGGAGCGGACCATGTAGCGCAAATAGTTACATTTGGTACTATGGCGGCAAAACTTGCGATTAGAGATGTAGGCCGTGCGATGGCAGTTCCATATGCTATCGCTGACCAAATAGCAAAGTTAATTCCGACTAGCCTTGGGATAACAATAGACAAAGCCTTAGAGTTAGAAGCACAGCTTAAACTAAGGTACGATAGTGAACCCCAGATTAAAAGTCTTGTAGATATGGCAAGAAAAATTGAAGGTATGCCAAGACATGCCTCGACGCATGCAGCGGGAGTGGTTATCACGGATAAGCCTGTTCAAAACTATGTGCCGCTTGCAAAAAATGATGAATCTACTGTAACACAGTTTACCATGGTGACAATAGAAGAATTAGGTCTATTGAAAATGGACTTTTTAGGCCTTAGAAACTTATCGGTAATAGATAATTCAGCAAAAATTATTCATGAATACGAGCCAGATTTTAATATAGAAAAAATTAATTATGATGATAAAAAAGTATTTTCCATACTTGAAGAAGGTTTTACTCAAGGTGTGTTCCAGTTTGAATCCGAGGGCATGACGAGAACGATTATGAGGTTAAAGCCTGAAAAAATTGAGGATTTAATAGCGGTTATCTCTCTTTACAGACCAGGGCCTATGCAGTTTATCGACACATATATAGTAAATAGGCATAATCCTGAAAAAGTGGTGTACAAACATCCAAGACTTGCAAAAATTCTTGATGTTACCTATGGTTGTATTATTTACCAAGAACAAGTAATGAGTATATTTAGAGAGCTTGCGGGTTATAGCCTTGGAAGGGCGGATATAGTTAGACGTGCCATGTCAAAAAAGAAGTTTAGCGTAATGGAAAAAGAGCGAAATAACTTCATTTACGGTCTTCAAAAAGAAGACGGAACATGGGAGATAGAGGGATGTTTAAAAAGAGGGGTAAGCGAGGAGATAGCAAATACAGTCTTTGGCGAAATGGAAAACTTTGCGGCGTATGCGTTTAATAAATCTCATGCGGCGGCGTATGCGGTGGTTGCATATCAAACTGCATACATGAAATGCTATTATCCAAAGGAGTATCTTGCGGCTTTGCTTACAAGTGTGCTCGGTAACTCATCAAAAGTTGCAGTTTATATGGAAGAATGCTCAAGGCTTAATATCAAGGTTTTACCACCTCATGTAAACCTTAGTGCAAAGCAGTTTACAGCTAAAAACGACGACATAGTGTTTGGTCTTTTAGCAATCAAAAATATAGGCAGTGCCGTAATTGATAGAATGATGCAAGAAAGAAAAGAAAACGGCAAATTTAAATCTTTTGAAAATTTCTGTACCAGAATGCATGGAAAAGACCTAAACAAAAGGGCGATAGAAAGCCTTATCAAGGCTGGAGCGCTTGATGATTTAGGGAATAACAGGCGTGAAATGGTAATGGCACTAAATGATATAATCGACTCTTTAGACGCAGAGAAAAAAAGACATATCGATGGGCAAATCGGCTTTTTTGATAATGTAGAAGACAGTGGAAGTTTTATTATTAATAAAACAGAGGACTATAGCCATAAGCAAAAATTAATAATGGAAAAAGAGACTACAGGAATGTACCTTACAGGGCATCCTATGACACCGTTTAAGCCGTATTATGATAATAAAATTGTTGCAAGAATTGATAGGGTTATTGCTTCTTCAGATTCAGAAAGTGATGAGTATAAGGATGAACAAAGTGTAGATTTATTGGGTGTTGTATCCACTTTAAAAAGAAAACAAAGCCGAAACGGCGGCACACTTGCGTTCATACAATTTGAAGATATGTATGGCTCTATGGAAGTCATTGTATTTCCTAAAATCTATGAAAGATATTCTAATTTGTTTTTGCAAGGAGCCGAGCTTAAAATTCACGGCAGATTAAGTTTTACGGAAAATCAAGAGCCTAAATTAATCTGTGACTATGCTGTAGAGGCTAGTGAGGAAAATTTAAAGCCCGTAAAGCCGATAAAACTTAGTAACAAAGGATTATATATTAAGTACACAGATGAAAAGTCATATGAAAAGGCAATAAAGCTTATCGAGGTATTTGAAGGGGATACACAGCTGTTTATTTTTTATCCCGATACGAAAAAGCTCATGAGGGCACCTTCAAATTTAAGACTTGACCCAAATGAAGTACTTTTAAGAGAGCTTAAAAAGCTACTTGGAGAGGAAAATGTAAAAATAAAATAATAATTTATATTTTTTTCAAAAATTTAACTTGCTAAATAGGCGGGTTATGCATTATAATGTTTTAAAAAGAAAAATTCTGTTTGGAGGAATTCAAATAATGGAAATTAACAAAATAGCAGTATTAACAAGCGGTGGAGACGCACCGGGAATGAACGCAGCGGTTAGAGGTGTTGTTCGTTCAGCAATAGACTTTGGAATGGAAGTCTATGGAGTTAACAGAGGTTATAATGGTCTTTTAAATGCAGACTTTGAACCGATGGCGATAAGAAGCGTTTCAAACATCATTCAATCAGGTGGAACACATCTTTACACTGCAAGAAGCCCTGAGTTTAATTCTAAAGAGGGTGTAGAGAAAGCAGCAAGAGTTTGCCGTGAAAATGGTATTCAAGGCGTAGTTGTAATAGGTGGTGACGGTTCATTTAGAGGTGCAAGAGATTTAACAGGTGCTGGCATACCATGCATCGGTGTTCCAGGTACAATAGATAACGATATTGCATCATCAGAATATACTATAGGATTCGACACAGCTTTAAACACAGCTATGGAGATGATAGACAGAATTAGAGACACAACAGAGTCACATGATAGATGTAGTGTAGTTGAAGTTATGGGAAGAAACTGCGGAGATATCGCACTTTATACAGGTATAGCAACAGGTGCAATTTCTGTTTTAGTTCCAGAAGTTCAGTATGACTTCCAAAAGGATGTTATAGACAGAATTGAATCTTCAAGAAAAACAGGTAAGAGACACTATATTGTTATTGTTGCAGAAGGAGTTGGCGGAACTGATGAGCTTGCCAAAAGAATTCAAGAAACAATAGGAATTGAATCAAGAGCTACAATCTTAGGACATGTACAAAGAGGTGGTTCACCGACACTAAGAGACAGATACATGGGTAGTGTCATGGGATACCATGCAGTTAAAATATTAAGTGAGGGTAAAAGCAACAGAGTTGTCGTTTTAAACAAAGGACAAATTGTTGACTTAGATATTACCGAAGCCTTGGATCAGAAGAGAGTATTTGATACAAATATTTACGATATTGCAAAAATTCTATCAAATTAAGATTTCTTTATCGAAAATCTCTTGACAGATTCTCTTAAAAGGCGTATAATTGGGGATGTTATATTAATAACAAATAACCCCTGCCTTATGGCGGATGGGAGGGATATAGATGGCTGAAATCAGAATTAAAGATAACGAATCTTTAGATAGTGCATTAAGACGATTCAAAAAGCAATGCGCAAGAGCAGGCGTTATCGCAGAAGTTCGTAAGAGAGAAGCTTACGAAAAACCTTCGGTAAAACGTAAAAAGAAATCCGAAGCTGCAAGAAAACGTAAATTCAAATAATTTTTTGTAGGGGGGGAGTTTTCCTCCCCTACATTAGCGTAATGGAGTGTTTAAAGTGAGTGTGTTAAAACCTGACTTTCGGTTTAAGAAAATAACTGATATAAGTCTTGAAGATTTGAAAAAACTTAATGTTAAGGCTGTTTTCTTAGATGTTGACAATACCTTGTGCTCTTATAAATCCAAAGTGCCGTTAGATGGTGCTATAGAATGGACTAAGAAAGTTAAGGCAGCAGGGTATAAAACGATAATTGTGTCAAATAATTTTGAAAAGAGGGTCTCGGCGGTTGCTAAAATATATGATATGGATTATATAAGCTTTGCACTTAAACCGTTTCCAAGAGGATTTAGTAAGGCAGCTAAGAACTTTTCCCTAGCAAAAAGTGAATGTTTGATTATAGGTGACCAAATTTTCACAGATATTTTAGGAGGAAATCTTGCCTTAATGAAGACTGTTTTAGTCGAGCCGGTAGAACTTGAAGAAGGAATTATATTTAAAGTTAGAAGGAAAATTGAGAATAAGTTAAAACGTAAAATTAAGTTTGAAAAAGATTAAGTTTTAAAAATGACAGAAAGGCATGGATACCGTGCAAACGTTAACTGTTTTATGCAGTTTTGTGCGCAAAACATGACATGGTTATAGCTATGACAAATCGTATTGACAAGCTTAGGAAAAAACTTTTGAAGAATACTGATAATGAGGCAGCGCTCATAACTACTTCGGTAAACAGAAGGTACTTTAGCTATTTTAGTTCTAGCGCAGGAATATTATTTGTAACTCAAGAAGAAGCGTATTTGCTGGTAGATTTTAGATATAAAGAGGCGGCAGAACAAAACGCTAAAAATGTCACCGTTATAAAAGTTGACAAATTTTCAGACACACTAAAGTCACTTATTAAAAAGCATGAAGTTAAGAAAATTCATATGGAGAACAGCGAAGTTCCTTATCTTAAGTTTAAAGAATACGAAACATTATTTAAATCTGTAGGAGCTGAACCTGTTTTTGGCAATTCGCTTTACGGAATTATTGATGGAATAAGAATAATTAAAGATGATTATGAGATCAAGAAAATTACAGAAGCGCAAAGGCTGACAGATGCTGCTTTTTCACATGTTTTAACCAAGATTAAAGAAGGGGTTTCCGAGAGAGAAATTGCCCTTGAAATCGAGTTTTTCATGAGAAAAGAGGGGGCAGAGACGGTTTCCTTTGACTTGATAACAGTTACAGGCGCAAAAACTTCACAGTGCCACGGTGTACCTTCGGATGATAGAGTTAAAAAAGGCGATTTTGTCTTGATGGACACAGGAGCTATGCTAGATGGTTATAATTCTGATATGACAAGGACAGTTGCAGTTTCATATGTGACAGATGAGCAAAAAGACGTGTATGAAACAGTTTTAAAGGCACATTTAGAAGCGTTTAACTTAATTAAGCCAGGAAATAAATGTAGTGAGCCTGATAAAATGGCACGGGAGATAATTGATAAACATTATAAAGGTACTTTTGGTCATGCGTTAGGGCATGGCGTTGGAGCCGAGATACATGAAAATCCAAGGCTTAGTGTAAATGATAATACAGTTTTAAAAAGCGGTATGGTTGTCACTAACGAGCCTGGAATTTATTTAGAGGGTAAGTTTGGGGTTAGAATTGAAGACATGATTCTTGTAAGGGAAAAAGATAGCGTATCTCTTGCAAAATCGCCTAAAGAACTTATAATATTATAAAATAAGGCCTATTTTAAAATCTATACTTGAAAAAATTCTCAAAATATTATAAAATAGGTCTATACTTGAGTTAAAATGAACAGAGGGTAAAGTTTTTACCACTCTTTAAAGAAAGGATGGTCATAATAATGATTAGTGCAGGAGATTTTAGAAACGGTGTTACTTTTGAAATGGATGGAAATGTTGTATCTATTATAGAGTTTCAACATGTTAAACCAGGTAAAGGTGCGGCGTTTGTAAGAACAAAGATAAGAAATGTAATTACAGGTGCAGTTACAGAAAGAACATTTAACCCAAATGAAAAATATCCTACAGCGTTTATTGAAAGAAAAGATATGCAATATCTTTACAGCGATGGAGATTTATATTACTTTATGGATACAGAGAGCTATGAGCAAATTCCGATTAGTGCATCGGTTTTGGGTGATAACTTTAAGTTTGTTAAAGAAAATATGGAATGTAAAGTTCTTTCATACAAAGGCAGTGTTTTCGGCGTAGAGCCACCAAACTTTGTTGAACTTCAAGTTACACAAACAGATCCCGGATTTAAAGGCGATACAGCTACTAATGTAACAAAACCAGCTACAGTTGAAACAGGTGCCGAAGTTAAAGTTCCTTTATTCATTGACGAAGGCGAAATGATTCAAATAGATACTAGAACAGGCGATTATATGGGTAGAGCATAATATCCGAATATTAATAATTTTGGAGGTTAATTATGAATAATTCAGAAAAAGCAGCATATATCAAAGGTTTAATCGAAGGACTTGACTTAGATAAAAATTCTAAGGAAGTTAAAGTTATTTTGGCGATGGCTGATTTAATTGACGACTTATGTGCTAATATCGAAGAGCTTGAAGAAGCTTATGATGAATTAGATGCAAAAGTTGAAGAAATTGACAGAGATTTAGGTTATGTTGAAGACGATTTCTATGAGCTAGACGACGAGTGTGGTTGTGGCTGCGATTGTCATGATGATTTTGATGAAGATGAAGTTTGTGATTTTCAAGTGACTTGTCCTGGGTGTGGAGATGTAATTGAACTCACAGAATCAATGCTTGATGAAGGTGCAATAGACTGCCCTGGTTGCGGAGAAAATCTTGAATTTGACTTTGATGAAATCGAAGACGAAGAAATAGAAGAATAATCAAATTAAACCACCTTTATGGTGGTTTTTTATTGCTAACTTGGAAAAAGTGTGTTATTATATTAAAAAATAAAGGAGTAGTGGAAAAATGGAAAAAATGAAAATTGCAAATTCAGATTTAGAAGTTTCTAAATTAGCCATGGGTTGTATGAGAATCAAAGAATCAAGTGTTGAAGAAGTAGAAGCTTTGGTAAAAAAAGCTTTAGAAGTAGGCATAAACTTTTTTGATCATGCTGATATTTACGGAAGAGGAACAAGCGAGACTGTTTTTGGTGAAGTGCTAAAAAGAAATCCAGATATGCGTGAAAAAATGATTATTCAAACTAAATGCGGAATCGTTCCTGGAGTAATGTTTGACTTTTCAAAAGAGCATATCATAAAAAGCGTTAACGAGTCGCTAGAGAGGCTACAAACAAATTATGTTGATGTATTACTTCTTCACCGTCCAGACGCTTTATATGAGCCACAGGAAGTAGCAGAGGCTATTAATCAATTAGTTGAAGAAAAGAAAATTAAATATTTTGGTGTAAGCAATCAAAATCCATATCAAATGGAACTTCTTAAAAAGTACTTAAAACAACCAATTTTATTTAACCAAGTTCAGTTTTCTATAGTTCACTCATGTATGCTAGATGCAGGTTTTAATGTTAATATGACAAATAATCTTGCTATAGACAGAGATGGCTCGATAATTGATTACTGTAGGCTAAACGACATCACTTTACAACCTTGGAGCGTTGTACAAGCTTCTTGGGAAGAGGGCTGTTTTATTGATCATCCAGATTATCCTGAACTTAATGCAGTTTTAGATGAACTAGCAAAGAAATATGATGTGACAAAAGGCGCTATTGCTATTGCTTGGATACTTAGACATCCTGCAAATATGCAGCCTATCGTCGGCACTGCAAGTCCAAAAAGGCTTGATGAAATGGCAAAGGCTACCGAAGTTAAACTTACTCGTGAAGAGTGGTATAAACTCTATACAGCGAACAATAAAAAATTACCTTAAGCGACAAAAAAACCTCCGATTTCGGAGGTTTTTTCTTTTAATAAAGTAAATTAAGCTTTGTTTATTTCAGCTAACTTTCTGCTAAGCCAAATATCTGCAATGTCAAGTGCGAGATAAAGACCATTTTTTTCACTTGTTTTTTCAATCATTTTTTTAGGATCTGTAGTAGGGTCGGTACAGAGAAGTTGAATGCTAACTTTGTCAGCTATTTCAAGCTCTTTAACCTTTTTTGTAGTCTTAATATCCATCTTAATTACATAATGGTCACTCATATTACCATAATAAATAGTGTTTCCTGATCTAACTAAGGGTCTTCCTTTATATGTTGGAAAATTACTTTCGCTCATAACTATACCTCGCTTTCATAAGTGCTATATATTATATCACAAAATAAAAGCTTTTACAATATAAATTTCACTACTACATCTTAAATCTAGATAGGAAGTTTATAAAAATCTTGAAAAAGTCAATTTCCTCACAAGATTCAGCAGCGACTATAGGAATTTCTTTATATACCGTCTCTTGAACTTTTACTTTTACATTACCTATGACATCCCCGATTTGGATAGGCGCAGTTATTTGCTCGCTTATTGTAAATTCACTGCTTATTTCTGATGATTTACTAATTTCAGTTAGGACTCTTGTGTCACCGCTTAGAGAGATTTGCACAGATTCTTTCATACCGTTTTTAACCAGCACACTTTCAGGCAGTTCTACAATAGGTGTAGAAATAGTCCAGTTCGCAAATCCGTAGTTTAAAATAGCAGCAGCATCGTTAAACCTATTGTCTGAACTGTCAGCACCCAAAACAACGGTAATTAGACTGATCTCATTTCTTGTAGCAGTTGCCGCCATGCAACTTCCGGCGGTACTTGTTGTGCCTGTTTTTAGTCCTGTAATTCCGTCAAAATTATTTATTAATTTATTCGTGTTTACAAGTTGTGTAGCGCCGTCCCTAAGATAGTCAATTCTTGTAAGAGTGTAATTAAGTATTTCTTCATGTTTAATAAGTTGTCTGCTCATTAAACTTACATCATAAGCGGTTGAATAGTGACCTTCTTCATCAAGTCCATTACTGTTTTTAAACTGCGTATCAAGCATTCCAAGTTCCTGTGCCTTTGTATTCATCATCACGACAAAGCTTTCTTCGCTTCCGGCTATAGCTTCGGCCAAGACTACTGAGGCATCATTTGCACTCATTATAACAACAGCCTTAATCAGGTCGCTAACTGTCATAGATTCACCTGGTTCAAGCCAAATGTCTGAACCACCCATGGAAGCTGCATGTTCGCTTGTGTATAACGTATCACTAAGAGAAAGATTTCCGCTTTCAATCGCTTCCATGGTAAGAAGAAGTGTCATTATCTTCGTTACAGAGGCGATAGAGCGCCGTTCTCGTGCGTTTTTTTCATAAAGAATCATACCAGACTCTTCTTCAATCAAAACAGCCGACGGCGCTGTGATTTCGATACCCGAAACTTCGGCATTTGTGAAAGTATAAAATGAAAAACTCAAAACTAGAGCCAAAAAAAATGTAATAGCCTTTTTAATCATGCAAATTCTCCGTTCCTAAGCCTAAAAGGCAGTAGTTTATTAGTAAATAATTATGCAAAATTAAATAGACATATTACATTTAAAAAATATTTTTGACAAGCTTATAAGTTTAAATTATTTTGAAAAACAGCTTGAACAAGTTTTTCGGTTTGATGTGCTGAAGACTTAGCAAAAGTAAGATAATCTACTTTTCCTGTATCATCTGCATTGTCTGAGATGCTTCTAAGTGCTACGAATGGAATATCGTTTAAATAGCAAGCATGTGCTATTGCGCCGCTTTCCATTTCACAAGCAAGAGCCGAAAATTTCTCTTTGATAAAGTCAGATTTTTCCTTATCGGCAACAAAAGTGTCACCAGTGGCAACAACTCCAATATGAGTTTCAGCTGGATAAACATTTTTTGCGGCATTATAGAAAATGTCAGAGTATTTTTTGTCACAAGGAAGATGAATGATTTCACCTTTATTTGTGGTTAGATTTCCAAGAGGTTCGCCTAAGGGAGTGGTGTCAAAGTCGTGTTGAACGCATGAACTTGCAACTACTAGGCTACCAATTTTTATATCTTTTCCGATTCCACCGGCAACACCAGGATTAATTATAAGTGTAGGCGAAAAATTCATGATTGCAGTCTGCGCACAAACTGCAGCGTTGACTTTTCCAGGGCTGCATTTAACAACTATAGCAGGCTTTGAAAATAAAGTGCCAATGTTATATTCAAATGAAGTGATTGTCTTTTTTTCCTTGATTTCCATAGAGTTAATCAGCAAATCAATTTCAATTTGCATGGCGCCGATAATTAGTATCATTAAAATCTCCTCCCAGATTTTTTAGAAATAAAGCTTTTAAATTCTTCCATACTGCCTTTTGCGAATTTGTCTTTTTGGATGTAGTAGCAGTTATTGTCTCCAAAATAGAAGTATAAATAATTTCCGTTTTCTCTTAAAGAAGTGATTTGGAAATACGGGTGAAATTCACCACTTTCTATGCCAGTAATACAAAATTCGTCTTCAAAGAAAATATATCTTGCGACTCTAGAAGGCATTTTGGCATAACTCTTTCTAAGACTTCTCTCTAAGGTAGAGGCACTGATGATTATTTTATAAATAGTGTATCCGATACATCCAAGGACAATAAGGCTCATCCACCACTCACTACCAAGATAAATCATTAACCCACAAAGAGTCAGCCATAAAATAATAGTAAGAACAGGAGCTAAAATTTTATTTTTATAGCACTGGAATTTGCTATAATGTCTAACCGCAAAATCGGTAAATTCGGTAGTGTTGTCAAAAAGGCTCTCGCGGTTTTTGTTTTCGTTCTGTAGTCTTTCTTTTCGGTAAATCGCTAGTTTATCGGCTAAAGTGGCAAGTTCTTTCTTCTCTCTTCTTGTAGTTGTAACTCTATAAATGATAAACACTATTAAAGAAATGATTACTAAACCAAGAAGTCCGACAGAAATCCACCCTTTAATAGCTTCCTCTTCAGTGAAAACATCAGGTGGAATTATGTTTGTGAATTCAATATTATCCACGATATCTTTTGAGTATTGCTTAGCTTCATCTGTAATTGGATTTATTGAAAGCTGAGCCGTAGAAATAGAGTAACCGTTGAGTATGGTTGAGTATCTATGTTCGTATAATGTGTTTCCATCTGCATCAAGTGCAGTTAGATTGATTTCTACAAAGGGGATATCATCCTTCATATAAAGAACGGCTTCAGAACTTGCACCTTGCTCTTCGTCAGTAAAGTTAAATATGCCTACAAAATCGCTAAGTTCGGTTTCGCTTAGACCCTGTAAATTAAAATAAGATTTTGTATCATCTGTCTCATTTTTTTGAATGTATATAACGGTTTCGCCACCGTCAAAAGACACAAGTGCTTGAGAAGAATATTCATTCATGAAGTTTAATTGGTCAAGTACATTAAGGCCAGATTTTTCCCAGTTTTCGTCATTTTCTGGAGTTGTTGGTGTGAAAAAATATGCATCTTCTGGAATGATTACATTAGCTTCAATGCTTTCAAGAGTATAGCTTTTTTCTTCTGCGAATACCCCAAGACCTGCACATAAAACTAGTGTGAAGGATACTAAAATTGAGATGATTTTTGTCGATACTTTCATTAATTGCTCCAATCTGCCGAAAAGTTCGGCAAAAAATTATATAAAGCCATTATATCATAAAGCAAAAATGTGTCAATCAAAAACTTATGCATTATCTCCAAAATTTAATGATATTTTACAATTTGTTTTTATTATCATTGAAAAATATCAAAAAAATATTATAATTAAAGGTAGATAATAGTCAAATAATGAGGGATTTAAGATGTATTCATGTAAAATGTGCGGATATAAATACAAACGAAAACTAAATATATGTCCTATTTGTGGGACTAAAAAGGATAATAAAACTTTATTTATTTCTTTATTAATGATTGCTTTAATAGTAAGTGGGTTTGTTTTTGAATCGTTAAATGAAATAAATGATGAAGTTTTTGTAGTCTTGCCCGAAAAAATGGCACAAGAAGTGGCACAGCAAGTGGAAAGTGAAGAAGTTAAAGTAGTGTTAAATGATGAAGAAATTAGGGAAATTATAGAGTATCTAAAGGAACTGACTCTTTTTAACCAAAATGAAATAGAAAAGTTTGATGAAATTAAGGATGCTAACCCTATTTGGATAGTTAAATCTTCTTATCCGATAGGAGAAAATGAAGTAAGCCTTTTAGAAATTGAAAATTATGCTAAAACTATTATTAATCCAGAAATCAGATTAAATGAAAATTATGATTATGGGCAAGATGAAGAACTACTGTGGAATGAAGAAACAAAAGCAGTTTCAATTCTTCAAATGGATTTAAGTAAATATCCATATTTTAATATTAAATCGTCATATTTTGAAGATGAATATATAAAAATTGAAGCACAGTATTTTTATAGTGTAGAAGCATCGGTGGGGCTTCTTGAAGAAGAGGTAAAGCAGCTTTATAATCAAGGTGTAGTTTACGGCGAAATAAGCGACAATATAGCTGAAATATATGATAATGCGTCAGAGGTGAAGGTATCGGTTTACACATTTGAAAAGCACGAAGAAGGCTATTATCTTATATCAAAGTCGAACGTTTGAGTTTGCTTTTTACGGCTATGTATGATAAAATAGACGAAAATAAGTTAATAAACTAATGTTTGGAGATATGTTTATGAGAAATCAACTTGAGATTAAAGAACTCTTTAATTTAGAAGAAACAATGGCAAGGGATTTATTTGAAAAGTATACCTATCCCTGGGAAGTGCTTCCTAATATTTCTGATTTTGTATTAAAATTAATAGAAACACTAGATATGAATATTTATGAAAAGATAGAAGAGGACGTTTATATTGCTAAAAGCGCAAAAATTTATCCGAATACTTTTATCAAGGGACCGACGATAATAGGAGAAAATACTGAAGTAAGGCCTAGTGCTTTTATCAGAGGTTCGGTAATAGTTGGAAATAACTGTGTTGTCGGAAACTCTACCGAGCTTAAAAATGTGATTTTATTTAATAATGTTCAAGTGCCACATTTTAACTATGTCGGAGACTCTATTTTGGGATTTAAAGCTCATACAGGAGCCGGAGCGATAACCTCTAATGTAAAGCAGGATAAGACTAATGTCTTTGTTAAAACGAGCGATGAAGCGGTAGACAGCAAACTTAAAAAGTTTGGTGCGATTCTAGGCGATAATGTAGAAGTCGGCTGTAATGCTGTACTAAATCCAGGTACGGTTGTTGGTAAGAATTCAAGGATTTATCCGCTGACGATGGTTAGAGGATTTGTTCCAGCGGATTCGATAGTTAAGAATAATGGAGAGATTATAAAAATAAACGATTAAGAAAGGCAAAGGTATGCAAGAAATATTTACGAGCATAATTAATTCAGAATTTATGGGATATTTTATGCTTATCTTAAGAATACTTACTCCTTTACTAGGATTTTTCATAGCATGGCGTGCGTTCACTTCTTTTAAAAAGACGCTAAGGACAAATACTCCTGTCATAATGCTTGAAGACAAAATAAACGACATTGCCTATCATGTTTTGTACTGGGAAAATTCGATAGGAAGAAGCAAAAGTTGTGATATTGTGATAGAGGATAGCACGGTTTCTCGTGACCATGCAGTGCTTTTAAGAAGAAGCAAGGGGTGGTTTTTGTGTGATACAGAGTCGAAATCTGGCATTACGGTGAATGGCGAAAAAATACATGGTAGAAAATTAATCGAAGTCGGCGACGAAATAGTCATAGGAAGAACTGCATTGACGCTTGAAAGTTCGGCAATTTACTCTGATTCGACAAGAATGGGATTCACGGGCTTTTTTAAGACGGCTGCATCTCCAGTAATGCTTTTGTTGCTTACAAATTTAGTATTTCTTTCGATGGCACTACAGCTTTATGTTGGAAGTGAAGAAGCAAGAATGTATGCGTTTTTTATCTTTTTAGGATTAGTCGCGGTGACTTGGCTTTTTTACCTTGTCACGACAAAAATATTTAAACGAAGAACTTTTGAAATCGAAACGATAGGACTTTTGCTATCGGGAATCGGAATACTACTGTTATCGGCGCACAATATAAACGGAATAATAACACAGTTTGGGGCACTTGTTATTGGTTTGATAATATTCAGCATAATGCTAGTCTTAATGCGTGATATGGATAAAATTAATAAACTAAGGCCATTTTTTGCGGTGCTTGCAATTTTATTCTTTCTAGTGAATTTAGTGATAGGAACAGAGATAAACGGATCGAAAAACTGGATTTTTATAGGGCCACTTAGTATTCAGCCTTCAGAAATTATCAAAATTGCCTTTGTAATAGTCGGTGCATCTACCCTTGATAAACTTCAAACTAAGAAGAATATTGGCGAATTTATAGCATTTGCGGGAATTTGTATGGCGTTTTTATTCATCATGAGAGATTTTGGAACGGCTATTATATTTTTTGCGGGATTTTTAATCATTGCGTTTATGAGGTCGGGAAGTATAAGGACGATTTCTTTGATACTTGCGGTGGCTGTCATAGGAGTTGTGATGATTCTTTACTTTAGGCCATATGTTGCAGATAGATTTGCCGGTTGGGGCAATATATGGGATCATATCAATGACAATCTAGGTTATCAGCAAACCAGAACGCTTACCTATATTGCAAGCGGTGGACTTTTTGGAATAGGCCTTGGAAACGGCTATCTTCATTATATAGCCGCAGCGGAAAGTGACTTGGTTTTTGGACTTATAACCGAAGAACAGGGATTATTCATGGGTGCTCTAGTAATTTTCTGTCTAGTGCTTTTGTTTTTCTTTGTGCAAAATACAGTCAGAAGAAGCCGCTCGACTTTTTACTCGATAACTTCCTGTGCGGTCATCGGAATGCTGATGTTTCAGGCGTGTTTGAATATTTTTGGCTCGACAGATATTTTGCCGCTCACTGGCGTTACGCTTCCGTTTATCAGCCTCGGCGGAACAAGTATGATGTCGGTGTGGGGTATGATAGCCTTTATTAAAGCGGCAGACGAAAGAACCTATGGGTTTAAGAGGGTTAAACATGATTGATTTTTATAGAATGGAGTTTTTTATATGAAAACAACAGGTTTTCGCTCATCTGTTTTATATTTGCTGTTGTTTGGTTTTATAGGCGGTATGGCTTATCTTGTGATAAGTGTCTTATTCAGCGGTGAAAGCTATATTAATCAGCCGTATAATGGACATATATTTGCGGCAGATACGACGGTTGTCACAGGCAATATAGTAGATAGAAACGGTGTGGTTTTGGCTGAAAGTGAAAATGGCATTAGGGTCTACAACGAAAATGAAAGTATAAGAAAATCGCTTCTTCACACAGTTGGAGACAGTAGTGGTTTTATTGGAACGAGCGTACAGTCGAGTTTAAGATCTGATTTAATAGGTTATAACTTTATTACTGGACTTAATAATATTCCAAGTTTTACAGGTGATTCTTCAAATGATATAAAGCTTACGATTGATTCAAGCTTAAATGCGACAGCTTATAATGCATTAGCGGGAAAAAATGGTGCGATTTTGGTGTCAAATTATGAGACTGGAGAAATACTTGCAAAAGTGAGTGCACCTGGTTATGATCCTATGAACATACCTTCTGATTTGCTAGAAAATGAGATGTATGAAGGTGTTTTTCTAGATAATACAATTTCATCAAGTTACACTCCAGGTTCAGTTTTTAAATTGGTCACGGCGGCTTCGGCGATAGAAAACATAGAAAATGCCGAGAATTTGGTGTTTAATTGTCAGCAAACATTAAACGTCGATGGCTCGGTGGTTACTTGTCTTGGATACCACGGAGATATTGACATGACACAAGCTCTAGGAGTTTCGTGCAATATATATTTTGCGCATTTGGCACAAATGCTATCTGCGGACACTTTACAGCAAACTGCAGAAGAAATGGGGTTTAACAAGGCTTTTTCGCTACCAGATTTTACAACTGCTGAGAGTAGTATCAATCTAATTGGTGCTAGTGACTTAGAACTTTCGTGGGCAAGCGTTGGACAGCATACAGTGACGATGAATCCTATGAATATGCTGATGATTGTCCATGCTATTGCAAACGATGGTGAAGCGGTATCACCGAGAATTACTGAACAAGGACTTTTTGATGCTATAGGGGGAAATACTACAAAACTTTTAGATAAAGAAACGGCTAATTCTTTGGAAGAAATGATGAGAGTTACTGTAAGAGACTATTATGGTGATTATTTATTTCCTAATTTGGAATTTTGCGCTAAAACTGGCACAGCAGAAGTTGGAGGGCAAAATCCTAACAGCTGGTTCGTAGGGTTTTCATCAAATCCGGATAAACCTTATGCGGTGGTAATTGTGGTAGAAGAGGGTGGCTCAGGAATAGGAACGGCAGGAAATATAGCATCTGCACTGATGTCTATGCTATAATTAATTTGCTTTTTCACATAATGTTCATCTGTTGTTCTTTCTTTTGTCGCAAGTTGAATATAAAATAGATTTAAAAATACGAAAGTAGGGTATGTTATGTCTAAAATACTAATTGTTGATGACGATAGAAACATTTGCGAGCTTTTAAGGCTCTATATAGAAAAAGAAGGCTTTGAAACAGCCATTGCCAATACGGGTAAAATGGCTATTAGCTATTTTAATTCTTTTGAACCTGATTTAATTTTGCTTGATATCATGCTTCCAGAGCTTGACGGATGGCAAGTATGTAGGGAAATTAGAAAAACTTCGGATTGTCCTATAATAATGCTAACAGCTAAAGGTGAAGTGTTTGACAAGGTGTTAGGACTTGAACTTGGTGCGGATGACTATGTTGTTAAGCCGTTTGAGTCAAAAGAAGTTGTTGCAAGAATTAATGCGGTTTTAAGAAGAATTGGTAAAACACAAGACAAGGGCAAAAAAGAAGTTGTGTTTGAGAATTTATCTATTAATCTAACAAATTACGAGCTAAAAGTTTCAGGGGTGCAAGTCGATACACCACCTAAAGAGATGGAACTTATTTTCCATCTTGCTTCAAATCCAAATAGAGTATTTACAAGAGATCAGCTTTTAGATGAAGTATGGGGATTTGACTACTATGGAGACAGCAGAACAGTTGACGTGCACGTTAAAAGACTTCGTGAAAAACTTGAAGGTGTTTCTGATAAATGGGCACTTAAGACAGTATGGGGTGTAGGTTATAAATTTGAGGTTAAGGACTGATATTTTCCGAAAGGACTAATTTAAATTATGCAAAAATCACTTTTTATAAAGTATTTGTCTATTACCATGGGAATTTTACTGGCAAGCTATGCCGCACTTGGTGGTTTTATGATGATGTTCTTTTCAGATTATTGGATGGATGAAAAGAAAAATATTTTAACCAAAAATGCAGTGGCGGTTTCTAGTTTAGCAGTAGGTTATTCTACAGTTAATCAGGATGAAGAGTCTATGAGCATTAATATACCTGATTTTTCGATGTTAATTTCAGCTTTAGCAAATAATATTGATGCCGATATTTTTGTATCTGACTTGGATGGAAATATAATTTTAGGTGCTTATCCATGTAGTGACATGACAGGTGAGGAAATACCTAAGAACATAAGTGGAGACAGGGTTAAACTCGTTTCACACGGTAATTATCAAGCGACCGATACATTAGATGGTATATATCAAAATAATTATTATACAGTAGGTATACCTTTGATGTTGATTCAAGGCGATCAAACTGTAATTGCAGGAGCTGTATTTGCTACTACAAATTTAGCAGGAGCGACAGAATATTTAATTTCAGCATTTGAAATGTTCCTCTTAGCGGCACTTGTGACTTTAGTACTAGCGTTCATAATTGTTTGGTTGTTTACTTATAGAATGGTAAGGCCATTAAGAAGAATGTCGAGTGCGACAAAGGCATTTGCGGCAGGAGATTTCTCGGTAAAAGTACCTGTTGAAAGTATTGACGAGATAGGACAGCTTTCAGTTGCTTTTAATAATATGGCAACTTCACTTTCAAACAGTGAAGGAATGAGAAGAAGTTTTATTGCAAATGTTTCTCACGAACTTAAAACACCGATGACCACAATAGGTGGATTTATAGACGGAATTTTAGACGGCACTATTCCAAAAGAAAAAGAAAAGCAGTATTTGGGAATAGTTTCTGATGAAATAAAAAGGCTATCAAGGCTTGTAAAATCCATGCTTGATTTATCAAAAATTGACAGTGGAGAACTTAAATTAAACCCTGTAAAATTTAATATAACAGAGACAGTTTTTAAATCTCTTTTAACTTTTGAGCAAAAAATAGAAGATAAAAACATAGAAATAAAAGGTCTTGAAGAAGTTCAATCTTTGATGGCTTATGGTGATAAAGACTTACTTCATCAAGTGATTTATAATTTAATTGAAAATGCGGTTAAATTTACGAATAATGAAGGTTACATCTATTTTTCCTTTACTGATTCTGTAGATAGAACATGTGTTGCTATTGAAAACAGCGGACATGGAATTTCGCCTGATGACTTGCCGATGATATTTGATAAGTTTTATAAAACAGATAAATCGAGAAGTGAGGATAAAAACGGAATGGGGCTAGGACTTTACTTAGTTAAAACTATTATCAGTCTCCATTCAGGTGATATTTCAGTACAGTCTTCAGAGGAAGGATTTAATAGATTTGAAGTTTTCTTGCCTAAACCTCCAAAAGAGAACACAATTAGGGATGGCGAAAGCAAAAATAAAATAGCTGCTTCGAGTGAAGTAGAGGTACAAGATGTGGAGTGAGAGGTATAAATGAATAATCAATTTGATGATGAAATTTATGAATATTCAGATAAAAATGGTGGAGAGTCATTTTTAGACTGGAATGATAATATTTCAAATCATAGTTTTTATGGGAGTAGTGATTTTAGTGCTTACAAGCCTAATGGTTATTATAATGAATCTGCAAGTATGCCTACAAAACACAGAAATGAAATTCAAAGAGGAGACGATATTTCTCCAAAATCAAAAAGAGGAACAAAAGTTTTTTTGGTGATTATGGGAGTTATTATT
>CAYJFP010000007.1:0-30646 GCA_964369415.1 uncultured Eubacteriales bacterium | reverse complement strand
CTTTCGATTATAAGTTTTGCGGCTATAGGGGTTTATAATTTAGTATTTAAACAAACTCCAGTGGTAGAGTCGGATAACAATGAGCTTGAATATGACTTGCCTGAGGACATTCCAAATCCAGAGATAGAACAACCAGAGATTGATTTACCTGAAATAGAAGTGCCAAAGAATTATGACGGTATTTTGTTAAATTCACCTCCAGAAACAGAAGAGCTAGCGCCGGAAGATGTGTATAATAAGGTGTTGCCATCAACTGTTACGATTACGGCTGAATATATTTCGGGAGAGCAAATGCTAAGAGGTTATGGTACGGGAATAATAGCGACTTCTGATGGGTTTATTATCACAAACAGTCATGTGGTAAACGATTCAAGGGATACTAAAGTTACTGTGGCTACTTATGATGGGGTAGATTATGAAGCCGTAGTGGTAGGTGTAGATAGGTTTTATGATTTAGCTGTTTTAAAGACTGATGACCATAATTTTACGCCAGCTGAATTTGGAGATTCTGAAGAGCTTAATATGGGGCAATGGGTAATGGCTATTGGAAGCCCAGGTAAAGCAGAATTTAGCGGATCTGTTACAAGAGGCATAGTTTCAGGACTTGAAAGAACACTTGATAATACTGATAATGCAGTGCAGTATATCCAAACAGATACGGCAATTAATCCAGGTAATTCAGGCGGTCCACTTGTAAATATGTATGGGCAAGTTGTTGGAATAAATGTCCTGAAAATAGTTGGAACATATTATGAGAACCTAGGCTTTTCAATTCCAGTTACAGATGCGAAAGAAATTATAGATCAGCTTTTGGTTGAAGGGTATGTCGAAGGCAGAGTTAGATTTGGAATTACAGTTACACAGTTTTCACAGTCAGGCGTTGCTTTTGGAGTTGAAATTTTAAGTCTAGATGAAAACAGTGTCTTTAATGGAACTGGAGTTGAAGTTGGAGATATTATGATTGCTGTAGGAGACAGCAACATACAGACTTTAGATGATTTGACTGAAGCGTTGTTTGAATATAATTTGGATGACACTGTAGATGTTAGATTTATGAAAGCCGACGGATCTGAACAATATACGGTTAATGTAGGCTTTTTAGCAGACGAAGGTCAAACTCAATAAGAATCAGGGGGATAAACATGGAATTTAAATTTGCACATCAAAATTTTAACGTTTTGAATTTAGAAAAATCTTTGAAGTTTTATAAAGAAGCACTTTCCTTATCGGAAATAAGAAGAAATGAAGCAGAAGACGGAAGTTTTATATTGGTGTACTTAAGCGACAGTGATAAAAACTTTTCGCTAGAGCTTACTTGGCTTAGAGACTGGGAAAAACCCTACAATTTAGGCGATAATGAATTTCATTTAGCATTTGTAGTAGAAGACTTTGATAAGGCTTATGAACATCATAAGTCTATGGACTGTATATGCTATGAGAACAAAGAAATGGGAATATATTTTATTTCAGACCCCGATGGGTACTGGTTAGAAATTGTGCCTATGAAAAAATAAATTTATGTGACCTTAAAACAAACAATGATGTATATGTTTTAAGGTCATTAATATTGGGGAGAATTATGGAGTATTTATACATTGCGTTTTCGGTGGTGTTTCCACTTTTTTTAATGATGGCGATAGGGTACACGCTTAAAAGACTTAAGATAATGTCAGAGGATTTTTCAGGTAAACTTAGCGATTTGTGCTTTAAGTTTTTTCTTCCACTAACTTTGTTTTTAACAGTTTACGAGAGTGATTTTAGCACAAGCGGTGCGGTTAACTTAACATTGTTTGGCGTTTCTGCTATACTGATAAGTTTTTTAATCGTGGGACTAATTATTCCACTTTTTGAAAAGGAAAATAAAAACAAAGGTGTTATGGTTCAAGGGATATGCAGAAGTAACTTTGTCCTTTTTGGTCTTACCATTGCATCGTACATTTATCCGAATGGGAATTTTGCGGCAATATCAATTTTAGTGGTCTTTGCCGTTCCTATTTTTAACTTGTTATCAGTAGTTGTTTTAGAGATTTACACGAGTAAAAAGGTTAATGTAAAAGTTCTCTTGACAAAAATAATAAAAAATCCAATGATAGTCGCTGCCTTGATTGGCGTGTTTTTAGTGGTGTTAAAACTTGAGATTCCTGAGTTTTTAAAGGTGCCACTAGATGACATTTCGGCAGTTACAACACCGTTGGCGCTTATTGCACTAGGCGGAAGTTTTAAGTTTTTAAATTTATCTAAGTATAAAACAAGGCTAATCATAAGTGTCATAGGAAAACTTGTTATAATACCTGGAGTTTTTCTTACACTGGCGATACTACTTGGCTTTAGAGAAATAGAACTTGTTGCTTTATTAGCGCTTCTTGGAAGTCCGACAGCCGTAGCATCTTTTCCAATGGCTAAAAGTTTAAACGGAAACCATGAATTGGCAGGGCAAATTGTGGCGGTCGATTCGGTTTTTTCAGTTTTTACAGTTTTTATATGGGTTAGTATTTTAATGTCAATGAATTTAATTTAAGGAGGAGTAAAAAATGAGTTTAAATCAAACACCAAGTTCAGAGAGGGTACATATTGGAATTTTTGGGAAAAGAAATGCGGGTAAATCCAGCGTTATTAATGCGATAACAGGACAAGACCTAGCCATTGTTTCCGACGTGATGGGTACGACAACGGATCCAGTTTTAAAGGCGATGGAGCTTTTGCCTATAGGGCCAGTTGTAGTCATCGACACACCAGGGCTTGACGATGAGGGCGAGCTTGGAAAGCTTAGAATAAAAAAGGCATATCAAGTTTTAAATAAAACTGATATAGCCGTTTTGATTGTCGATGCAGTTTCTGGAATGACAGAAGAGGATAACAGGATTTTGGGGAAAATAAAGGCTAAGAACATACCATGTGCGGTGGTTTTTAACAAGTCTGACTTGCTAAGTGATGAAGAGAAAAAGGAAGACGGAATTTACGTAAGCACCAAAACTATGGAGAATATCTTCGAACTTAAAGAGCTTATTGCCTCGCTAAATAAGACAGAAGACCCAGAGCATAGAATAGTGGGCGACTTGATTAATAAAAATGACTTTATAGTTTTGGTTATTCCGATTGACTCAGCAGCACCAAAGGGGAGGCTTATTTTGCCACAACAGCAAACAATTAGAGATATTTTAGAGTCATCGGCCACTTCGATAGTAGTTAAAGAAACAGAGCTTGAAGAGACACTTAAAAACATAGGAAAAAAGCCTAAACTAGTCATAACGGACAGTCAGGCTTTTTCTGAAGTGTCTAAAGTGACACCAAATGATATTTTACTTACCTCTTTCTCAATTCTATTTTCGAGATATAAGGGTAATTTAAAGTCTCAGGTCAAGGGTGCTTTTAAACTTGACGAACTAAAAGATGAAGACAATATCTTAATTTGTGAGGGCTGTACTCATCATAGACAGTGCGACGACATAGGCACTGTAAAACTTCCAAAATGGATAAACGAATACACAGGTAAAAAACTGAATTACGAATTTACAAGCGGAACAGAGTTTCCCGATGATTTATCAAAATATCAGCTGATAGTCCACTGCGGCGCATGTATGCTTAATGAACGTGAAATGAAATACAGAATCAAATGTGCCGAGGATGCGGGAATTCCAATGACAAATTACGGAACTGCAATAGCGCATGTAAAAGGCATACTTAAAAGAAGCCTTGAAGTTTTTAATTTAGATTAAATTATTCTTCACTGGTGTCAATTAACGGGACAATTTGCTTTGTCCCGTCTTCACCTAGTGCGACAAAGACAAAATCTGCCGTGCAAGTTTTCATGCGGCTTTTTCTGTTGCCAAACTGCTCGATTTCGGCGGTAACTTCTACCTTCATAGAGGTTTTTCCAACGCTTTTAATCTTTGCCTTAATGACAACAACGTCATTTGGTAAGGCGGGACGCAAAAATTCAAATTTTTCAACGCTTGCAGTGACTACGTCGTAGTGAGAATGCCTTTTTGCACAAATTGCACCGGCGATATCCATCCAAGACATAAGCTGTCCACCAAAAAGTCTACCAGTGCCGTTTATATGCGTTTGAAAAACCATTTCAGTCATGGTTGTCATCGATTCTTTTACAGTTTTTATGCTTCTAATACTCATAAAGTTAAATTCCTTTCGGTTTTAATTATTGATTCTAAATGGTTCAAATATTCTTCTTTTACTTCTTTTGGAGAAATTATATATGCATCGGCTCCAAGGCCTGCCATCCAGCCGAAAAATTGTGGGCTGATTTCAACTTTTACAATTATGGAAAAGCTGTCATCATCTATAGGTATGACGGACACATTTTTCGAAAATCTGTCGAAAACAACACCTGAAAGCTTGTTGGAAAAGCCGAGTTTAACAGTTTCTTCTCTTCCACCGAACATGGAAAAAACTTTTTCGGTGTATTTTGACATGTCTACTTTTTCAAATAAATCGGTATGTCCTCGCTTTTCTTCAAGGATAGAAACTTTGTTCATCTTATCGACTCTATAGTGCTTTAAAATTTCACCGTCAAAGGCCAAAAGATAGTAGTTTTCATCATGCCAACAAAGTGCCATCGGACTGACGGTGTAGTTTTCGCCGTCTTTTTTAAAAATCATTTTTTTGTCTCTTGTCACTTCAAAATACTTAAAACTGATTTTCATGTTGTCGCTGATTGCACTATGAATATTGTCGACATTATAGTAAATTTCCTCGTTTGCGGTTTTAACTCTGCCGCTTACATAAACTTGTCTTTGTAAATCCCTTGCCTTGTGAACACTTACAAGGTTTTGGATTTTTTTTATTAATTCAGATGATTTTTTATGTGTGATAAATTTAGAAGACTGTACGGCATCTACCAATAGTTTGAGCTCAGGAAGTTCAAAGTCTATATGAGAGGCAAAATATGATGTTGTTTTGCTTTTGATGACTATAACATCGACACCATAAGTGCGAAGTGCCTCAAAATCATCGTAAATGCTCTTTCTTTCCGCTTCAATTCCAAGGCGGCCAAGCTCTTGGATAATAGTTTTCATGGTGATAGGATGGTCCTCATCACTCTTTTTAATCAGGATATCATAAAGGTAAAGTAGCTTTAACTTTTGATTAAACGATTTTGGCATTAAATCACCTCTATAAAATTATAGCATGTAGAACTTTTTTTTTCAATTATTTAATTATTTTATCGTGAATATCTTGCACAAAACAGTTTGCCGTGATATTATAAATATATATGTAATAAAGAGAGGACAGAAATAAATGAGAATATTTGAGTTTAAGCCAAATGAAAATACAGATGCAGTAGTTACAGCGTATATTCATAGTCCTATTACAGAGATGAATGAGTATAGAACAAAATATCCAAGCGTTGTGGTTTGCCCAGGCGGTGGATACGAGTTTTGTTCTTTAAGAGAAAATGAACCTGTTGCTATGGAATATTTTTCGAAAGGGTATAATGTATTCGTACTTGTATATTCAGTTAAGGAAAAAGCCACAGATTTCACACCATTAAAAGAGCTAAGTGCTACTTTAATGACAATTAGGAAAAATAAAGAAGAATGGAATTGTATAGAGGACAAAATTGCTGTTTGCGGATTTTCGGCAGGCGGACATTTAGCGGCTTCACTGTCAACGCTTTGGAATAACGAAACATTCTTAAAATATTTTGATAACGAAGGCGGACTAAATAAGCCAAATACAGTCATACTTTCGTATGCAGTACTTAACAGCATAAATTTAGAAGGGCTTCATACTCTTCCAGAATTTAATGATGAAGCAAGAAACGGCTGCTATTTTGATTTAGTTGAACAAGTCAGCAAAGATAATACACCAGCATTTTTATGGCATACATTTGAAGACGATTTAGTGCCTGCACAAAATTCACTCGATTATGCTTCAAAACTAAATGAAAATGCTATTCCATTTGAACTTCATGTATTCCCAAGCGGTGGGCATGGTATTTCTGTTTGCACAAGCGAAGTGAATACAGAAGACAAACACAACAGACAATGGGTTAAGTTAAGTGTAAATTACTTAAACAAATTCTTTGACTATAAATTATAATAAAAAGGACAGATTAAATGAAACTAGGTATAGTAGGACTTCCAAATGTAGGAAAAAGCACACTTTTTAATGCGATTACAGATGCAGGAGCACAATCGGCAAATTACCCTTTTTGTACGATAGAGCCAAACGTCGGAATAGTATCGGTTCCAGATACAAGACTTGAAGTTTTAAAAGAAATGTACGAGCCTGATAAATTCACACCCGCTACAATAGAGTTTGTGGACATAGCAGGTCTTGTTAAAGGTGCTTCAAAAGGTGAAGGTCTTGGCAATAAATTTCTTTCTAACATAAGAGAAGTAGATGCGATAGTGCATGTGGTAAGATGTTTTGAAAGCGACGATATTATCCATGTTGAAGGAAGCGTCGATCCGATAAGAGACATTGAGACAATAGACATAGAGCTTATTCTTTCAGACATTGAAATGCTAGAGAGAAGAATCGAAAAGACTAAAAAGTTAATAAAAGGCGATAAATCTTATGTTGCAGAGCTTGAGTTTTTGGAAAGAGCAAAAACAGAGCTTGAAAACGGAAAAACTGCAAGAAGTGTTTCTTGTAGCGAAAGTGAAGCCGAGATTTTAGCTACAGTAAATTTACTTACCAATAAACCTGTAATTTATGCTGCAAACATGAGTGAAGAGGATTTTTCTAACAATATTGAAAGCAATCAAAGGCTTAAAAGAGTTAAGGAAATTGCTCAAGAACAAAATGCGGCAGTTTTACCGATTTGCGCACAAATTGAAGCGGATATTTCTGGCATGGACGAAGAGGAAAAGAAAATGTTCCTTTCTGAAATTAATCAAGAAGAATCGGGCCTTGATAGACTTATAAGAGAGTGCTATGCCTTGTTAGGACTTATTTCTTATCTTACAGCTGGAAAGCAAGAGGTAAGGGCGTGGACGATAATTAAAGGCACGAAGGCTCCTGGTGCAGCCGGTAAAATCCATACCGATTTTGAAAGAGGTTTTATTAGAGCAGAGGTAATTGGCTTTGACGAGCTTGTCGAGTGTAAGACTATGGCGGCGGCAAAGGAAAAAGGACTTGTTAGAAGTGAAGGAAAAGAATATGTCATGAAGGACGGGGATATAGTCCTGTTTAGATTTAATGTGTAAGAAATAGTTGGATAGTTTATCGTTGTTATTGAGAAGGGGTTTTTTATGAGCGAATCCGTTAATGAAGAGAAAATTATAGACAAAAGATTTAATATTCCAAGTTACGAGCAATACCTTAAAGATAATGAGACGAAAAAATTTAATAAAATGTGTATGACAGAAGTTATAAACGCAGATATGATGATTGCTACTTTTGGCGAAAAGTCATATCTAGACTCAAGTGCCGAAATTTTGGCAATGGGAAATGCAGCATACAAGCAAATGGGGATTGACCATTTAGTCCATGTGTATGTTCACACATATAAAACCTTCATGGCTGTTGCAAATCATGACATGAGTGATGACGATTTTTATAATTTGATGAAGGCGAACCATGAACAATATCAGCTTATCACAGCAAGGCAAACAGGCCTTGGTGGAATATCTAGGTTTATGATGGTTTTTGGTGACGATTTAATTAACCGTGCAAGAAGTGCTTACTATGTTAACAGGTATGAGCAAGGCAACTTTTTAGTGGCAAAAGACGAAAAAGAAAAGCTTGCAATGGAACAAGAAGAAAACTTGAAAATATTTGAACTTTTAGGATATGCGATAAACAATGATAGGGTAGTTCCGTTTTATCAAGGGATATACAATAATCAAACCAAGAAAATTCAAAAATACGAAGCTCTTATGAGAATATATGATCAAAATGGTAAGGTGTGCCCTCCTGGAATGTTCTTAGAGGCTTCGAAAAAACTCAAGCTTTACCTGCCGCTTAGCAAAATGATGATAGATAAATCCTTAAAAGCTTTTGAGGGAAAAAAAAGCGAGCTTGGGATTAATATATCGCTTTATGATATTAAGGCTCCAGAGTTTAAAGAGTGGATTATTGAAAGATTAAAGAAGCACCCAGAGCCGTCAAAAGTTGTGATTGAATTTGTCGAAACAGAAAATTATAGTAAAAATAACGAGATTTTTGAGTTTGTAAATGATCTAAGAAAAGTAGGCTGCAAAATTGCTGTAGACGATTTTGGAGTAGGATTTGCAACTTATACATCTATAGTTTCACTTAGACCTGATATCATAAAAATTGATGGTGATATAATTAAAAATATACTGACAAGCCAAGATAACAAGATTATTTTGGACTCCATAAAATATATGGCGGATAGGGTAAATGCAAAAACAGTGGCTGAATTTGTTGAAAATCAAGATATTCAAGATGCGATTGAAGCACATAAAATAGATTTTTCTCAAGGATATCACTTTGCAAAACCACAACCTTTTGATGAACTGAATATTGAATAAAAATAACCGCTTGTAAGTATATCTTACAAGCGGTTTAAATATTTAGTCGATTTCGATTGCGTAATCTGGATGAGCGGTAACGTCTAGACCAAGCGCTACCCAGCGGTTAGGATTCGCTAAAAGCGTACTCGGTGTGGCAGCCATCGCGACTTCACCAGTTGAAGTATTTACATGAAGCGCTAAATTAGCCATGTTAGCAAGTTCAGATTCGGCATCTTGAAATGTTATTTGAAGCCAGCCAGTATAATCAGAGATTCTTTCGCTGTCGCCGCCTAAAACTTCAAAAACACTTTCAGCAAATTTTTCAAGGTTGCTACTGTCTTTATATCCACCATCTGGACTAGTTGTGGCTGGAACGTCGTCGTCTCCTTTACCATCATTAAAGATTGAGGTTCTATATTTGTCGTTGTGCCTTATTAATAAAGATCCCTTGGTTACATTTGGTCCTGATTCTTCACCTGAAATCCATAAAATTTCAATGAAATGACCTTGTGGGATATTACTTTGAGGGTCGACGATAGCGGCCTTAACAGCGGTTACAATATTAGTGGCGACTTGCAAATCATTTGCTCTTCGTGCACTTTCTACATATCTTGTATATTGTGGAGCAAGAACAGTAGCTAATACAGAAATAATTGCAATAATTACAATCAGTTCTACTAAGGTAAAGCCTTTATTTTTGCTAGTGTTTTGGTTCAAAAAAAACAACTCCTAAGATTTAATAATTATATTAAATATAGTTATTAATATAACATATCAGAATAGTTATTGCAAGCGGAAAACTGATGATTTTAAAATTTATTTAATGTATCCACCTTTCATCGGAGAGACTGCCTTTTCACAAAAAAGCTTTAATACGCCTTTTTTGAACTTTAAAGGTTTTCTTTTTAGTCTTGATTTTCTCTCTAAAAGAACTTTATATATTTCTTCAGGTGTTTTCATTATCCCTTTTATGCCGACGATTGATAGAATTCTTTCGTTAATGTCTAGCTCTATCAAGTCATTTTCTTCAACTAGGGCTATAGGACCTAAGTCGCATGCTTCAGGTGAAACATGACCAATAACAGGGCCTTTGCTAGCTCCTGAAAATCTACCATCGGTGATTAAAGCAATAGATTTTGAAAGTTCAGGATCGGAAGAGATAGCCTCGGTTGTGTAGAACATCTCAGGCATGCCGCTTCCTTTTGGTCCTTCGTATCTAATTATCACAGCATCACCAGCACATATTTTCTTGGATAAAACTGCATCCTTTGCATCTTCCTCACAGTCAAATGGCTTAGCTGTTAATATAGCTTTGAACATTTCAGCTGGTACGGCACTGTGCTTTACCACTGCACCTTCAGGCGCAAGATTTCCCTTCAAAATACTAACAGCTCCATTTTTACTTATAGGATTTTCAAAACTTCTAATAATATCTTCAGGTTTTAAAGTGTATTTCTCTAGATTTTTAAAGCATTTTTCATAGTAATCACTATTCTTGATATTTTCAAGATTTTCACCAAGAGTTTTTCCAGTGACTGTCATTACATCAAGGTGAAGACTATTCTTAATTTGCTCCATAATCATCGGTGTTCCGCCTGCATAACTGTAAAACTGTGCGGGCCACTTTCCAGCGGGGCGAATATTTAAAAGATAATGTGCATTTCTGTGAAGTCTATCAAAAGTATCGCTGTCAATTTCAATGTCAAATTCCTTAGCAATAGCTGGCAAATGCAAGAGTGAGTTTGTTGAGCCTGAAATAGCCGCATGAACCATAATAGCATTTTCAAATGATTTTAGAGTTACAATTTTTTTAGGAGTAATATTTTCTTTTGCTAAGTTGATTATTTGCTTTCCGACTAAGATGCAGTTTTCTAGTAATTCATCACTCGTAGCTGGTAATAGTGAACTGCCAGGAAGCATTAGACCAAGTGCTTCGCCCATGATTTGCATAGTAGAAGCCGTGCCCATAAAGGAACAAGCACCTGCAGATGGACAGGCATTGAGTTTATAATAAGTGAGCTCATCTTCACTTATTTCGCCACGTTTAAACATGGCATCATACATTCCAATTTGTTCTAAGGTAAGAAGATTAGGTCCAGCGTCCATTACTCCGCCTGTTAGAAGAATTGAAGGTGCATCAATTCTACCGATAGCCATTAAATGGGCGGGAACTGATTTGTCACAGCTTGAAATGAAAACACATGCATCAAATGGAGTTGCGCCATAATGTATCTCAGCCATGCCGCATATCATGTCTCTTGAAACTAGAGAATAATTTCCTCCATCGTGCCCTTGGCTCATTCCATCACAGATATCTGTAGTGAAAAAACGTGAAGCCTTTCCACCAAAACTATAGATGCTGTCTCTTACTATGTTTGTAAGCTCTAGTAAATGAGAACTTCCAGGATGGCTGTCACCAAAAGTACTTTCAATCATTATTTGAATTTTTTCCAAATCCTCTTTTTTATATCCAGTACCCATTCTTAGTGGGTCAAGTTCAGGAGCAAGTTTTCGCAAATTTTGACTTATCATAGTATTTACCTCTTTTATATTAATTATTTTAATTATACCTCTTATAAAATAAAAATAAAATAATTTTTATGAAATAAATTGAAATTTAACCAAATATTTAGTCGAATTCTAGCTTTAACAATGGTTAAAATATTAGTGGGACAAAAAATTAAAAGCAAAGTCAAGTATTTTAGTTTGCAAAGTTAATTTTTTAGTCTTTTAAAGGAAAGGACTGAAAGTTTTGTCACAATTTGGTAATGGATTTGGTGTAGGAAATTTTTATGCTTCCCCTTTTTTTCCACTAGGCAGAATAACAATAAATGAAAACCTAACAGACGAAGTAAAACAAGCTATAGAAGAGCATAAAGACGAATTTAGAAATGAAAAAGAGTTAAGAGAATTTATAAGGATACAAAGCTTAAAACAATAGGGGAAAGCAAGAAAAAGAGGCTATATCATAAAGATATGGCCTCTTTTTTCTTAAATTAATGAAATAAATGATTTTAAATTTTCTAAACAAATGGGAACGGCTACAAATGGGTCTTCAAGACCTTCAAATTCTATCGCTATAAATGAATCATATGAAGAATTTTTAATTATTTTAAGACACTGAATCACCGGTACATTTCCATGGCCTATTATTGTGCCTTTTAAGTAATTTCCACCTCGTGACATAAAAAATCCTTTTCCAGGATTAAAGCCGTTTCCATCCTTAATACAAAAATCCTTAACGTGGTAATAAAAAGCGTAAGGAGCACATCTTCCAGTAGCTATAGCTGGATTATCATCGGCACACAAAAAGTTTCCTATATCAACTAAAAGTCCAAAGTTATTGTCTTTCACTTCATTTACAAGTTTTTCAACACGAATACTGTCCTGAGAGTAAAATCCGTGGTTTTCAGTCATGGTTTTAATGCCCTTTTGTTTTGCATATGTGGTAATTTCAATGCAGGCTTTAGCGATTGATTTTACAGCGACATCATAACTTACAAAATTTTCTTTAGAAGGGCCACTTGTAATATCATGTCTTAATAAAGGAGAACCAAGCAATTCGCAAATATCGATTTCTTCTTTGATTTTTTCGATTTCTAAACTTATATTATCAGTGTTAAGTAGTTCACCACCAACGGCATAATTAGAAATCAAAAGGCCAAGTTCATCACATTTTTTTTTAAGGGTTATAGCAAATTCTTTCTTATCTTTATCTTTTGGAAAAATAAAATCCACAAATTCTACTGCGTCAAATCCCATCTCTTTTATTAAAGGAAGACACTCTAACACTGTCATTTTATTTGATTTAATGTAGCTGTAAAAGCTATAAATACTAAGCGAATATTTCATAAATACTCCTTAATTCATAAAACTTAGCAAGAATTTGGCGGCATCTTCAATGTCTATAATAGGATTATCACCGACTTCTCTTTCTATGGTCAAAAATCCTTTGTAACCTATATTATCAAGAGCTTCTAAATATCGCTTAAAATCAACGGTGCCTTTTCCAAGTGCCATCTCGGTAAAAGATGGACTTAATAGCATTTCAGATTCTACAAGTCCATAGACCTCTTCGGGTGCCCTATAATAGTGTCTTACTCCGTCTTTAGCATGAGTGTGTACAATGTAATCTTTTAAAGTGTGAACGGCTTCTACAGGGTCATCACCAGTTACCATTACGAAATTTGCAGGATCTAAGTTTACTGCAACACCGTCAGAGCCAAGACTATCCAAAAAGTTTTTGAGAGTTAAGGCTGTTTCAGGGCCTGTTTCTACAGCGAAATGTGCATCTATTGAATTAGCGTATTGAGCAAGAATAGAACAAGCTTCTTGCATGATTTTATATCTGTCGTGACTTTTATCTTCAGGAATAACGCCGATATGCGTCGTGACAATGTTGGTTTCAAGCTCTTTGGCTAGGTCAATAATTCGCTTGGAATCCTCGATAAGTCCTGAATTTAAATCTTTATTTCCAAATCCATGTCCCAAATCTCCGCAAAGTGCAGATATTACAAGACCGTTTGACTTTAACTTATCAAGAAAGATTTTTTTATCGTCTTGTGAAAGATTTTTTGGAGAGAACTCTCCGTTAGTTGCATAGACCTGTATACCCTTAGCGCCGATTTCTACGGCTTTCTTAAGAGCTTCATCAGTTGGGAGTTTAAATGATTCGAGCATAACACCGATTGGAAATTTGTACATGTAAAATACCACCTTTCAATTAGTAAATAATTCTTTAAATATTTTTTAAATCATTGACTAGATTATTAGATTCATTATATACTTATAGTACTATACTTGTAAAGTACAATAGTAAATTAAATTTGAATAATTGTTTAAAGAAAGGATTGTCACTGCGTATAATTATAAATGTGACAGGCTAATCATATGAAAAGAGAAGTGAAGATTGGTGATTTGATTTTTACAAGTGAAATACCTTGTATATGTGTTCCACTTATGGCAACAAATTTTGAGGAGTTAAAAGTACAGCTTGAAGAGATTGTTGATACAAACTGCGATGTGGTAGAGTGGCGTGTAGATTGTTTTAAAGAAGACATAAGTAAAGCACTTGTGTTTTTAAATGAGGAAAAGAAAGAGAAAAAACTGCTTTTTACTTATAGAACAAAGGAAGAAGGCGGAGAGGGCGAAAAAGGCCTATACTTTGACATACTTAAAATAATAGAGAACAATGAGCCCGACATGGTGGATATAGAATTGTGGGCGGCAAAAGAGATGGATTTTGTTTCTAAATTTAAAAATAGCGTATGTGTGATGTCTAAACACTTTTTTGAAAATACTCCTGAAAAAGAAACGGTAAGAAGTATATATGAAGAAATGGAAAAACTTGGAGCTGATATTCCAAAAATTGCAGTCATGCCAAATGATTTTAAAGACGTATGTTCTTTTTCAGAAGTGACAAACGAAGTAAGTGCAGAAAATTCACCGATAATAGGAATTTCAATGGGTGAGATAGGCTGCCTAACTCGTATTGCATGTAGACAGATGGGGTCTTGTATGACTTTTGCAAGTGTCGGAAAAACCTCTGCTCCAGGACAATTACCTTGTGAATTGGTAAGAAGCTTTTTAGACTTATAATTTAGGATGGTGAAGTAATGGGAACTCAAATTGATGATATATTAAACGACATATTTGAAGCAGATTCTAAAACAGGAAAGAGCAAAGCTGCGATGGAGGCAGAAGCATTTCTTGCAAATATAGAAAAAAGGCAAAAGGGTATTTTTGACAAAAATAGCGAAGATATATTTAAGCAAATGGACGAAATAGAAAAGATAAACAATGAGAGTAAACGGCAAATAGAAGAAATTCAAAGCAGGATAGAGGAAGACGGGTTTACTGAATCGGTAAGTAAGAGTGAAGAAAGAGAAAATAAGGATATAAATTCTATTTTTGAAAGCGTGAAAAAACTTACATTGGAAGAGATAAAAGGGCAAGAAGAATTTGTAAGTAAACTTATTTTGGCTTTTAAAAGACCATATGTAATGGGAGTGGAAGAAGATAAACCTAAGTCTACTATAATAATCACAGGCAAAAACGGAACAGGAAGGCATAGTGCCGTTAATTTTGTAACAAAGTTATTAAGTGAAAAAGAGCTACTTAAAGGTAAAGAGCCTTTTAAAATTGATTTATCCGTATACGATTCACCGGACGAAGCAAAGCTTTTTGTTCAGGATGTTTTTTCGGCTGTAAAATCTGAAAGTTCAGTTTTACTATTTGAAAACTATGATAAGTGCCATAAATCTATCTTGAATAATCTTTCGGATATGGCTTCTAAAGCAGTAGTGCAGTTAAATTCAAGGTATGCAGAACAAAAAGGAATGCTGATTGATGTAGGAACGGCGCTTGTAGCCAAGACGATTAACAGTATAAGCTGTCAGGATAAGTATCTTGTTTTCTTAACAGGCGACTATGAGTCTAAAATAGCAAATAACATGGGTTCGGTGTTTATGGAGTCGGTAAGTGACATTTGTAGCACTAAAGAATTTGAAAATGAGGACTTAGAGGAAATTTCTAAAGATAAGTTTGATAAATTTGCAAAGAAGTGCTTGGATAAGCTTAAATTCAAGATTAATTCTAGTGAAGAAATATATTCTTATTTCAAGAGTAAATTTACATTAAAAGACGGAATAAATGCGATAGAAGATTATGCCGATATTTGCTATAAGGAATTAAGCGAGTATAAACTGTTAAGTTCTGCTTTAGAGATGGAATTTAGCACAAAGATAACTGAAAACTGCCTTGAATTTATAAGTGCTAAAAAAATTATAAAAATAGAGACAAGAGCAGAAGACAGTGAAGAGATGAAAGAAGTAAAAGCTCAGTTAGATGAGATAGTGGGACTTGATTCAGTAAAAGAATTTATCTTTTCTGTAGAGGATAATTATAAGCTAAGCAAGATAAGGGGAGAGAAAGGCCTTAAAAATTCTGCAATTTCCATGCATATGATATTTACAGGAAATCCAGGAACAGGCAAAACGACTATAGCAAGAATGGTTACAAGATATTTTAAGGCCATTGGAATGCTTACAGGCGGACAACTAATAGAAGTTACAAGAGCTGATTTAGTCGGAAGATATGTAGGCCATACAGCACCACTTACAAAGCAAGTGATTCAATCTGCGATAGGTGGAGTATTGTTTATAGACGAGGCTTATTCATTATATAGAGGAAAAGAAGATAGTTTTGGTCTTGAATGTATAGACATGCTTGTAAAAGGTATGGAAGACCACAGGGACAACTTGATTGTGATTCTGGCGGGTTATACACTGGAAATGCAGGAGTTTTTAAAGGCGAATTCGGGACTTGTCTCACGCTTTCCTAATGTAATCGAGTTTCAGGACTATAGCAGTGAGAATTTATGGGATATTACAAAGATTATAGTTAAATCAAAAGGCTATAAACTATCAGATGACTGTAAGGATGAGCTTATGAATTATTATCATATGAAGCAAAGTGTTAATTCAAGAGTTGCAGGAAATGGCAGAATGGTAAGAAACCTAGTCGAAAATGCGGTTTTGAATCAGTCAAAAAGAATATTGAGCAGTAAAAGTGAAAATTACGAAGAGCTATTACTAGAAGATTTTGAGTTAAACCAATAAGTTTGGAGAATTAAATGAAAAAGAAAATTAATATAAGACCTATTCACATTGTTTTAGGTACAATTATTGTGGTTGGAACAACGATAATTACATTGGCTTGTATAATTCTATATAATCTATTGCTAACAAGTTCAGTAGATGCAAGCAAGCTTACAAATAATTTTGAAGATTTCATAGAGGTTTACAATTACAATGATAATATGAAAGATATGCCGGCGGGTTTAGTGACAGAAGAAACAAATTGTGTGATTTCAGAAGACGGTTCGACCTTTACTTTTACAGCTACAGTTAAAAATATCAGTGAGGCTGCGTTTTCGCTTTCGATGAATGTGTTTGTTGGCGAAGAGTTCATAAATGCCTATGGAGAAGACGTGACAAATCCGATAATGACTGTAAATGAGCTTGATAATATCATGTTAGAAGCTGGACAAAGCTACACTCTTACATATACAGGGTTAATATTTGGCTCGGGAGAAGAATCGGTAGAAGAGTTTAAAAAGAATTTTTCATATGTATATTTAGAAACATCTTTCAACAACAATATCGGAAGAATCAGATTGCCTGTAATTTTTGACTAAAGATACTTACCGATAGTGGTTGAAAAATGAACTTAAGCACGAAAATAATATTTCCCTTGAAATATATGTAAATTTATGTTATTATACTATCGTGTTATATTTTGATTAAATAGTGCACGAAATATATAGAAATTGAAGAGGTGATTTGATCCTATATGGACGAACACAGTATTAGCTTAATTATTTTCTTGATTATTATGGTCATTTTGTCGGCGTTTTTCTCGGCGACAGAGACTGCTTTCTCGTCGATGAGTAAGGCGAGAATTAAAAACATGGCTTCAGAAGGCAATAAAAGGGCGAAAGTTGCTTTAAAGCTTTTTGAGAATTACGATGAGTTGCTTTCGACGATTTTGGTGGGCAATAACATTGTAAACATTGCAACGGCTACTATGGCAACAATTCTTTTTGTAGGATTTTTTGCGGACAATGGTGCATCGATTTCAACACTTGTAACAACAGTTGTTGTTCTGATTTTTGGTGAAATTACTCCGAAGAGCATCGCTAAGGAAAATCCTGAAAAATTTGCGATTGCGGTAGCACCTATTTTCAGAGTGTTAAATGTAATATTAAAGCCGCTTAATTTTCTTTTGCTTAAATTAAAACATGGGATTAAACTCTTATTTAGGGTTGAAAATTCAGGTGGAATAACTGAAGATGAATTGCTTACGATAGTTGATGAAGTAGAGCAGGGCGGTGGACTTAATGAGGATGAAAGTGAATTAATTAGAAATGCCATTGAGTTCAATGATGTTGAAGCGATAGATATTTTTACGCCTAGAATTGATGTTGCGGCAGTAGAGCAAAATCAAAGTCAAGAGGAAATAGCTGAAGTTTTCAGAAGTACAGGCTATTCAAGACTACCTGTTTATAAAGACACTATTGATAGTGTTTTGGGAGTTATAAATGAAAAGGACTTTCATAATTATGTAATAGGAACAAGTCAAACAATACTTAATATCATGAAACCGGCAGAGTTTATTCCGCCTTCGATTAAAATATCTGAACTGCTTAAGACGCTTCAAAGAAGAAAGCTTCATTTAGCTGTCATTGTCGATGAGTTCGGTGGAACCGAGGGTATCGTTACAATGGAGGATATTCTAGAAGAACTTGTCGGTGAAATTTGGGACGAGCATGATGAAATCATGGCTGCTATAAATGAGGTTGATGAAGGTAAATTTGTAGTTCCTACTGAGAATAATCTTGAAGATTTATGCGAAATGTTTGAGATAGACCAAGATACAGATGCTTCTACAATAAATGGTTGGATAGTTGAAAATATTGACAAAATACCAGAGGTTGGAGATAGTTTTGAGCTTGACAATCTACTAGTAACGGTTGCAAAGACCGAGAACAGAAGAGCTACCGAAGTACTCGTCATAGTTAAACATCCAAAGGTAAAAGAAGAAGATTAATAAAAAAAGAGCTGATTTAATCGGCTCTTTTTCAAATTCTTTAGTTATAAAAATAATTCTTGCATAACTTAATGGTTTGTGATATAATATATCGGAAAACGCACGCTGTTGTTGCCGGAGACTATCGTACCGTGAGTAAACGTTCGATTAACCGGTGTGCCAGACACAGCGGAGGAAAAAATATTTAGGAGGTATTTAAAATGGCAGTAGTATCAATGAAACAATTATTAGAAGCAGGTGTTCACTTTGGACATCAAACAAGAAGATGGAACCCTAAAATGGCGACTTATATCTTCACTGAGAGAAATGGTATTTATATCATCGACCTACAAAAAACAGTGAAAAAACTTGAAGAAGCTTATAACTTCGTAAGAGACGTTTCTATGGAAGGCAAAAGTGTTCTTTTCGTAGGAACAAAAAAACAAGCTCAAGATTCAGTTAGAGAAGAAGCTGAAAGAGCTGGCGCTTACTTCGTAAACGCTAGATGGCTAGGCGGAATGCTTACAAACTTCTCAACAATTAAAACAAGAATCGCAAGACTAGCTCAACTTAGAAAAATGTCAGAAGACGGTACATTTGATCTTCTTCCTAAAAAAGAAGTTATCAAGTTAAACCTTGAAATTGATAAGCTAGAGAAATTCCTCGGCGGTATCAAAGATATGAAAGAATTCCCAGGCGCATTATTTATCGTTGACCCAAGAAAAGAAAAAATTGCAGTTTCAGAAGCTAAAAACCTAGGTATTCCAATCGTTGCGATTGTAGATACAAACTGTGATCCTGATGATGTTGATTATGTAATTCCTGGTAATGACGATGCTATCCGTGCTGTTAAACTTATTGCAGGTGCAATGGCAGATGCTATCATCGAAGGCCGTGAAGGACAAATGGGCGCAGCAGCTGCAGAAGCAGAAGAAAGCGCTACTGAAGCAGAAGAAGTTAAAGAATAATTATTAGAATATATAAGTAATTAAAGGAGTATTATAATATGAGTTTTACAGCTAAAGACGTAGCACAATTAAGAGCAAAAACAGGTTGCGGTATGATGGATTGCAAAAAAGCTTTGACAGATTCAAACGGAGACATGGAGAAAGCAACTGAAATTCTTCGTGAAAAAGGACTTGCAGCTTCAGTTAAAAAAGCTAGCAGAATCGCTGCAGAAGGCGTAGCTTGTGCTAAAGTTAGTGCAGACGGCAAAGTTGGTGTTGTTATCGAAGTTAATGCTGAGACTGACTTCGTTGCTAAAAACGACAGCTTTATCGAGTTTGTTAACACATGTGCAGATACAGTTATCGCTCAAAATCCAGCTGATGTCGATGCACTTCTTGCTGCTACACCAGAAGGTTCTACAGAAACAATAGATGCACTATTAAAAGATAGAATCCTTGTTATCGGCGAAAACATGAAAGTTAGACGTTTCGTTCGTGTTGAAGGCGACTGCGTTTCTTATGTTCACGGTGGCGGTAGAATCGGCGTTTTAGTTAAATTTGACGCAGATGAAAAAGCATCAGGAACAGAAGCTCTTGTAGAGTGTGGTAAAGACGTAGCTATGCAAATCGCAGCTTTAAACCCACTTTATCTAAATGAAGAAGCAGTTCCAGCTGAAGACATTGAAAAAGAGAGAGAAATCCTCTTATCACAAATCAAAAATGATCCTAAGAATGCTAACAAACCAGACAACATCATTCAAAAAATGATTGACGGTAGAATTAGAAAATTCTATGAGCAAAACTGCTTATTAAATCAAGCTTTTGTTAAAAACGGAGACCTTTCTGTTTCTAAATACGTTGATGAAGTTGCTGCTAAAGTTGGCGGTACTATCAAAGTAGCAGAGTTCATCAGATTTGAAAAAGGCGAAGGCCTTGAGAAAAGAAGCGACAACTTCGCAGACGAAGTTGCAAGCATGATGGGCTAATATATAAAATTTAGAGGAGTGAACTATTAAGTTCACTCCTCTTTTTATGAAAATTCACTTTTAATTATTTTTTCGCAGTTGTTTGGTGAATAGCAAAACGTGTCTATGTGGCTTTCGTTATAATAATAAATAGGGTCCTGTGGTTTGTAGGTATAATCAAATGTTTCAATAATAATCAGTTTTATCTTCATTCTGGAAGGAATTATGCATTTTATGTATACACTTGCTTGCTGTCCAGCCTTAACATTTTCTTTAAGCTCGGCTAGACCTGCAAGATTTGGGGCCAGCTCTACAAAAATTCCATAGTTTTCAACACTTCGGATAATTCCGGCAACGGTCTCGCCTGCTGAAAATAAGGCGGCGTTTTCCTCCCATGTTCCAAGAAGTTCTTTTTGTGAAAGTGTGATTCTGCCACCTTCATTTCCTTTTATGACAGCCTTTATCTTCATTCCGACGGTAAATCTTTCAGATGGGTGTTCAATTCTTGAAACGGAAATAGAATCTATCGGCATTAAAGATATTAAACCGCAGCCAATATCGGCAAATACGCCGAAGCTTTCCATATGTGTGACTTTTGCCTCAATGATATCACCAATACTTAAATTGTCGGTAAACTCAGCTTTACACCTTTCTTGTGCGGCTCTTCTCGAGAGAACTGCGTATAGTTTGCCCTTATCGTCTCTTGCAAAATCCTTAATAACAAAGCAAACTGGCTTATTTACCCTTGATATGATGGCGATATCTCTTACAATCCCTTCCTTAATGCCGATGGCGCCTTCATCACGGGGAATAATCCCTCTCATGCATTTTAAGTCCACTATGATATTGTGCGAGCTGTCACATACTACGGCTCGAGCTTCTAAAATTTTATTTTCTCGGTGTGCTTCAGATAAAAATGTGGTAGAACTTAAACTTAATTTGTTTTCTTCGGTATCCATTAAATAACCTTCTGGGAAATACTTCATATTTATTGTCATCCTTTCTTCAGGCGTCCTTTATAGCATGTATATGTGAAGAATTTAAAATTAAGACTTGAATTATTAATAAATTTATTATAAAATAAACCGAAGGATAAATTGAAAGGAATTAAATATGAAATCACTTAAAATTATTTCACTATGCGCGGCAGCGGTTATGCTGCTTACAGCCTGCTCATCTGCACCGGCTTCATCATCAAGCTCGGCAGGAGGCACTATTACAGAGGGAACAGACTTTTCGAGTGTAGTATCTAAAGAAGACCTTAAGCCTACCGAAAACGACAACGAAATAGGCTATCAGCTTGAAATGCCAGAGGTTGGTGAGGAAATTGCAGTAGTAACAACTAATCAAGGTGTATTCAAGTTAAGATTTTTTCCAGAAGAGGCGCCTATGGCGGTGTATAACTTTAAAAAACATGCTTACGATGGATACTATGACGGAGTGACATTTCATAGAGTTATAGAGTCGTTTATGATTCAAGGCGGAGACCCAGAAGGCACTGGAAGAGGCGGCGAAAGTGTTTGGGGCGAAAAATTTGAAGATGAATTTTCAGATGTCCTGTTTAACATTCCAGGCTCAGTTGCAATGGCGAATTCAGGCCCTAATACAAACGGTTCACAGTTTTTCGTAAATACAAATGATGTAGCACCAAATTATGAAGCGTTTGAGCAGTACTACGCACTTTATGAATCTGCCCCTGAGGAATTTGTTCAATATTATGGTGTGCCAGTAGATCCTAGTAAGATAACAGAAGAGATTAAAGAATTTTATAATTACAATGGCGGTAATATTAATCTTGATGGAGTTTTAAGTGCAGAGGATAGAGGACATACTGTCTTTGCCCAAGTCTTTGAAGGGTATGATGTAGTCGAAAAAATTTCAGCTGTCAGCACTGATGGAAATGACAAGCCAGTAGAAGACGTTATTATTGAAAAAATTGAAATAGTACGTTACGAGTAAAATTAAAACTCTGATTCTAATGAATCAGAGTTTTTTCTAATCTTAAATAAAATTTTTAGCTTTTTCCTTAGCATTTTCATATGCATCGGACATGATTTTTTCTGAGTCCAGGTTTATGATATCAAGTCCTTCTGCATAAAGACAGTCAAAACTATCAATGCCAAGCATTTTACAAAGGGCACTTAGGTATTTACTGGCGATTTCAAGTTCATTATCGCCATAAATTCCACCTCTAGTAGTGATATATAGCATGGAATCAGCTTTACACTTACCGCACATGCCTTTTTCAGTCATGTCAAAGGTTATCCCCATAGCACAGATGTTTTCAATGTAAACTTTCACTATAGCCGGCAAGGATAAGTCCCAAAATGGTGCTGAAACTATGATTTTATCTGCATTTGCAAATTCATGTGCCAAGTCAAAAATAGGATGGTTAAGCTCACCGTTTTCAAGAAGTTTATCTCTAAACTCTAAACTTTCTTTATCCAAATAATTTAGACCTAGCTTTTGTAAATCAAGAATTTTAATTTCTAACTCCATAGATTTATTGAGAGAATCTAAAAAAGCTTGGGTTAGTTTCCATGTGTTTGATTTTTCAGCTCGAACACAGCCGTTGATTACTAAAATTTTCATATTTTTACTCCTATAAATTATTCTGTTGGTGTTTCACTTGTATAAATTTCAGCCGAAGGGAGAGGAGAAGAGCTATTTTGGGAGGGAGAAACCTCGGTAATTTCATCAGCATGTATTTCTTGGGAATTTTCTTTCTTTTCCTTTTCTACAACTTTATCAAGTTCTTTTGGGTCTTTATTTGGAATTCTAGCAGAAATAGACAGCATGTAAAGATCTGGATCATTGTCCATTAAGAATTTATGGTCAGAACCAGGAACCTTATTGCCGCTTATAATATTGCCGGAGATTTTTATGCATTTAATCAAAACATCAAAGGCTTCTTTTACAGCTTCAGCTTCTTTTTTAGCAGCTTCAAAATCAGCTTTGAGATTTTCCATTTCAGCCTCAAGTCTTGACTGTTCTTCTCTTTGTTTCTCTAGCTCTTCATTTAGTTTTGCTATTTCCTCAGCATCCTTTTTTGCATTTAGGTCTACAGTATCGCCTGTAATCAAACTTTCTGGGATATTAGCCGCTGGATTGATTTTAGGAACTGCTTGTTTTGGAATAGCTTTAAAACTTGCTTGATAAATTTTTTTTACCGAACCAAAATCTTGTATGTTCATAATAATCCTCCTTTTAAATGATGCTATGATATATTTATTCTATGAAATTGCTAAAACAAAAGGCTAAACAGATTATTTTATTACTTGTACTTTGGTATGAATTTTAATTATTATTATTGACAGTATTTTGCAAGTGATGTAATATTGTTATTATAAAGAATTATAATGAGAGAGGTGTTTCTATGGAAGAAAATAAAATTGAAAGTAAAAGGGACATGGAGAAAATAATAGAGATTGTAATAGTTGTGATGCTTGGTTTAACGGCTTTGCTGATGGCTTGGGCAACATGGATAGGTTCGCTACACGCTGGTAATCAGGCGACAAGCTATACAGTAAGTAATAATTTGGCGTCGGAAGGAAATTCTGAATATAACGCAGCTGTACAGGCTCAAATGCAAGATATGTTACTGTGGAATGAGGTTTCAGACCTACAATCTGAGTTGTTTTTTGAACTAGATGCAGAAACTCCTGACCAAAATGAAATTGACTTGATTTCTTATAAAATTTATTTTAAGTTGCATGAGAATTTAACTGCGGAAATGGCAGCTCAAATAGCATGGCCAGATGCTACTGAAGGTGAAAATCCAACTGATGTTGTGCTATCTTGGATTGAAAATGAAGCAGCGGTTACATCTCCTTTTTACAATGAAGAATTTGTAAATTCCTATTTTGATACGGCACTTATTTTATTAGCAGATTCTGAAGCTGAACTAGAAAAGGGTGGGGCATCTAATACTAATGGAGACGCTTTTGGTTTAGTAACGGTTATTTACAGTGTTGTGCTATTTCTTTTAGGTATTGCAAGTAGCCTAAAGAGCAAAAATAATAAGAATATTATTGTATTATTCTCATTAGTAAGCTTTTTGGCTTCGACAATTTATATGTTTACCATTCCAATTCCAGACGGATTTTCAATAATGAGTTTCTTTGGTGGATAAATTAAAAGAGCTAACAGATTTTATCTGTTAGCTCTTTCTATGTTTAATTGATTCAAAAAAGATTCACAACCATGTTTAATATCATCATAAGTAGTATCAAAATTTCCGGTATACCACGGGTCGGCAATATCACGGTGTGTACCACAAAAATCAAGTAGCAAACTAACCTTACTATCTTTATCATCACCAATGATTTTAGAAAGATTTCGCAGATTGTTCTTGTCCATACAAATTAGATAATCAAATTTTAAATAGTCGTCTTTTATCACCTGTCTCGCACTTCGCTTTTTAAATGGAATATTCATCTCTCTTAATTTAGATTTTGTACCATGGTGCGTATCACTTCCGATTTCTTCACGACTTGTACCTGCAGATTCTATTATAAAATTTTTATCAACTTTGGCTTTTCTAACCATATCTTTTAGCACAAATTCAGCCATAGTACTTCTACAGATATTGCCATGGCATATCATTAAAACTTTTATCATTATTACTCCTCCATTTTCCATAAAAATTTGTTCAAGTCTACAGTATTTTGGCCTGAGACTTCAATCCCTTCATTTTCAAGCAAAAGCCGTTGCTCATCAGTGCCACCAATGCCAAAATTTTTTGAAAGCTCACCACTTGAATATATAACCCTGTGGCAAGGCACGTTGGCATGTTTGCAAGAAGCCATGGCAAATCCTACAACTCTGCTTCTTCTAGGATTTCCACTTAAAAAGGCAATTTGAGCATAGGTGGAAACTTTTCCTAAAGGAATTTCTTTAACAATGCTATAGATATTTTCATATAAAGTATTCATAAGTCACACCTCGTGAAATTAATTAAATCACTTCAATCAAGAAGCTTACAGGCCTAAAACCATCATTGCAAGATATCATGGCTGATTTTGGGTTTTTCATCCAGCCATCGTATAAATTTTCTCCGCCGTGTGAGAGTGTCATTACAAAAGCGGACATGCTGTCCCAAGCACTTTGACACAGATTATCAGGTTTATTCCAACCATTTGCAATAAAGACTTGACCTTCATTTAGGTCACAGGCATGAGATATAGGGTTTTCGTATTTATCTGAAAGATCCTTGTAAAAAGCTTTTTTCATTACAGTAATTTTAATTTTTTTCATAAATACACCCCTTTTATCTTTATTATATCATTTATCTATATCTTTTTACAAGAAAAAACAGTCACATATTTGTGACTGTCTCTCTCTTTTAGATATTAAACTGTAACAGTTAAGAATTTTAGTATAAAGAGAATTGCTATTATAGCTGTTACGATGTCTTTCTTTTTGAAATTGCCTGTGAAAAGAACGATAACAGTATAAGCGATTGCACCGATTCCGATTCCGTTTGAAATTGAATATGTAAGCGGCATAGCGATTAAAGCAAGGAAAGCTGGGATAGAAGACGCAGGATCTTTCATATCAACTTTAGCAAAGCTTTGCATCATTAAAACGCCAACATAGATTAAAGCGGGAGCAGTAGCAGCCGCAGGAACCAATGAAGCAAAGGGGGAGAGGAAGAGGCAAATAAAGAAGCAAACGCCTACTACAAGGCTTGTAAGGCCTGTTCTGCCGCCAACACCAACACCAGCTGAAGACTCAACGAAGGTAGTACATGTTGATGTACCAGCACCAGCGCCTACAACAGTAGCGATAGAGTCACATGTCATACATTTTGTGATGTTGATTGGATCACCATTTTTGTCAAGCATATTAGCTTGAGAAGCAGTTCCGTACAAAGTACCGATAGTGTCAAACATATCAACAATGCAGAAAGTGATGATAAGTAAGATAGCAGTAACAACGCCACCGATAACAGGGCTTGTAAAGGCATGATTCCAAGAAGCTGGGTCAAATGCACCTAAAAGGCCAATCGAGAAAAAGTCAGAGAATGACTGTGAAATTTGTCCCATATCAAAAGAAGGAGATATACCCATGAGTGGGTAGTAAAGAATGCTAATAGCAAAGATAGAAATTAAAACTCCACCTTTTACTTTAAATTTAGCTAAAATTCCAATTATAAGTAGTCCTAAAAGTGATAGAATTGCAGGAAGAACAGACCTAATACCTTCTTCACTTACAAGTGCGCCATGAATATCAACAAATTGAACTAAAACGTATTCGTTGCTTTGAATAATGCCTGAATTTTGGAAGCCAATGAAGGCTATAAACAAGCCAATACCAGCTGGAATTGCTTTTTTCAAGCAATCTGGAAGAGATTTAGCTAGCTTTTCTCTAATGCCTGTAACAGAAAGAATTAAGAATACAAGTCCTGATACTAAAATAATTACAAGACCTGCTCTGTATCCGTCTACAGGATTGCCACCTGAAATAATTTCAGGTAAAACGAATGAAACGAAGAAGAATGAGTTAAGACCCATTCCACATGCTTGTGCAAAAGGCATCTTTGCATAAAAAGCCATAAGTAAAGTACCTACTACGGCAGCGATGATTGATGCAACATAAACAGCGTTCCAAATTTGCTGGAAAGCAGGATCTGCATCAGGTGCCAAGTGGCTGAAACCAACTACTTGGTTTGGATTTGTTACAACTATGTATGCCATGGCAAAGAAAGTTGTAAGACCCGCAATAATCTCGGTTTTAACATTTGAGCCACGCTCAGAAATCTTAAAAAACTTGTCCAAGATAAGTTCACACTCCTAAAAAATATTTAAGCCAAGAAGACTTCACATATAAGTATACACAAAATTCACGAAAAATCAATATATATTTAATAAAATATACATTTTTATCATGAAAAGTGGTAAAAAAGTCAATTTATCAGAAAAGAGCATGTTAGTAAACATACTCTTTTCTGTTTGAAAGTTTAAATTATATTGCATTATAATATTTTTCTTTGTATTTTTCTGTTTCAAGTAAGTATTCATCACTATTGGCATTATGCACTTTATTAACATATTCATGATGGTTAATTGATTCTTCTTTTGTTGCAAACATCAATACATAAATCGCAATATTCGAGCAATGGTCTGATATTCTCTCTAAATTCGCCAAAGTTTCAATAAAAGATAGTCCACATTCAATGGAACATTCCCCATTTTTAAGACGCTCAATGTGCTTAACTTTTAGCTCTTCAACAATAGAATCAATAATTTCCTCTAAAGGTTCAACTTTTTTTGCAAGAACTAAATCATTTGTTTTAAACACTTTTATACTCATATCAATAATTTCTGAGACAGCTAATGTCAAAACATTTAGTTCAGAAAGAGCTTTTTCTGAGAATTTTTTCTTGTTTTCACTTAACTCTTCATTAGTTTCAACCATATTTACAGCATAGTCACTTAGTCGCTCAAATTCAGAAATTATTTTAAAATGGTGTGTTATGCCGTCGCTTTCTTCTTTAGTTAACTCTTCGCTAGTAAGAGTAACTAGATAATTGTTAATCTTATCTTCCATAATGTCGATGACATTCTCAATTTCATTAACTTTTTCAACAGTTTTTGCATCAAATTTATCAAACAAAGTTATAGAATCACTATAGTTGCTTTTAGCATAATCGGCCATTGTACACATGACTGTATGTGCTTGTGCAAGTGCAAGAGAAGGAGTTTTATTAAAACGTGAATCCAGTAAAGCCAAATTATTATCTGTGTTATCATTTTCATCAAGCTTTTTATCCTTAACAGTCATCATGGCAAGTTTTTCTAAGAATCTAGCAAAAGGAATAAATAAGAAAGTGACACTAACGTTAAATATTGTGTGGAAATTAGCAATACCGCCCATGTCGATAGCATCGTTCCAAAAGCCAAATCCAACTACAGCTTGGAAGACATAAACACCAGTTAGAAATACCGTTGTACCAATTACATTAAAGTATAGGTGTATCATGGCGGCTCTTCTTGCGTTTGTATTAGCACCGATACTTGAAATAAGTGATGTTACGCATGTACCGATATTTTGACCCATTATAATCGGGAATGCAGCAGACCAGGTAATTGCTCCTGTAGAAGCCAGTGCTTGTAGTATACCTACAGAGGCCGAAGAGCTTTGGATTAAAGCCGTAATTAAAGCACCTGCCAATACGCCCAAAATTGGATTTGAAAGAGTTCTGAAAATATCAGCAAATAAAGGTAATTCGCTTAAAGGTTTTACGGCGTCTGTCATTATAAACATGCCTGTAAACAATATTCCAAATCCTAGTAAAACTTCTCCAATAATTTTTGTTCTCTTAACTTTTGAAGATAAGAACAATAATACACCTATCATAGTGATTATTGGAGCTAAAGTTGTTGGCTTTATCAGTTCGAGAAAAAATCCAACACTTTCATTGCTTTCAAGATCCGCAAGTCTAAGTATTTGTCCAGTAACGGTGGTTCCGATGTTTGCACCCATTATAATGCCGATGGCACCACGCAGTTTCAGTACACCAGCGTTTACAAGTCCAACTACTATTACTGTAGTAGCAGAAGAGCTTTGTACAGCTGCAGTTATCACAAGTCCAAGTAAAACACCCTTAAAGACATTGTTTGTCATTTTCTCAAGTAGTTTTTCTAGCTTGTTTCCAGAAATTTTTTCAAGACCAACACCTAAAATATTCATTCCATAGAGAAAAAGTGCTAACCCGCCCGCCATTACGATAAATTCAATAATCATATAAAATTTTCAACCCCTATTAATACGATGTGTTTTTTCTCAGTTGTAATAATTATATCATAGTAAGAGTAATTTGAAAATACTTAATATAAAATTTACTTACAATATATCTGTTTTTTACAATTTAAATGATAAAAAATCATATAAAATAACAAAATCTCTACATGTAATTCACTTTTAAACGATAAAACAATACGAAGAAGAAAAGTTAGTTAATACAAACTTTACATAAAAATATAAAAATTGACCTTGAGAATAAAAGTTAAATGATACTTCTTTAATTATTCTGCATCAGATAATGATCATGGCGTGAAATAGATATAAAATTATTTGCAAGTAGTAAATTATATGTTATAATAATAAAACAAAATAAAAGGAATGATTTCATGGGATTTCAAAGAGCTAGAAATAAAGAGCAGTTTGAACAAAGAGAGGCTGAAATAATTAATTCAGCTATGATGATATATGAAGAATTTGGATTTGAAGCGGTAACGTTTAGCAAAATATCAGAGAAGACTAAATTCACAAGACCTACGATTTATTCGTACTTTAAAACTAAAGAAGAGATAATGCTAAAATTAACAGCGATTTATCTAGAAAAATTTGTTTCGTGTTTTGAAGGGAAATTTAATTTGACAAAAGATAATCACAATGAATTTGTGGCTACCGCCTTATCAGATAGTTTTATGGAGGTTGGAGAATTTATTCACTTATATACCGTGCTTTTTTCTGTAATAGAAAAAAATGTAACTGTAGAAGCCTTGGCAAAATTCAAAGAGGAAATAGTAGTGTATCAGGCTAGATTAGTTGAAATTTTTAGAGAAATTTATGTAAATTCAAGTGATGAAGAAGTTTTTAATTTTTTGGTTTTCTCGTTGTGTTTTGCAAGTGGTATTTGTCCTATGAGTGAAGAAAATGAAATACAAAAAGAGGCGGTTAAGCTTTCTGGGACAGAATGTCATACACCAAATTTAGAAAAACTTTTCAAAGATACATTACTGATTTATTTAGAGAAACTTAGTAGGTAATAAATTTAATATAAAATAGTTAAAGTAAAGGCTCAAATCAAGCGGGTAAGCATGATTTGAGCTTTTTGATTGATTTATAATATATAATTTGATTGTTTTGTGCAGATTCTTTTGAATGTGAACTTATTAAGCTGTTACAGTATTTTCAGAAACTTCAGAATCTAAATCGTTTGAATTAAAGTTTTCTGGCGTCATATCTCCAAACCCATCAGGCATTGTGCCACCTCGATTACCGCCTGGTGTCATTCCACCCATATCACCATGACTTGTTGCTTCAACAGCGTCACCGTTTTCGTCTACTATCGTTCCACCAGTCATTGTAACAGTACCGTCTACGTCAAGTGGTGCATTCATTGCATCAGAACCTCCAGTAGCTGTGATAACAATATCTCCACCAGTTTGCGTGTAAAATCCGTTTGAGTCGATACCATCTCCACCTGAGCCATAAAAAAATTCAATATCACCACCAGAAATTGTGACTCCACCGGAATTATCATTTGCATTAATTCCATCATCATCAGTGGTTATAGAAATATCACCACCACTGATATCTACAGTGGCACCTTCGATTCCTTCAAAACAGTTTTCAATAATTATAGTGCCGTTTGTAATAGTTGTATTAATAGAAGTGAAAGCATCGTCACCTGCATTTATTGTAAAATCACCACCATTTATGAAAATACTACCATCTGAATGTACAGCATCTTCATAAGCAGAAATATTAAATGTACCATCATTTATAGTTATGCTGTTTACTGCTTTTATCGCTTTCATGCTTTCTTCAAATGTATCGTCAGTTTGATTAGTTCCAGTTTCGCTATTAGGGTCAAAGTCTTCATCATTCATTTCAGGAGGTAGCTGAGTAGGGTCGAAGTCTTCATCATTCATTTCAGGGGGTAGCTGAGTAGGGTCAAAGTCTTCATCAT
>CAYJFP010000006.1:78597-102599 GCA_964369415.1 uncultured Eubacteriales bacterium | reverse complement strand
CTATGACCCCCTGCTTGTAAGGCAGGTGCTCTAACCAGCTGAGCTATGCCCCCATGTTGTCGCTTCGGTTACCGTGTCTCTCAGCGACTCATATATAATACTACATATTAAAACAAATGTCAATACTTTTTTTAAAAAAACTTTTAAAAATTTAATTTTTATTTTTTTGCCCCATTTTTCCTATTAATTCGGCAATTTCTTCATGAGTAAAATAGTACTTTTTATCGCAGTAAGGACAAACAGTTTCTATCTTCTCATCTTGATATGGTAGTGCCTCTAGTTCTTTGACGCCTAGAGTTATTAGTGCTCTGTAGTATTTATCTTTACTACAAGTACAGGCATAATGAATCTCAGTCTCATCAAGCTTTTCTATTTCAAAACTCTTAAGGACGTTTTTACATATCTCTTCAAGACTATATCCTTTAGCAAGCATAGTCGTCATCGGTTCCACGTTTTCTAAATCTTTTTCAAGCTTTTGTATATCTGATTCAAAAGCACCAGGAAGCACTTGAATCATGAATCCACCAGCTAATATAACCTTATGACTGTCTTTATCTGTAAGTACGCCCAAAGCACACACTGTAGGCACTTGTTCGCTTACAGCATAATAATTTGTTATATCTTCGGCTATTTCACCACTGACAAGCTCTGTCTGCCCTATATATGGTTCACCACTGCCAAAGTCCTTAATAACGCACATTCTGCCGCTACCAACCAAGGCCCCTACATTTAGCTTTCCATCAGCCCTATTCTCTGCATTTGCATTTGGATTTATCACATAACCTCTTACATTACCTTTACTATCTGAAATCGCTACGATTCCGCCTATCGGTCCATCTCCTGCAAATTTTAAAGTAATACTGCTATTCTCCGATTTAAGCATAGCCCCCATTATCGAGGCGCCAGTTAAAACCCTTCCTAATGCTGCAGAAGCCACTGCGGTAGTCTTATGAATTTCTGATGCTATATACACTGTCTCAGTGCTATCTATGGCAGCCATCATAATAGCACCATCATTACTTATACATCTAATTATTCTATCTATTTTAACTCATCCTTTCATATTTTATGCTTTTCGGGCAACAAAAGTTACCCTTTCTGATTTTTCTGTAACTGGATTAAATGAAAAGTCATCATAAGTAGCGACAACTATCAAATTAGCATCCTCAAGCATTTTCTTAATTTCAGAAAGCTCTACACTTATTTCAAAAAATCTCTCGCTAGATCTTCTATATAAACCATCATTTTCTTCAAAAAAATCTAGACTTATATCTACCCTATTATCAGCTTCTCTATAAGAATTTTGCCAAACACAATAAACATTTTTCATATCATATACAAATGTATTAAATCCAAGAATATTTTTATGCTTATAAGGAGTATTTACATCAAAAATAAAATACCCATCTTTTTCTAAAAAAAGAGATACCCTTTCAAATGCCTTTTTAATACCAGCTTTACTTTTGAGATGATTAATGCTGTCAAGACAACAAAAAACTGTATTAACAGTGCCAAACAAGTCAAGTTTTTGCATATCTTGACACAAAAAAAGAATGTCCAACCCTTCTTCTCTGACCTTATCTTTTGCAGCAGAAAGCATATCAATGGAATAATCTACCCCATATATGTCAATACCACGCTTAAAAAGTTCTATACAAAGGCTGCCAGTGCCACAAGCCAAATCAAGAGTAATACCGGCTGAATGATTTAATCTTTCTAAAACATTTAAAAGATAATCAGCCATGCCGGTATAATTCACATTTTTTGTTAAATCGTCATAATAAAGAGAAAAAAAATCGTACTTACTCATTTTCATCTTCATCTTTCTTAACTCTACTGAAAACTACATCATATCCATCACTACCATAGATTAATGAACGATTTACACGGCTGATAGTTGCAGTTGAAGCACCTGTCTTGTTAACAATTTCACTGTAAACTCTTTTTTCGCTAAGCATTTTTGCAACAGCCAAACGCTGTGACATAGCCTTTAGCTCTTGGACGGTGCACAAATCTTCAAAAAAATTATAACACTCATCCATTGTTTTTAATGACAATATAACTTCAAAGAGAAAATCCACATTCTCATCATGAATTTTTGAGTTCATAATTCACACATCCTTTAAAAAATTTATCATAGTAACTAATCTATTTTAACCATTTTATCACATAAAAGTATAAAAGTAAATAGCGATAAACTATTCGTTTACTGCTGCTTCGATTATATCCTTTAAATCGTTAATGCCTTCAGCATTTAACGATGAAACCGGAACAAATTTAATTTCATGTTCATCCAAAATACCGTGAAAATATTCCACTCTTTCCTTAAACTTTGTTTTATTTAGCTTGTCCTTCTTTGTACAGGCTATAATAAACGGCAAATCAAGCTCCAATAAATAATTAATCATGTCAAAATCATCATCAGATGGTTTATGCCTTATATCAAGAATCTGAACTACAAGTTTAATATTTCTATCCGTGTTAAAGTACGACTCAATTAGCTTTGCCCACCTTTGTTTTTCTGATGCAGAAACTTTTGCATATCCATATCCCGGCAAGTCAATAAATCTACATTCTTTAAGTAAAAATGAATTTATCGTTGTGGTTTTTCCTGGTGTTGAACTCACTCTTGCAATAGCTTTTCTATTTAAGACTTTATTAATTAGTGAAGATTTACCGACATTTGATTTACCTGCAAAAACAATTTCGGGTAAATCTGAGACAGGTAATTGGTCTTCCTTACCAGCTGAAAATTCAAATTCAGCTAAATTATAATTAATTGATTTCTTTTTCTCTTCCATTTTGATACTCCTTTCATAAGTTAACCGTAGCATTTGAATATATCGCACAGTCTAGCCTTTAAAAGCAAAAACTGTGCGACAATTTTTATTGATAAATTTAAATAAGTGTTTTTTCTAATGCAGAAGATACATGTTTAATAGGAATAAACTTAATATTTTTCTTAACAACATCGTCAATTTCAGAAAGATTCGCTTCGTTATCAAAAGGAATTAACACTGTATCTATTCCATTTTTATACGCCGCCATAGCTTTTTCTTTAAGACCACCAATTTGAAGCACTCTGCCTTGAAGTGTAATTTCGCCTGTCATGGCTACATTGTGCTTAATAGCTTTTCCTGTAAGCGCCGATGTAATCGCAACTGCCATTGCAACACCCGCAGATGGACCATCTTTAGGTATGGCACCTTCTGGTGCATGGATATGGATATCCATTTTATTATAAAAATCTGGATTAATTTCAAGCTTGTTTGCTAGTGTTCTGATGCAGGTAATTGCAGCATTTGCAGATTCCTTCATAACATCACCTAAAGAACCTGTAAGTTGTATTTTTCCTGTTCCTTCCATAACTGCAACTTCTATAGGAAGCATTTCTCCACCAACACTCGTCCAAGCAAGTCCATTAACCAAACCTATTTCATCTGTTTTTTGTGTATTTTCTCTACCATATCTTGGAGGTCCAATAAACTCTTTTAATAATTCAGCAGTTACTGTTACAGTTTTAATTTCTTCATTGCTAACAATCTTCTTAGCAACTTTTCTGCAAATAGACGCTATATTTCTTTCTAAATTTCTTACTCCAGCCTCTCTTGTATAGTTCTCTATCACACTCTCTAAAACCTTTTTACTAATTTTTATCATAGATTTTTGAAGGCCGTGTGCTTTCAGCTGTTTTGGAAATAAGAATTTATTAGCAATATTATACTTCTCTTCACTCGTGTAACTTGAAAGGGTTATAACATCCATTCTATCGTATAGTGGGGATGGTATCATCGTTGGATCGTTTGCCGTTGTTAAGAAAAGAACTTTGCTTAAATCAAATGGCAAGTCAATATAATGGTCATGAAAACTCTTATTTTGCTCTGGGTCCAACACTTCAAGTAATGAGGATGATGGATCTCCCTTAAAACTGCTGCCAAGTTTATCAATTTCATCAAGCAGAATCAGTGGATTTTTAGTTCCAGCCTGTTTAATTGCGGCCATAATTCTACCTGGCATTGACCCGATATATGTTTTTCTATGCCCCATGATATCTGCAACATCTTGAATTCCACCTAGTGAAACTCTCGCATAACTTCTTCCAGTAGCTTCTGCTATAGACTTTGCGATAGAAGTTTTTCCAACACCCGGAGGTCCAACTAAACAAATAATTTGTGCATTTGGATTACTTCCAGATAATTTACGAACTGCAAATAACTCTAAAAATCTTTCCTTAACTTTTTCAAGTCCGAAATGATCTCTATTTAGAATTTTTTCTGCTTTATTTATATCAATTTTTTCTTTGCTTAAATTATTCCAAGGAAGGTTTAAGCAAGTTTCAATATAAATTCTCGTAACACTCGCTTCATGCGCTCCAGAAGGCATTCTTAAAAGTCTGTCACATTCAAAAATTAATTTTTTCTCTATATCTTCTGGCAGTTTAAGATTATATACTCTATTCTTAAAAACCTCAGCCTCTTCATGGGGTGATGAATCTTCGCCAAGTTCGCTGCTGATTATTTTTAATTGCTCTCTTAAGATATATTCTCTTTGATTTTCATCCATTTGAGCCTGAGTCTTATGGCTGATCTCAGTTTCAACCTTTAAGATTTTTATCTCTTCAGATAAAACATCACAAAGCTTCGTCAAACGCTTGTATGGATGAAGTTCATCAAGAATATATTGTTTTTGCTCAAAATCAAGGTTCAAGTTTGAAGCCATGTAATCCGCCAAGACTCCACAATTTTTTTCTTTTAATACTTTAATTAGAATATCTGGCGGTACATTTCTGAACCACTGTAAATACTCCTCAAATCTATCTTGTGCCACTCTAACAAGAGCTTCGCTTCTTATAGTTTTTTTCTGTGAATACTCAGGACAATCCAAAATCTCCCCTACTAAATATGGCTCTTCGCTTACCATAGACATGATTTCGGCTCGTCTTATTCCTTCAATATGTACTTTTATCGATCCACCTTTGTTATGCACAATCTGTTTAATTTTTGCAACTACACCTATTTTATATACATCATTTTTAGTCGGCTCATTTTCTGACAAATCGACTTGTGTAACTAAAAATATATTTCTATCCTGCTCAAGTGCCGCTTTAACAGCTAAAGTTGACTTGACTCTTGCAATATCGAGCTGAATAAGCATGTCCGGAAAAACGACTAATCCTCTTAAAGCTAAAACAGGTAATATTGTTCTTTGTAAGATTTGTTTATTCATTGGTTCAAAAGGCAATATATTATTATGCCTTATGCCTCCTTTTATTGTAATTCAGAAAAAAGGAACACGGGGATTGTAGCAAAAGCCACATCCCCGTTTCAATTTTTAAGATGCAGTATTCCTTCTTGTTTTTCGCGGTAATTTAGCTGCAATTTGAATTTTAACCGGCAGTCTTTCATCATTTCTGATTATTGTCGGTTCAGAATTTGTATTAACTGTTTCATCGGTAATAACTACCTTCTCTATTGTGTGATCTTTTGGAATTTCGAACATCAATTTAGTCAAAATTTCTTCTAAAATAGACCTAAGTCCTCTAGCTCCAGTTTTTCTTTCAAGAGTTTTCTTAGCTATCGCATTAAGGGCTTCATCACTGAATTCTAAGTCAACAGTATCAAGCTCAAATAACTTTTGATACTGTTTAAGCAGTGAATTTTTCGGCTCTTTTAGTATTCTAACAAGTGCCGCTTCATCAAGTTCTTGCAATGTTGTAAGAACAGGTAATCTACCTACAAGCTCAGGAATTATTCCGTATTTTACTAAATCATGAGGAGTAACTTCATTTAAAAGATTCTTCTCTTTTGCAGCTATTCTCTCATTTACAGAACCTGTAAACCCTAAGGTAAGTGAAGCAGAACGCTTCTCTATTATTTTATTTAAGCCATCAAAAGCACCACCACAAATAAATAGAATATTTGAAGTGTTAATTAAGATGTTGTCTTGTTGCGGGTGTTTTCTTCCGCCTTTAGCCGGAACAGATGCATCCGTTCCCTCAAGAATTTTTAAAAGTGCTTGTTGAACGCCTTCACCGCTTACATCTCTAGTTATCGATGTATTCTCGGATTTTCTTGAAATTTTGTCAATTTCATCAACGTAGATAATTCCTCTTTCGGCTTTATCTAAGTCGTAATCTGCCGATTGAATAAGCCTTAAAAGAATATTTTCAACGTCATCACCAACATAACCTGCTTCTGTTAAAGTAGTCGCATCTGCAATAGCAAACGGAACATCTAAAATTTTAGCAAGCGTTTGTGCAAGATAAGTTTTACCCACACCAGTAGAACCAAGTAAAAGTACATTACTCTTACTGATTTCAACATCACCACTGCCAAAGGCAATTCTTTTATAATGATTATATACCGCTACGGATAATGACATTTTAGCATCATCCTGTCCGATTACATATTCATCAAGCCTTTCCTTTATTTCATGTGGCTTTAAGAGCGTTTTAAACTCACTCTCTTTTTCTTTCTTTTTTAAACTCCCTTTTTTTGAAGGTAGACCGTCTTCTGTAACTTCAATACCCTCTTCATCAAGAAGTTCTTGGCAAAGCACTATACAAGCATCGCAGATATATCCTGATTTGCCCGCAATTATTTTGTTTGCCATAGTCTGCGGTTTCCCACAGAATGAACAAAACACATTATTGTTGCCATATTCATTGTCCATAATTCACCTATAATTATCTTTTCTCTATAACTTTATCAATAAGACCATAATTCATCGCCTCATCGGCTGTCATGAAGTTGTCTCTTTCTGTATCATTAGCTATAGTTTCAAAGGTTTGACCTGTTTTTTCTGAAAGAATAGTATTTAATTTTTTCTTCATAGCAATTATTCTCTCAGCTTGAATTTGAATGTCAGTCGCCTGACCTCTTGCACCACCACTTGGTTGATGAATCATAATTTCGCTGTTTGGAAGAGCAAATCTCTTACCTTTAGTTCCTGCTGCAAGCAAAAATGCGCCCATGCTAGCTGCCATTCCGATACATATAGTAGAAACATCACACTTGATGTACTGCATAGTATCGTAAATAGCCATTCCAGCAGTGATTGAACCACCAGGACTATTGATATAAAGACAAATATCCTTATCTGGATCTTGCCCCTCAAGATATAGAAGCTGAGCCACTATCAAACCGGCTGAAGTGTCATTTACCTCTTCATTAAGCATTATTATCCTATCATTAAGTAGTCTTGAAAAAATATCGTATGATCTTTCGCCTCTGCTTGTTTGCTCTATGACGTATGGTACTAAACTCATAATATTTCTCCTTCCATTTATAACATCGCCAACTTTTTTAATTACATACACGATGTTAAGTACAATTTAAATAAATAGTCTCTTGCTATTATATATTATTTAAGTTTGGATTATTCCACTTCTTTAATAACTGCGTTATCTTTGATAAGTGTAACAGCTTTTTGGATAGCAACATCTGTTTTTAAATCAGCTTCACGAACTACGTTTTTAACGTTTTCAAGTGGCATATTGTAAGCCTTTGATAGTTTTTCAAACTCTTCGTTCATTTCGTCTTCGCTTACTTCTATGTTTTCCATTTTTACAATCTCTTCAAGAGCTAGTCTTACTTTTACGCTCATCTCAGCTTGTCCTTTGAACTGCTCTCTCATGCTTTCAGGATTTTGACCTGTGTATTTTAGGTAAGTTTGAATGTCAAGACCTTGTGATTGTAGACGATATGCAAATTGATTTAATGACTCATTAATTTCATTTTCAATCATCTCATTTGGAATAACAGCCTCTAATTTTTCAGCTACAGCATCCATTAATTTTCTATCAACTTCAGCATCAGCAGCTTTTTTGTTTCTCTCTTCAAATTTTGCTTTGATGTCTGCTTTGTATTCAGCTAATGTATCAAATTCGCTTACATCTTTAGCAAATTCGTCGTCTGCTTCAGGAAGCTCTTTAGTTTTGATTTCGTTAATTTTCACTTTAAATACAGCTTCTTTACCTTTTAGGTCTTCAGCATGATACTCTTCTGGGAATTTAACAGTAACGTCAAACTCTTCGCCCACATTATGTCCTTCAACTTGCTCTTCAAATCCAGGAATAAATTGTCCTGAACCTAGTGTTAATTCATGTCCTTCGCCTTTTCCGCCTGCAAATGCAACTTCATCAACAAAACCTTCGTAGTCAATAACAGCTATGTCACCTTTTTTAGCTGCAGCATCTTCAACAGAAACTATTCTAGCGTTTCTATCTCTTACTCTGCCGATTTCATCTTCAACTTCTTCGTCTGTTACTACAGCAGATTTAGCTTCTACTTCAATGCCTTTGTAGTTTTCGATTTTCACTTCAGGCTTTGTGATTACTTCAAGAGTAAACAGTAAACCTTTCTCTTTTCCAACTTCTTTAATATCCATTTGTCCAATGCTTACAACTTCTAATTCTGAAGCATCAACAGCTTCCATAACTGTAGGTCTATAGATTGAATCTATAGCTGCATCATAAAAAACAGTCTCGCCATATACTTTTTCAATGAATTTTCTAGGTGCTTTACCTTTTCTAAATCCTTGAACGCTCATTTTTTTGCCTTCTTTTTTATAAGCTTCTTCAACAGCTGCGTCAAAAGCCTCAGGAGAAACTTCAATCTCCAATTTGTATTTATTGATTTCTACATTTTCTTTGTTTAATAGTTTCATTTTAAAATTCCTTTCGGTCTGTGATTATCCGTAACATTATATCACAAAGATTACGGCGTTTCCACAAGTTTATTTATTATTTTATAAAATTTACAAATTATTCTAATTTACTACCAATAAAGGGGTAAATTTAAGGAAATCGCAGGCAATAAGATTCATTTTTATACCATCAAACTCTCCTAGAACCAGCTTTTTTGAAGCAGCTGCACCATGAATATGGCCAAAAAAGCAAGACTTTATATCAAATTCTTTTAAAACATCCATAATTTGCTGGCTGACAAAATTGTCGTAAACTGGCGGATAATGAAGAAAAACCACAGGTTCTTTCCCCATTTTTAGAGCTTCACTGATTGAGCTTCTAAGTCTTCCTGCTTCTCTATTTATAATTTTTAAGTCTTCATCTGTTTCTGAATTGTACATCCAACCTCTAGTGCCACAAACGGCGATATTATCCACTGCAAAAGCGTTATTGTGAAGAATTTTAATATCAGAAAATCCATTTTCCCTTAAATAATTATCCATCTTATTTTTTGTTGTCCACCAATAATCATGATTGCCCTTGATTATTAGCTTGTTTCCTGGTAATTCATGAATAAACTTAAAATCTTCATACGTCTCTTCAAGTTTCATCGCCCATGAAATATCACCAGCTAAAACTACAGTGTCATTTTCACTGACAATCTTTCGCCAGTTTTGAGATATCTTTTCCACATAGTTTTGCCAGCCTGTAAATATATCCATAGGTTTTTTTGCACTCAGTGATAGATGTAAATCTGCAATGCCAAACAGTGCCATTAAAAAAACTTCCTTTAAATTATAAATTATCAATTACAAATTTTGAAATTGTATCTTTTTCTGCTCTATTGTTAAATATAACTTTTTTATCTTTTAGTTCACTTATTTGAGCTGGTACTTTGAAATTACTAATTTTTTGGAGCATTTCTACTGCTTCAAAATCATTAGCTGGAATATCTTTTGTCACAGCTTTTAAAACCTCTGTAGAAAACTTATAAGGACTAGCAGTTGAAACAATAACTGTTTGTGTTTCATCATTCGACGTTTCTTTATACTCTTTGAAAGCTTTTACAGCTACAGCAGTATGAGTATCAAGAAGATATCCATTCTCTTTGAATAAATCAGTAATAGTAGTAAGAGTTTCTTCGTCGTTACAGCAAGCACCATAGAACAGCTCTTTAATACTACTTATAGTTTCATTGTCCACAGTATAAGAACCACTATTTTCAAGTGAATTCATCCATTGAAGAAGTTTTTCACTATTTTCCCCTGTAAGGCTGTAAAGAAGTCTTTCAAGATTACTTGAAACGAGAATATCCATAGATGGCGAAATTGTAGTATAAAAATTTCTGCCTTTATCATAAGTTCCCGAATTAATAAAATCTGTTAAGACATTATTAGAATTAGAGGCACAAATAAGCTTTTTAATAGGTACACCCATTTGTTTTGCATAGTAAGCTGCAAGGATATTTCCAAAATTACCAGTTGGAACAACTACGTTCATCTCTTCACCAAGCTTAATTCTATTCATAGAGACCATGTCAAGATAAGCCGAGAAATAGTACACGATTTGAGGTAGAAGTCTGCCCCAGTTTATCGAGTTAGCACTTGAAAAAACCATATTTTTTTCTGCTAAAATATTTTGAATTTCTTTATCTGTAAATATTTTTTTAACTTGAGTCTGACAATCATCAAAATTACCCTGAATTGCACAAACAGTTAAATTTGAGCCTTCCTGTGTGTTCATTTGTTTTAATTGCATTGGACTAACGCCATTTTCAGGATAAAAAACCATTATTTTAGTGTTTTCAACATCTTTAAATCCTTCTAAAGCGGCTTTTCCTGTATCACCTGATGTTGCAACCAATATCACTGCTACTTTGCCGTCTTCACATTTTTTCAGAGAATATGACAGCAAATGTGGAAGTATTTGAAGTGCCATATCTTTAAATGCACAAGTCGGACCATGCCATAATTCAAGCATTGCAAAATCATCGTTAATCTCTTTTAATTTGGCAGGTGTGTCGTTATCAAACTTTTTATAGTCGTATGCTTTTTCAACACAGTCTTTAATTTCCTCATCGGAAAAATCAGTAAGAAAAAGTTTAAAGATAAACTCTGCCCTTTGTTTGTAGTCTAAACCAATTAAATTCTTAAGTTCATTTCCAATAAATGGAATGTTTTCTGGGACAAAAAGTCCGCCTTCTTCTGATATACCTCTTGCAATAACTTGTGATGCTGTATACCTTATTTCAGAATTTCTTGTACTTTTGTAATTCAAGATTATTCCTCCTTTTATATTAACCGCTTTATTATACTACATATTGTGCTTTGTGTAAAGTAGAATTAGCTTTAAATGAACCATATTTAAATATTAATTATCAAATTTCTTATCTATAATAAGATTCTAGTTTATTCTTCAATTTAAAATGGTGCTGAAAACAGCACCATTTGGAATTAGTAATATTTTGTAAAAAAATTGTACGAATTTAAATAGAATATTTTATCAATCATAGATTCATTGTAATTACACTTTAAAAATTCATTGTAAATCTCACCTATCGACTCAATACCTAAAATATCTTTTGGCATCACTGCTCCATCAAAGTCGCTCCCCATAGCCAAAACATTTTCTGCACCAAGTGATAGCATGTGGTCCGCATGACTAACGATATCCTTAATCGATGCCTTTTGATCGTCATCATTTAAAAAATAAGTGTTAAAATTCAGGCCAATAAGTGAGTTAGTTTTAATAAGTGCTTTAATTTGCTCGTCGTCAAGATTTCTCTTATTTGAACAAATTTTCTTTGAATTTGAATGTGAGGCTACCACTGCTTTTTCACTTAAATCTAAAACATCCCAAAAAAGTTTAACACTTGAGTGAGAAATATCAATTATTATACTTCTTTCGTTTAATTTTTTTACTACTTCCTTTCCAAAGTCAGTTATTCCTTTATCAGAACCTAAAATACCCGAACCAATTTGATTGTCTGCATTCCATGTTATTGTCAAAATTTTTATACTCATCTTTTCTAATTCAGATATATTATTTAGGTCACCTTCTAAAACTATACCATTTTCAACAGTCGGTATAATAACAACCCCACCATTTTCATGAACATTTTTGATGTCATCAATACTCTTGGCTGTTAAATTGTCATCTAAACACTTAAAAATCCCCTTAAAATAAGACATTGCGCCATCACTTTTTATATCATCTGATATAAAACTTGCAGCGCACTGAATATATGTATCTAAATATTTAGCTTTGTTTAAATCAACCTCAAAATTATTGTCATAAAATCGTCTTTTTTCTTTTTTCATCCTTAATAATGTATCGCAGTGTAAATCAAAATATCGCATATAAAGAAACCTCCAAAATATAAAAGCATATCATTCATCCGCCCAAAATGCATTTTCTAAATATTCAATGGAAATGGGTTTTTTTCTATCTGTTATTACCGAGCTAATATCAAATCTCGGTTGCAATTCGGACACTGATTCTTGCAAATATATAGACGCAGTAGTAATTATCTTTTTTCGCTTATAGTAATTTACTGCTTCTACCGGTGAATACAGATAGTTTTTATCCCTTGTTTTTACTTCCACAAAAACAATATATTCATCCTTTGTTGCTATTATGTCAATTTCTCCATATTTAGTTTTAAAATTCCTATTTACAATTTTGTAACCATGTTTTTTAAGATACTTAGCGGTAAAATCTTCGCCGATAACACCTGTAGAATTATCCATTATCACACATCTTTCAGTATTTTCTTTAAAAAGCTTTTTCTATGAATTTCACAAGGGCCGTGCTTTAAAAGTGCTTCTACATGTACTTTTGTTCCGTAACCTTTGTGCTTAGCAAAGAAATATTCTGGAAACTTTTCGTCGTATTCGAGCATTTTTCTGTCTCTGCTTACTTTAGCAAGTATAGACGCTGCCGCAATACACGCACATTTCGAGTCGCCTTTAACTATGGTTTCAGCAGGCACTTTAAGTCCACTAGGCATACGGTTCCCATCGATAAGTGCATAGTCACACTCTACCATTTCACATGCGTTTTTCATAGCAAGCATTGTCGCATTTAAAATATTGATTTCATCAATCATATCAGCGTTTACATTTGTGATAGAATAGCTAATCGCTTCTTTAATTATTATATCAAAAAGTAGTTCTCTCTTTTTTTCACTTAGCTTCTTCGAGTCATTAAGCCCCTCAATTTCAAGACCTTTTGGCAATACAACCGCCGCCGCATACACTTCACCCGCAAGTGGCCCTCTTCCAGCTTCATCTATTCCACATATCAAGTCATAAGGTAAACTGTTTTCATAATCTAAATTCATAAATGCTCCATAGTAATTCTTCCAAGTTTTCCCGCTCTATACTCATCAAGTACATTTACTGCCGCTCTTTCAGTATTTATTTCTCCACCAGAAATTAACATTCCTCTTTTTCGGCCGATAACTTCAAGTATCTCATGTCCTTGCATTTCAGCGTTTACCTGAACTTCATATCTTTTATTAATTGCATATGGGTATAATTTCATTAATTCTTCTAAGAATTTGCAACATAACCCCTCAATGTCAATAACCTCATCCTTAACTGCACCTGTAAATGCTAGTCTTTGACCAACTTGTGGATCTTCAAACTTAGGCCACAAAACGCCTGGTGTATCAAGTAATTCAAAGCCTTTACCTATAGTGAACCATCTGTTATCCCTTGTAACACCCGGTCTATCTTGAACATCAGCTTTACCAGCTTTACCCTTACACATTTTATTTATAAGTGACGATTTACCTACATTAGGAACTCCAACAACCATAATTCTTATCGGTCTTCCCACCATGCCTTTTCTATTCCATGCCTCAATTTGCTCTTTTAGAACATCTTTGCAAACAGGAAGCATTCTGTTAAGGCCTCGCCCACTTTTGCAATCAATATCAATCGCTTGAATATTTTTTTTCTTAAAAAATTCTATCCATTTTGCAGTTTGACTCGCATCAGCCATATCTGCCTTATTTAAAAGCACTATTCTCGATTTACTTTTTAATATACTATTGATTACAGGATTTCTACTACTAAGTGGTATTCTTGCATCTAAAAGTTCAGCGACAACATCAACTAACTTTAGACTGCTTTCCATTTTTCTTTTAGTTTTGGCCATATGGCCTGGAAACCATTGTATATCTTCTATATTTCTCATATTACTCTATCACTCCAAACTCGTTAAAAGGCAAAAATCTCAGAAGTGCCTTACCTACAATTTTTCTCTCATCTACCATGCCCACAGTCATATAGCGACTGTCTTCTGAAACAGTTCTATTGTCTCCTAAAACAAAAACATGTCCTTCTGGAACAGTTTGTGGAAACTGCATAACTTCTAAATGGGTATTTGGCGCTATGGTAACTCCACTTGGCAATCCAAAAATACTTTCATCTATCGGAGTTCCATCGACATAAACAATTCCATCTTCATTATTTATGTCAACTATTTGCCCTTCTGTGGCTATTACCCTTTTAATAATTGGATTCTCTAGAACCTCTGACATAACTATTATATCTCCTGTCTGATAGTCATTTCCAATACAGGAGATAATTAGTTTGTCTTCTGAAACAAGTGTCGGCAGCATTGAATCGCCATTAACTGCGACAACTTTAAATATAAATGTAAAAATTACGACAGCAAAAATAACCGCAAAAGACAGCTCTTGCAGCCATTCTATAATATTTTTTTGAATTTTAGCAGATTTCATAATATATATAAACCAAATCTATTTAAGATTTTATCCTTCCAAATGTATATCTATACTATGATAACACTTTATCACAAAAAAATAAAGAGCAAATAAAAAAAAAGAGACAGAAATTGTCTCTTTAAAAAGTTATTTTTTTAGTTAAATTACTGTAAACCTCTTTTAGTAAAGATTAACCTCTTAGTTTCTCTTTAACTTTAGCAGCTTTACCAACTCTATCACGTAAGTAATAAAGCTTAGCTCTTCTAACTCTACCTCTTCTTACAACTACAACGTCTTTAACGTTAGGTGAATGAAGTGGGAAGACTCTCTCAACGCCAACACCGTAAGAAACACGTCTTAATGTGAATGTTTCACTAACGCCACTGCCTTTTTTAGCAATAACAGTTCCTTCGAAGTGCTGAACTCTTTCTTTTTCGCCTTCACGAATGTTTACACCAACTTTGATTGTATCACCGATACAAAATTGAGGTGCTTCAGCTTTCATTGAATCAGCTGAAATTAATTTTAAAGCTTCCATTTGATAATCCTCCATAATAAATATTAGACATTCATACCATATAAGCAGAGGACTGTCCGTTTCAAATCTTCGGCTAAGCCGAATCTGACCCCCATAGGCAGCTTTCGAGGAGCCTAAGGTTTTCAAACATTAGAATTATATCACAAGACATATTAAAATGCAAGCATTTTTTATTATTTTTGAAATATATTTCTGTCCATATATTATAACTGATTTATAAAATAAAATCAATAGAAAATTCTAACCGTGACAACAGTAAAAATTATAGCGATTAAATCACCGAATAAGGCTACTGGAACTGTGTATTTTAGCGTTTTATATGCCCTTTGCCCAAAGTAAACAGATACTGCATAAAATGTTGTCTCGGTTGATGCGGATAGCACCGATGCCATAAGTCCAATTTCACTATCCGCCCCATGTGTTTCAAATAAATTTATTACAGCTGCGTTTGAACCACTTCCAGAAATAGGTCTTAATATAGAAAGCGCAAGTAATTCTGTGGGAAATCCTAATGTTTTAAATAGCGGTTCGCTGATGTTTACAAGTGCGTCTAGTGCACCTGACTCTGAAAGCATTGTTATTCCTGTGATTATTCCGATTAAAGTCGGTAAAATTGAAACGGCTGTTTTTAATCCTTTTTTAGCACCTATACAAAAGTCTGAAAATACATTTCTTCCTTTTAAAAAGGCGAAAACCAATACAAAAGATATTATTATAACGGGAATTAACTCACCTATGTAATTCATTTCTTCTCCCCATACACTTACAAAGAATTATGAGCATAGTCATTACCGAAAGCGAAACTATCCAAACTGGTATCAATATTTTAAAAGGCTCTTCACTTCCAAAAGAGCTTCTGAGTGCTGCCATATTTGTCGGAAGAAGTTGAAGTGAGGCTGTATTCATCACGACAAACATAATTATTTCTTTCGAGGGATAATCTCTATTTTTTTCTATCTTTGACATTGAATCTATCGCACTAATTCCAAGGGGTGTCGCCGCATTTCCAAGCCCTAAAAGATTTGCTGTTATATTAAGAGAAATTTTTTCTTTAATCTCATTTTTATCTTTAAATGAAGGAAACAAAAAGTTAATCATCGGAAAAATCACCTTATTAAGTTTTTGTGTAAGCCCAGCTTTTTCTGCAACTTCAGTGATTCCAAGCCAAAACGCCATTGACCCTAAAAGCGAAATTGTAAGCGTAACAGCTCTTTCAGCTCCCGAAAACACCGCTTCTGAAACTTCTGATAAACTTCCACTTGATATAGAAAAAACGAGAGATATTAATATCATTGCCATAAAAATAAAATCTAAAATACTACTTCACCTCTTGTTGACTAAACTATAAAGACAAGATATTATTATATATGTAAAAAAAATTTTTTTATGTTACGATTGGAGATATTTATGTTTGGTAAATATATTTTAAATTACTGGGACGATATTATGGAAGATCTTAGTAAAATGATTAGCATTAATTCTGTCGCTAAAAAACAGGACGGCATGTATCCGTACGGAAAAAATGCCGCAAATGCGATTGATTTAGCCTTGGACTTATCTAATAAATATGGATTAAAGTGTAAAAACATAGATTATTACGCTTTTCACGCAGAAATTGGCGAAGGAAGTGAAAATGCTGTTGTAATGTCTCATCTTGATGTCGTACCAGCTGGTGAAAACTGGAACAGCGACCCATTTACTCTTACAAATAAAGACGGCAAACTTTATGGTAGAGGAATTGTCGATAACAAAGGGCCATCTATTATTGCCTTACACTGTTTAAGAGCCCTAAAGGACCATGGTGTTATTGGAAAAAGAAAATTACGAATAGTTTTTGGCAGCGGTGAAGAAGTCGGAATGGACGACATGGAATATTATTTCAGTAAAGAGCAAGAACCTACACTTGGTTTTACTCCTGATGGAGTTTACGGGATATGTCACTGCGAAAAGGGAATTTTACACTTTAATGTCAAGGCTAAAAATGACTGTAGAGTTATTAAAATCTTTAAAAGTGGAACCGCTTTAAATGCCGTACCTTATAAGGCTGAATGTGAAATTTTTTGTTCAGAAAGTGAATTTTTGACTCTTGAATTACTTTGCAACAATGATTTTGAACTAACAAAAACTGATGACGGTGCTAAAATCCTTTCAAAAGGAACTGCCGCTCACGCAAGCACTCCTGAACTTGGAAAAAATGCCGCTTCACTTCTTTTAAATTTACTTTTCAAAGTTTTTTCTGATAAGATGGGCACTTTGCCTTCTTTTATCAATAAATATATCGGCACTTCTTATGACGGAAGTCCTATGAATATTAATTTTAAAGACAGCGAAAGCGGTGCACTCACCTTTAATCTCGGCTTAGTAAGTGCTAGTGAAAATACGTTTGAAATCGGTGTAGATATTAGGTATCCTGCTACAAAGAATTATGAAGAAATTCTTACTAAAATTCAATCACATGCCGATGAATTCAATCTTTCTTTAAGTGATATAGAAAACAATTCACCTTTATATATGAAAAAAGATTCTTCACTTGTTAAACTTCTAAATAAATCTTATAAAGAAGTAACAGGCAAAAATGCTTTAATATACTCTATGGGCGGTGGCACTTACGCAAGGCAGATGAAAGGAAAAGGTCTCGCCTTTGGTCCTTCATTTAGCGAAAGTGATACTCATATACATGATGCAAATGAGTGTATCAGCGAAGATGACTTAAAACTACATGCGCAAATTTGTCTTCAAGCTATGTATAATATTTTTACAACAGAGGAGGTAACATAATGAACTACAACCACATAACACCAGAAGAAATCTATAAAAACCCAGAAATCAGATGCTATATTGAACAAGGGAATTTGTTTTTAGATACTTTAGGATATACAGAACACGGCCTTGCACATGCAAAAAGGTGCTCTAACCAAGCAGGCAAAATACTTAAAGAACTAAACTTTGACGCACGAACTTGTGAGCTTGCAAACATAGCGGGCTTCATGCACGATATAGGAAATGTAATTAACCGAGCCGACCATGCACACAACGGAGCGATAGTATCTTTTACAATTCTTTCAAAACTTAATATGCCACCTGAAGAAATTTCGCTTATTTGTTCGGCAATCGGTTATCACGACGAGGCAACCGCACATCCGGTGAGTCCTGTAGCAGCCGCACTTATTTTATCCGATAAAAGCGATGTTAGAAGCACTAGAGTTAGACATATAGAAAATTTAGCAAAAGACATACATGATAGAGTAAATTTTGCCGTTAAGGCTTCAGATATTATTCTTGATGCAGACAGAAAAAAATGTTCCTTTAAGATAAAAATCGACACTGAAATTTGCCAAGTAATGGAGTATTTTGAAATTTTCCTAGAAAGAATGATTTTATCTAAAAAAGCAGCAGAATTTTTAGGCCTCTCATTTGAACTGATTATCAACGACACTAGACTTTTGTAAAAATAAAATACCGAGTATATTGTGGGATATATCGGGCATATAGCAAAAACAAACGCTGCGCCAAAAGTAAACTGGCACAGCGTTTGTTTTTTATTAGAATTAATTTATTATTGGTTTGGTGATTGATATTGGTGAAAACCAATTATGGAAATTATTCTTTTAAATTGTTATAGACTTTTTTAGAATACATAATCACAAAAATAGTGCTGAGTAGAATCATAACTATCATAGAAATACTAGCTATTTCTACACTAATAACATTAATAATCGCCAAAACAAACCCCATAACAACAAACATTCTACCTAAAGCACGATTTGTTTTTGCCCAAACAACTTCTTTTTTCAGTGTCCACTTTGTTCTTGCACCTATTACAGCATTTTGTTTAAATTTTGGCATTATATTGCCGGTAAGTATTAAAATAATGGCAAGGGCAATATTGACAGAAAAAACTACAATATTGTTATTCAACACTGCACTAATTTCGCCATTAGTATTGTTAAGAGCAGTAACAAACACAAAAACATTAATTCCACCGAAAATAAATACAGGAAGAACACCCATGTAGCATAATATCTTTTCATTTTGACGAAGAGATTTAATCTCTTTTTCATCAGTAGATTTTTCTACTTTTTTTCTCATTGATAGAATACTGAAATAAAATATTAAATTCATTAAAACTGTAATTAGTGGAAAAATAAGCATTTCATATTTTGAACCATATCTTGTGATATTTCCTGCGAAATCAAAGTGTGCTGGTATTTCTTCTGGTAAAAAAGCAAGAGCTACTCCTACAGCTACGATATATATAAAAGTAGCTGTCCACATAAGTTTTGTACTAGATTTTTTCATAATTAATCCCTTTCTCCAAATTGGTTTATCCATAGTATAAGTTCATCAAAAACGCTTGTGTTAAGCTCATAATATATGAAATTCTTGTGCTTATATTCCATAACAAGGTCAGCATTTTTTAGCAGTTTTAAATGATAAGAAAGTGCAGCAGGAGTAATATTAAACTTTTCAGAAATTTCACCTGCGGAAAGCCTACCATTATTGAGCTCCTGCAAAATTTCTCTCCTTAAAGGATCAGATAAAACTTTAAAAACATTAACTAAACCCACGGCATCACCACCTATTTAAAATTTTCTTTAAATAGATTGTATCACTAATAAGCACTGAAGTCAAGTCTATTTAAAAATATTTTTAAATAGACTGCAAAAATTAAGATACATCACAATCATCCTTATGGGCGTACTGACCTCTAGATAAAAAGCAGCTGACACGAGGTGTCAGCTGCTTTTTATCTAAGCTATGTCCACAACATTGCATTGTATGATATAATTTCTTCTACTATAGTTGACTTTTTAACTACCTCTATAATCTTTACCTATCCTTTTAATTAAGAAATTCCTCTTCACCAAAACTATACCCCAACAAAATTTGTTATATATAGGTTTTAAAAATCAATCTGATAACCTTTGAAAATGCTGATTTACTCTGTTTATCCAGTCCTTTTAATGAATCTAAGACTATCCTAAGCGATTTTAGTTTATTTTTCTGCAAATCTTTGACATTTATTACACCAGAATTAATTAAAGAATTAAATATATTATTGACAAACACTTCACGTTCATCGACACTTAAAGTTTCAAAAAATTCTATAATAGCATTATTAAGTTCAACGCTGTCCTCTGACACTTTATCTACAGTTACAAAGTTATTTTTATCGACTTCCCATGAAAATCCATCATGCTGATAAAGTCCTTTTTTATTGCTTTTTACAACTAGTCTATCATTTTCTTGTTTCATTAACATACCGATAAAACAAAATTCAGGAACTAACGAAAACACTTTGCCATCAAGCCTTTTTCTTCCTTCACTTTCAAGTATATCAGTATTAAATCCAAGGCCGTCATTATTATAAACTGCTATGATTCTATCTTGAACCTCTAAAGGACAGTTTATGGCACTATAAAGAGCCAAATTCCCCCCTTTTGAGTGACCTGTAAGTCGTAGTGTTTTGTCCGGAAACATTCTAGCAATCATACAGAAATACTCTATAGCTTCAGTTTGTGCTGGAATTTTTTCATGGCAACTCATCAAAAAATCTTCTTTCCAGCCTACGATACTGTCATCCGTGCCTCTAAATGAAATAAGATAGCTTCCATCACCTGTATCTATCGTTAAGGCTGCAAACTGCTTGTTTGAATCAATGTCAATATTATTTACAAAATTAGACAACTTCATATTCGAGTATCTAATGCTTTTTGACATTTCATAGAGCATTTCTGTGAGTTCAATCGCCGCTACGACACTTAGTTTTTCTCTTATTTTATGAGTTTTAAAAAATTCATTTGCAAAATCTTTAATCGTAATTTCCTTATATTCACCAACAGGAGCTACATAAGATTCAAAATTAATATATGTAAGTTTAGCAAAAACCAAATTATCAAGAAGATTGAAACTTTCTCTTTCAAGAGAAATATCTCCTCTCCACTTCACATAATCTAATATACTCGCCATAAATCCTCCTACAAAATGCATGACTTTTATTATATTATATTCAAATAATATAATTATTTCAACCTTTTTATAAAAAGTATTGCATTTTTAGAATTATTAAGTTATATTTAGAATAAATTATTGACAAATGATGATCTATATGTTAAACTAACTGTATCATTCGTAGTAATACACTTAGTTTTTAAATTAAATATTTTAGGAGGAAAAATTATGGAACTTCTTAAACTTGAAGGAGTAAGCAAGAAAATCAAGAAAAAAACCATTGTCGATGGTATAAGTCTTACAGTTAACAGCGGCGAAATAGTTGGTTTTCTAGGGCCAAATGGTGCAGGTAAAACCACTACTATAAAAATGATTATGGGACTTTTCGGCATTACTGAAGGAAATATCAGCATTTGCGGACATAGTGTACAAAATGATTTTGAAAGCGCAATGAAGAACGTTGGTGCTATTGTAGAAAATCCTGATTTATACAAAAGACTTTCTGGAAGAAAAAATCTTGAGTATTTTGCCCAGTATTATGGCAAAGAGGCAGTCGAAAATATTGACTCAGTCGTCGAACTGGTAAAAATGAAGGAAAGAATCAACGACAAAGTTAAAACTTATTCACTAGGTATGCGTCAAAGAGTCGGTCTAGCTCAGGCACTGCTTCATATGCCTCCCCTACTTATCTTGGACGAACCGACAAATGGACTTGACCCTATCGGTATTAAAGAGCTTCGTGATCTTTTAAAAGAACTTTCAAGAAATGCAAATTCAGGTGTGTTCATTTCAAGCCACCTTCTTTCTGAAATGGAATTAATGTGTGATAGAATCTACATAATAGACAATGGAGTTATCATCGGCGAAAAAACCATTGGCGAACAAGATTTCTCAGAAATATATCAGTACACCTTTGTCACCGACAACAATCAATTTGTTTTGGATAAATTTAAACAAATGGGTGCAAACTGCGACTTACTTCCTGAAGGTGTTAATATCGTCATGAAAAATGAAGCCATTCCTCAAATAATATCGGATTTAATCACTAAAGATGGTATTAGTATTTACGCTGTAAATAGACAGCAAAGATCACTTGAGCAAGACTTTATTTCCATGACAACCGGCACTAAGACTCAAATTATTTAAGGAGGGATAGTTTATGAATTTTTTCAAACAAATTATATCAGAAGCAAAACACATGCTAAGCTCTAAGTTTATATTAATTTCTGCACTTGTAATTATGTTCATTATTTGTGCAGTTGGCCCAGTACTTACCTATGTCACCGAGAATTTACTAAGTTCTGGTGGCTATTATGGCGGAGGGTACAGTGTGTCTATTGGTCCTAATGGTGAAATCTACGAAAGCTATGGTTCTTCTTACAGTAGTGAAGGAACCCAGTTAACTTGGGAACTTGAGTATCTTAACGATGAAATTGGACGCCTTAATAACGAAGGTGAAGCATATTTTGAAAACGCTGACTCAGTAAAGTATGCCATTGAATTAACAGATGAGCTTATTACCTTTTTCACGGCTGCCGATAACGTGATTAAAAGTGACGAAGACTACCGTATGAATTCAGTTTATTCGCTTAGAAACACGGTTGCAGATAACTATGTACTTGAATTTTTATTAAGCGGTGAAGAATATGACGAAGACGTTTTTACACAGGCAATGGAATATTCAGGCGGTTATAACTATCAAGTTTTTAAAGATTTAACAACGGCTGAATTGCAAGAAACTTACGACAAAAACATCACTAAATTAAATCTATTTTATGAAATGCTTGAAACAAATGATTTTGCGGTTTATGTTGAATTAAAGAAAATATCATATACTGATGATATAGAGCATTATAAAGAGCAAATTGAAACTATGGAAGAAAACATAATTAAAGACCCTTCTCAAGAAGAATTCTTAGCCGAAAATATTGAATATTTAGAGCTAAACATAAGACAAATAGAAACTAGCGACATACCAGAACTTGACTACAGACTAGAACACAATATCATTCCAGGTGATGGAAGCTGGCAAGACAGTGCACTTGATTCTAAATCTCGTTCAGAAAGCGACATTGAATACTTAACCACTGTCGGTAGATTGACCGAAGAAGAGTTCTATGAAGACCAATACTCCTCTAATCAGTATGACTCATATCAAGATTATATCAATTCACTTGATAAGCAAGTTGTAGACGCTGAATATGATTTACTAGTTGCACAATCTTCTTTAGAAGCTGACAAACCCGACATGAAATTTGTCGATGGCAGCTCAAGGGCGCAAGTAAACGGAGTTTTATCTTCATCAATGCTCATAGGCATTTTCGGAATTCTAGTAGGTGGCTACTCTATAGCGACTGAATTCCAAAGTGGAACCGTTCGTTTACTTATGATTAGACCAAGACTTAGACTAAAAGTCATCATTTCAAGATTTATTGCAGGACTTGCGTTAACTTACATCTTGTATTTCCTCATTTTCTTTGTTATGATATTAGTTAAAGGCTTTACTCATGGTTTTGATGACTATATGTATCCAAACTATACAGCCAGTGGAGAAGTAAATTTCTTCATCATGCTTTTAGAAAGAATGATGATAAGTTCATTAAGCATACTATTTTCATATGTGCTCGCCTTTGCAACCTCGGCTATCATAAAAAATATTGCTGTTGCAATAATTGTACCGACTATAGTTTTAATGGGCTCATCTATAGCAATGGCGTTCATCTTAGGCCTTGGAAATGTCGAATTCTTAGCCTTTACACCTATCCCCTATATGGCAATGAGCGATTTCTTCGCAGAGTACAGCATGATAACTAGCCTTATTGCAAACGGAATGCCTTTAAGTCTTGGACTTGGCGCAGCAGTACTGTTAATATATGGCGCTATACTCTTTGCGATTTCACTATTCACATTTAAAAAGCATGATATAACAAATTAAAAGAAAATATGCGTATAGAAATATAGTTGATATTTATATCGGCTATATTTCTGCATAGTAAAATGAAAGGGTGAACCCCAAAGAACATGGAAAACAATTTTTTAGACAAGTACAAAAAAAGTGGAGCCCAGAACTTAGAAGAAACGGCTGAAATACC
>CAYJFP010000006.1:0-78497 GCA_964369415.1 uncultured Eubacteriales bacterium | reverse complement strand
AAAACGACAGATGCTTCATATGATTATACTGAAAAACCTGATGAATTCACTGACGATTTTGATGATATTTCAGAAGAAGACGATAATTTTGATATGAATTTCGAAGAAAAACCAACTTTTTCCCCTTATAAAAAAAGAGAAAAAGTTGTAACTGAAAAAAAATTTCCTATAGCGTATGTAATTGTCGGTATAGTAGCTATAGTCGGCATAATTCTTTTAGTTTTCTTTTTAAATCGAGGCACGATTCTACCAAATATGATCGGCTGGACTGAGTCCGATGCTAGTTTATGGGCGAATGAAAACAGCATTCTTGTCCGTAGCGAGACTGAGTTTAGTGATACTGTTCCTTCAGGCGAAGTCATGGAGCAAAGCCCTACTGAGGGTGAAGAACTTAAAGGCGGAAACTTTGTAGAGCTTGTTATTTCAGGCGGACCTGATTTAAGCACTATGGTCACTGTTCCCGATATTAAAAATATGACTATGGCAGAGGTTGAGAACTGGGCTGCTGACAACCACATGACTAAGGTTAGAATCACCTCTGAGGAAAGTGAAACAGTTGAAGCTGGAAAAGTAATCAGTTTTACTATAAATGATAATACCGTTTTGGATGAAGAAATTAGACGTGATACTCCCCTATACGTTACTTTTTCAAAAGGTAAATCAGCTGGTAAACCTGTCACTGTTCCCGATTTTTCTACTATGACAGTTGATGCTGCGAATGTGTTTGGCGAAGAGAATGGAATCATCATCGAAATTGCCGAAGAATTTAGCGAAACCTATCCAAAAGGACAAATTTATAAGCAAAGCATCAAGGCAGAAGAAGTCGTAAATAGCGGAGATACTATTAAATTATCTGTTTCTAAAGGAAAAGAGATTTTAGTTCCAAATTTTTATCAATATACAAAAGATGCAGCCGCTGTTAAGGCTTCACAGCTTGGAATTTCTATTCTGACAAAAGAAAGATACTCAAGCTCTAATAAAGACGTCTTAATTTCTCAGTCAATTTCATCAGGCACTCTTTACAATGAAGGCGACATTGTCGAATTAACATATTCACTCGGAAATTCATTTGACTTATCATCGTTTGTCGGTCAAAGTTTAGACTCGCTTAACTCTTGGGTTAAACCACTTAATGAACTTGGTGCTAACTTAAAAGTTGTTACTACCTACACAGCGTCTGACAAATCAGCTGGTACTATTTTATCGCAAGATAAGGCGAATGTAAGTATTGGAATCGGCTCTACGATAAATGTAATCGTGTCCGAGGGCGGAGTCATTTTTGTTCCAGATTTAGTAGCAGATTTAGGCAAACCTTATGCAGAAATCACAACTAGAGAAAAGGCGATTGCCATTTGCGATGAACTAAATTTAGTTCCGGTTTTTACTGCTGAACACTCAGAAGGAAGACTTCCTGGCGAGGTTTGGTATCAAAGTATAGAACCTGGCACAGAGGTAAATCAGCAAACGACAATTCAACTAAAATATGTTCCTATTTCAAACACTTACTCAGTTCCAGATTTTACAGGTTTAAGCGAAACTGATGTTAGAAACCTCGGATATGATAAACAGTTTACTATAAAATTTGTTGACGGTGGATATGAAGAAAACATGATTGATAAGGTTATTTCTCAGTCCACTACAGCAGGCTCTGTGGTAGCTCCTGGAACTGCAATCACACTGACTATAGGCACTGAAGATTTAAGCCCGCCTATAACAGACGGTACAGCAGGAGACGGCACAGGCGGTGATGGTTCTACAAACGGTACCGAAGCAGGAGACTCAACTACAATAGACCCTAATATTCCAACTGGATAATAAATAGACTAAGAGGAGACTGTAATCATACAGTCTCCTCTTTTAGTTTTAACTTGATTCCTTCAAGTATTTTTTTCTTTGAATATTCCGCCTGTTCATCTGTTGCAGCAGGTATATCTTCAAGCTTTAATGGAATTCCAAGACTCTTGTATTTTTCTTCACCAAGTTTATGATAAGGAAGAACATCAAGTGCTCTAATGCTTTTTATAGAGCCAATAAAATATCCAAGTTTCACTAAATATTCGTCAATTATCGTGATTTTAGGTATTGCCACATGGCGAATCCAAACATCTTTACCTATCCTTGAAAGATAGCTTGCAAAATCTAGAATGTTCTTATTAGATACTCCTGTCAGTTTTTTATGCTCTTCATCATCAATATGCTTAATATCTAGCAGAACAAGGTCAGTATACTGCATTAACTCACTAAACTCTTTTATCTTATTATTAGTAAAACTAATCCCTGATGTATCAATACAGGTATGAATTCCTTTTGATTTAAAAAACTTAAAAAGATTGGTAACGAAAGCCATTTGTAACAATGGCTCTCCTCCTGTCACTGTAATTCCACCTTTTACAAACTCTTTTACGCCCACATATTTTTCATAAATCTCTTCAACAGACATTGTATTACCTACGTTTGCCTGCCAAGTATCAGGATTATGACAATATTTGCACCTAAGCGGACACCCCTGAGTAAAGACTACGAATCTAATTCCAGGTCCGTCAACCGTACCTAACGATTCTATAGAATGTACATATCCCTTTTCCATAGCAGTCTCCTAAATAGTCTTATGAAAAGTTCTTGAAATAATGTCGTCTTGTTGCTCTTTTGTAAGCTTAACAAAATTAACTGCATAGCCTGAAACTCTTACTGTAAGTTGTGGATATTTTTCTGGGTGCTCTTGTGCGTCAAGCAGTGTTTCTTTTGTAAAAACATTTACGTTTAAATGATGTCCGCCTTTTTCTGTATACGCATCTAAAAGCGATACTAAATTATCTATTTGATTGTCTGTAATCATAGTTATTTCCTTTCTTTACTATATATTTTCATTTGGTTGTCTACAAGCAGAATTAATATCACAATCGCTTGATTTGCTAATCTGAATTTTAAGATTGTCTAAGCTAATTTCATCGACAAAAGTTTTCTCATCCTTACCAAGTGCAGACGGTATAATTGAAAAAGTATCCGAAATTCCATCTTGTGCATCTTCAAAAGGCAGTTTTGCTACACTTGCAAGTGATGCTGCTGCTCCGCTAGTGTCTCTTCCATGCATTGGATTCGCACCAGGAGCAAATGGTTCGCCTTCTTTTCTTCCATCAGGAGTACTTCCAGTTTTCTTACCATAAACTACATTTGAGGTTATAGTTAGAATAGACATAGTCGGCACACTGTTTCTATAAGTGTGATATTTTCTTATTTTTTCCATAAACTTGTGAACAATGGTTATCGCCATTTTGTCTACTCTATCGTCGTTGTTTCCGTATTTTGGATAATCTCCTTCGATTTGATAGTCAACAACTAGCCCATCCTCGTCACGAACCGTCTTAACTTTTGCATATTTTATCGCACTTAATGAATCTGCTATAACCGATAGACCCGCAATTCCTGTTGCAAAATATCTTTTGACTTCCCTATCATGAAGTGCCATTTGGACTCTTTCATAGCAGTATTTATCATGCATATAGTGAATAATGTTTAATGCACTTACATAGACTCCAGCAAGCCATTCAAGCATGTCGTCGTATTTTTCCATAACGTCTTTATAGTCAAGATAATCGCCCTCTACAGGTCTGTATTTTGGTCCTACTTGTATCTTAAGTTTTTCGTCTACTCCACCGTTTATCGCATATAATAAACACTTGGCAAGATTGGCTCTCGCTCCGAAAAACTGCATTTCTTTACCGAGTTTCATAGAAGAAACGCAACAAGCTATTGCATAGTCACTTCCATGCATTTCTCTCATTATATCATCGTTTTCATACTGAATCGAAGAAGTCTTAATCGACATTTTTGCACAGTATCTCTTAAAGTTTCTTGGAAGTTTTGTCGACCACAAAACTGTCAAATTCGGTTCAGGTGCAGGTCCCAAATTATCAAGCGTGTGTAAGAATCTGTACGAAGTTTTTGTAACCATGTGAACACCTGAAACAGTCACACCAGCTATCGACTCTGTAACCCATGTAGGATCTCCTGAGAACAGACTGTTATATTCATGTGTTCTTGCAAATTTTACAAGCCTTAACTTCATGATAAAATGGTCAATATACTCTTGTGCTTCTTTTTCTGTAATTACGCCATTTTTTAAGTCTCTATCTATATAAATATCAAGAAAAGTTGAGGTTCTTCCTAGGCTCATCGCAGCACCGTTTTGCTCTTTAATTGCAGCTAGATAGCCAAAATATAGCCACTGAATTGCCTCTCGTGCATTTGTTGCTGGTTCTGAAATGTCGTATCCATAAGATTTCGCCATTTCTTTTATTTCAGAAAGTGCTCTAATTTGTTCTGATAACTCTTCCCTTAATCGCATATTTTCTTCAGTCATTTTAGCTGGAGCACTTTTTAGCTGTTTTTTCTTATCGTTTATTAAAAGGTCAATTCCATATAAGGCAACTCTTCTATAATCGCCTATAATTCTTCCTCTTCCGTAAGCATCAGGAAGTCCTGTGATTACCGAAGATTTTCTTGCAAGTCTAATTTCATCTGTATACACATCAAAAACACCATCGTTATGCGTTTTTCTGTAGTTCGTAAATATATCGTGTACCCTATCGGAAACTTGATATCCATACTGTTTGCATGCATTTTCGGCAGTTCTAATTCCACCAAATGGCTGTAAACTTCTCTTAAAAGGCTTTTCAGTTTGAAAACCTACTATGAGTTCAAGCTCTTTATTTAAATACCCTGGTGCATGAGATGTAACTGTTGAAACTACATCTTCATCCATCTCAATGACTCCACCTTTTTCATTCTCAAGTTTATTTAAATCAAGCACTTGCTCCCAAAGAGTCTTAGTAGATTCAGTTGCATCTTCTAAAAAGGACTCATCTCCATCATATGGAGTATAATTGTTCAAAATAAAGTCGCTTAAATCAACAGCTACATTACTCCATCTTCCAAGTTTAAATCCTTCCCAAGCTTTTGGCATAGTTTTCATATATTTTTGTCCTCCTAAAACAATTTTTGCTTGTTATTTTTTTAACAATCTCATTATATCACTAAAACATAAAAAAATCAACTAAAATAATATTAATTCTTATTTTTGTAAGAATTCGATAATAATTCTCCATATATTTTACCCTTTATTATCGTTATTATTTCAGTTGATTACAATTCTATTCTTTATTTAATAGTTTTTCTAAGTGATGTGAAAAATTCCACTCAGCTTTTAATTTTTCATACTGTTCTTTGCTTTTTTTTAAAATTTTACCTGTATACACCGCCTTTATCATCACATTTTTCGGTGTATGCTCAGTCTCTATAAATTCTTGAATTTCGCAGTGGTATCCAATGCTTTCAAGCAGTAAGGCCCTTGATGTATCGGTTATTATAGTGGCGAGTCTTTCTCTTTCTAATCCAAATCTTAGTATACCTTCGTTGGTATCACTCTTTAATTGCGGATTAAGTTCATGCTGACAACAAGGAACAAAAAGTATGACTTTACTCTTCCATTTGACCGCCTTGTTAATAGCTTCATCAGTCGCAGTATCGCAGGCATGAAGTGAAACTACCATGTCAAAAGCTTTGTCACTACTATATTTTCCGATATCGCCAACTTTGAATGACAGCCCATCATATGACAACTTATCAGCTATGCTTTGGCAATATTCTACGACATCTTGCTTTAAATCAAGTCCTAAAATTTCAGCTTTAATTTTAAGAATTTCAACAAAATAGTAATAAAGTGCAAAGCTTAAATATGCTTTACCACAGCCAAAATCAACTATCGTAATTGACTGTTTATTTTCAAAATTACTTTTAATTCCATCAATGAACTCTAAGTATTTATTTATCTGCCTAAACTTTGAATATTTCTCTTTTTTAACTTTTCCGTCTTTAGCGCAAATTCCAAGTTCGATAAGAAAATCGCACTGTGCACCATCTTCAATAATGTATTTTTTCTTTCTATCATGGCTAAGATTTTCAATTTTCTTTGTTGAATTCAAAGTCTTATATTTAAATTTTCCGCCAAAAGAGGTTAAATGAACATCATTTTCACTTCCAAAAATTAAACATTGAAAAAAGTGATTTTTTAGATAAATAACTATCTCATCTACTGTTTCATTTAATTCTAAATTTTTATGAAAGACTTTTTTATCTTCGTAATAAGAAAATTGATATTTAATTGCTTCTTTGCTTAAAAAGGGTTTTATCGTAACTTTATTATAACTACTCTTCGAGTCTTTATTTTTTTGGCTAATCACTGCCGAATGTATACCTTTTAATAGTATATCTTCTATTTTACTCATAAATTTACTCATTTCTTTTTTTATTTATTTTACAATATTAGTCTCCTTTTTTCAAGCAAAAAAAATCCCTTTAATAGAAATCTAATAAAAGGATTTTATGTACTGAATTAGTTAGCACAACACTTTTTATATTTTTTTCCACTACCACATGGGCATGGGTCGTTTCTTCCGACTTTATTTTCGTTTACTACTGTTTTTGAAAGTTTTTGAGCCTTATAAAGCTCTTTTCTTTTTTCTTCTGTTAGATGATTTTCCCACTGTGGAAGATTAAACAGCCAGTCAGCTTTTGCAGCCACCATGTTATAATAAAGTTTTTCCTTATCATATGAAAGTGAAACATTAGTCTCTAGGTCAAGTTCTTCCATATTAATAGGCTTTTTCAAACTATCGTTTATACCATCAATAAAACCTGTCATTAAAATTTCATCCACCGAAAATTTCTTTGCTAATGCTTCAATTTTTCCACTCACAGGTGTTTTTCTTGAAAGAATACACTCATACATGGCTTTTTCTTTCAAAAAATAATCTTTCCAAAATTCATTTGCATTAGGACTTTCTTGCATTTCTTCCGCAAAACTTGTCCATTTCTCTAAAAGCGACATATTCTTACCCTCCAATTAATTAGTGTCTTGGATGCTTTGTAACTACATTTACAGCTTCAGTCAAAGCCGTAATAACATCTGCTGAAAACTGAGTTTTTAATGAATCCAGTTTTGAATACAAATGTCCTTGATTAGTTGCAAAATATCTCGGTGGCAACCTATTTAGAGCACAAGAAAGAATATCGTTTCTACAAGTATCACACAAACAAATATTTTCATAACTACCACAAACAAACTCAAATTTTTCTTCTACTAAGTCTTCCATTAAATTTTTATATTTTGACATAATTATTCTCTCCTTAAAAATATATAGTAATTATACAATATTATTTATAAAACTACAAGCTTATTGTCATCAAAAATCTTAAACTACCCTGACTGCTTTATTAAACCGGTTCTATAAGCCTGTAGTAGCATTTTTAAATCGTCAATTTTCTTTGAAATTACAATTCCTTTATCAGTTGAAGCTATTGTAATTCTTTTTTGATAATCCTCTACAACTATATTTTTCGAGTGCATATCGTTATTATTCTTAATTACTGTTTCAACACCATTAAACAATTCATGCTCAGACAAAACCAACTGATAACTATTTGAAACTAAAGTGTAACCTGAAATTCCAGTAACTTCCTTATAAGCTTTTGAAATTCCACCGTCAATTATCAACAATTTCCCACCAGCTTTTATCGGAGATTCACCTTTATTTATCTTAATTGGAACATGTCCATTTACAATATAAGAGCATCTTTCAGATATTCCAAACTCTCTTAAAATCATTTCTGCAGTAGTTCTATTTTTAATATTCTCATAATACCAGTCTTTAGGCTCTTCCCATGTTTCTTTATCTGAAATAAACGCCCTCTCGAAGGTCGTCATTTTAGATTTGCCATTGAGTGGTGATAACTGGCCGCACCATAAAAACCACATAAAATCAAGACCAAACTCTTTTTCTTTTCCTTTGCCATATCCACCTAGTCTACACATTTTATCACACAAATCAAGATAGGATTTTCCACTGTATTCTTTGCCGTCTAGTTCAAATACAGCAAACGAACCACTTTCATCAAAAGGTATGCAGCCGTGATACAATAAATTATTATTATAAATTCGGTACATTCCGCCCTTTTTAAATAAAAATTCAACATGTTTACTAAGAAGTTTACTGTGCATAAATGAAAGCCTTAGCTGTTCTACTACAAGCGCTTCTTCCTGCGTAAGTTTATATGGATTATCAAAATCAATAGTTGGAAAAGATGTGTCGTTAAGTTTATGTTCTTTCCCTTCAATAGTCACAGTTCCATTGGCAACATCAATTTTATCAAGCAGCGCTCTATCTTCCATTTTAAACTCTGGACAGTTTTTAATAATTTGCCCTTCAAGTTTTAGCTGAATAATAGTTATCGCCTTATGCACTTTAATTGCTGTTTCTCGGTTACTTCTTTCAATTTTATCGTAAGAAGCACCTTTTTCCATCTTAGGTGCAAAAAATTCACACGGATCGTACCTATAAGTTTCAAGTGCAAATACTGCAAGCGGGCGGATATTAATTCCATAACCTTCTTCAAGACAAGTAAAATTATTGTATCTAATACTATTTCGGATTACATTCGCAATAGACGCCGAATGGCCTAAAGCTGCCGCCATCCAAACTATATCGTGGTTTCCCCACTGAATATCAACATTGTGATGAGAGCACAAATACTCCATTACAAGATGAGCACCTGTTCCTCTGTCAAAAATATCGCCGATAATATGTAATTTATCTATTATCATATCCTGAATAAGGTGTGATAATGTTTTGATAAATGCATCTGCCCTGTCTATTTCAATTATCGTATCAAGAATATTATCAAAATATTCTTTCTTGTCAACTTCAAAATTATCTGTATAAATAAGCTCATCTATAACATATCTAAACTCTTCAGACAAGGCTTTTCTCACTTTTGATCTAGTATATTTTGATGTAACAACTCTGCAAACCACAACAAGTCTTGACAAAATAGTTCTATACCATTCTTCGTCACACACGCCTTTTGACGAAAGTTCTGACAGTTTTTCTGTAGGATAGTATATAATTGTTGCAAGTAAATCTTTTTCTTCTTTGCTAATATCATCTTGAAAACAGCTGTCAATCTTGCGCTTTATAGAACCTGATGCATTCTTGATTATATGTGTAAAAACATCATATTCACCATGAACGTCACTTACAAAATGTTCTGTTCCCTTAGGCAAATTCATAATTGCAGTTAAATTGATGATTTCAGTTGAAGCCTCACCTATAGTCTTATAGGTTTGCGATAAAAGCTGTAAATATTTTAGCTCACTATTAAGCAGATCATTGCTATACAAAAGCATCTCCTCCAATTAAATAATATCAAAACCTTTTTGCAGTGCCATTGTACCTGTTCTTGCAATTTCAAGAATGCCAAACGGTCTTAAAAGCTCTATCATAAGCTCTAATTTTTCGGTGGAATCAGAAATTTCTATGGTAAGTGATTTATTAGAAATATCGCAAATTTTACTATCCATAACCCTTGCAATGTCAATAACATCGCTCCTGTTTTTATCGCTACAAGAAACTTTTACGAGCATAAGTTCACGTCTAATACACTCATCAGAAGAAAATTTTCTAACCTTTATTACATCGACTAATTTATTGAGCTGTTTTTCTACTTGCTCGACTATATAATCGTCACCATCTACTATAATCGTAATTCTTGAAATGCTGTTGTCTTCCGTAACGCCAACTGCTAAGCTGTCAATATTAAATCCACGCCTTGAAAAAAGACCTGAAATACGGGAAAGTACGCCTGCATGGTTTTCTACTAAAACCGAAATTGTATGTTTCATTTTTCTTCCTCCTTTATAATGTAGACTCATCGGGGCTTACTTTACATTCAAGCAAATAAGCGCCTTCATAAGAAAGAAATTCATCAATCGCAGCTTCACACTCGTCCATCGAGCTTAAAACTCTTGATTTGATTCCATAAGTTTCTGCAAGCTTTGAAATATTCGGGCTACCGTCTAGGAAAACTGCTGTTTGATTGTCGTCATAATTCTTTGTCTGAAGTTCTCTAACCATTCCAAGCCTATTATTTGTCATAACCACCATTTTAAGGTTAACACCGTTTTGAACGATAGTCGCAAGCTCCATCATTTGCATTTGGAAAGAGCCATCTCCACAAATTGTGATTACCTGTCTTCTAGGTTCTGCAAGTTTTGCGCCAACTCCAGCTGGAATTGAATAGCCCATAGTACCCATGCCACCTGAAGTTAAAAACTTACCGTTTTTATAGTTAAAGTTATTAGCTGTCCAAATTTGATTTTGTCCAACATCCGCAACAACTACAACATCTTCCTCTGCCTTTTCAGATAGTTTCATCATGAATTCCTTGGCTGAAACTAGCTCGTTTCTGCTAAATTCTTTTTTATGTTTCTCTTTTTCAGCAAAAAGAGTCTTAACCCAATCTTCTACTTCAAGCTTTTCAATTTTGCTGTTCATTTCTTTAAGAACAAGCTTTGCATCGCCTACTATTGGAATATCTACGCTCAAATTTTTGCCTATTTCAGCTGGGTCTATGTCGATATGTATAATTTTCTTATCCTTTTTCACTATCTCAGGTGCTGCAACTGCTCGGTCGCCTGCCCTTGTTCCTATAGCAATAAGCACATCCGCTTTATTTATCGCAATATTAGCTTCTGCAACTCCGTGAATACCTATCATTCCAAAGTTAAGCTCATAATTCTTAGGAGCTAAACTTATACCCATCATGGTTGTTACGACTGGTATTCCGCTTTTCTTTGAAAAATTAATCAATTCTTCTTCTGCTCCTGCGGCAAAAACACCACCACCCGCAATAATTACAGGTCTATTCGCACTCTTAATTGTGGTTACAGCCCTTTTAATCTGCCCTGGATGTCCCACTACGTTTGGATTATAACTTCTCATGCTCATATCTTCAGGGTATTTAAATGAAATCTTTTGATTTTGGACATCTACCGGAATATCAATAATTACAGGGCCTTTTCTGCCTGTAGAAGCTAGATAAAAAGCTTGTTTAAATACCTTAGCGGTGTCTTCAGGATTTTTAAGTATAAAACTATATTTGCTAAATGGTTCTACTGCACCCGTTATGTCCGCCTCTTGAAAGACATCTCTTCCAAGAAGTGAACTTGAAACCTGCCCTGTTATTACAACAAGTGGAATTGAGTCCATATAGGCCGTCGCAATACCTGTTATTAAATTAAGCGCACCAGGACCCGAGGTCGCAATGCAAACGGCGGGTGAATTTGTCATTCTGGCATATCCATTTGCAGAATGAGCGGCATTTTGTTCGTGCCTTACCAACACATGTTTAATTTCACTCTTTGAAAGTGCGTCGTAAAAAGGGCATATCGCAGCACCGGGATATCCGAAAACTGTAGAAATATTCTCCTTTTCAAGCGCTTTAACCATAGCTTGAGCAACTGTTATCATAAGTAATTCCTTTCGTTCTTTAAAATTCTGCCGAACCTGTTGTTCTTGGGAAAGGTATAACATCTCTAATATTTGATATACCTGTTAGATACATAATAAGTCTTTCAAATCCTAGACCAAATCCGGCATGTTTTGTGCCACCATATTTTCTTAAGTCAAGATACCACCAGTAATCTTCTTTAGGTAGATTCATCTCTTCTATTCTCTTAACCAACATGTCATATCTCTCTTCACGCTGACTACCACCGACTATTTCTCCAATTCCCGGAACAAGTAGGTCAACTGCGGCAACTGTCTTGTTATCATCGTTCATTCTCATATAGAAAGCCTTGATATCCTTTGGATAATCGGTTACAAAAACAGGCTTTTTAAAATGAACTTCAGTTAGATATCTTTCATGCTCTGTTTGCAAATCCATACCCCAATTTACTTTATATTCAAACTTAACCTCTGCTTTTTCAAGAATTTCAATAGCCTCAGTATAAGTCACTTTTATAAAATCAGAACTTACCACGCTGTTAAGCCTATCTTTTAGTTCTTTATCAATAAATTTATTGCAAAAATCAATGTCCTCTTTACAATTATCTAAAACATATTTAATGACAAATTTAATACTATCTTCAATTAAATCCATGTCATCGTTTAAATCGGAAAATGCAATTTCAGGCTCTATCATCCAAAATTCTGCTGCATGTCTTTGTGTATATGATTTTTCAGCCCTAAATGTAGGCCCAAATGTGTAGGTTTTTCCAAAAGCAAGCGCCATACACTCAGCTTGAAGTTGTCCAGAAACAGTTAGAGAAGTCTCTTTTTGGAAAAAATCTTCCTTAAAGTCTATTTTTCCGTCCTCATTTTTTGGCATATCATTTGGGTCAAGCGTGCTTACTCTGAACATTTCGCCAGCGCCTTCGCAGTCACTTCCAGTAATAATTGGCGTATGAGAATATATAAACCCATTCTCGTTAAAATATTTATGAATGGCATAAGCCGCTACCGACCTTACCCTAAAAGCTGCACTTAAAAGGTTTGTTCTAGGTCTTAAATGGGCAATAGTTCTTAGATACTCAGTTGTATGTCGTTTCTTTTGAAGTGGATATTCTGGTGAGGAAGCTCCTAAAATTTCAATTTCAGTAGCATTAATTTCAAATGCCTGTTTAGCTTCTGGAGTTAGAACTATATTTCCTTTAATACTTAAAGCCGCACCAACATTTTGCGATGCAACCTCTTGAAAATTTGCCACTTTATCGGCTTCAAACACTATTTGCACTCCAGTAAATAGTGAACCGTCATTTAAATCAATAAATCCAAGTGCTTTTGAGTCTCTTATACTCTTAACCCAACCACAAACATTTATTTCATCGTTTGCAAAATCATTTACATTAGCATAAAGCTGTTTAATTTCCACTCTTTTCATTTTCTTACCTCGTAAATTAATATTATTAGTTATATGATACTACATTAGCATGAATAATTCAACATTAATAATAAATTATTGCTCTAAAAGATAAATAAATGTTGAAATGTAAAATTAAATATGGTAATCTAATAGAAAAGTTTAAGGTGGGGTAAGAATGACAACAATAAACAAAAAAAGTTTTGGATTTATAAACGGCGATGAAATCTACTTATACACACTTGATAATGGAAATACACAGGTTGATATCATGTCTTTAGGTGCTTCGATTGTATCTATTAGGACCCCTGACATAAATGGCAAAATATTCGATGTAGTTTTAGGTTATGATTCAGCCGAAGAGTATCCTCAAAAAAATGCTTTTTTAGGGTGTATTGTAGGTAGAAATTCAAACCGAGTTGAGTTCGCTAAATTTGAATTGAACGGAAAAACATATAATCTTTTAGAAACTGGTAAAAATATAAATATTCACGGTGCACCACAGGGATTTGATAGCAAAATTTGGGATTGCCAGGATATTAATGGAGATTTAGTCTGCAAAATCACCTCGCCTGATGGAGAATCCGGTTTTCCTGGAAATGCAGATGTTAAAGTTACATACTCACTTTCAAGTGACAACGAACTAATTCTTGATTATCATGCTATTTGCGATGAAGATACAATAATGAATCTTACAAATCATGTCTACTTCAACTTAAATGGACATGAAAGTGGCGATGTTTTAGGGCATGAAATGCAGATTTTTTCTGATTTTTATACACCACTTAACGATAACTTCTGCCCTAGCGGCGAAATAATATCTTTAAGAAATACTGCTTACGATTTTAGTTCTGCAAAAAAAATTGGTAAGGATATAGAAAATATTCCTGATTATGATAGTGCAAAAGGCTATGACCACAATTATATTTTGAGAAGCAAGGAAAAAAATGTTATACTTGCAGTTAAAACTATAGGTGAAAAAAGTGGAATTATCATGGAGACTTATACAAATAAACCTGCTGTTCAGTTTTATTCAGGCAATTCGTTAACTGGCTATCAAGGCAAAGAAAATGCAATTTACAAAAAGTGGACAGGCTTCTGTCTTGAGACTCAGCTAACACCAAACTGTATGAATATTCCTCATCTTGGAGATGCGGTTCTAAGAAAAGGCGAAATATATAATGATAGAACAATATATAAATTTTCTTGCAAATAAAAAATAGTTAGGGGTATAATTTTGAGCGAAAATAGACAATATTTAAGTAATCTTATTAGACTTGCGGTACCTATTTCACTGCAAAATTTGATTACTTTTGCAGTTGGCTTTGCGGATAACGTGATGATAGGAAGACTTGGAGATTCTGCGATTTCAGGCGTTTACATGGGCAGTATGCTTCAAACCGTCTTGCTAATTTTCACAGTAGGAATCGACGGTGCGGTTCTGATTTTGGCGGCGCAGTACTGGGGTAAAAAAGACACTGGTTCTATAAAAAAAATTCTTTCGATAGGCGTTAAATTCTCTTTAGCACTTGGTATCATTTTCTCGTCACTTGGAATATTTTTCCCGAAATTTGTATTATCTTGGTTTACAAACGATGTTTCCATAATTGAAACAGGCAGTGAATATTTAAGCATTATAAGTTTTTCTTTTATGTTTTTCACCCTTTCACAAGTCATGATTTCTGCTATGCGAAGTGTGGAAGTCGCTAAAATTGGACTTTATGTATCAATTTTAGCATTGGTCGCAAACGTTGGACTTAATTACATGTTCATCTTTGGTGTAAATGGGATTATACCTGCTATGGGTGTAAAAGGCGCAGCTTTGGGAACACTTATTTCAAGAGTAATCGAATGCTTATTTATACTTTACTATGTCAGATTTAGAGATAAAAAATTATTATTAAAATTCAAAGATTTAATTTCTATCGACAAAATTATTCTAAGGGATTTTCTTAAGTATGGACTCCCTGTTTTTGGTGGGCAAATTGTATGGGGGTGTAACTTAATAGCAAATAGCGTAATTTTAGGCAGATTTTCAGAAAGTGTTATTAGTGCCACTAGTGTTACAGGCATGTTACATAATCTTCTTTTCGTTTGGATTGGTGGTCTTTCCGCTTCAGTCGGAATTATTACAGGAAAAACTGTTGGCGAAGGAGATATAGAAAGAGTAAAGCGTAATGCCAAATTAGTTCAAATTATGTTTTTAATCGTCGGTATAATTTCAGGTTTAATCATATTTTTGATTAAAGATGGATTTATCGGTCTATATAATATTAGTGATGAAGCCATTGCATATTCAAACCAGTTCATGAATGTAATTTCTATTACAATTATTGGCTCATGTTATCAGGCTACTTGCTTGTTTGGCCTTGTTAAATCTGGCGGTGATGTAGGTTTTGTGTTTAAAAACGATACAATTTTTGTATTTTTAGTAGTTATTCCTTCAGCTGCTATTGCGGCGGTTTTAGGTGCGGCACCTTGGATAGTATTTGCATTATTGAAGATAGATCAGATACTAAAATGTTTTGTTGCTGTTGTGAAAATAAATAGTTTCAACTGGATAAAGGATTTGACTCAGAAAGACGACAAAGATATAATTGAAAAATCAATTTTGAATAAAGTTAAGGAGTAATAATATGATTTTAGTTACAGGAGTAAACGGACAACTCGGTTTCGACGTTGTAAAAGAGCTTTCAAAAAGAGGTATCCAATGTAAAGGGATAGATATTCAGGACTTAGACATAACTAACCGTGAGGATGTTATAAGTTATATTAAAGATTTAAAGCCTGAATCTGTTATCCACTGTGCGGCCTATACTGCCGTTGACAAAGCTGAGGATGATTTAGAAACTTGTGAAAAAGTAAATGTACTAGGTCCAAAATATATCGCAGAAGCCTGTAAGGAAATTTCAGCTAAAATGATGTATATAAGCACAGATTATGTATTTGAAGGTACAGGCACTAACGCATACAAGCCGAATGATCCAACAAATCCGCAAGGAGCTTACGGCAGAACTAAACTTGGCGGAGAGCTTGCTGTTAAAGAACTATTGGATAATTATTTCATAGTTAGAATTTCATGGGTTTTTGGTGTAAATGGAAACAATTTTGTGAAAACTATGCTTAGACTAGGTGCCGAAAAAGACGAGCTAAACGTAATTGACGACCAAATCGGATCTCCAACTTATACAGCGGATTTATCAGTACTTCTTTGTGATATGATAGTAAGTGATAAATTCGGAACTTATCATGCAAGTAATGAAGGTTTTTGCTCATGGGCAGATTTTGCCGAAGCAATAATGCAAAACGCTAATTTAAACTGTAAAATCAACCGCATTCCAACATCTGAATACAAAACAAGAGCCGTAAGACCTTTAAATTCACGCATGGACAAGACTTGTTTAGACCAAAATGGATTTAACCGCCTCCCTACTTGGAAAGATGCACTTAGCAATTATTTGATAGAGCTTGAAGGTAATTAAAACATGCAAATAGAAAATCCAAGTACTATTAGAAAGATTAAGAATTTTCTTAGAAATTTCAAATTGACTTCAGTTCCATACAAAACTATTTCAAGTTTAAAAAATAAAGGTTTAAAATTAACTTTCAGAATTATATATGAAAAGCTTTTTAGAAAATTTATTTTTAATCATGCTTTTGGAATTAAAATTTCAAAAGAAGAACGTGAAATACAAGAAACCACTGTTTTTAAACGAGATATCAAATTTAGTATAATTGTTCCGCTTTACAACACTCCAAATAAGTTTTTAAAGGAAATGATTGATTCTGTAATTTCTCAGACTTATAATAATTGGGAGCTGTGTCTAGCTGACGGAAGCGATGAAAATCACCAAAATGTAGGTGCTATTTGTAAGGAATACGCAAACAATGATGAACGAATTAAATATAAGAAGCTTAGTAAGAATCTAGGTATTTCCGAAAATACAAATGCTGCTATTGAAATGTCGACAGGAGAATATATAGCCCTTTTTGATCACGACGATTTACTTCACCCCACTGCGCTTTTTTATTATAGAAAAGAAATTGAAAACTTTCATTCAGACTTCATTTACTGCGATGAATTGGTCTTTCTAAGTCAAGTAAATAACTCAATAATGATTAATTTAAAACCTGATTTTGCACCAGATAATTTAAGGGCTAACAATTATATTTGCCATTTTTCCGTATTCAAAAAATCACTTTTTGATAAAGTAGGTGGCTTTAGAAAAGAATTTGACGGTTCTCAAGACCACGACATGATTCTAAGGCTTACAGAAAAAGCTGAGAAAATTACACATATCCCAAGAGTGCTTTATTATTGGCGCAGCCATCCAAATTCAGTTGCAATGGATTTAAACAGCAAGTCTTATGCTATTGATGCTGGGATAAATGCTGTATCTTCTCATTTAAAGCGAAGCGGTTTAAGTGCCAGTGTAGAAAGCACCAAGCTTTTGCCGACCACATATAGAATTAAATATGAGCTAAGCTCTAAACCATTAATTTCAATTATCATTCCTAATAAAGACCAAAGAGATATGCTTAAAAGATGTGTTGATTCCATTTTAGAATTTTCTACTTATGAAAATTTTGAAATCATAATAGTTGAAAACAACAGTGAAACAAGTGAAATTTTCAACTATTATGAGAGCTTAAATACTATAGAAAAAATTAAAGTCGTTCATTATAAAGGTGACTTTAATTTCTCTAAAATCAATAATTTTGGCTTTAAATATTGTAAAGGTGAGCATATAATCCTTTTAAACAATGATACCGAAATCATAACTGCAAACTGGATTGAAGAAATGCTGATGTATAATCAACGAGACGATGTCGCCGTTACAGGTGCAATGCTTTATTTTCCTAATGACACCATACAGCACGCTGGTGTTATTGTTGGAATTGGCGGCACTGCCGGACATGCACACAAGGCATATAAGCGTGGTGATTTAGGATATATTGGCAGGTTGTATTTTCCGCAGAATCTTTCTGCCGTGACAGGCGCCTGTATGATGGTAAAAAGTTCTGTCTATAGAACTCTTGATGGCTTAGACCCATTGTTTAAAGTAGCGTATAACGATATTGATTTTTGCCTTAGAGTTAGAGCTTTAGGATACCTTATTTGCTTTACCCCATATGCCGAACTTTATCATTATGAATCTATCAGCAGAGGCTTTGAGGACACTCCTGAAAAGAAAGCACGACTTGAAAGCGAAGGAAATCTCTTACGAAAACGTCATAATGAAATTTTTGAAAATGGAGATCCATATTACAACAAAAACTTAAGTCTTGAAAGAGAAGATTTTAGCTTGAGATTATATAAAACATAAAAACACAGCCTTAATGGAATATTCCATTAAGGCTGTGTTTACTTTGCAAATTGGCTGTTGTATAGATTTTTGTAAAAACCATCTTTAATTTTCAAAAGCTCTTCATGACTACCATTTTCAATTATTTTCCCCTTGTCCATGACTATAATCGTATCGCACTTTACTATGGTTGACAGCCGATGTGCGACTATAAAGCTTGTTCGACCTTTCATCATCTCTTCAAATGCTTTTTGAATTTTAATTTCAGTCCTTGTATCAATAGAACTTGTTGCCTCGTCAAGGATAAGCATTGGAGGCAAGGAAATCATGAGTCTTGCGATACACAAAAGCTGTTTTTCTCCTTGCGATAAGTTTCCTCCAGCTTCCCCTATCTCCGTTTCATATCCGTTCGGAAGTCTTTTAATAAAGCTATGTGCATGTGCTTTTTTAGCTGCATTTACAACATCTTCATCTGAAAAATTGTCCCTACCCAAAAGAATATTTTCTTTAATGGTACCAGATTTCAACCAAGTATCTTGTAAAACCATGCCGAAAGAGGAGCGAAGTTCATGATAAGACATATCTTTTATATTTGTATTATCAATAAAAATATCGCCACCTTGAATTTCATAAAACCGCATCAAAAGATTTATCATTGTAGTTTTACCACAACCTGTAGGTCCTACTATTGCAATTCTTTTTCCTTTATTTGCTCTTAAGTTAAGGCATTTAATTAGTTCTTTTTCTTCCGAATAAGAAAATTTTACATCTTTAATTAAAATATCACCTTCAATTTCTTTGGCTTTACCAGATGATTTCTCTATAACTTCATCTGTTTCAAGCAAATCAAAGACCCTTTTAGCACATGCAAAGGCATTTTGAAGCTCGGTAACAACAGATGAAATCTCGTTAAACGGCTTAGTATACTGATTAGCATAACTCAAAAAGCTTGTAAGAGCACCTACAGTAAATCCCGAAGTGACTGCTAACAACGCTCCCGCTAAGGTAACAGCAGAATACACTACTGAATTTACAAATCGTGTCGCTGGATTAGTGATTGAAGAGAAAAACATGGCTTTTAGCGAACAAACTCTAAGCCTTTCATTGACTTCATCAAACTTTTCTAAGACTTCATCCTCATGTGAAAAAGCCTTCACAGTTTTGAGCTCTCCAATGGATTCATTAATAATCGAAGTCTGCTCTCCCCTAATTTCTGACTGCTGCATAAACATTTTATGCGTCCTCTTTGCAATAAATGATGCTACAACAAATGATAGAGGCGTAACTAATACAACTACTAAAGCCATAATAAAATTAAGGTAAATCATAAAAAACAATGTACCTAAAATAGTCATTACACCCGTTAAAAACGCTGAAAAACCTAGAAGAAGACCATCTGAAAACTGGTCAACATCTGTTATCATATTACTAACGATATTTCCACTTGACTTATTATCAAGAAATTTTATAGGAAGTTTTTGAACATGAGAAAACAAGTCATTTCTTAAATCTTTAACTACCGAAAAGCTTACATGATTGTTTATTCTTGTAATTATCCACTGGCAAATACCGGCTGAAAGTGCACAAATTCCTATTAAAATTAATTTTTGAAACACGTTTTCAAAAATTACATTTCCTTTTCCTACTATACTGTCTACTGCTTGTCCGACTAAAATCGGAATCAATAAATTTAATACAACAAATATTAATGCAAGAAATGATGAAAGTGCAATCAAATGTGAATAAGGTTTCAGCCTTTTAAGCGTCTTCTTTATCGTATCTTTGTTGTTCTTCATACTCTCTCCTCCCTTGGAAACTGGGTATAATAAATCTCACTATATACACTGCAAGACTCAATTAATTCTTCATGGCTTCCTTTTGCGACAAGCCTTCCATCTTCAAGTACTAGGATGATGTCTGCATTTTTAACCGAAGATGCCCTTTGAGAAACAATGAAAGTAGTGGGTTTGTTCTCAAGGTTTGCTATAGAGGTTCTAAGTTTTGCATCTGTTGCATAGTCAAGTGCCGATGCTGAGTCGTCGAGTATTAGTATCTCTGACTTTTTCACAAGTGCCCTTGCAATACAAAGTCTTTGCTTTTGTCCACCAGAAAAATTTCTTCCGCCTTCATCTACCACTGTTTTAAGACCATCTTTTGAATCTACTATCTCTTTTGCCTGAGAGAGCTCAAGTGCCTTATACATTTCTTCTTCATTGGCGTTTTCATTTCCCCATTTAAGGTTTGATTCAACTGTACCAGAAAACAATACTGCCTTTTGAGGCACAACACTTATAATGCTTCTTAGATAGTCTTTGTCAATATCATTTACATTTATATTTCCTATAGTAACTTCACCAAATGTACACTTATAAAAACTCGGAATTAAATTTACAAGACTTGTTTTTCCGCTACCCGTACCACCAATTACACCGACAGTTTGCCCTTTTTTCACCTTGAAATTAATGCCCGAAAGAGACTCGTCACTGCCTTCATAATACTTTAAACTTACATTTTTAAATTCAATATCAGTATTCTCTAAAGTACTTTTACCATCCTTTAACTCAGAAGATTTCACTTCTAAAACGCTCGATACCCTATCTGCGCAAGCCGAAGCCTTAGTCATAGTTATAATTAAGTCTGCGGTTTTTATAAGCTCAATTAATATTTGACTTAAATAATTGTAAAGAGCTAGCACCTCTCCTTGAGTTAAAGTTCCGAGATTAACACTAAATGAGCCTGAATAAATTAGTACAATTACCGCTGCATTTACGAAAATTAAGCTGACAGGATTCATCAGTGCAGAGATTTTAGATGAAAATTTTTGAATTATATTTAGACTTTTAGTATTGTCTTGAAATGATTTTACTTCATCATCTTCTTTGCAAAAAGCCCTTAAAACTCTCACTCCGTTAAGATTTTCTCTAGTCGCCTTAGTCACTTTATCTAAATTTTTCTGTACTTTTTTATATAAAGGTATGGTGTAAAGCATTATGCCAAACACTACAATGCATAGTGCTGGAATTAGCACTGCAAAAATTAATGCTAAGTGAAAATCTATGGTAAATGCCATTATAGCGGCGCCCAAAACGACAAACGGAGACCTTAATAATAATCGCAGTGCTAAATTTATTCCGGTTTGAACTTGATTTACATCAGAAGTCATCCTTGTAATCAGTGTAGACACTGAAATGCTATCAATTTCCTTATAGCTTAAACTTTGAATATGCTTAAGCAAGCTATGTCGCAGTTTCGTAGAAAATCCTGTTGCTGCCTTTGCCGCAAAATACTGAGCTGTAATTGAGCAAATAAATCCGACAGTTCCAAGACCTATCATAAGTAAACTCATATTTATAATATAAGTCGTGTCTCCCTTGTTAATTCCAATATCGACTATTGATGCTACAATTAAGGGGATTAATAGTTCAAAGGTAGCCTCTAATAATTTAAAAGAAGGACCTAAAATACATTCTTTTTTATAATCACTAAGATATTTGTACAGCTTTTTCAAAATATCATTCCTCCGAAGGTTTTAACTTTAAAATACGGGCAATAGTTCTACCTTTTGGCATAGAGACAACGTCTTCATATTTAACAGCTTTAAATAAAAGGCAAAAAACTGCATAGAGCAAAATTGCTATAAAAATTACAGGTATAACTGCAAACTGAGGGCTAATAAACATGGATAACAGCATATATATCCCATATGAAATGCCGCCCATACACAAGGCTGATAAAGTCGGTCTAAACGCTGTTTTAATAAAACCTTGCCACTTTGGAATAAACTTTCTTAGTGAAACAATATTTAGTATCATGATAAGCAAATATGAAACCACCGAGCTTATAACCGCACCCATCACGTTAATTTCTGGTATTCCTATTAGAATATAGGATAAAATTATTTTTAGTATTCCACCTATGGCCATATTCCTTACTGGAATATTAGGCTTTCCAAACGACTGCAAAATCGAGTTGGTGGTAAAAATCATGCCTGTAAAAATGATTCCTATACTGCTTGAAGCTAATAATGGTATCGTTCCATCAGCCGCAGAAGGGTTTCCGATGAGTAATAGCCTTGAAATAGGATCTGCAAATATAATCATTCCGATACTAGACGGAATTGCTACTAGCAAGGTTAGTTTAAGCGATAATGCGCTAGTAGTATTAATTTCCTTTGTTCTTTTAGCTTCTACAGCCGCTGAAAGTATCGGCAAAAGGCTAGTCGAAAAAGGAATCACGAAGGCGCCTGGCAAATCGTAAAATTTTCGAGCATGTCCTAACACACCCCTTGCAAATTCGGCTTCATCAAGGGTGAATCCTGCACTGTCTTGAATTCTTGTCATGAGTATCGATGCATCAATCAAGTCAAGCACGTTTAAGAAACACACACCAACGGCGATAGGAATCGAGAATTTCAACAGCTCTACTATAATATTTTTTGCACTTTTTACTTCATCACTGCCCTTGTCGGGGTTTAATCTATCTATCCTCTTTTGTCTAGCGTGGTAAATCATTAAGTATAATGCACCAAGTCCTGCACTTATTGAAACGCCCAAGATGGCACCAGCCGAGGCAAGGTCTTCGTCTCCCATGTAAAATACCACAAGAAGTGCCAGTGGAATTCCTATTAATATCTTTGTTGTAGCCTCTATCATTTGAGACATTGCCGTCGGAATCATATTGCTTCTACCTTGAAAATATCCTCTATACGCCGACATTATTGAGATAAAAAACATAGTCGGTGCCAAGGCCATTATCGCATAGCCAGCACCAGGATTTCCCATCACATCACCAGCTATAAAATCGGCAAAAAAGAACATGACTAATGCGCCGAATAGTCCCAATGAAAAAAACAGCCAAAAAGAAACCGACAGCACCTTGTTCCCTTGCTTTTTGTATCCGTTATTATAGCTTGTAGCAACCATTCTCGAAACAGCTATAGGTAGTCCTGCAGTGGAAAGTATCAGAAAAACCGTAAAAATATCGTATGCAGTATAAAAATACGACATAGATTTAACGCTTACTGTATTAGCAAGTGGTATAGAAAATAAAAGACCCAACAATTTTACAATAAGAGTCGAAGCCGATAAAATTGCCGCTCCTTTGACAAAACTTTGTTTCTGCTCTTTTGGCATATTAAAGTCATCCTTCCAAAATTTTCATTACCGAATATTATAGCATAAAACAAAATATTTCTCAAATAATATTTAGAAATAAAAAACAGCCTGTCAAAAGACAGGCCGTTTTCTTAGAATTATTCACTTTTTGTAGTAATCCCTTCATTCTTTTTAAAGAGAAATGTTATTGCCCATAAGGCACATATGCCGACTAAAGTGTACACTACCCTTGAGAGCATCGCACTTTGACCGCCGAATAAAAAAGCCACAAGGTCAAACTCAAATATACCTATAAGCCCCCAGTTAAGTCCGCCAACAATCAAAAGCACCAATGCGATAACATCTACTATAACCATGTAAATACCACCTTTTATTATTGTTTGATGATATTATTGGCTAAAAAATACAAATTATACAAATTAATTCTTTAAACTTTGAAGTGGAGCCGGAATTCTTCCGCCTCTTTCGATAAATACAGACGGGCTTTTCTCATTAACCGCCATTATCGGTCCTGTTCCCAAGAGTCCACCAAAGTTAAGCTCTTCCCCTGCCTTTTTACCTATAGCTGGAATTACTCTAACCGCTGTTGTCTTAGAGTTCACCATGCCTATCGCCGCTTCATCTGCAATGATACCCGATAAAATTTCGGCACTTGTATCACCAGGCAAAATAATCATGTCAAGCCCAACAGAACAAACGCAAGTCATAGCTTCAAGTTTATTAAGAGTTAGTGCGCCGCTTCTTGCCGCTTCAATCATTCCCGCATCTTCAGAAACTGGAATAAATGCGCCAGATAATCCACCAACGTGAGACGAAGCCATGACTCCGCCTTTTTTAACCGCATCGTTTAACAGCGCAAGTGCAGCAGTTGTTCCGTGTGCACCGCACTGCTCTAGACCCATTTCCTCTAAAATATAGGCAACGCTGTCGCCTATAGCTGGTGTAGGTGCTAATGAAAGATCAACTATGCCAAAAGGCACGCACAATCTTTTTGAAGCCTCCATGGCAACTAATTGTCCCATTCTTGTAATTTTAAACGCAGTTCTCTTAATCAAATCTGCAACTTCTGTCAAATTGCAGTCTTTAGGTAGCTTTGAAAGGGCCGCTCTTACAACACCAGGGCCTGAAACGCCAACATTAATAACGCAGTCAGGCTCTCCAACGCCGTGAAACGCACCAGCCATAAATGGATTATCTTCAGGAGCATTACAAAATACGACTAATTTAGCCGCACCAATGCATTCCCTATCCTTAGTTAGCTCTGCACATCTTTTAATAACATGTCCCATTTTTTTGACAGCATCCATGTTGATTCCAGCTTTAGTCGTTCCAATATTTACAGAAGAGCACACAAAATCAGTCTCAGCCAAAGCTTGTGGTATGCTCTCTATTAAAGCATAGTCACCAGGTCCAAAACCTTTATGAACAAGGGCAGAATAACCGCCTATGAAGTTTACACCGATTTCTTTTGCCGCTCTATCCAAAGTTTTAGCATAAATAATCGGGTCAATTCCTAAAGTAGCGCCAGAAATAAGCGCAATAGGAGTTACCGAAACCCTCTTGTTTACTATAGGAATTCCAAATTCCTTACTTATATCTTCTCCTGTTTTAACAAGAGTTTTTGCATTTCTGCATATTTTATCATAAATTAAATCACAAGTCTTTTTCGCATCCCCCGTAATACAATCAAGCAGTGAAATGCCCATTGTAATGGTTCTTACGTCTAAATCCTCGTTTTCTATCATATTAATGGTTTCTAAGATATCACCTGTGTTAAGCATTTTCTTCCCCCTTATATGCGGTGCATTGAATTAAAAATGTCTTCGTGCATCACATGAACTTTAAGCCCCATTTTTTCACCTTCAGTTGTAAGCTTTTCGCTAAGCTCACTAAACGGTATGCTACTACCTTTAAGGTCAACCATCATTATCATTGCAAAAAGGTCTTGCATAACGGACTGAGTAACCTCCATAACATTAACGCTATGTTCAGCACATACTGCCGAAATTTTCGCTAAAATACCTACTGTATCTTTTCCCAAAACTGTAATAACAGCTCTCATAAAATCACCCTTTTTCTTAAGTATTCCTTAATTATGAATTAAAATATCCAATATGTCAAGTATATCGCAATATTTTTGTATTTTATTTTGCAATATATTATTATTTGTGGTACAATAATGAAAAATATGCTTGGGAGGGTAATTCATTTGAAATTTAAAAATATTTCAGACTGCCATACGCACAGTAACCACTCTTATGACGGAAATGATTCACTTTTATCAATGTGTGAAAAAGCTAAAGAATTAAATTTACTATATTTTACTGTTACAGATCACTGCGAATGTGAACGGCTTGATTTGCCGCCTCATCCATATAGGCCTGTAAATGAAAATTCGTATAAAGAAATGCTTATTATGAAAGATAAATTCCCTTTCTTTCTAACTGGTGTCGAATTAGGACAACCATTTCAAGAGCTTAAAATTGCAAACAATATATTAAAAAAGGACTATGACTTTGTTATAGGTTCACTACATAACGTTAAAGGCGAAGAGGATTTTTATTATTGGGATAACGATAGTAAAGATTGTGATGAGTATTTAAAAAAATATTTTAAAGAGATTTGCGAGATGATTAATTGGGGTAAATTTGATACTCTTGCTCATTTAACCTATCCTTTAAGATACATGAGAGACAGTAACGGTGGATTTTTAAGCTTCGATCCTTATTTAGACGATGTTAAAGAAATTTTTTCATTATTGATGGATAGAGAAATTGCACTTGAAGTCAACACCTCAGGCTTAAGGCAGAATTTAAATGAAACTTTGCCTGGTAAAAAACTTTTAAAACTTTATAAAGACATGGGCGGAAAACTTTTGACAATAGGTTCTGATGCTCATAGATTAGACGACATGGTAAAGGGAATTCCCGAAACCCTTGAAATGCTTAAAGAAATTGGGTTTGATTACTATACTGTATACAAAGATAGAAAGCCCATGATGATAACTATCGAATAAAATATATTGCCGAAAAATTGGCTAAATGGAGGATTAATTATGATTGACAACGAAAGACTACTTAAACTCATTGAGAAAGATGCGCAACTATCTAACGAAGAAATTGCTGTAATGCTTGGAGCCGATAAAGCAGAAGTTCAAAAAACTATTGAAAGTTTAGAAAAAACGGGTGTCATCAAGGCTTACCGCTCTGTTATTCACTGGGAAAAAGCTAGTGTACCATTTGCGACAGCCCTTATTGAAGTCAAGGTAACTCCACAACGAGACACTGGATACGACGATATTGCAAAACACATTTCTGCTTTTAGCGAGGTTGAATCTGTTTATTTAATGGCAGGTGGATACGATTTAGCTGTCACTGTTACAGGTGCAACTATGTCTGATGTATCTATGTTTGTAAGAAAAAGACTTGCAACTATTGAAGGTGTCCTTTCGACTGCAACACACTTTATTTTAACAAAGTATAAAGACTATAACACCGTTATGTACAGCGAATTTGAAGAAATTGATGAGAGGGGAATTAATTTCTGTGACTAATTTTGAATTAAACAATATTGCTGTAAATATCAAACCTTCAGGTATCAGAAAGTTCTTTGATATTGCAAGCGAAATGGAAGATGTCATCTCTTTAAGTGTTGGAGAACCAGACTTTTTTACGCCCTTTCACATAAGAGAAGCTGGCATTAAATCGCTTGAAAAAGGAAAAACAAGGTACACTCCAAATCGTGGTTATCAAGAGCTTCGAGTAGAAGTTACTAAGTATTTAAAGCGTAAGTATAACACTGAATACGACCCGAATAACGATATACTTATAACAGTCGGCGGTTCTGAAGCTTTAGATTTATTTATAAGAACAAGCATTAATAAAGGTGATGAGGTAATAATTCCACAGCCCTCTTTTGTTTGCTATGTTCCTTTGGTCGAGCTTGCAGGTGGTGTGCCAATTATTATCAATACTAAAGTTGAGAACGAATTTAGGCTGACTGCTGAAGAGCTAGAAAATGCTATCACGCCAAAAACAAAGGCTATTATTATGCCTTTTCCGAATAATCCTACAGGTGCTATAATGACAAGAGAGCAGCTTTTACCTATTGCAAAGATTGTCAAAGATCACGACTTACTTGTTCTTTCCGATGAAATCTACAGCGAGCTATGTTATGACGGTGAAGGGCATTGTAGCTTTTCTTCACTTCCTGATATGCACGAAAGAACCGTTATTGTAAATGGATTTTCAAAGTCTCATTCAATGACTGGCTGGAGAATGGGATATGCGGCGGGTCCTTCTGAAATTATTGCTCTGATGACAAAAATTCATCAATATGCAATCATGAGTGCGCCGACGACTTCTCAATATGCAGCTATAGAAGCATTAAAATTTGGCGATACTGACATAGAAAAAATGAAAACTGAATATGATATGAGAAGAAGATATATAGTAAAGGAACTTAACAATTTAGGATTAACATGCTTTGAGCCTAAAGGCGCTTTTTACGTTTTCCCTTCAATAAAAACTACTGGACTTAGCTCTGAAGAATTTTGCGAAAGACTTATCTATGCAAAAAAAGTGGCGGTTGTCCCTGGAAATGCTTTCGGTGACAGTGGCGAAGGTTTTTTAAGGATTTCATATTGCTATTCGCTTAAACATATTAAAGAAGCCATTAAGAGAATCGGTGAATTTTTAGAAGAAATAAAAAGTGAAAACACGGTACAAAATGGATAAAAAAGTAATTGTAAGCCGTTTAGATGAATATAATTTAGATATGGCGCTAACAGCCGTAAGAACACATTTCTGCGAATTAAATCCAGAAATTAAAGCTGGTATGACTGTCGTAATCAAGCCAAATCTAGTCATAAAAGCTAAAGCAGATTCTGCCATAATCACTCATCCGATAATTGTAGCGGCAGTTGGTTTAGCAGTAAAAGAAATGGGCGCAAAGGTTTTAATAGCCGAAAGTAGTGGTGGAATATATTCACCGTCAAATGTAAAGAGTATTTTTAGTGCATGTGGATATACTGAAATTGCCGATAAATATGACTTTGAGCTTTACACTGATTGTGAATATGAAACTGTCCACTTTGAAAACAGTGAAATTTGCAGTGAATTTAATATTTGCAAGCCTTTTGTGAACGCTGATTTTATTATTAACATAGCAAAACTTAAATCTCATGGAATGACTGTTTACAGCGGTGCTATTAAAAATTTGTTTGGGACAATCCCTGGACTTATGAAACCTGAACTTCATTTTAGATATCCTAATACCGACGATTTTGCTACTATGCTTGTAGATTTGTGCCTTGGAATTAAGCCTAATCTTTCTTTTATTGATGCTACTTATATTATGGAGGGTGACGGCCCTACAGGCGGGACTAGCAGATTTTTAGGTTTACTTCTAAGCTCTTCTAATCCATTTTATTTAGATGCAACTGCTGCATTTTTAGCTGGCTTTTCGGTAGACGAGATTCCGATGCTAAAGAATGCTGCGGATAGAAAGCTATGTCCTAGAAATGACGAAGATACCGAGTTTATAGGTGAAAATCCCAAAAATTTTATTATGCATGATTTTAAGCGCTCTAAGGTAAAGTCTTTGGATTTTTTAAGAAAACTTCCAAAATTTCTAAGGCCACCGCTTAAAAAGCTGATGCAAACTAAAACTAAAATAATCAAATCAAAATGTATTGGTTGCGGAAAATGTGCAGAGTCTTGCCCTGTTCACACCATAGACATTACCAATAAAAAGGCAAAAATTAATTATAAAAAATGCATTTACTGTTTTTGCTGCCATGAGATGTGCCCTGTAAAAGCAGTTGATTTTAAAAAATTTTCTTTATTTAAATTCTAAGGAGTATCATATGATAAGTTACGCATACGCAAAAATCAATTTGAGTTTGGACATACTAAGTAAGAGAAGTGACGGCTATCATGAAATTGATTCTGTTATGCAACAAATTAGTCTTTGTGATTCTATCGAGATAACAAAAAATAAAGAAGGAAAGATTAACCTTACTTGTGCTAAGATGATTTTGCCAAATGATGACCAAAATATTGCATATAGAGCGGCACAGCTTTTTTTAGATTACTTTAAGATTGAAAACATGGGAGTTAATATTCATATTATTAAAGAGATACCTTGTGAAGCTGGTCTTGGCGGTGGAAGTGCCGATGCTGCCGCTGTTTTAAATGCAATGAATGAGCTTTTTTCTGTAAATGCATCTAAAGAGCTACTTGCTGAAATTTCAGTAAAACTTGGTGCCGATGTCCCTTTTTGTGTTTTGGGCGGAATTAGACGCTGCACTGGCCTTGGTGAAATTATGGAAAACGTGCCGACTCTTCCCCCTTGTGCAATTTTGATTTGTAAACCTGATATTGGTATCAGTACAAAAGAAGCTTACAATCTTTGCGATGAGTATCCACAAGAAGATTATTTTTCAACCCCATTATTAATCGATGCACTATCAAGTGGAAATATTGAATCTGTTTCGGTTAATATTTCAAACAGATTTGATGAAATTTTACACATTCCCGAAGTAGAAATTATTAAGTCCATTATGCTTGAATACGGAGCGCTTACTTCTTGTATGACAGGAAGTGGATCTGCTGTATTTGGGATTTATAAGGATAAAGAAGCCGCTAATAATGCGGTTTCCCATTTAGAAAAAGTCGGAAAAGTCTTTCTTTGTACTTCAAAGTAAAAAACACCCTAAAAATGAGAGCACTGATACTTTCTCATCTTTAGGGTGCTTTAATATGTATTATAGAGTTATTTCGCCTTTGACGAATGATTTAATCTTCATAGAACCTGTTGTAGAATCAAAAAACTGTGTTCTTCCATAGTCTTTGCCTGTATCCTCTGCGATAATGCCAATTCTTAATTCTCTTAAGGTTTGCTTTACAGATTCAACATTCTTTTTTCCTATATCAGCACTTGAAGCTTTATTGTTCAAATTTCCAAACATACTTGCGCCACCAGCAATCTTTGCCTTCATTCTAAATCTATTAGCGCCCATAGCTTCCATTTCTTTCACCATTTGTGGAATAGCCAAATCTGCATATCTACCCATAACAGCTCTAGTAATATTCATACACGATTTACTTGAAGGCAGAAGTATGTGTGCAAGTCCTGCGACATTTGAAAAAGTATCTATAATACATATTCCAACACATGAGCCAAGTGCGTAAGTGGCCAATGTGTCTTGTCCTTTTACAATTTTATGCTCAGATATTCCTACAGTTACCATATTTACTCACTCAATCCCAAACCTGATAATAGTTTGTGTAACGATTCCATTTCCAACATTAATACGATTTGACTCTCATTAGAACTTTGAAATTCATCATCTATACATACGATAGAATCACTTATATCCGAAAAATATACAACCGGAAGCTCCATAACAGAGCCAGCCATATCTACACAAATCAGAGGTGTTCCAATTTGAGTAGAAAGACCACACATTTCTGCAATAGGATTTATATATGAAGCCATCATTATATTTCCAGCTTCCTGCAAAGCAGATTTAGTGAATTCATCCAATTCAAGCGCATTATTACACTCAATTCCAGCCCATTCGTTAAGTATAGACAATGCAAAATCATTCTTCATTAGAACCATTACAATTCCGTGTAAATCGCCTTCTAAGAAAGATGCAAGTCCAACCAAAAGTGATTCAGGGCCACCAAATTTACTCACAATGGTATCATAATCAAGGACGCTTACTTTTGGAACATTGATATTCACTGATTTATTTAGTAAAACTGAAAGTGCTGAACTTGCATTAGCAGTTCCGATATTACCTATTTCCCGAAGTGCATCAAGCTGCATTTCATTTAAATTATCATAACTATTTGTCACTTAAAACCTCTCCTAATTCCTAAGACTGTTTATTACTTGTTCGTTTTCATCTGCAGTTTGAACCACTTTTGCACTAATTTGGTATGCCCTTTGCGCTGAAATTAACTCTGACATTTCATCAACTACAGATACATTTGAAGTTTTTAACACGCCTTGAAGAAGTTGATCCGCTTCTGAAAGCGTTAAAAATGCTTGTCCTGACTGTACAGTTGGAACGTATCTGTTCGTAGAAACTGGATCTAAAGCTGTAGGATTAGAAAACTCAAATACACCAATAGTTTCGGTCAAATTTTCTAAATTAAACTGACCTGTCAAATCTTTTTGAAGTGCGATTCTATTAAAAGCACTATCAAGAACATACGCTCCATCTGGAGTTGTCAAGTATCCGTTATCTCCTTCAATAGAAATTGCAAAAGCTCCTGCCTTTGTATACTCAGTTTGACCGTTATCTTCTACCGCAAAAAAACCATCTCCAATAATCGCAAAGTCAAGCATATTATCAGTAGTTCTAAACGAACCCCCTTCAGTATTTATTCCCATGGCTATTGTTTTTACTCCCGCACCGCCAAGTGGATCGTTTGGTGTATTAACATACATCTCTGTGTTTAATAATGATGCAAATGAAATTTCAGAAGTAAGAAATCCATCCGTATTTGCATTTGCCATATTATGTCCAATATTATTCATGTTTCCTTGTTGTGCAATTAACCCGCTTGCACCTGCATAAAACATTGTTTTCATTGTTTTTACCCCTTATCTATTCTTAAGAAATACTGCCGATTCTTGTTGCTGCCTTATTATTCATTTCATCTACAATTTGTAATGCACTACTACAAGCCTGAAAAATTCTTTGTGCCTCAATAAGTTTTGTAAGTTCTAAATTCATATCAGCATTAGAAAGCTCTAAACTGCCTTGTACTAGCTGATAATCGTCAGAAAACTCTACTACACCTTGTTCCACTGCAAAAGTGCCATTTGCATTTCTTGTAAGTGTTCCACCTTCTTGTAATTTCACAATAGAAATCGTACCCAAAGTCTGATTTTGACTGTTATAAATTGTTCCGTCGCTTTTAACATAAAAATCATCAGTATTCCCTATATAAATATTTCCATTATTTCCTTGAACACGTCCAACTTCTGGAAGAGCTAAATACCCTTCTTCATCAACTTCAAATCCACCATTTCTTGTTAAAGAAATCGCTCCTTCTGTATTAGAAATTCTAAAGAATCCTTCTCCTGCTATAGCAAAATCAAGTATTCTCCCCGTATCCTTTACAGTTCCCATTTCAAAAGACGTAATTACATCATCAACCACTACAGATGTAGCCATAGATTCTGCTAAAATTTGCTCCGAATTTGCATCTTGACTTTTTAGTAGCTCCATTTCAAATGAAGTATTTACCTGTCTTTCCGCCCTATACCCCGGAGTGTTAATGTTGGTCAAATTACTACCGATAACATCCATTTCTCTTTGCTTTGTAAGTATGCCCGATGCTGCTGTATAAAATCCTGATAGCATATAATCACCCTTTCAATTTATCTAAAGTTTTCTAATCTCTCTCTTAAAAAATCAAATGCTTTTTTTCTAAGCTGTGAAACTCTTTGCTGGGTAAGATTTAGAACTTCCCCAATTTCTCTTAAATTTAAATTTTCAAAGTAAAATAAACTTATAATTTGCTTTTGCTTTATTGGTAAATCTCCTATAGCATTTGAAAGTGCCTTATGTAACTCTTCAGCTACTAGATTTGCATCTAAATTTGAATCTTCAGAATTTGCCGAAAACTTAATTTCACTTCCAAACGTCTCCGAAATTAATTCTTCAAATGAAACTGTATCTATTACTGAAATTTCGTAAATATTTTTTGAAAGCTTCTCTTCAGAAATTCCCAGATACTCCGCAATTTCTATATTACTAGGCTCTCTCATGAGTTTTTGCTCTAAGGTAAGCTTTGCCTGTGATATTTTTTTTCTGGCTTCCCATAGTCTATTTGAAAGCCAATTTTGCTTTCTTAAATATTTTAATATCGTTCCTCTAATAACAGTATAACTGTAAGTGTCAAAAGTTGCAACGCCTCTCTCAGGATCATATTTCTCTATCGCATCAATTAAAGCTATAACACCTTGATTAAAAAAATCATCAAACGGAATATTCGAAAGAAGTATGTTTCTCATACTGTAAATTGCCATATTAACATATTGCAAATAATGCATAACCAGTTGATTTCTAATCTCAATATCACCGGTTTTTTTATACTCTTTCATAAGGCCTTCCGGATCTTCGAGTTTTATTTCTTTTATATCCGGAGTATTAAACATACAAAATCTTTCCTCCTATAAACTTATACTTTATATGGAAATAGTTCCTAAAGACTGAATGTGAACCTGATTATCAAGGTCATTAAGCGATAAAACAGTTATGTCTGGATAAAATTGGTCGATAAGTTTCTTATAATAAATTCTTACAAATGGTGATGTTAATATTACAGGCACTTGAACCAAGTTTTGAATACCGTCGAGCTGTTTTTTAGTATTTTGAATAATTTTTTGAATAGTATCTGGGTCAAGACTTAAGTAAGAACCGCCCTCTACCCTTTTTAGACTTTTGATGATGACATCTTCAATGCTGTTATCAAGACTGATAACTTTAAGCTGTCCTGCTTCAGAATAGTGATGTGTAATTGTCCTTCTAAGTGCTTGCCTTACATACTCGATAAGCATGTCATTGTCTTTAACTGTTGGCATATATTCGCTAAGAGTCTCAAGAATAACTTCCAAATCGACAATCGGTACACCTTCTTTTAAAAGAGCCCTTAAAACTCTTTGTAAATCATTTAATGAAACAACATCTGGCACTGTATCTCTAACAATATCTTCATTAAATTTCTTTAAGTTTTCTATCATTCTCTTAACTTCTTGACGGTTAAGCAGTTCGTATGCGTGAAGCCTAATTACTTCTGATAGATGAGTTATGATGACCGAAGTAGAGTCAATGAGTGTATATCCCGCTATTTCAGCCTTTATTCTCTTGTCATCACTAATCCATTTAGCGGGAATTCCAAATGCTGGGTCTATTGTATCAATTCCATCAATTTCACTGGATTTTAATAATTCATCAGGTCCTAGTCCAAGATAATGGTCAACCAAAACTTCACCAGCTGCAACAGTTTCTCCCCTTAATTTAATTTCGTATTGGTTGGGGTTCAAGTCACTGCTATCGGTAAGTCTTAGTGGTGGGATTACCATTCCCATTGTATCGGCAAACTGTTTTCTTAGCATAACAACTCTATCAAGGAAATACCCACCGCTTGACTCGTCCACTAACGGAAGCAAGCTATATCCAACGCTTACACTTATAGGGTCTACCGAAAGCAAATTGTATACATTATCAATATTCTTGTAAAAGTCAACTTCGCTTGTGACTTCTTCAACTACAGCTGGCATATCTCCAGCAGCCGCGGCAAGTGCCTTTTTGTTTTTTCTATATAAAACTACTCCGAGAGTTATTAGCGAAACCGATATAACCATAAGCTGGAAAGGTGGGAAACCAATTAGCATTAAAAACGGTAAAGCAGATCCCGCAATTATTAAAACTGTCGGTTGTGAGGTAAATTGCTTGATAACATCTATGTTTAAGTTTGAATCTGAGGCTGATCTTGTAACTATCATACCTGTTGCAACTGAGATTAAAAGTGCTGGAATCTGGCTCATTAAACCGTCGCCAACAGTAGCGGTTGCATAAGTACTTAATATGTAGTCAATGTCACCTTCATTATTCATAAATCCAACGGCTATACCACCGATAAGATTTATTAGTGTTACAATTATTGATATAATCGCATCACCTTTAACAAATTTTGAAGCACCGTCCATAGAACCGAAGAAATCCGCTTCCCTTTGAATTTTGCTTCTTCTTTCCCTTGCCTGCTCTTCATTTATAAGGCCTGAGCTTAAATCAGCATCAATAGCCATTTGCTTACCCGGCATAGCATCAAGGGTAAATCTTGCAGAAACCTCTGCAACTCTTTCAGAACCCTTTGTGATTACAATAAATTGAACTAAAACTATAATAAGGAAGATAACTAAACCAACAACTACATCGCCTCTTATAACAAATTCACCAAAAGTTGCGATAACTTGTCCAGCATTTCCGCCGTTTGACAAAATAGCTCTCGTTGACGATACATTAAGTACCAATCTTAAAAGTGTCGTGATAAGAAGCAAGGACGGGAATATCGCCAGTTCCAAGGCTTCTTTAATATACATTGTAATAAGTAAAATAATTAGAGACAAAGACAAGTTCATTATAAACATAAAGTCGAGTACTGCTGTATCAAGTGGAATAATCAAAAATGCCACTATAAGAACAACAAATACCGCTATACTGTTGTCTAAAAATCTTGTTTTCATTGTTTCAAATCCTTCTTATTTTTATTAAGCTTGTAAATAAATGCAAGTATTTCAGCTATTGCTTGATAGTGCTCTGATGGTATTTCCATCTCTAAATCTACATTTTCATACAAAGCCCTTGCCAAAGGTCTATTCTCTGTAACATACACAAAATTTTCTTCGGCAACTTTTATTATTCTAAGTGCAAGACTGTCCATACCTTTTGCGACTACAATAGGAGCCCTATTCTTTTTACTGTCATATTTTATTGCAACCGCATAGTGAGTAGGGTTTCTGATTACAACATCTGCCTCTGGTACACGTTGCATCATTCTTTGTCTTGCCATTTGCTGTTGTAGTGACCTAATCTGTGCCTTTACTTGAGGGTCACCCTCAATTTGTTTATATTCATCTTTAACTTCTTGTTTACTCATTCTAAGATTTTTTTCATACTGCCACCACTGGTAAAAGTAATCCATAGCTGCAAGAAAAAGAAATATTACACCGCTTGAAATGGCAATATTGAAGATTAAATCTCCAGCTAATGCCATCGCCTGAATCGGATGCATCTGCATCAATGCAGGAAGTGAGAAAATTTCTGCACTTAAAATTGAATAAATAATAAAAATCAAAAGCGAAATTTTCAGCATAGCTTTAACTAATTCAACTATGCTTCGTATAGAAAACATTCTCTTAAAGCCTTTTAATGGACTAATTCTCTCCCCTTTAAAAGCAATCGCCTTTGTAGAAAACATCATCTTAGTCTGTGCCATTGTCGCAATCATGCCAATAAGCATTGCCGCCAAAAGTATGGGCAGTGCTGATGTAGCATAAAGCCATAATCCATCCATAAAAAAACCTTGCAAATTGGCAGTTTCAATAGATTTAAACTCACTGCCAAGTCTTATATACTCCTCAATATGTGCTTGCATATTAAGCACAGAAGAAGGAAGAAGAAGTCTTAGGACTACAAATATAGTTAGTAACGAGGCAACCGTGATAACCTCACGGCTCATAAATATATTACCCTTGTCCCGTTCATCCTTTTTTCGTTTCGGGGTGGCTCTTTCGGTCTTTTCTCCCGCCAAGATTATCCCTTCCTTTATAATTGGAGTAGAGCTTAAAAATCAGAATACATAAAAAATATTATTAAGGCTCTTAAATAAATTATCAATATAATTCATCATAAAATTAGTAGTCGGACCTGCAAACAAGAAAAGAAGTAGCAATCCCACTAAAATTTTAAACTGAAAATGTAGCACAAAAACATTTATTTGAGGTACTAGCTTCATAAGAAGCCCCATTGAAATTTCTAAGACAAATGTCGCTGCAATATATGGAAGTGCTAACTGAATAATTAGCATAAATGCAGAGGAAAATAGTGTTGTTATAAACTGCCCTACATTAGCCCCAAAATCTACAGCTCCCATTGAAACCACACTATACGATGAATGAATCAGCTTAATTAGTATCAAATGGCAGTTTGTCGCAAAAATATATAATACAAATATAAACTCAAAAAATGATGCCGAAAATGAAGCTTGAACATTTGTTGCTGGATCAAAAGCTTTTGCCATTGCCAAGCCAAACCCCATGTCTATAATGTCACCCGCTGTAAAAAGCAAGTAATAAAATATTTGAAATACAAATCCACAAGCAAACCCCACCGCAAGTTCCATAAACATCATATATATAAATGAAAAATCATTCATAACCGTGGGTAACTGATCGTAAAGCATCGGTGTCATTAAAAGTGTTGTACCAAGTACCAGTGCTATTTTAAATTGTGTTGGCATATTACGTCTTGCAAGTAGTGGATTGAAAAAAATCATTCCACCAACTCTACAAAATATAAGTATATATGCACTTATGCTTTGAACTGTAACATCAATACTCATATTACAGCTCCAAAATTATTTGCATTATGTATTCAAAGAAATTTGATAAGCTTGATAACATCCATGCTCCGGACATAATCAAAATCAAGGCTATACCTACGACTTTTGGAACAAATGTCATCGTTTGCTCATTTATCTGTGTAGCCGCTTGGAATATTGAGATAATCAAGCCTATTGCAAGACTCACAATAAGAAGCGGCGCCGCAATTTGCAAAATCAAATATATCGTTTCTCTGAATACCACAAGAATATTATCTGTACTCAAATTCTCACCTCATATACTCATTTTATCGTAAGTAGCTAGAAAAATCCACTGGTTAAAGTTTCCATTAATAAACTCCATCCATCTACAATGACAAATAGCATAAGCTTAAACGGCAGTGAAATCATCGTAGGAGGAAGCATAACCATACCCATGGACATCAGCGTACTTGCCACTATCATATCAATAGCTAAAAACGGCAAGAAAAGTAGAAACCCTATGGTAAATGCGTGGCTAAGTTCACTTGTTATAAAAGCAGGAACAATGACTTCAAGCCCTAAATCCAGTAAATCTTCTTCGGTGAGTTCTTCTAAATTTGTTTCATTGCCCGAAAGGGATAAGAACATATTTAAATCAGCATTCTGTGTTTCTTTTAACATAAATTCTTTTATCGGATCTTGCATTCGATCAAGTGCTTCTTCTTGAGTGATAGACTCTTCCATATAAGGCTGGATACTAGTTTCGTTAATCTCAGTAATTACTGGCTGCATAATAAACAGGGATAAAAACAAAGATAAACCTATCAGCACCTGATTCGGAGGCGTTTGCTGAAGACCAATCGCATTTCTTAAAAACGAAAAAACAATTACAATTCTTGTAAAACTTGTCATCATTATAAGAAGTGAAGGTGCAATCGCCAAAAGTGAGAATAAAAACAGTAACTCTAAACTTCCAAGCGTCGTACCATCTTCTCCAGTTTGAAAGTCAATAGACAAATCTGCCGCAAAAGCTGTAGGAGCTATAACAAATACAAAAGATAAAACAAATATGAAAGAAACGATTTTTTTATAGTTGATTTTTTTTGTAAGAAAAGATTTTTTCTCGGTCTTACTTACATTCATTCACTCATTCTCCCTCATACTTTAATAGATAAATATTATAATTTATCTTCATCATCTTTCTTTTTAATCATACCTTTAAGTACATCCAAAAAATTAGGCGGTACTAGTGGCTGACTTTCCTCCTGATCGGAGATTTCTAAATCCAATTCCTCAATTTTAGAAATATTATGTGGTGTAGCTCCCAACAAAAACACTTTATCCTCTATTTTTACAATTAACAAAGACTGATCTTTGGCTATCATTTTCTTTTCTATAAGATCAATTCTGCTTTTTCCTCTTGAATTAGTTTTTTGATAGTATCCACCTATAAACTTTGATGCAAAATACGCACCAACAAAGACTAAAACTATCATTACTAATGTAAAAATGATAGATAAAACGGATTCTAACTCCTTAGGCATACATTTTTACCCTTCCAATCACCTTAAAGTGGTAATATTTTATTAACTGTTTGAACTATTCTGTCTTGCTTGAATGGCTTAACTATAAAGTCGAGCGCACCTAGCTTAATAGCTTCCATAACCATAGCCTCTTGTCCCATTGCAGAACACATAACTATTTTTGACTGTGGATGTTTGGATTTAATCTCTCTTAAAGCTTCGATACCATCCATATTAGGCATAGTAATATCCATAATAACTAAATCAGGTTTATTTTCTTCATAAAGTTTAACCGCTTGTGCACCGTCTTCACCTTCAATAAAATCAGTGTATCCGGCTTTTGTTAAATGTGTTTGAATCATTTTTCTCATAAATCCTGCGTCATCGACAAGTAAAATTTTATACATAACTATTACTCCATTCTGCCGTTATTTCGGCATAAATTTCTAAAATTAATATCTTTATAATATAAACATCTAGCTTAAATTTCAACTAAATATTTATAAATCCTAATTAGTGCCTCCAAGTGAGTCAAGAAGCTCTTTTGCGCCTACAATTTCAGTAACTCTTATTCCAAAATTATCACCAACAACAATTACATCGCCATAGGCTAGCAACTGACCGTTTACAATAATTTCAGCTGGTGCACCTGTTTGCCTATCTAATTCTACAACTGTTCCTTGACCAAAATCAAGAACATCTTTAATTTTTTGTTTTGCCCTTCCTATGACTACTGCAACTTCGAGCTTAACATTCATAAGTAAATCCATGTTAGATCCAGAAGGTGAAACGCCAGAAGGTTTATTAAACTCTGTATATGTAGCATTTCGTATTTGCGGCTGCGGTTGTGCCATTTGCTGATTCTGATATGGCTGTTGCTGATATGGCTGTTGCTGATATGGATTAGGCATTTGTGGATATGGCATTTGTGGAGGATAATTTGCATACATATCAGGCATTGGTGCTGCCTGTTGTGGCATTGGCGGCGGAGAAGAAACAGGAGGCGGCGCTACTTGTTGTGGCTGTGGAATTTGTGGTGCTACTTCTACCTGCGGTTGTTGTATAGGCTCTGGTACTACCTCAGGCATTGCTGTAGGCGCCGGAACAGGAGCCGTTTGTTCTGGTTCTGAAATACCCATCATGGTATTTAGCATATGCGTTGCCATTCCCTTAGCCAAATCAATTTTTAAAAATATTATAAAGTTTGTTTTTAATATATCATCAATCGTAAGATCGAAAGAAACTGCGACAACTGGCTCGTCAATTTTCATTTCAATCATATCTTCGGTTACATCATCTTTCTTTTCAATCAAAGATGCAACCGGAGTTGAAATATTAGTAGGAATCTCCATTATTTCAGATATAGCCGTTGCCGATGCCCCCATCATTTGATTCATTACTTCGCAAGCAGCACTAAGACTCATATCGTCAAATTCAAAGTCATCATCCTCATCTGAAATATCATTTCCCATTAATAAATCAATGATAATTTGAATATCTCGGCGCTTAAGAATAGTGATATTAGTACCGCTTATTCCTTCAACATAACTTATTTTAACAAGTAGCGAAGGCTCTAGCTCTGTAGCATCAATATTTTTAAATCTGTCGTAAGTTATTTTTGGAGTTGTGATATTTGTCTGTCTATCAAGCATGGTTGATACTGCAGTTGCGGCAGCACCCATACTAATATTCATAACCTCCCCTAAAACGTCAAGTTCCTCTTGAGTCATTAAGTCCAATTCTTCTTGTGTCATTTGATCTTGATTATTTTCACTCAAAATCTATTCCCCCAATCTCTTTTCGTGTATGTCAACTAGTTTTACTGCTTTTTTATTATCACTTTCGCCGATTCTTGCGCTAGACCATGGAATTCCCTCAACAAAAATCTCTATTTCACTATCAATTTTTTTATCTAAAGCAATTACATCTCCAGGTTGCAAGAAAGCTAAATCATTAACAGGCATTACAAAATTATCTAAAACAGCTTCCATGTTAATTTCAGATTCATTAATATAGCCAAACACAATCTCTTTCTTCTGTGCTTCTTTTGCTTCATCATGTGCTTTCGTAACATAAGTATACTTAACATTTAAACTGTTTATTATATCGACAAACCCTTCAGCCAACACACACATATTAATAGTTCCACTATAAAAAGGTTCACTAATATCCATAGAAGTTATAACGATTATATCTTGTTGTGAATATGCTTGTAAAAGTCTACCATTTGTTTCAACACTCATAAGTTTCGTATCTAGTTCAAAGAAATTACTCCAAGCTTCTTGAAGAAAATTTGAAACACTTTTTATTACCATATTTAAGAGACCCAGTTCAATTTCAGTAAAATCTCTATCCGGTGTATGCGGCTTCCCAGTAGCGCCCATTAATCTTTCTACTACCAAAAATCCGAAGGATGTAGGAAACTCAATTATTACACTAGATGGGTCAAAACTTGGATCTTTAGGCTCTATACCAATTACCGCAACTAATGTATTATCTGGAAGTGAATTATAGTATTCATAATACCTCAATTCTTCCATTTGAGATGCCTGAATTTCACAAATTGATCTTAACATACCTGTAAAATATGACGCCAACATTCTGGAATAGTTTTCATAAAGTGTACTTAAAGACTTTAACTGATCCTTAGTAAATTTCTTTGGAGAAGAAAAGTCATACTCCTTATGTTTAGGTTTTGGTGGTGCTTTTTCTTCTTCATCTCCACCTGACTGCATTTTTTTCAGCAAATCATCTATTTGACTTTGTGACAATGCTTCAGCCAAGCTGCATCATCCCCTCACATTTAAATTTTTCATTCAGAAATTAAGTTTCACCATCAGGCGTATCTACAACATCTACATCTTCTGGTGTATCCGCAACTTGAGTATCTGCTTCAGGAGTATCAGGCACATCGCCTTCAACCACATCAGTTGCATCTACTTCTGGCGTATCTACTTGTGGTTCAGCGCCTAAAGTTTCATCAACTCCGGCAAGTAGATCCTCAGTCGATCCGTGCTGTGGAAATAGTTCTGAGTTGTAGTATTCTCCCAAGAACTCTGTCATATTAAAGTCTTCTGGACTTCCAATACCTGCTACAATTAATTCAACTCTTCTGTTTTGCCTCATTCCCTCTTCCGAGTCATTTGAAGCCACTGGATACTGATTTCCGTACCCGATGACAGTTAATTTATTATTTGGAAAATCATGTGTAAAGTTAAATCTACTTGCAACAACTGCTGCTCGTTCAGCCGATAACATCCAATATTCACCGTCTTGAACTGTCGCCGTAAAACCTAGCACATTAATCATTCTTATGCTTTCTTCATATTCTTTTAGACCACTGCCAACTACATCTAAAACTTCTAAACTGTCTTCTCTAAGAGTATATTGGTCAGGATTAAAAAATACTGAACTTGAAAATCTGATATATACGACATCGTCAACCATTATCATTTGTATATCTTCATTTCTGTTGTTCTCCTCTACATATTCTTGTAAAGAATTAAATAGATCGCTTAACTGACTATCTTGTACAACCATTTCACCTTCTGGGTCCTCTTCTTTTGCATCGCTGCTTATAATCTGTTCAATAACTTCTTGAGGTAAGGATGAAAAGGATTGAACAAAGGCATTAAACTTTTGTTCATCTGTATTAGACATACTCAAAAGAACAACGAAAAATGTAAGCAATAGTGTAACCATGTCGGCATAGGTATTAAGCCATGCACCGGAGTCATCTCCGCCACCTGCTCTATTTCTTTTTTTCATGTGTTTTCTCGCTTTCCTATTTATAAGCTATTATTCAGCTGCTCCCTCGCCTGTTCCCATTTTTTTACTTAGCTTGCTTCTCTTATATTCAGGAAGCATATGTAAAAGTCTTTCGTTGATAACATTTGGGTTTTCGCCTTCTTGAATAGCCTTAACACCAGTGCTAATAAGTCTCATACAAAAAAGTTCTTCGTCGTGTCTTACTTTTAATTTGTTACTTATCGGGCTAAAGAACGCATTCGCAAGAAGTGAGCCGTAGAAAGTTGTGATAAGCGCAACCGCCATATCGGCACCAACTTTTTCAATTTCAGTCAAGTTTTGAAGCATGTTGATAAGTCCAATAAGTGTACCTATCATACCAAAACCAGGAGCTAATGCCGCACCTTTATCATAAAAAGCACAATCTTGTAAATGTCTTTCCTCAAGGTCATCCATCCAAGAATCCATTTGCCTTGTGACAATTTCAGGATCAACCGAGTCAACAATCATCTGCATACTGTTTTTAAAAAATGTATTATTAATTTCATTCATAGTTTCTTCAAGTGACAAAAGTCCACTTACTCTAGCCTTTTTTGCAGCTTCTACCAAAGTTTCAATATAATCATCCGGTGAGTATTTATTTGGCATAAGAAGAATTAAAATATGTTTAAGTATTTTTCCAACTTGTGAAAGTGGAAACATTACAAAAAGTGCTCCAAACGTACCACCGATAACAATGGCAATACTATTTACATCAATAAATCTAGATAAATTTGAAAATAAAATAGTCATATTTCCGTTTTCATCTGTTCCAGAAACTATACCATACAAAACCAAACCTATAATAAGTACATTACCAACTATAGTTGCTATGTCTAAAGATTTCTTATTCATAACCCCAAATCTTCCTTCCTAATTATGCTTTATTTATTCTACTTTTAAACTTTACTACATGGTCAACAACTTCACTCATCGTTTCTTTGACAATATAAAAAGTTTTTGTGGTCATACGAATTGTAGTATCAGGCTTTTCCTCAACTGTTTCAATCAAATCAGAATTGATTACGAACTTGCTACCATCTAATTTTGTAAGCGTTATCATAATTCTACTCCTCTCTTCTTTTTTTAGCCATAGGTAGAAAGAAAATTTTTCTATTTTCTCCCTACCTATAGCGGCGGAAACTCCGCCACCATATCTAAAAATTATCTTTTTAGGTTAATTAGTTCTTCAAGCATTGTATCTGTAACTGTTATAATACGAGAGTTTGCTTGGAATCCACGCTGTGTTGTAATCATTTCTGCGAATTGCTCTGATAGGTCAACGTTTGACATTTCAAGTGAACTTGTTTTTAAAGCACCTGTTCCGTCACTGCCTGGATCTGTAAGCTCTGGTTCGCCTGAGTTAACAGTTTGTGAATAATAGTTACTTCCTTCAAGGAGCAAACCGCTTGGATTTGCAAATGTTGCTAATGAAAGCTTACCGACTGTCACATTTCCAAGTTCTGCATGTGTAACTGTAATTAAACCGTTTGGAGCTATTGCAATATTCGAAAGCTGATTAAGTGTTACCGCACCGCCTTCTGTACCACCTTCAAGAGTAAATGCTTCACTAGCAAGTCCTAAATTTGGCGATGGAACCGATGGAGTGACATTGAGATTTCCAGCTGCTGCATCAAAGGCTGTTATGGTATCGGTTGCCAAAGTAGGAGCCGCACCTATTTCATCTGTATAATAATCGGCTATTCCTTTAAATGTAGGATTAGATACCTCGATATAATCGCCGTTTGGACTGCTTAATAAAACTGAAGAAGCCTGTGTGTCTTCTCTTATTATTCCTGAATAAATCGTACCGCCTATATCCATAGAAATATTCCACCCTTGTGGAACTGCGCCTGCTGCAGGAATATAAGTTGCTGTAAAGTTTGCCGCATCAACTGTAGTTCCAAGAGGACTAAAATCTGAACTAACTTCAAGAATTTTAAGTGAACCACCAAATAAATCTAAAGTAGTCGAGCTAGGGCTAATGCTACCTTTGTTAACTCCACCAGCTGTACCAACTATTTCTGCACCAGTAAGACCACCTGCTGGGAAAGGATTAACCGCTGCATCTTTAACTGCAATCTCAAAGTCACCCGCTACATGCTCTACTCCACCATTAGCTTCAGTAATTGCATTATTTATAGCATTATTTAGTGCAGTAAAATCTGTAAAAGTTTCATACGCATTAAGATTTATAAGAATTGCACCAGTACTTGAAATTGAAGCTTCTGCTGGTAAACCTGCTGGAAGTTGATCACTAGAACTAATAGTAATAGAAACATTACCATATTCAGTTGCATTTGTAGCCTCAATAGTATAAGTAATTCCGTTAATCATAGATTCAACAGAAGGAGCTTTCGCTGGAACTGCACCGATATCATCAAGTTTTAGTTTTTGTGTATCAGGATTGCCGTTTGGATCTGTTGTACCTAGTACAAAGTTACCATTTATATCTATTAAATATCCGTTTGCATCATAGTCTAAAAGACCTGCTTTTGTGTAGAAAATATTTCCATCTGGATCCATTACTTGGAAGAATCCTTCGCCTGCTATAGCTGCATCTAGACCAAAACCAGTAGTTTGCATACTTGAAGTGGTCATTTGTGCTTGTATAGCCGTTAGTGTTGAACCGTAACCAACACTAGAAGGGTTTGTACCACCTTGGTTAGCATCACCTTGTGAAGCTGCCCTTAGTGTTTGATAGTAAACATCGCTGAAAACCGCACGTTGTGCTTTGTAACCGTATGTGTTAACGTTGGCAATATTATTACCGATAACGTCCATTTTTGTTTGGTGTGTCTTAAGACCTGCCACACCAGCAAACATCGCTCTGTTCATAAAAATCTCCTAACTTTTTTGCACCATGTCATATCTATCTGTCAGTCAAGATATGATAAACATCTTAAAAAAGTCCTGCTTATATTATCACGGTGCCATTTATATTTGTAAATACTGATCCTTTTAAATCGTCACTCTCTGTTGTAGTTATGACAGTATTTGACGGTACATTTACTATGTAAGCCGTTCTGTCTACAAGAATAAGTGCATCTTTAAGGTCTTTTTCTTGTGCTACCCTCATGCCTTCATTTAATCTTTGAAGACTTTCCCCAGTGACTTCAATATTTCTTTCCTGAACTCTTTTTGTTGCATGTTTTGAAAAATTTACACCTGTTTCACCGAGCTTTTGGGCTAATAAATCTTCAAAACTAACATCCGATTCTACTTTTGTATCTGTGTTTTGCTTAAGTCCCGCAATGGAAGAAATATTTGGAGTGCCAGTAATCAAAGGATTATAGTATTTCAGTCTGATATCATCCATATACCATCTCTCCTTCGTCTACTGTTGTAAATTTAACAGGTTTATAGACGGATTTGTTTCCGCTTGCATCTGTAACAACTACATTTGCATAATATGTAGTACCCGAATCTAAGAAACTGATAACCGAGCCTTGAATATTAAGTTGCTCTTTGCTTCCAACTTGTGTCCCTGCTTCTACTTGTTCTACTGTATCAAAGTCACTGCTTTCTGAATAGTACACCGTGTATTTAAGACCTGAAGCTGTATATGGATCTTCAGTAGGAGTTTCCCACTCTAAAACTATAGAATCAGAAGTTGGGTCTTTAGCTGTAAACTCAAAGTTTGAAGGCACAACAGTTCCTAAATTATCTCCACCAACCGACATAATCTGATCTAGTGTGTATTTTTTGCCACCTACGTAAATGATGTATTCATTATCAACAAGCGATACTTGGTCAACTTTTCCTGTCATGGTATCTAAGTCTCCGTTAGTATCAAGCCTTGTCGCTGTTACATTTTTTCCTACAAGTGACATAGCATAATTAGTCTTAGAATAAGATGTCATTTCTTCCATCATCTGCATGTTAGAAATTGTAGCCATTTGCTCAAGCATTTGCGCATTATCTACAGGTTCCATAAAGTCTTGATTCTGCAACTGAACAATCATCAGTGTCATAAAATCATCTGTGTTAAGATAACTTTCATCTTTTGCACCAGTCGCTGTTTCATAGGCTGAATTTGCCGCTGTTGAATTAATTCCATTAATATAACTCATCCATTATTCTCCTTTCTTTTAAATTTAATTTTAAACTAAACATACATATTTAGTCCGTTATCCGGAGAAATAATCTCAGGTGGCGGTGCTTCTAACTCTTCTTCGTAGGCATTCATCGCATTTTGAGTGTTGTCACGGCTGTTTTGTGAAGAGAAATTCCACTCTCTATTTGTAAATTGACCGCTAAACTCACCCATATTCTGCATTTGAGAATCAAACGCTCCATCAGAAGATGATACTGCATCATGAACTTCGATTTGCATAGGTTTAACTGCATCTCTAAGTGCTACTAGGTCTTCGTTAATCAGCATTGAAGTCTTACTGCTTGAAGTTAAAATATGAAGTGTTTGTTTTCCGCCTTCATTTACAAGCCTTACAACAATTTCACCAAGTGATTCAGGTTTTAATTTCATTGTAAATTCGCCTGATTCAGCATTTTGTGCTTTGAAAAGACCTTCTTTAACTTGCTCAAAAAGTTCGTTATTTCTTACGATAACTTCAGATTTTTCCTTGATTGAATCTAATATACCGTTTCCTACTTCAAACATATTTCCAGATTGTGCTACTACTCCCATTTCTTGAGTCGCTGAATCTTTCAAGTTCTTTTTGGATGCTTCGATAGCTCTTAAAAAATTGCTTTGTTCGCTTAAAGATTCACCTGTAAGAGCTGTTTGTGATCCGCTAGCCTTTTGTGAATACTCAATGCTAAAATCTTTAAATAGAACTTTTTGCTCTTCTGTAAGATTTAATAATGTACTACTGTCTATTTTACCATTGGAATTCAAAATATTTTTAATCTCTGTAGCTAAAAGTCCAATGTCTATACCAGCATTACCAGATGTACTAAGATCAGTTCCTAAAAATGGAATCATGCTATCTAGAAGAAAAACATCTGAAAGTGGCTCTTCAGTAGACTCTGAATTTTCAAGATTCTCTAAAAAGTGATCTAAAATAGCTTTTTGCTGTTCTAACAAAGCCTGTGATGTACTAGTAGAATTTAGTAAAAATGCAAGCTCGGAAGACAGTCCATTTTCCACTAAAGTCGCTTCACTTTCTTCTGTACCGCTTATCATACTCATAAAAACTTGTAAAAAAGGATCTGTCACCGACACATTGCTTGTCGCACCCTGTGATTTTCTAGCTAAACCAGCATTAGAAGATTGAACCATAGTTTGTGCTACTGCTGCATTCATATAATCTATACCTCCTTTCCGTTAAATTCTATCTATTATTCGTGTTAAACACGTTAAATAGGCTTAGTGGGAATTAGTGTTTTTATGTATTTTAGTTGTAATATATTCTAAAATTTGAACTTCATTTTCTTTACTACTTTTTTTCCTATGTTCCTCTTTTTGCTTCCCTTCTAACTTTTCAAGCCCTGATATCTCAACCGAAATCATTTTAACTATTTCAAGCTGCTTTGCAACTGCTTCTTCCGCTTTTTTTAGTGCAATATTTCTCTCTTTAATTTGCATGTCTATATTTTCAAGATAAAACTTATACGACTGAAGCTCAAAAGCTTTCATTCCACCGTTTGCCATTTCATTCATTTCTGCTCTTTTGTGTTCTTTATGCCATTTTAAATTATCTATTTCATCTTCTATATCATTTCTAATTTTTCGTAAACTTGCCAATTCGTTTTTCTCTTTATCAAAAACTTGCTCCTTATAATTATACATTCTTTCTAGCGAAAATACAAATGGTTTCATTATAAAACTCCTTAAACTAACTAATCGCAACATTCATCAAGTTTACCGTTTTATTAAATTCAATTTTTTCATCAACTTCTTGAGTTAAAAATTGGTTGATTTTTTCTATATGTTGTAACGCATTGTCAAGTTGCGGATTAGTTCCTGCCTTATATGCTCCAATGGAAATTAAATCTTCATTTTCTTTATACAACGCCATCATATTTCTAAGCTTGTTTGCTATATTTCTTTGCTCTTGTGTTACAATACCATTCATTAAACGGCTTACACTTCCTAACACATCTATCGCTGGATAATGATTTTTTGATGCTATATCACGAGATAAAAATATGTGTCCATCGACAATACTTCTAACTGTATCTGCTACAGGCTCATTCGTATCATCACCCTCAACCAAAACCGTATATATTCCAGTTATCGAGCCTTTTTCAAAATTACCTGATCTCTCAAGAAGCTTAGGTAATGCCGAATAAATAGAAGGCGTATATCCTCTTGCAACAGGTGCTTCACCTATATTAAGACCTATCTCCCTTTGTGTCATCGCAAACCTTGTTAGCGAGTCCATCATAAGAAGTACATCTTTGCCTTGTCTTTGGAAATGCTCTGCTATCGCTGTTGCTGTTTGAGCACATTTATACCTCATCATCGCCGGCTGATCCGAAGTAGCAACTACCAAAACCGATCTTTTAAGTCCTTCAGGACCCAAGTCACGATTAATAAATTCAACAACTTCTCTTCCTCTTTCACCGACAAGTGCTATTACATTGATTTCTGACTGAACATTCCTTGCAATCATTCCCATAAGTGTACTTTTTCCGACACCAGAACCTGCAAAAATACCGATTCTTTGACCTTTTCCTATGGTTAAAAGCCCATCAATAGCCTTAACTCCAAGTTTCATTATTTCATTTATAGGAGGTCTTTCAAGTGGATTTGAATGTACACCATTAATAGCCACTAACGAGCCTTTTGATAAAGGTGGCCCATTATCAATCGGAAGCCCCAAAGCATCTACAGTCCTTCCAACTATGTCGTCCGAAACTGAAATAGCCATCTTTTCGCCTGTGTTAATCACTGAACATCCATATCCAATATCATCAGTCTCTTGATACGGCATTAAATAAGTTTTTTCTTCAGCCACGCCAACAACTTCACATACTATGGTTTCAAGTGTCTTATTTAAAATAACATGGCATATATCTCCAATGCTACAAGTAAGTCCGACCGCCTCTATCGTCATTCCTTGAACCTTACTTATCTTTCCTTCATGAGATTTTAAATCTGCCAGCTTAAGCATTTGCAAATATTTTGTATTATTTAGTAGATTATCAATTTTTAATGAGGTCAAAATAACACCAGCCTATGATTATTTTTCACTATTTCTAAAAAGTTCTTTTAAATTACTTGCCTGTTTTGAAACATCAGCAACTATCGTCCCTTTTTCTGAATTCACTCTCACCCTATCAATTTTGCTTGCTACTGGAGAAACTGTAATTCGTCCTTTTTGATTGCTACTTTCCATATCTTTTCTAATCTTATCAACAAGGCTTACTAATCTGTCACAAAGTTCAATATCAAGCCATGAAGTATTTTTTACTCCGTCCACCGTTTGCATTACAAGTTTTTCAAGCACTAAATCATCTTCTTCAATTTTTAAAAGCATAATTTTCTCAGCAACATCAATAGCCATATATTTCAATTCTGTACTATATTTTGTAAGAAACTCGTCGTGTAACACCTGAATTTCTTTAAGAAAAGTATCTACCTTTTGAACTGAGTCAGCTAACTCCCCTCTTTTTCTTTGAATCGCTTCTACATAAGCCGATTCATAAGCCGCTTGCTGTGCCTTACTTTTTATTTCATCAATTTCATCTTTATAAAACTCAGCAAGCTCTTCTTTTGTCATGTATTCGGGAGTATATGAATTAACAACTTCATCTAAAACGTGTTCTGTTTCTTCCAACACTTCAGCATTTTCGAACTCTTCATCAACAAATTCAGCTTTTTCTTCAACTAAACAAACTTCGTTTTCTTCATTCTCTTCAATTATCTCGTCTTCAATTTTTTCGACTGAAAAATCCGGTATTTTAACCTCGCCTTCAGCCACTATCATTCCTGCATTCTTATAGATGTTAGCCAATAACGGCATTGTCATCTCCTCCTTTGGAAATTACAATCTCGCCGGTTTCTTCAAGTGTACGAATAACATTAACAATTTTCTGTTGCGACTCTTCAACATCTTTAAGTCTAACATTACGCAAGTACTGGATATCTTCCAAAATAGACTGTCTTGAACGAGCTGAAACGTTTTCAAGAAGAATACTTTTGACTTCCTCACTTGAACCTTTAATTGCAACTGCAAGGTCTTGCTGGTCAATCTCACGAAGAACTCTTTGAATTGACATATCATCAAGAAGTGCGATATCTTCAAATACAAACATAAGTTTTCTGATGTCATCTGATAGAACTGGATCAGTTTTAGTAAGTTCATCAAAGATGTATTTTTCGGTGGTTCTATCTGTACTATTCATAACTTCAGCCACATAGTTTACACCGCCGACCTCTGTCATATCTGTAGAGACTATTGTTGAGAACTTCTTCTCTAATATCCCTTCAATTACATTAACAACATCAGGCGATACATTTTCTATAGTAGCTATTCTTTTTACAACATCAATTTGTAATTTTTTGGGTAATTCCGCTATAACTTTTGAGGATTGGTCCGCTTTTGCATAAGACATTACAAATGCTATTGTTTGAGGATGTTCATTTTGAAGCATCATAAATATGCTCTTGTAATTTGCCTTTCTAATAAAGTCCATTGCCCTTACTTGCATAGCATTAGATATTCTATTCATGTATGACTCGGCTAATTCATCACCAAAAGCCTTACTCAAAATATCTCTAGCATAAACTACGCCACCCTCTGCTATAACCTTTTGAGTCATGCAAAGTCCGTAAAAGTCATCCATAATCTCTTGAAGCTCTTCTGGCGGAAGTTTATTAAGTTTTGCAACTTCAAGAGACAGTGTTTCGATCTCTTCTTCTCTTAGATGTTTGTATACCTGAGAAGCATGAGTAGCACCTAATGCTACAATTACCGCAGCCGCTTTAGCCGCAGGAGTAAGTGGCTGTTTTTCCTTTTGCTTTTGTGCCATAATTACTCACCCTCCTTCAGCCAATTACGCAGTAGACTTGCTGTAATTTGAGGATTGGATTTTGCAAAGTCACGAACTTCTTCAACAATGGCATCACTCTTATCTTGGCCTTCAACTTTTGCCATTTCTGCAAGCTTTCTTTTATATTCTTCAATTTCTGCTTCTTTTTCATTTGTAAGAAGTAACGCAAGCTCTTCTTTTTGCTTTTTACTTCTTTTTCTAAGGATGATAACCACAATAAGAACTATTATAATTAACAGTCCACCTGCAACCGCAAGGTAAATATATATCGGAAGCGTTAACCACCACGGCTCTTCTGCTTCTACATCTGTTGGATCAACCGTAGGAGGTGCATCAACAGTAAATGTGGATACATATATATCTTCAATAGGTATATCAACACTCTTTGATACTAATCCAATTAGTTCTTCTCTTGCCGCTTGAGTTAAGTTTTCATCATTAACCATAACAGAAACAGTTGCACGCTCAAGCTCTGCATTGCCTGATTCTACCTGTGTTTTGATATAGGAGTAATCTATATCTGTATTCCAAGTGTAATATGTAGTATTATCGTCTTCTGTAGGGTTTAAATATGAGTAATCAGGTATATCTGTATTATCCTCTTCGCCTACAATCCCTCCGATAGTTGATTCAGTAGATGTATTATATTCACCATCTGTGTGTGTCACAAATCCCTCATCTGTCTCTGGATCATTTTGAAGCTGCATTTGCTCAGTTAACATTTTATCATAGTTAATTGTAGCTTTCGCAGTTGCTACAACGCCTTCAGTTCCATACCTTGGTTCTAAAAGTCTTACAATATTTTCTTCAATTTGAGCTTGGATAGTTCTCTCTAACTCAAGATTTTGCTCTATTGTTATACTACTTGAAGAGGATTCATCAGTTGTAAGTTCTGTCGATGTAGCCGCATCGATAACCTTTACATTTTCAGGTAGCATGTCTGGAACACCAGCTGCTAAAAGATTTTTTATTGCAGTTACCTGTATAGGCTCTAGCTCAACCCCTGTATCAAGTGTTAATAAAACACCTATTGTTCCAACAGAATCATTATTGGCCTCTTCCCAGATATAATTACTGCTTTCAGGCAAACTGATACTAACGACCGCATCTCTTACGCCCGTTATCTTTTTTAATGTAGTTTGTGCACTGTTTTGCAAATCAACTATTAGCATTCTTTGATATTGTGAATCAGTGGCGTTTAAGCCCGTTGAACTCGTAAGAATACTATCGTAAGTAGTCGTAGTTTTTGGATAACCTTCAGCAGCTAACTGTAGTAACCAAACATCATATTCACCAGCTGGAACAACTACTTCACCTTGATTATTTATTTGTGCATCGGCACCCATAGTTTTAAGAACACTGAAAACTTCAGCGCTTTCTACAGAGTCCATTTCTTTGTATATAGGAATATATCCACCACTCGAACTATTTAATAAAATAGTTAATGTTATCGCTAAAGCAACTATAGCACCTGCAACCACACCAAAAATAATCTTACGCTTTTTTGGCATCTCTACTATAAATCCTTTAACATTGTTAAAACCATCACTTATTTTTTTCACTGAAATACCGCTCCCAATTAAAAATTATTAGAAATTAGAAATTGCAAAATGTAAAACTAAATTTGCATACTCATAATATCGGTATATGCATTTACAACTCTTGTTGTCAACTGAACAGTAGTTTGAAGCATCGTAGATGCCTTAAGTGAATTAATTTGAACCTGTGCTAAATCATCAACATTTCCAACAGAAAGATTATAACTATCTTGCGCTGATATTTCCATTAACTCATTCGTTTGATTTATTGCATCCTTTAGCATATCTGAAAAAGGAATACCGGAACTAGTATTTTCGTTAGCTACTACTTTACTTTCATCCGTCAACGTAGTTTTAAGGTTTAATGGTGTAATAAATGTGCTCATAATTAAACTCCATTCTATATGGTTATACAATATCTTGTAGAAAAGTAATATATAACCGTCATTGTTTTAATGTTTTATTTCTTTATATACTATAATATATCAATATTCGACAAAAGTAAAGCATTATAGTACTTAAATGCAATTAAGAAAATATATTTTGCTATTCTGTTGTTCGATACATACAATTAGAAATTATTTTTTATGCATTTTGCTGAGTTTATGTTGATTATATAATGAATTTAAGTCGAAAAAACAATGGATTTGATTCCCAATTAGAATTATTTTAGGTTACATGTTGTATAAATTAACTAAAACAACTATATTTATGTACTAAAAAATTTAGTTTTAAAAAATTTTCTCTATTTCATTTTTAATAAAAAGTGGTATAAATTCTTTAGAATGATTATGTTTATCTCAAAAAATTAATTATATTTTAAAACGGAGGTATCAATTATGGAAATAAAAGGTATTGTTTTTGATAGATATATAAAAAATACGAGCTCTGTTAATTCAGCTGCAGCTCAAAAAAAAGTTAACGATTCTTCTTCGGAAAGCACTACTCTATTAAAAGAACAATCTTCTTTTGATAAAGTTAGTGTTACTTCTTCCTCTACTTTTTTTGCAAAATATTCAAATGAAATAAAAAAGAGTGCTGCTACTGCTAAGAGCAATATCGAAATTACACCATCTAAGTTAGAAGAACTTAAACAAAAATACGCATGTGATAATTGTCCAACTTCAAATGAAGAAATCGCGTCTTCATTATTAAATAGAATTTTCTTGGTTTAAAGGAGTAATTATTTTTATGAAAATTGAAACTCAGACATATTTTGAAGCTTGTAATGCTATTAACGAACAACTTGAAAAAATGATTAACTCTTTGCATGAACAAAGAAAGTTCTTATTAGCTCATGATGATGCTTCTATAGAAAAATCTGTTAAGCTTCAACAGGCTCATATGATGAAACTTAATAGTCTTGAAAGCGCACGAATTAAGGCTCAAGACTCTATGGGTCTTTCAAACAAGTCGGTAAGTGAAGTTTTGAATCTTGTAAATGATGATGAAAGAAAAGCACTATTACCGGTTCTTGATAAAATGAAACAATTATTTGATTCAGTAAAACATTTGAATAAGACTTCTCTTAACCTTGTAAACAGTGAGTTAAACTTCTTTGCTCAGTCTTCTACAGAGGTTAAAGGCGGTTTATATAAAAATAATGGCAAAAAAATGAATTCCGGTGGTAACGGATATTCGCTTAACGGCAAAATATGAGGAGGAAATATTAATGAGATCAACTTTTATGGGATTTGAAGGCGCTAAGAGTGCCATTTATGTAAATCAAAAAGCACTTGACATAGTAGCTCACAACCTTGCAAACGTCGACACACCCGGCTATACAAGGCAAGCTGTAGAAAGAGAATCTTTGTATCCATTTACATCTTCAGCTCGTGTAGCTACTAATTCAATTTCTCTTTTAGGACAAGGTGTTGACGCTTTAGGTGTTTCTCAGACAAGAGATGCTTTTCTTGATAAGAGATTTAGAGATGAGTATTCAAGTGCAGCATATTATGGAAAATCTGCAGAAATTTTGGCTGATATTCAAAACGCTTTAGGCGATGGTGCAAACCTTACAGATGAGGACGGCTTGTTCAGTGCTATAACCCAGATTTTTGAAAGCATTAACAGCTTTATTCAAGAACCTACAATGGAAAGCCAAGCTAATATAGTAATGTCATCTTTCCAAAACATCACTCAGATATTAAATCAGCTTGATAACAATTTAGCAACAGTAACCCAACGCCATATTGAAGACTTACAAGTTGATGTTGCTAAGATTAACGATTTAACTTCTCAAATTGCACATTTGAACAAGGTTATCAGCGAAGACTCTGTAACAATAAACAACAATGATAATGATTATTTTTATCCTAATGAGCTTATGGATCAAAGAAATCTTCTTTTAGATGAACTTAGCAGTTATGGAAACCTCGACGTAATTGAGTATTCAGATGGAACTGTTGATGTTCTGATGGGCTCACAAATGATAATCAAAGGGACCGAAAACGAAAACTTGATGATGAGAGTTGATGAAGATAATCTAACTGTTGATTTAAGGTGGCAAGGCCAAAATAACATTTTAGATATCACAGGCGGAACACTTCTATCATCATTGCATTACCTAAACGGAAGCGGCAATAATTTAGCTGTACAAAACGGCGAGCCCTATGAAGGTGTCGTATACTATAGAAATCTCTTAGACACTTTTGCCTCTGCTTTAACTCAAGTTGCAAACAACACCATTCCTGAGGCAGATGCAAACGGAGATCCTCTATTAGATGCCGATGGAAATATTGTTTATAAAACTTTACTCGGTGCTAAATTGGATGATGGAACTACTTCAAAGTATGGTGTTTCATCTTCAAATATTTCATTAAGCTCAGAATGGACAAATGCCGGCTCAGGTTACTTTATTTATGATAATAGCGAATATGTTGTTGAGTATTCACAGTTAATAGCTGTACAACTTACTGAGACTGACTTTACTTTTAATACATATGGAGAAGAATTTACAGGAAGTTTCTCTGACTTCCATATAAATATTATATCAAATCTAGGCTCACAAGTTTCTTTTAACGAAGGCAGACGTCAATCTTATGCTTTAATTGCAGATGATTTCTTAAACCAGCGAGATTCTATTTCGGGTGTAAGCAGTGATGAAGAAACAGCCAATATGCTTACATTTCAAAAGTCATACGAAGCGGCAGCAAGGGTAATGACAACAATGGATGAAATGTTAGATGTAGTAATAAACAGAATGGGCCGAGTTGGCTTATAATACGGAGGTAAAATTATGAGAGTTGCAGATAGAGCTTCATCTAGAAACTATTTACAATACATGAACGAAGCAAAGACTAATTTTTCTACAAACATGGAACAAATCGCAAGCGGTAACCGCTTTGTCGATATTTCAGAAGATGTAGCATCAGGAACAAAGGTTTTATATTCAAGGGTTGATTTGGAAAAAGCTAATACACATCTTGATAATATTGCAGCTATAACAGATGAATTATCTGTTACAGAGGATAATATGATGGCTGTAAGTGATTTGCTTGAAAGAGCTCACACCTTGGTTATCAAGGCATTAAATGATCCACAGGGTGATTCTGGTAGAGATGCTATTGTAGCCGAGTTTGATAACATTATAAAAGAGCTTTTAGTATATTCAAACAGCAAATATGGCGAAAAATTTATATTTGGTGGGTCAAATGCAAGTTTGCTACAACCATTTGCTTTAGGCGATGATGGAAGAGTGGAGTATAACGGAATTCCAGTTGACATTATACAGCAAAATGCTGAAGGAGAATATTATTACTCTGATACAAGTGTTACACCTGCTGTAGATAAGGTAATTCCAATGGATGAAGAGGTATATATCGATATCGGTCTTGGCATTAAAACCACCGCATCTAGTATTGATCCTGACACGGCATTTTTAGCTTCACACAACGGTCTTGATATTTTTGGATTTGGCATTGATGCTACAAGTGGCCTATCCAATAATATATATAATACTCTATCTGATATTAAAGAGGCCATTTCGGATATTGTAGACGATGAAACTCCGGAAAACATGGAAAAGCTTAAGGATTTAGAAAAGCACCTAAACACTGTTACCGATAGTTATAGAGCCAATCTTACAGATGTTGGTTCAAAAGTTAGTTATCTTGAAAGCATGGAAGCTAGACATGAAAGAAATGTCGACTCACTTCAGATTAAAATCGACAATCTAATGGGAATTGACGAAGAAGCCGCAACAATTTCACTCTCAATGAGTGAATACGCACTTAAAGCAGTTCAACAGATGGGAGCACGACTACTTCCAACTTCACTTATGGACTTTTTAAGCTAATTTTTTATATATTTGTGAGGTGAACATAATGCAACAACTAATACAAATTACTTCTAATCCAGGTAAATTTGAACTTGAAATTGAACGTGGTAGTGTTGAATATCAAAACAACCATATTCCCCAATCTAAAGTAAACACTACACCTAGTGTAATGAAACTAGACCCTTCTTTACCACAGGTACGACTTGATAGCTATCAAGCAAGAAAATCTTTGGGACAATTTAATAATAACGATTTTGCACTTGAAAACACAAGAAAAGCCCAGAATCAATATGAGGCTTATGTTTCTTCTGTAGTTCAACTTGGTCATGGCATGGCTAGCATTGAAGACGGCACAACTATAGGCTCATTAATGAGACAAAAAGTGCTCGAGCAGCCTACTACTATCACCATGTTTTTGCCAAGTGGAGGCGTGGATGTATCTTGGAATATTGGAGAACTTGAAACAGAGTATACTCCGGCCGAAACCAATATTGAATGGAATATTCCTGACTTTTCTCTTGAATATACACCTGGAAGCATTAGCATGAAGATGCTTGAGCGTCCTAGTGTCAATATTGAATATATTGGAGGACCGATTTACTTCCCTAGAAGTGCTTCGGAGGCTTATAAACAAGCTGCCAGTATGTAATTATTATGAACAATTATGAACACGTTATTATTTTATTGAATCAGAAAAAAGAGCATTTTCTTGAACTTGAACAAGTTACAATTAATATGCCTCTTCAAAATGTGGATGACATGCTATTAAGTATGCAAAATCGAAAAGAAATACTTACTTTAATCGATGAAGTCGATACTGAAATTATTAAATACAGCAGTATAGACAAATCACTTAGAACATCACTAAATCACACTTGTAATAAAAAGGATTTAAATGGTGATCTTTCCCTTATCTTTGATCTTTCTCTTAGTATTAAAGCGATTATAAACCGAATTGAAAGCAATAATCAAGTCGTACTCAATCACATTGAGCTTGAACGAGATAGTATTAAATCAAAGCTTGTAAGTCTTAACAAAAGTGATAAGGCAGCAGCTAATAAATATTACCGCTCAACTCTTCTAAGAGGAAAACAAAAGCAAAGAACAAATAGAATGATTTAAAATAAATCTTTACTTACAAAGTTTTGATTTACGAATGGAGGCACACAAAATGAGTAGTATAAGTAATTCAACTTATTATAATGTAACATCGGGTACTACATCTAGTTCTTCACAAGGTATAGCTGGTCTAATGTCCGGAATGGATACTGAAGCTATGGTAGAAGAAATGCTAAGTGGTACTCAAGGTAAAATAGACGCACAGGAAGCCCTTAAACAGCAAACACTTTGGACACAAGAAATCTACAGAGATGTAATTGAAAATATTAATAGTTTTTATAACAGTTATTTCAATTACTCTTACGGTTCTACTTTAAGCACTAACTTTGCAAGTGACAATTTTTTTAATTCTATGATTTCTTCAGTGACTAGCGGAAGTGCTGTAAGTGTTAAGAGTACTTCTACTAGCGCTAGTGCTGGAAGTTATGACATTATTGTTAAACAACTAGCAAGTAGTGCTGCCTTGACTTCGTCGTCTTCATTAAGTGGTGACCAAGTAATTTCCGGCGATATCTTTGATAATGACGGAAACGAGCTTTTATCTACTAAAACACTTACCTCAATGTTTGAAAAAAATATTTTACTTGAAGTTTCAGGAAAAGAAATAAATGTTAACTTAAATGAAGTTACAAGCGAAAAAGATCTTACTGATGCTTTTAACAATGCTTTTAAAGAAGCAGGTGTTAGCGGAGCTAGCGCTGAAATCTATGACGGAAAACTTCGTTTTATAACAGACTCAGCTTCTACGAAGGTTTTGGTAAAAGGTTCAGCCTCTTCTTCTGCAGCGCTTACAATGACAGGACTTACATCCTCATATGCTACACCTATAACAGACGCCACAGGCGCTACTACAGGTGCTAAAACAGAAGCGGGTGCAAATCTTGATCTTGATTCCGCACCTTCATTTGACCTTACCCTTGACGGTGTAACTAAAACTATTAATTTAGATAATGTTGTTGGTGAATTTAACGCTGACGGCGATTATGAAGTTACTGCTCAGCACCTATTAAATGCTTTAGAGCAAGAGGTTTCACTTGCCTTTGGTGATTCTGTTAAAGTAAGTTTAGATACTAATATAGACGGCAAACAATCACTAAGTTTTGCTATGAATATATTGAATTCAGACGGAACACCTGAAGCTGGACACAGTTTAACAATTACAGGCTCATCTTCTACTTTATTTGGAATCGCTCCAGGTTCTAGCTCTAATTTTTCTACAAACCAAAGTCTTTCTGAAGTTGCCTCTGGAGACAGATTCGCCTTTACTATAAATGGTATAGATTTCAGTTTTGATGGAAGCACTTCTGTAGCTTCAATGATTAATCAAATCAATAGAAGTGATGCTGGTGTTAGACTTAGTTATTCATCTTTATCTGATAAAATGACTATCACAGCTTCTAACTCTGGTTCTTCTTACGGAATTGAGCTTAGCCAATCAGAAGGCGATTTACTTTCTAAACTTTTTGGCACAGACGCCGTGGAAGCTTCATCAACAGTATCTAGTAATTATCTTACTACTAATACAGTTAAAGGTTCTACTCTAGAAAGTGACTACACTGCATCGGGTGGTGCTAAATTTACACTTAAAGTCAATAACGAGTACCACACCTTTACTCTTCCCGATAAGGAAGACGATCCCGATGTTGAAGGTGATGAACTTTATACTAAAACTGAAATTGAAACTGCACTTAATTCATGGCTTAAAGATACATTTAAATCTGATGAACGTGGAATTCAAAATATTAAATACAATGCTACAACGGGCTCTTTAGATGTACAAGAAGGCTTCTTAGTTGAATTTATGCCAACTGACATTGACGCAACTGACGGTAAAGCCATTGAAGAAGAGCAAAAGACTGATTTATCTCTTGCTATGGGATTTAACCTTTCCTATACATCAAATAGAGCTGATGAAAACACAAATATTTCAGATGTTTATGGACTTGAAACTGTAGCTGCTGCCTTTGGTTCTGCTACAAAACTTTCAGATATTACAAGCTATGAAGGTATTTATGATGCTAAATTTGAAGATGGAAGATTAGTTATAACAGGCACACCTTCATCTTCCATAGATTTTGCTGCAAATCCTATTCTTTCATCTGTTTTCGGATTTTCAAGCTATACATTTGGCAGTGGTTCATTAACAAGTGGAAAAGTTTCTGAAGGCTTAGATGCTAAACTTGTAATAAACGGCGTTGAAACCACTAGAAGTAGTAATACTTTCACCATAGACGGAATCACAATGGCAGTTAATTCAGTTAGCCCAAGTGAAGAAGTTGGTGGCGAAACCATTTATGAAAAAACTACTATTTCTACAGTAAGAGACGATGATTCAATAGTTGATGCAATGAAAAAATTTGTTGAAGATTATAACAAAATGATTGCTAATCTAAGTGAATATGTAAATGCAGACAGAGAATATCAAGATTATGATCCACTTACTAGTACTCAAATGGAAGACATGACTGAAAAACAGATTGAATTATGGGAAGAAAAAGCAAAAACTGGCTTAGTAAGCGGCGATTCGACCATCAATTCATTCCTATCTTCTCTAAGAACTATAATGTATACAAAACCTGAAGGGTCTTCACTTGCTTTATATCAAATAGGAATTGAAACCTCCTCTTTCTACGATGACGAAGCTGCAAGCGGTACTTTGACATTTGATGAAGATGCATTTAGACAAGCGTTAGCAACAGATCCTGAATCGGTAGCCGAATTGTTTACAAGTTCTGCAGGTGGCCTATCTACTCAAATTGATGCCTTAGTTAAACAGGTAGCTAATGAGAGCTCGGCCGATCCTGGTACTTTAGTACAACTTGCTGGTGTTGAAGGAAAAGCAAGTGACGAGAACAATGATATGCAAAGTCGTCTTGATAATATTGAAGATATGATTGAAACTCTCAAAATGAGATACGAGCTTGAATATGATAGATATTGGAGTCAATTCTCTTCTATGGAATCAATACTTGCCGATTATAATACTCAAAGTTCATATCTTGCTTCACAATTTGGAACTACCTACTAATAATATTTTTAGAAAAGAGTGTTTTGCTATGAAAAACAATTACCAAGTTTACAAACAGCAATCAGTCATGACAATGACTCCTTGTGACATGTTAATTAAAGTTTATGACGGTCTTATTAAAGAACTTACACAAGCAAAAAGTGCTTTTGACAGCAAAAATAACGAAGAAATCAACAAACATTTGCAAAAATCTCAATTAATTCTTAAACATTTACAAAATACGCTTGACAATTCAGTTGAAATATCACATAATTTAAATACACTATATGATTATTTTCTAAGCGTAGTTCTTAATGCAAATGTAAAGAAAGAAATCGGCGCACTTGAAGATGTGACTCAGATGATTACCGAACTTCGAGATACTTACGTTCAAGCCGATAAAAAATTGAGAGCCGGTGAGGCCTCATAAAGTGAGAGGATTGATTGCATGTTTTTTAATTCAACTAATTTTAAAACCATTGAAGCGGGTATTAATATCGCATGGCTAGACCAACAGCTTCATACACAAAACATTGCCAATGTTGAAACTCCAGGATACAAGACTAAAAACCTTACTTTTGATGAAGCTTTTCAAAAAGCTATAGCTAATTCTGATGACGTTCCAAATGAAATTAGCGTTAATGTTATGACAGATATGACTTCACTTAGACAAGATGGAAACAATGTTGATATTGAAAAAGAGAATCTTGAACTTTATAAGGCATATGCACAGTATTCTATGCTAATTGATAAAATGACGGGTCAGTTTGATAATTATAATACCGTTTTAAACGCAAACTTTAAATAAGAAAGGGTGATTTTCCATGGCATTCTTGTCCTCTGTAGACATTGTCGGTTCTGCTTTAACAGCACAACGCTATCGTTCAGACGTAATCTTGCAAAATATTGCTAATGCAGACAATACGAGTGCAGACGGCACACCTTATGCAAGAAAGCAAGTTATTTTTGAAGAACGCCCACTTACTTTTGAAGAAACATTAAATGGCGTTGAATTATCAAGCGGCGGAGTTGAAATGACTCATGTTGTCGAAAATAATAGAGATTTTAAATTAGTTTATGACCCAACGCATCCTCATGCAAATGAAGAAGGTTATGTTACATATTCTAATGTTGATACAACAGAAGAGAACATTGACCTTATGGCTGCTAGCACAGCTTATGATGCAAATTTGACAGCTCTTTCAGTTTTAAAGGCTATGATTACTAAAACCATTGATATGGGTAGATAAATATATATTTAACAATTTGATAAATTACTAACAATAAAAAGGCAGTAGAAATACTGCTTTTTGTTGTTTTTGTATTGATTATATGTTCAAAATATGTTAGAATTGTCAAGGCTAGACTGCATAATTACAGTATTTCGATAGCACAGTTCAAAATTTTGTTAGATAAGAGAAAAATCTGGCTGCATACACTGGTATTCAGACAGGTTTTTGTAAGATTTAATCGAATTTTTGCTAGCTAATGATATACTGCAGCTTCATCTGTTAATTGTGCGGTATTGCCTTAAGTATGTATAAATTAATTAAGGGGTGTAAAATATTGAAAAACAACTTTCGTCCTTTTAAAACATTTGGCGGTGCGCACGTTCCACATCACAAAAACACCGCACATTTGGAGACAAAGGTTATGCCTATTCCGGACTCGGTAATAATTCCAATGAGCCAACACATTGGTGCGCCATGTAGTCCAGTAGTGAAAAAAGGCGACTATGTATATGTAGGTCAAGTGGTCGGCGACAGTAATTCTTACGTTGGAGCGCCTGTTCATGCTTCAGTTTCAGGAACTGTAAGCGAAGTTAAACAAATTATGCTAACTGCTGGACAAATGATAGATGCAGTTTTTATTAAATCAGACGGTGAGATGAAAATACACCCTGATATTAAAACTCCTGAAAACATTGTCTCCAAGGCTGATTTTACCAATATGGTTAAAGCTTCAGGTCTAGTAGGACTTGGCGGTGCAGGATTTCCGGCGCATGTTAAACTTAATCCTCCTGAAGGTGTTAAACTTGATTATCTAATTGTAAACGCCGCTGAGTGTGAACCCTATGTCACTTGTGACCATAGAGAAGCTCTTGAAAACGGAAAAAACATCTTTGAAGGAATCAAAAAGGTTAAAGAAATTCTTGAAATTGATAATGTCGTAATTGCTATTGAAGACAATAAGCCTGATGCCATCCAGTATCTATGTAAACTTTCTGATGAATATAAACTTGATTACATAACTGTTTTATCCCTTAAGTCTATGTATCCTCAAGGGGCTGAAAAGGTTCTTGTACAAGCTGCTACTGGAAGATGTGTGCCCGCTGGCAAACTTCCATCCGATGTCGGGTGTCTTGTTATGAATATCGGTTCGGTTTCTTTCATCGCTTCCTACATGAGAAACGGCATACCTCTTATAAAAAAGAGAATAACTATTGATGGTTCATCGGTTAAAAATCCTATGAATGTCATTGTTCCTGTCGGAACTGCGATTAAAGATGTAATCGAATTTTCGGGCGGATATAAATCGAGTCCTTCAAAAATCATCATGGGCGGCCCTATGATGGGAGTTGCAGTGGCATCTGATGAAGTTCCGATTTTAAAGCAAAACAACGGCATACTTTGTTTTGATGAAAACGAAGCTACTATGCAGGATTCTACCGACTGCATTTTGTGCGGTAGATGCGTTAAGGCATGTCCCATGAGACTTATACCGACTAAACTTGATAAATACACCGAATTTAAAGATACCGATGCTCTTTTGAGTCATCATATTATGACCTGTATGGAATGTGGGTGCTGTGCGTTCAGTTGTCCTGCTGGTAGAAAATTAGTTCAATCAATTAGACTTGGAAAAAGCTATGTGAGAAAGGCGGCGAGTAAATAATGGCTAAATTAATCGTATCCTCTTCCCCACATTTTAATTCAAAAATTACAACTCAAAACATTATGCTTGATGTTGTAATTGCACTTTGTCCAGCTATAATCGCTTCTATAATATTTTTTGGATTAAATTCAGTCATCTTGCTTCTGACTTGTACCGCTACTGCTGTAGCAGCTGAATATTTATCAAGAAAAGTGATGAAACGTCCTCAAACCGTGTTTGACTTAAGTGCTGTTGTCACTGGTATTTTACTTGCACTAAATCTTCCCGCTGCTGTAAATCCGCTTATCGGTGCATTTGGCTCTGTAATTGCCATAGTAGTTGTTAAGCAAATGTTCGGCGGAATCGGACAAAACTTTGTAAATCCTGCTCTTACAGCTAGAATTATACTACTGAACTCTTTTCCATCAAGAATGACAGAGTGGACCACACCTTTTGATGCTGTGAGCACTTCTACTCCACTTGCTGTTTTGGCCGACGGCAGTGCCGAGCTTCCTTCTTATTTAGATTTATTCTTAGGCTCTACAGCTGGATGTATCGGTGAAACCAGTGTGCTTGCGATACTTCTTGGCGGACTGTACTTAATTATAAGAAGAGTAATCAGCCCTGTAATACCTGTTACATACTTAGCTTCAGTTGCACTTTTCTCATTAGTTTTAGGAAGAGACCCACTTTTTGAGCTTTTATCAGGTGGCTTAATGCTAGGTGCATTCTTTATGGCTACTGACTATACTACAAGTCCTATACATACAAAGGCTAGAATAGTATTCGCTATCGGATGTGGCATTTTAACTGTTCTTATTAGGGTTTACGGCTCTTTGCCAGAAGGTGTTTCTTATTCTATAGTTATTATGAATATCCTTGTCCCACTTATTGAGCGTGCCGTGACTGTTAAACCCTTTGGTTTTGTGAAAAGAGGTGACAAAGCTTGAAATCTAACATTAAAACTATTTTAACTTCTACTTTCATTCTTTGTCTTATCTGCGTTTGTATGACAGGCCTTCTTGCAGTTACAAACGAACTTACTAAAGATACTATCGCAGAAGCTGCCGCTATTACTGAGGAAAATTCAAGACTCATAGTGCTCCCTACAGCCGAGAGTTTTGAAAAAATTAACGACAACAGCTATAAGGGCATTGCTGGCGGTGAAACCGTAGGATATGTCTATGTAACTGAATCGAAAGGTTATGGCGGCACTATCAGCGTCATGACTGGAATAGATAAAGATGACAATGTTACAGGTGTAACAATTTTAAGCCATAACGAGACTCCAGGACTTGGCTCTAACGCCACTAATCCTGAATTTACCGACCAATATAAGCAAGTAGCATCAGAGTTTTCGGTAATTAAGGGAACTGCAACTACAGAGGGCCAAATTGAGGCTCTTACAGGCTCTACAATCACTACAGATGCCGTGACTGATGCTGTTAATTTAGCAGTTTCTATGCATGAAGAAATTAAAGGAGGGGTGTAACATGGCAAAATCATTAAGAGAAGAGTTCTCAAAGGGAATTTTAAAGCAAAATCCTGTACTAAGATTAATGCTGGGCACATGTCCCGCCCTTGCTGTTACCACAGGAGCTTTTAACGCAATCGGAATGGGTATAGCGACTACATTTGTACTTATTTGCTCAAATGCCGTTATATCTGTTTTAAGAAAATTTATTCCAGATAAAGTTAGAATACCCGCTTTTATCACGATAATCGCTGGTTTTGTTACCATAGTTCAATTACTCGTAAAAGCCTATGTGCCAGAGCTCGATAGTAGTCTTGGCGTGTTTCTACCTTTAATAGTTGTTAACTGTATCATTTTGGGTAGAGCGGAAATGTATGCAAGCAAGAACAAGGTTTTGCCATCGATTATAGACGGACTTGGAATGGGAATCGGCTTTACCGCTGCACTTCTTGCAATGGGTATTATTAGAGAATTATTCGGTGCCGGAACTGTATTTGGAATTCCGATTTTATCTGGATTTATGGATCCTATCATCATCTTTTTACTTCCTCCTGGTGGCTTCTTCGTTTTTGGTATGCTTATCGCTATTGCTGGTAAACTTTCAAAAGAAGGTAAAGCGCCCGAAGCTATGGGATGTTCCCAGTGCCCTATGGCCTCTACTTGTACTAAAATAAAGGACGGAGGCGAAAAAGCTAATGGGTGATACAATAAGAATATTAATTGGCGTTTTCCTAGCCGCCATACTTACCGAAAACTATGTTTTAAACAAATTTTTAGGAATATGTCCATTTTTGGGTGTATCTAAAAAATTAAACACCGCCTTTGGGATGAGCTGCGCCGTTACTGTTGTTATGATAATAGCTGTTGCAGTTACTTGGCCCTTATACACCTATGTGTTAACTCCTAATGATTTAACATATTTGCAGACCATTGTCTTCATTATAGTTATCGCTTCACTTGTTCAACTACTCGAAATCACACTTAGAAAATATATGCCACCTCTATATAATTCGCTTGGCATTTATCTTCCTTTAATCACTACTAACTGTGCTGTTTTAGGCGTTACCATGTTAGTCCTTGAAAAAGGTGCTGCAGATCCAAGTTTTGGCTATGTACAATCACTTGTTAATGCCTTCGGCTCAGGTATTGGATTCATGGTCGCTATGGTTCTGTTTGCAGGTGTTAGAGAGAGACTCGAACTTTGTGATGTACCTAAGTTCATGAAGGGTCTACCTATCACTCTAGTTTCCGCTTCACTTGTTGCCGTTGCCTTTTTAGGTTTCTCAGGCCTTGTTGACGGACTGCTTGTTTAAGGAGGTTCTATGAATATAATTTTAATAGCAATTATCATTGTTGGTCTAATCGGAATAATTTCTGGAATTATACTTGCCGTAGCTTCTATAATTATGGCTGTTCCTAAGGACGAAAAGGCTGAGGCATTACTTGAAGTCTTACCTGGTGCTAACTGCGGCGCCTGTGGATACTCAGGATGTGAGGGCTATGCTTCTGCAATGTCAAAAGGTGAAGCCGAACTTGGGCTATGTTCTCCTGGTGGTACGGAATGTGTCGAAGCTTGTGGTAAAATACTTGGAAAAACTGCTAGTTTGGTGGCAAAAACTGCATTAGTACACTGCATGGGTAGTTTTGAATACACCGAAAATAAAATGGAATACGACGGTATACAAAGTTGTAGCGCTGTTTCGTTTTTAGCAGGTGGTATCTCTAGCTGTAGATACGGCTGTATGGCACTCGGCGACTGTGTAAGAGCTTGTGAGTACGGTGCTGTTAGTATTTGCAACGGCGTTGCGATTATCAATCCACTTTTATGCAAAGGCTGTTCTCTATGTGTTGCAGCTTGTCCAAAAGGGCTTATTGACCTAGTTCCTCTTAAAAAGCAAGCCATTGTAAGGTGTAACAACTGCGATAAGGGTGCTGGCGTTGTCAAAATATGTAAAATCGGCTGTATCGGCTGTATGAAATGTACTAAAGTTTGCGAATTTGATGCAATCACTGTCACAAACTTTAAGGCAAGCATTGACTCTGACAAATGTACTGGTTGTGGCAAGTGTGTAGACTCTTGTCCTAGAAAACTCATTACAATGTTACTTGATTAACTAAAATAAATAAAAGCTAACTTTCATCTTAAGTGATAAAAGTTAGCTTTTTTTATTTTACAGATTTTGTCGCCCAAAAACTAGGAATGCCGTGTTCATGCAAATTTCCACCGCCGTTAGTGTCCTCAAAAATATCTTTAAGCGTAAAACCAGCCTTAAGCTGTCCGCCGATTTGCTCTTCGGTCGTGTGAGAAAATTGTATGCCCCAATTATTTTTAAGTGATTCTTCATAGAGTTTTTCATCTTTTAGCGGGTTAAACGGCAATTTGTATTTTACTACAGATTCATCGTCATCGAAGATAAAATTAATCCCGTTATCAACTCCTGATAGTAAGACTCCACCCTTTTTAAGAACCCTAAAGCACTCGTCCCACACATGCTGCACATCTTCAATATAGCAGTTTGAAACAGGGTGAAAAATCAAGTCAAAACTTTCGTCTTCAAACGGAAGTCTCTTAGTCATGTCCGCTTTTACTATTTCAATGCTATAATTTTCCTTTTCAGCCATAATTCTTTCACTTTCAAGCTGCAAATCTGAGTAGTCAAGCACTGTGCAGTTTGCACCTAGGGCGGAAAAAATCGGCATTTGTTGAGCACCACCTGAGGCAAGTCCCAATATTTTACAGTTTTTCATTTCCACGAACCAATTTTTTGGAACAGGTTTTGTCGGTGTCAGAAATACTTCCCATTCGCCTTTTTTAGCTCTTTCAAAGGTTTCATGGTCGATAGGTTTCCCCCATTCCCAACCATCTTTTACCCATTTGTCTATAGTTTTTGAATTAATATCTGCATAATTCACATTAAAACTCCTTATTTTTTAAGTTTAAGTACCATGGCAACCCAGCCTTTTTCTTCTTTTCTTTCTAAAATCTCAAATTTATCATTAATAGCAAGCATAACATCGTCTTCTCTACTGTCAATGATTCCGCTTATGATATAAACTGAATCATCGTACATGAAGTTCTCGACATGCTCTGAAAGCTTAATGACAATATCGGCGACTATATTTGCAATAACCACTTTATACTTACCGCTTACTTTGTCCGTTAAGTCCCCACAAATACCCTTAAATTTATCTTCTACTTTATTAATCACAGCATTTTCATCCGCTGTTCTTATAGCAACTTTATCAATATCAACTCCGATAGCCTCTGAAGCTCCTAGCAAAAGCGCCGTTACAGATAAAATTCCGCTACCACAGCCTACATCTAAGACCTTGTCACCTTCTGTAAGATAAGTTTCGAGCATTTCCATACATAATCTTGTGGTTTCGTGTGTTCCTGTGCCAAAGGCAAGACCAGGCTCTAAATCAAGAATTATTCTACCATCGCTCTCACATTCTTCCTCCCAAATCGGACGAATCAATATTTTTTCACCTACTTTTATCGGCTTAAAATATTTTTTCCAGTTATTTATCCAATCCTCTTCCTTACATCCAACTGAACTTATTTCATGCTTTATCCCTTCTGAGTCATATCTTTCTTTCAGAAAAGAAATCGCCTCCATCGGACTTTCTGTCGGGCTTATATAGATGTGAACATAAGCCTTTGACCTATCTTTAGCCAGCAAATCTTCGTCAATTAAATCAATATGGGCAATTTCTAGTGTTTCTGCTTCTAAAAATCTATAATCTTCAATATAAATTCCATAAGGAACAACCATTTGCGCAATATCAGATGCGCTGTCTATCACTTCAGATGGAACTTCTACAATTATTTCGGTCCAATTATCGTTTTGCATATTTTTACCTACCTTATAATAAAATCTTGTTTATGAACGGAGGAGCTATGAACAAAAAAGCTTTCTTGATGAACGGAGCTGTAATGACTTTTATCGCCATATTCATGCGAAGCACGAATATATATTACAGGTCCTACTTAACAGATAAAATCGGTGCCGAAGGAATGGGCCTATACCAGCTGATTTTCTCTGTTTTTATCCTTGCCATAACACTTTCAACCTCGGGAATAAGTCTTGCTGTTACAAGACTTGTAAGCTCACTTATCGCAAGTGGTAAGAGAAATCAAATACCATCCCTTGTTAAAAAATGTTTGTCTTTTTGCTTTATATTAAGCCTTAGCATCTCGGCTTTGTTTATTTTTTTCTCTGATTTTGCCGCTACAAATTTTTTAGGCAATCCAAAGGCTGCCGACTGCTTGAAAATCTTAGGAATAGGTCTTCCCTTCATGTCACTTTGCACCTGCATGAAAGGGTACTTTTTAGCTGTGGACGAAGTTGTCAGCTGTGGAATGGCTGAACTTTCAGAACAAGTTATAACCATAGGAAGCACTGTACTAATTTTTACATTTTTTCCCTTTGACAGTCTTGAAAGTGCATGTGTCGCCGCAATGTGCGCTTCAAGCTTAGGTGAATTGTGCTCCTTTATTATTGATTCAGTTTCACTTAAATTTAGTCTAAAAAAGAACTGCCCTATAAAAAGAGAAAAAGCGACTGGAGTCTTTAAAGGTTTAGCACACATTGCGCTTCCCTGTACATTTAGCTCCGCCGCAAGAAGTTTTCTTTCCATGGGTGAAAATTTATTAATTCCGAATCAGCTTCAAAGAGGCGGTCTTTCATACTCTTCCTCAATGTCGCAATATGGTTTACTGCAAGGCATGGCTCTTCCTATACTCTACTTTCCTTCTGCGTTTATCAGCTCATTTGCAATATTGCTAATCCCAAAGATATGTAAAGAAATGGAGCTAAATCACCACCGAAACGTTGCCGCTGTGACGAACAAAGCTCTTTCTGCTACTGTATCCTTCGGTATTATCACTGCTGGAAGTTTTTTTGTATTTAGCGAACCTCTTGCAGTGGTGCTCTACGGAAGTAAGGAATCCGCCCAATTCATTAAAATTTTAGCGCCACTTGTACCACTTATGTATCTTGACATCGTCGTAGACTGTATACTAAAAGGCCTTGACCAACAGCTTCATTCTATGAAATACAACATAATAGATTCCGCACTAAGAGTCGGCTTAATATTAATATTCATGAGCAGATACCAAATGCAAAGCTATATAGCAATTTTATTTTTCAGTACCATATTCAACGCTTCGCTCAGCATAAGCAAGGTGCTTTCAGTAACAAAATGCGGCTTTGTATTCTTGAAAAAAATGCCTATTTTACTTATTTTTTCGTCTATTTCAATATATTTATCACTTTTAATTATTAAACCCGAAAACACCGCTGTCGGTCTAATTCTTTCAGTAACAACGGCATATTCTTTATATACTTTTTTAAACTTTATATACAAAAAAAGCTTAGCTCACTTTAAATCTAATAAATCAGAAATTAAAAGTTAGTGTCTCGGATTGCTTCTAACATGAATAACGGCATTAACTAGTGCATTCATGATGACCCTTGTCGGAATTTCATCTTCATATCTAGTCACAAGTTTGTTATCTGCTACTATGTATTTTGCAGGTAAATTGTTAAGCGCATAAGCCGCCACATCACATTTGCACCTATCACAACTGCAACAGTTAAATCTTTTTACTATATCATCAATATGCTTTAATACAAGACTCTCCATAACATTAAGCGTTGCATAGCTGTCTTGGGTATATGTGCTTTGTCTTGCAAAAAGCCTACTTCTTAGTGCTGATAAAATATCATTTACTTCTACTTCTTCGTATGTATCGACTGTATCGGGTTTATTTCCCTCATATTCCGAAGAAAAAGGATTACTTTTAAGCGCTGGAAGTAGTTTGCTAAACAGTAAATCTTTACTTTGATCATTGTTTGCCATATTAGATTATCCCCTTTCTCAATAGTTCTTCTGTAAGAGACATATAATCTTGAACTGAAGTATTGCTTGAGATTGATTTTACAACATTTAATTGTCTTACACTTGTTGAATCACTTAGTATATTACTATGTCTAATTTTTGTATGAAGTAGAGGAATATCAAGTGTTTTAGACAGATTTTTAAGCACATCTGATGCCGAACGGCTAAGCTTTTCTCTAGGATAATACCTTACTAAAACAATTCCGCCAATTCTTAAATCAGGATTAAATGCTGATTTAATTCTTGAAATAGTCTCATGAACTTTAATTGTTCCCATAAGACTATATCCATCTGGCAAACAAGGAATTAAAACTATATTTGATGCAACCAATGCATTTATAGAAATCAAGCCAAGTTCAGGCGGTGAATCAATTAAAATATAATCATAAAGTGAATCAACTTGTTTTATCATCTCTTTTAAAATATTTTCATTACCATGACTTGTAAACTCACTTTCTATACTTTTTAGTATATCAGTCGCAGGAACTAAGTCGGTAATTACTGTTTCTTGAATTGCCTCTCTCAATTTAACTTTACGCTTTAAAACATCATAAATGGTTGGTTTACTTTGCGTATCTGCATTAAATCCAAATGAAAGATGTCCCTGTGGGTCAAAATCTATACACAAAACCTTAAAGCCTTTATCTTTAAGAATTGATGCCATAACATTTGTTGTAGTGGTCTTTCCTACACCACCTTTTTCATTAATAAAAGAAATTACTTTCGCCATAAACTAACATTCCTCCTTTAATTCATCAAATTTATATAAAATGTAAAAGATTAGCTTAAATACATTATAAATAATTAATAAAAAAATAAAATTAGGTCTTGAAAACAATATAAATTTATTGTAAAATAATTTATATAAATATGCTTTATTAAAATAATATCAAATTTAGTTTAATTTTGCAAGTCTTTAAACTAAATATGTATATTTTGTAGTAAAAGTGTATTTATTTAATTGAAACAATTAAGAGGGTATAATTATGGATAATACTATTACATCATATATTGGTGCAATTTGCGAAGTTAAAACCACCAATAATGAACTATTGCTATTTGGAACTGTAAAAAATGTACTTGTTAAAGATCAGGTTGCCCTAGAAGTAGTTTCTAAAGACGGTGACCCACTACAGTTTATTGAATATGGATTAAGAGTAAAAGTTGTACTTAGAAAAGGTGGAAATTTCTTAGTTCTTGGTGGAACAATCTACGTTTCCAATAAAGAATTTATAAGAATTACAAATATAGAAATCTTTCAAAATTTTGAGAGAAGAAAATTTTTTAGAGTTAAGACTTCAGCAAATGTAAATATTCAACAAGCAGATAATGTTTCCATTTTCGAGTCTAACGGCAGTTCACAAATGTTCAATGTGAATCTTCTTGATATAAGTCTTTCCGGACTTCGTTTTTCTAGCGATTTACTTCTTGATATCGATGAAAAACTAGATATCATTGATCTTCATCTAACTCCTGACTCCCCGTCATTTACTTTTTCGTCTAATGTTATTGACAGATTTAGAGTTAATGATGAGTTTATTTATCGTTGTAAAATCACCGAAATAAGTGAGTCTGATACTGATATACTCTGTAAATCTATTTTTAAACTTGAGAGAGAAAATATGAAAAAACGAAAATAATTTCTCGTTTAGTAAAATAAATACATAATTAATACTTGAATTTTTCTTCAAAATCTATTATAATGTTAAAGCGAGTTTCATGGCAGGGACAGATACGCCGTGGAATATGCGAGTGGACAGGTCTGCGCGGCGGGAGCCCGTGAACCATGTCAGGCGGGGAACCGAGCAGCATTAAGCGGATCTTCCCGTGCGATGCAGGTAGCCTGTCCACTCACATATTCTACGGAATTTGTACTTGCCTATTTTTGAAGGCAAGTTTTGAAAAAATGTAGGAAAGGTTGCTGTCACTATTTTTTTAAGTGACTGGGTATATTTATGAGTTACAAAGTATTATACCGAAAATATAGACCTCAAACATTTGACGATATGGTTGGACAAGAGCAGATTACCGACACATTAAAGTCTCAGCTAATCGCCCAAAAAGTTTCACATGCCTACCTTTTTACAGGATCAAGGGGAACAGGTAAAACCTCGTGTTCTAAAATACTTGCAAAGGCCGTTAACTGTTTAAATCTTCAAAACGGCAATCCTTGTGGTGTTTGTGAAAACTGTATCGGAATTGACAACGGCTCTTTGATGGATGTCATGGAGATTGATGCCGCAAGTAATAACAGAGTCGACGATGTAAGGGCTTTGATAGAAGAGGTTGCCTTTACTCCTGCTTCGGCAAAATATAGAGTCTATATTATAGATGAGGTGCACGAGCTTTCATCTTCTGCTTTTAACGCACTACTAAAAACACTTGAAGAGCCTCCATCTCATGTAATTTTCATTTTGGCAACTACAGAGGTGCACAAACTTCTTTCCACCATTCTTTCAAGGTGTCAACGCTTTGATTTCAGAAGAATTACCACCGAGGCACTTTCAAAACGCCTAAAATATATTTGCGAAAAGGAAAACGCCACCATAGACGACGATGCGGCACTTATGATAGCCGAAATTGCCGATGGCGGCATGCGAGATGCTATTTCTCTTTTAGACCAGTGTATTGGACGAAATGAGCATGTAAGCTATGAAACAGTTGAAGAAACAGCAGGAATTGCTTCAAAAGAGCACCTTTTTTCTTTATCTGATGGAATCACTAGCAAAGATGCCGCTTTATGCATAGAAATTGTTAATGATTTATACGCAAAATCTAAGGATTTAAATAGACTTTGCTCAGAACTTGTTATGCATTTTAGGCATATGATGCTTATAAAAGCTATGAGAACAAAGCCTTCTATGATAATCATGAGCGATGAAGAATACCAAAGTCTTGAAGAAGCTGCTTTAAAAACACCTTTATCACTTATACTCCACTGTATGGACAGCCTAAATTTAACTCTTGATAAGATGAAGTATTCTAACGAGAGAGTAGTACTTGAAATGGCACTTATTAAGCTATGCTCACCTGAACTTGATTCAAGTAGCGATGCTTTAATGCGAAGAATTGAAGCCTTAGAACAAAGAAAATTTACGGCTTCTCCCCTTTCTCCTTTACCCGTAGCTAAACCTGATAAAGATGAAAAAACACCACAAATTAGAGAACCACAAAATTTTAAAATAGAGGAATTATCCGAAAATGCAGTCCCATTTACCAAATGGCCCGAAGTTATACATTTAGTTAAAGATTATTCCATGACTGTGGGAATGGCTTTTTTAGACTCAGCGGCATACACAAGCGGCGACTTTATGCTTGTAGACGGCTCTGATTTAGCATTTGACTACTTAAAGACAAACCCAGTTTATAAGGATAAACTGCGAGAGGCAATTTATGCTGTAACGGGAAAACTTTATAAACTAGGACCATATAAAAAAAACAAAGATAAAGATAATGACGACCCATTTACTGCGCTAGAAAAAAAAGCAACAGATATGGGTATTGAAGTTCAAAAAATTGAAGAATAGAAACTGAAAGGATGATAAAAATGAAAGCAAGATTACCAAAAGGTGTAGGTGGCGGCGGTGCGCAAAATATGCAACAACTAGCTCGTCAAGCTCAAAAAATGCAAGATGACATGGAAAAAGTAACCGAGGAACTAGAACAAAAAGAATATTCTGCTTCAGCAGGTGGCTCTATGGTTACAGCGACAGTTACAGGTAAAATGGAAGTTAAACTAATCGAAGTTAAACCTGAGGTTGTTGACCCTGAAGATACAGAAATGCTCTGTGATATGATTGCAGCGGCTGTTAACGAAGCCTTAAGAGCGGCTTCTGCTGACAAAGAAGAAAGATTAAATGCTGTTTCTGGCGGAATTAATATACCAGGTCTATTCTAATGGCACAGTATCATATCCCACCACTTGATAATTTAATTGATTGGTTCGAGAGTTTTCAGGGAATAGGACATAAATCGGCACAGCGCGTGGCGTATCATGTACTTAACATGAGTCATGAAGATGCAAAACAGTTTGCTCAGGCGATTTTAGATGCACACCAAAACACACATTACTGCAAAATTTGCTGTAATCTAACCGATAGTGAAATCTGTCCCATTTGCTCAAACGATTCAAGAGATAAAACAACCATTTGTGTTGTTGAGGACCCAAGAGATGTATTTGCACTTGAAAGAACTAATGAATTTAACATAACTTACCATGTTCTTCACGGCGCCATCTCCCCTCTTTCTGGAATCGGCCCAGACGAACTTAGAATAAAGGAACTACTTGCCCGAACAGGTGATGGAGTAGTAAAAGAGATAATTATGGCAACAAATCCCACTGTTGAAGGTGAAGCAACCGCCATGTATGTTTCAAGGCTTTTAAAACCACTTGGAATAAAAGTCACTAGACTTGCCTATGGTATACCTGTAGGTGGTGACCTTGAATACGCCGACGAAGTCACTCTTACAAGGGCGATAGAAGGAAGAAGAGAACTATAAAATTTAGGAGTTTTACCATGACTAAACGAGTTGAGACCGCCTATGAACTGTTTAAAACTGAAGAAATAAAGACTGACAAACCGCATTATAACTGCTGTCAAGCGGTTTTGATACCTTTTCATGATTTGTGCGGTATTGATAAAGAATCCGCATATAGTTTAGGCAGAAATTTTGGCGGTGGAATGGGAGTTGGCTCTGTTTGTGGTGCTGTTACAGGAGCTTTAATGGCTCTTGGCATGCTAAACAGAAGCCGAGAAGATGTTTCTGATTTTTTAGATAAATTCAAGGATAAAAACGGAACTCTTAACTGCAAGGAGCTTCTTGAAAGCGTAGATAAAAACTCTTCTAAAAAGGAATTTTGTGATAGTTTAGTTTGTTACTGCGCCGAAGCTGTCGAAAATACAATCAGTTCTGATTCAAAGTAATTAATTTTTAGGAGGTAGGCTTTTATGGCAAAAGAAAACACAAAAACAATAGCAAGTAACAAAAAGGCCTATCATGACTATTTTGTTGAAGAAAGCTTTGAAGCTGGCATTGAGCTTTTCGGAACCGAAGTTAAGTCTTTAAGGCAAGGACGAGTAAATTTAAAAGACGCTTGGTGCTCTGTCGTTAAGGGTGAACTTTTTTTAAACGCTTGCCATATTAGCCCTTACGAACAAGGGAATATTTTTAACAAAGACCCCATGAGGGTAAAAAGGCTTTTAATGCATAAACGAGAAATCATGAAGCTTTTTGCTTTAACCCAACAAGATGGCTATGCTTTAATTCCTATTTCTCTTTATTTTAAAGGCTCAAGGGTAAAAGTTCAAGTCGGTGTATGCAAAGGTAAAAAACAGTATGACAAACGTGCCGATATAGCTCAAAAAAGCGCAAAAAGAGACATACAAAGGGCACTTAAAGAGCAAAATCGATAAGTTTTGAAACTGAGGGATTTTAATGATTAAGTATAAAACTTTAGGAATATATGCGCTAATTTTAATTGGAATTTTTACAGGAATGTATTTATTCTTTTTTATGACAAACAGTATAGGCGTCACTAGATTTGACCATATTCTATGGGATGTAACTAGAATTTGGACTGTCATCGCCGTATTGTTTATCATTTCAAGGGTATTTGTCTTTTATAAATACCATAAAAGAAGAATGACATCGACTGCAACTAATAAAGAAGAGCTGGAAAATAATGATACTGAGTGATGCAAGTATAATTAAACGTCTCTCTAAAGGCGAATTAGTCATCTCACCTTTAGAAAAACAGCAAATTCAGCCAGCAAGTGTTGATATAAGACAATTATAACCGATAAATATCTTTTGCTCCCCGGTCAGTTTGTTTTGGCTACAACTATGGAATATATAGAACTGCCAAATGATTTAACTTCTTTTGTTGAAGGCAGAAGCTCACTTGGTAGAATGGGGTTATTTATACAAAATGCTGGATGGGTTGACCCTGGCTTTAAGGGTGAAATTACTTTAGAGCTTTTCAACGCAAATAGGCAAGCTATTGAACTTACCGCAGGAAGAAGAGTCGGCCAATTAGTTTTTGCAGATACAAAAGAGCCCGCGATTAATCCTTACAAAGGAAAATACATAGGACAAAAAGGAGCAACAGGCTCTAGAATCGTATTAGATTTTGAAAATAAAGTTTAAAGGAGAATTATTATGCAATATGTATGCGCTAAATGTGGAAACACCAGTTTTGAAAACGACCAATTCCAAGCAACAGGTGGAAATTTTGCAAAGATGTTTGACATTCAAAACAAGAAATTTATAACTATAAGCTGTACTAGCTGTGGCTTTACCGAGCTTTACAAGGCAAAAACAAGCAAAGGCTCAAATGTTTTAGACTTCCTAGTAGGAGGTTAAAAACACTACCTCTCCCCTATTTTTAGGGGAATACATGGGGGCGTAAAGGTTTCGACGGGGGTCGTGAGCCTTAGTAAGCGAGTAGTGGCGCGGTACCACTTAAAAAGCCGTAAATTATAAATTAAGTAACAACAATAAAGTTGCTTTAGCTGCTTAATGCAGCTCGTTTCTACCGAGAGTACCACGGCTTGGATAGAAGCGTCGATTAGTGGTGCACGTGAACAAGCCAACGCCTTTAAGCTTGTCATGATTTAAAGGCTACTAAAAAGATGAGTCTGCCTTTGGGCGCATCTTTAAGGGAATGTAACTCATAGGCTACACTCGTAGAAAGCTCTGGTAAATAACTTTCGGACAGGAGTTCAATTCTCCTCGCCTCCACCAA
>CAYJFP010000005.1:70763-111098 GCA_964369415.1 uncultured Eubacteriales bacterium | reverse complement strand
CAAAAAATAAACTTCCTATATCAATTTTTGATATAGGAAGTTTTATTTGGTGTATATTACGTTAACAACATACAAACTATCGTGTAAATAAACTTTTCTTGAATGATTTGATTTGTTCGTATTTTTCTTTAGGTATGCAACTCAAAATTAGTGTGCCTATCGCTATTCCATAACCTATCCCAAATGCAAGGTCAGACAGTTCTAAAAATCGTTGTCCAATCAAAACACTTACTAAAGCCAATATGCCAATAATTTTTAAATTTTTCATAATATTACCCTCCATAAACTAATATAAATACCCTTTAAGAACAGTCAACTAATCTGCCCGCAATTCAGTTATGTCGTTTCAGGTCCTAAACTTACTATGATTGTCACATTCGAGCCGTATTCTATGGTGTCTCCGGCGTTTAGCTCATCGCCATACCACATGACATCGCCCTGTTCGACGGTGTCGCTGTTTGCCTCTTTTATGGTTATTTGCATTCCTTCATTTTTCAGTGCAACCTGCGCATCTTCAAGCGAAAGTCCGCTAACACTCGGCAAGCTTCTCATTTTTGAGCCTTTACTCACCTCTATTTTTATCACTTGGTCTTCACTGATATTTTCATCAGGTTTTGGGTCTTGACTGATTATAATTCCCTCTTCATAGGTATCGCTGAAACTTTCAGATACCACCTCAAGCTTAAACACATAACCTTTATTCGTGTCAATTTTTTCCACCCATTCTTCGTAGCTATCGCCTACCATATCGGGCAGTATTAGATGATTTGTTTCAACATCTAAATTATCTTCAAAAAAGTCTAAAACATTGTTGATTGACACATCGCTATTTGTGGCTATTCCATATCCGATGTACAAGGCGACTGCAAGAGTAACTATAAAAGAGCCGATAAGCCATATTTTTAAGGAGCCTGTTTTGTGAGTCTTTTTCCTTACAAATTGAGATGTATCCCTTACATATTCCGTCTCCTCAACTTCATTAGTACTTACATAAGAACCAGAAATAAACTCCATTTTAAAGCTTTCAAAACTGGTTATTCTTTGTTCAGGTCTCACTTGCAGAGCCCCTGCTATCGCAGAAGTTACATGTGATGGAAGTGATTTTAACACCTCTTTAGATATTAATAATCTTGGGTTTTCAAGCCTTTTATTCGCAGCTATCGGAAGTTTTCCTGTTAGACAATAAAGCATAACTGCCGCTACAGAATATATATCTGTCATTTCTGTCATGGCAAGATTATTTGTGTATTGCTCGTAAGCGGCACATCCTGAAATCAAATCAGGCTCAATATAAGTTCCCACTCTTCTTAATTCTTCTACAGAAAATTCACTGAGTCTAAGTTTGTCGTCTTTACAAACCCTTAAAGTCTCAGGTGAAATTCCTAAGTGCTTCACCGAAAGACTATGAAGTGTCGAAAGCGAATTAATAAGTGGCATAAACAAATCTGACACCGTGTTGTAATCAAGTTTTCCTCCTAAAGAGTCCACATAACTTCTAAGTGAAACGCTTTCAAAATATCTATACACCATATAACAAGTGTTGTTTTCGTTAAATATATCAATTACCGGCACCACGCCGTTCAAACTACCTGCCGCCAAAAGTGATTTTGACATATTCAAAAAATTACCATACATATCGTCATACAGATTTTCTTTGCCCTGTGCGGGAAAAACCTCATTCTCATCTCTATATATAAGTGTAACGGGACATAATTCTCTAATATCAACCCTAATCAAATTCTCTTTATCATATGCGCTATATGTAAAACCCTCACTGTTTGCACACTTTACTCGTCCTATAATGTACTTTTCTTGCAAAACAGTTCTATATTCAAGCGTATTTTTAATTGGTTCTTCAAAATTATTATACCCGCAGTGCGGACAAACTTCGCCGTTTCCTATACTTGTGTCTATATCTTTAAAGCAATTTATGCATGCTACAATTTCGTTCATATTTATTTCCTTTTTATATCATTTTTAAGTAACTGTAGTTATTTTATCACATAAAAAAGCCTATAACAAGAGCAAAAACATCATTTCAAAAAAAATTTTTATCATATTTTAGCAAAAAACAGCAAATCTAAAGTACTTTACATAATTTTCACACTTTTACTGGAATTGTGCATCGTACAATTTTCTGTAAACCCCATCTTTTTCCATTAATTTTTCATGTGTACCTTTTTCCTTAAGCTCTCCATTTTCCATGACTAAAATTACATCTGCATGTTTAATGGTCGAAAGCCTATGAGCTATTATAAAGCAGGTTTTGCCTTCCATCAGTTTTTCCATTGCCGACTGAATTTTGAGCTCTGTCCTTGTATCTACATTTGATGTAGCTTCGTCCAAAATAAGAATCTTTGAATCATTAAGCATCGCCCTTGCTATTGTTATAAGCTGTTTTTGCCCCTTTGAAACATTCACCGCATTATCATTTAAAACAGAATCATAACCCTGTGGTAACGACTCGATATAATCGTGAATATCCACCGATTTCGCAGCTTCTCTTACATCATTTATAGTAGCTCCTTCTTTTCCATAGGCTATGTTTTCAAATATAGTCCCCTCAAAAAGCCATGTGTCTTGAAGCACCATAGTATAGGCACTTCTAAGACTATCCCGTGTTATATCCCCTATGTTTTTTCCGTCTAAGAAAATACTTCCTTCGTTTACATCATAAAAACGCATGAGTAAATTTACAATCGTACTTTTTCCAGCACCCGTTTTCCCCACAATAGCAACAGTATCGCCCGATTTTACATGCAGATTCATGTTTTTTATAACAGGTTTATTTTCCACATAACTAAAATTGACGTTTTTAAATTCGATTTCACCTTTTACATCTTTGATGTCTTCAGCTCCCACCTTATCCTCTTTTTCAGGATTTTCATCTATTAAACTAAAGACTCTATCTGCCGCCGAGGTTGCCGAGGCAAGCTCGCTTAAAATGTTTCCGATTTCATTTATCGGTGCTGTAAATCTTCTTGAATAAAGTATAAACGCCGATACACCACCTATGGTTATGTTTCCCATTAAGAAAAAAATCACACCCAATACGCTTATTAGAGCTAGTGAGAAGTTGTTGATAAAGTTCATGGTAGGACCTAGAATCACCGCCGCATAGTCCGCCTGATAAAAAGCATCTACTGCCCTATCATTTTTTTCATCAAACTTTTCAAGCATTTCCTTTTCAACATTATACGCTTTTATCGTTTTAGCGCCCGAAACTGTCTCTTCAATATACCCGTTTAACTGTGCAAATGACTTAGATCTGCTCTTAAAAAGTGGTCTTACCACCTTTGTTCTTCTGACGGCAATCCACAAAGAAACCGGCACTGTAATCACAAAGACAATCAGCATTTGTGGCGATATTAATATCATGCTAATTAAAGAGCCTATTATCGTGATAATTCCCGCCACTATGTGCATTAAATCTGCCGATAAGGATGCATTTACTGTATCTATATCGTAAGATATTATACTGATAAGTTCACCCGCCTGTATTTTATCAAAAAATTTTACAGGTAGTTTTGATAGGTTTTCAAACACGTCTTTTCTCATTTTAAACACTATTTTTTGACTTAGATTTATCATCATCACCGATAAAACATAGGTCAATATTCCAGAAATAACATAAAAAGCTATCATCAAAATAACATTTGACCAAACCGCACTGAAATCCACTTTTCCTTCACCAAGTTCAATGGCATCTATCGCCTCTCCCGATAAAAATGGACCTATCAGTGAAAAAACATTTGCAAAAAGTGAAAGGATTAAAACCAAGACAAAAAGCTTCTTTTGTGCTAAAATATAATTAAATAATCTTAATAGAATTTTAGTTTTATTTTTCTTTTTGCTCAATTTAATCACCACCTGTTTGAGATTTTTCTATTTCTTTATACAAATCACAATTTTCTATTAGCTCGTCGTGTTTGCCTTTTGCCACAATCACGCCTTTATCCAAAACCAAAATTTCATCCGCAAATTTTACAGAGCTAATCCTTTGTGCAATTATTATAGAGCTTGTCCCATCAAGATTTTCCTTAATTTTCTTTCTAAGGCTGGCATCGGTTTTATAATCAAGTGCGCTAGAACTATCATCGAGTATCAAGATTTTCGGTTTGGCGGCCAGTGCCCTTGCAATTAAAATACGCTGTTTTTGCCCACCGCTGAAATTTGCCCCTTTCGAGTCAAGTTTGTAGTCAAAGCCCTCATCAAGAGCGCTTACAAACTCTTCTCCTTGGGCAAGCTTCATGGCTTCTTCCACCTGTTCTTTGCTTACTTCTCTTCCAAATCTAATGTTCTCGTATATACTTGTCGCTATTAAAAAATCGTTTTGAAAAACCACTCCTATAGAATTTCTTAAATCTTTTGCCGATAGACTTCTTATGTCTTTTCCATCTATAAAGATTCTCCCTTTTTGCGGATCGTAAAATCTTAAAAGCAGCTGTATAATTGTCGATTTACCCGAGCCAGTAGCTCCGATTATTCCAAGCGTATTACCCTTTTTCATCTTGAAACTAATATTTCTGAGATTGTATTTTTGCTTTTCACTTTCTGAGTATGAAAAGCTTATATTTTCAAATACAATATGTTCTTTTTGAAAAAAATTTTCAGCTTCTATCGTTTTCAAATCTTCCTTAGCTTCCAAAATTTCTTCTATTCTTTTTGCGGATGCATCTGCTCTTGCAACCATAACAAAAATTCTTGTAACTGCAATTAAAGCAGTAGAAATCAGGGTAAAATACGATAAAAATGCAATGATTTTTCCTGCACCTGACATGCCTGAATTTACTAAATACGCACCGACAAGCACCACCGCCGTCATGCCTAAATTCAAAAACATGCTCGAAATCGGATTTGTAATAGACATCACTTTTCCCGCTTTTTTCTCGCTTTCACTGACTCCTTCATTGATTTTTTCAAACTTTTCTTTCTCGTATTTAGTTTTTGAAAGCGCCTTTATCACCCTTATTCCAAGATAATTTTCACGAATCGACCTTACAAGCAAATCCACCTTTTTCTGAAAAAAACCGTAAAGTTTTACACCTTTTTTCGATGCATAAATAACTACTATAGCTATAAACGGAAGGATAAGAATCATTATTAAACACAAAAATGCATCAAGGAAAAAAGTAATTAAAATTCCACCTACGAGCAAAATCGGCGCTCTCACTCCAATTCTTTGCATACCTGAAACAAATCCTTGTATGTTATAAGTGTCGGACGTCAGCCTTGAAGTCAAGGATGATACCGTGAATTTGTCAATTTGACTACACGAAAGCGACTGTACCTTTTCAAATAGGTCATGTCTTAAACTTTTTGTCGTAAGCGCTGCAACTTTAACCGCCATTCTGTTCGCTTTTATATTTGTCAAAAGCGCCGCAAATGCAAGTATCACCATCGCTATGCCCCAAAACAAGACGGGATTTATCTCTTTAAGTGGCACGATATCGTCAATTATATATGATAAAATAAACGGAATAAAAAGCTCTATCAGCGTAGAAAAAAACTTTATTCCAAGTCCTAGTATCATCTTCATTTTATACGGTCTTATATAATTTAAAATAAGTTTCATTCTGCTAACCACCTAAAAAACAATAAACTAATTAAGTATTTTTATTATATCAATTTTAAACTAAAAAGTAAACCTCACTCGAAATTAAATATCTCCACTATATGTTTAACATAATTTAACAAACAAATGTTCTTGACATATCAAAACATTTGTTCTATAATTTATTTAAAGCTTAATAAAAAGGGGGCAAACTGTGAAAGAAAGAACTATACTTCATATAGATATGAACAACTTTTACGCATCGGTTGAATGTCTTTATAATGAAGAACTTAAAAATGTTCCCATGGCAGTCGCCGGTGACCCCACAAAAAGACACGGAATCATTCTTGCAAAAAATGCCCTTGCTAAGGAAAAAGGTGTTAAAACCGCAGAAACAATTTGGCAAGCTGAACGTAAATGCCCTGGTCTAATTCTAGTCCCTCCACGATTTGAGCGATATGAAAAATATTCAAAATTTGCCTACTCTATCTACTGTGACTACACCGATAGAGTCGAAAGTTTCGGCCTTGACGAATGCTGGCTTGATGTCACGGGAAGTAAGCTTCTTTTTGGAAGCGGAATGGATATTGCCGAAAAAATTAAAAGCCGAATAAAGTCTGAACTCGGCCTAACGGTTTCTATTGGAGTTTCCTTTAATAAAATTTTTTCCAAACTTGCAAGTGACATGAAAAAGCCTGATGCGATAACTGAAATAACCAAAGAGAACTTCATGGAAAAAGTGTGGCCACTTCCAACTTCTGACTTGTTATTTGTCGGAAAAAGCACCTTTAAAACCCTCGCAAATTACGGAATCCACACCATTGGCGACATTGCAAAAGTTCCAAAAAGCACGCTTATAAAGCTGATGGGAAAGCAAGGTGAAAAACTATTTGAATATGCAAACGGCGTTGACGACAGCCCTGTTAATTTAACCTCTAACCAGCGTGAAATTAAGAGTATCGGAAACAGCACGACACTGCCTAAAGACATTAAGACCGAACACGAGGTAAAGCCTGTAATCATGGAGCTTTCTGAGCAAGTGGCTTACAGGCTTAGAAAGCACGGCCTATGGGCAAACTGCATCGGCATTTCTGTAAAAACGAGCAGTCTTGAGTCTTATCAAAAAAGCTCTTCTCTAAGTTGTTCATGCGCCGATTCTGAGACTATTTATAAAAAAGCGCTCGAACTTTTTAGGAATTGTAAGGAAAATTCACCTATAAGAAGTTTAGGTGTTCGAGCAGAAAAATTAAGTGTCGAGCCCACAATACAGTGTTCATTTTTTTCAGATACCGACTTTGAAAAAAACATGAAACTTGAAAAAGCAAAAGACTACCTTAGAAAAAAATACGGCAACGACAGCGTCAAAAGGGCGATTTTATTTGAAGGAGAAAAAGATGATTAGTACAGAAATAAACACAAGGGAAAGTTCTTCTTTTTCTTTGATTCCAAGCGAAGAAAATGGCTTGATGAAAAAACTTGAAATCCTCTCTGATTCCGCTAAATACGATGTCGCATGCACCTCTAGCGGTTCCGATAGAAAAAACGTGAAAGGTGGCATCGGAAACACGAAGGCTTGTGGCATTTGCCATAGTTTTTCAGCCGATGGCAGATGTATTTCACTTTTAAAAGTTTTGATGAGCAACGACTGCTCTTTTGACTGCGAATACTGCGTAAACAGGCTTAGCAACGACTTTGAACGTGTTACATTTGAACCAAAAGAACTTGCAAATTTAACTTATCAGTTTTACCGCAGAAATTATATCGAGGGTTTGTTCTTAAGCTCGGCAGTTTACAAAAATTCCAATTACAGCAGTGAACTTATGCTTCAAACTATCAAGATTTTAAGATATGAATATAAGTTCATGGGATATATTCATGTAAAGGCAATACCTGGAACGAGCGAGCATATTCTTCACTCTTTAGGCACTCTTTGTGACAGAATGAGCGTAAATATCGAGTTTCCATCTAAAGAAAGTCTAAGCTTATTCGCACCACAGAAATCAAAACAAAGCATATTAAAACCCATGTCCTACATCAAAAGTTCAATAGAACAAAGCAAGTATGAAATTGTAAAATACAAGCACGCAAAAAGTTTTTCTACAGCTGGGCAAGCGACCCAAATGATAGTCGGAGCAAGCCCAGAGAGCGATTTTCAAATACTGAAACTCACAGAGGCACTATATAAAAAATTTAGCTTAAAAAGGGTGTTTTTCTCAGCATATATCCCTGTTTCAAACAGCAAAAATCTCCCATCACCACTAAACTACAAACCACCGCTCTTAAGAGAGCATAGGCTTTATCAAGCAGATTGGCTATTAAGATTTTACGGCTTCAATGCCAATGAAATTTTAAACGAGAAAAATCAAAATTTCAACCCAGATTTAGACCCAAAATGCAACTGGGCGATAAATAATTTTGATAAATTTCCTATGGAAATAAACAAGGCAGACTATGAAAACATTTTAAGAATCCCCGGCATTGGAGTGCTCAGTGCAAGGCGTATAATGGTGGCAAGAAGGCACGGAAATCTTGACTTTTCCGACCTTAAAAAAATCGGTGTTGTCCTAAAGCGTGCAAAATATTTCATCACCTGCAACGGGAAATATTTCAGCTCATTTTTTACCGATAATACAAGTATATTAAGCGGAATTCTAAAGGATAAAGCCTTGCCGTCAAATGTCGACGCCTTTGAGCAGTTAAGTTTTTTCACCAAAGAAGACGGCATAAAAAGCCTGACAGGTCAAATATAAAGGAAGAAGAATATGTCATATAAATCTAATGTAATTTACTATTACGACGGCACCTTTGACGGCTTAATGTGCTGTGTTTTTGAGAGTGTTTATGAAAGAGAAGAGCCGATAGCCATAGAAATCATCGGACATGAGCAGTCCACTCTTTTTAGCGTAAAAGAAATATACACCGATGAAGAAAAGGCAATGAGGGTAAAAAAATCCATACCAAAAAAGATAGGCCTTGAGGCAAAGGAAATGGTCGAAGAAGCCTATTTAAGCTGTATGGAAAACAAGGAGCTTAAGATTTTGGAGTTCCTTAAACTCGGCTACAAAACTGGCTCAAAAGTGTGCTCAATGCTCACCACAAGTCCTGTTACAGAAATAAAAAAAGCAAATCTGTTTTTATCAAGAGAGGCTCACCTCTTCACGGGTTTTATCAGATTTTCGGAGTTTGACGGCGTGCTTTTGTCCGTAATCAATCCTAAAAATAATGTCTTACCACTGATTTCAGAGCATTTTTGTGATAGATTCAGCGGCGAAACCTTTATGATTTTCGATAAAACGCATAAGGTTGCGCTTGTCTATAAAGACGGTAAGGCTGAATATAAAAATGTAGACGACATAAAAGAGCCACCACTAGGCCCTGAAGAAAAAATGTACCGCTCTATGTGGAAAAAATTCTTTGACACCATCGGAATCAAAGAAAGGCTAAACCGAAAGTGTCAGATGAGCCATCTACCTCTTAGATACCGCAGCGACATGAACGAATTCAGCTAAATTAAGTCCTTGCGATTATCTTTTATATATGGTAAAATTAGCTCATTAATACTTAATTTAAGGAGCTTAAAATGGATTATATAAGAGTAATTGCAGATGAATTTTCGCTTAATCAGAGTCAATCTGAAAATTTGATTGCCCTAATTGACGAGGGCAACACCATACCGTTTATCGCAAGGTATAGAAAAGAGGCGCACGGCTCTCTTGATGACCAAAAAATCAGAGAAATTTTTGACAGGCTACAATACCTTAGAAACCTTGATTCAAGGCGTGAAGAGGTTAGAAATTTAATAGACGGACAGGAAAAACTCACGGATGAAATAGCCGCTGCTTTAGATAGGGCGAACACTATTTCCGAAATTGACGACATCTATAGACCTTTTAGACCTAAAAGAAAAACCAGAGCTTCTATCGCTAAGGAAAAAGGACTCGAGCCTTTAGCACTTATGATTTTAGAGCAAGGTGAAAAATATCCTGTCGACATGGCAGAAGATTTTATCGACGAGGAAAAAAGCGTAAGTAATACCGACGATGCTTTAGCGGGTGCAAACGATATAATTGCTGAAATGATTTCCGATGATGCTTCTATAAGAAAGCGTCTTAGAGTTGTCACTGGTGCACAAGGTATCGTGATTAGCAAGGCTGCAAAAAATGAAGAATCGGTTTATGAAACTTACTACGAATTCAGTCAGCCTGTTTCAAAAATTGCGGGACATAGAGTTTTGGCACTTGACAGAGGCGAGAAAGAGGGTTTTCTTAAAATTTCGGTAGAGCTCGATGAAGTCAAGGGCACTAACATCGTGATAGGCACCTATGTTAAGAAAAATAACGCCTGCGGTGAATTTGTGACAGAAGCCGCCAAGGACTCATATCACAGGCTGATTTTCCCAGCTATTGAGAGAGAAATTCGAAATATGCTGACCGAAAATGCTGCTGAAAGTGCTATAAAAGTTTTTGGACTCAACTTAAGACCGCTTTTAATGCAACCACCTATTAAAGGAAAAGTCACGATAGGACTTGACCCAGCGTACAGGACAGGCTGTAAAGTGGCAGTAGTCGACGAAACAGGAAAAGTGCTCGACACCTCGGTAATTTACCCGACCCACGGCGACCGAAAAGAAAAAGAAGCCGGAGAAACCGTAAAGGCACTCGTTAAAAAACACGGAATAAGCCTTATGGCAATCGGAAACGGAACCGCTTCTAAAGAAACTGAAATATTCGCAAGTGAACTTATCGAAAGGGAGAAACTTCCCGTGCAATACATGGTTGTAAGTGAAGCGGGCGCTTCGGTTTACTCAGCTTCAAAGCTTGCGGCGGATGAATATCCTGAGTATGACCTCACGCTTAGAAGTGCGATTTCCATAGCGCATCGCCTTCAAGACCCACTTGCAGAGCTAGTTAAAATTGACCCAAAAGCCATTGGAGTAGGACAATATCAGCATGATATGCCACCAAAACGTCTTGACGAAACCCTAAGAGGTGTTGTTGAGGACTGCGTTAATACAGTCGGTGTCGATTTGAACACCGCTTCTCCATCACTTCTTGAAAATGTTTCAGGAATCGGTGCTGCACTTGCAAAAAATATAATTAAATATCGTCACGAAAACGGTGCATTTAAGAACCGAACTCAGCTTAAAAAAGTTGCTAAATTAGGACCAAAAGCCTATGAGCAGTGTGCTGGATTCTTAAGAGTAAGCGAAAGCAGTAATATTCTTGATAACACAGGTGTCCATCCTGAAAGCTATGACAGTGCAAAGAAAATTCTTGAACTCTGCGGTTATGACCTTAAGAAAATGCCCGAAGGCGGCTTTAGCGAGCTTGAAAACAAGGTAAATGATATAGGTGAAGAGAAGATTTCTGAAACCTTAGGTGTCGGAATACCAACACTTAAAGATATAGTTAAAGAACTAACACGCCCAGGTAGAGACCCAAGAGACGAAGTAGAAAAAGTCATGCTCAGAAGTGATGTCAAAGATATCAAAGATTTAAAAGAAGGCATGGAGCTCATGGGAACAGTTAGAAATGTAATTGATTTTGGTGCATTTGTCGACATTGGCGTTCACCAAGACGGCCTTGTGCATATAACCCAAATCAGCAATAAATTTATCAAGCACCCGTCCGACGCCCTTACTGTCGGCGACATAGTAAACGTAAAAGTCATGTCCGTCGATGTGGCAAAAAACAGAATCAGCCTAACCATGAAAGGTGTAGGTAAGGAATAAAAGAAAAATCCTCCGATTAATAAATCGGAGGATTTTTCTCTATTTTATACATATATTGTCAAAAGTATATGTATCAAGCTTGTCCACCACGCACTTTGAAATTTCGCTGTAAATATCGTGGAGTTTGCACTTTTGCTTGCTACAATTATACTCGGTGTTTTGGCATCTACTAATGGTAAAAGGCCCTTCGACCGCCTCTATCACCCTTCTAAGTGTGATTTCACTCGGCTCTCCGTTTAATTTATATCCGCCTTTCGAACCTTTAAACGAGCATATAATGTCACTTGACACCAACTTTCTAAGTATTTTAAGTGCAAATCTGACTGGAACTTCGCTCTCTGTCGCTATCGTTTTTGCATCTAATTTCACATCGTCTCTAGCTAGCAGTTCGACTATTCGTACCGCATAATTTGCTTCTAAGGTCATATACATAGGCTTTTCCTCAATCCAAGAAGTCTTTAAGCTTTTTACTTCTGCTTGGATGACGAAGTTTTCTTAAGGCTTTTGCCTCGATTTGTCTAATTCTTTCTCTTGTGACGTTGAATTCTTTTCCTACTTCTTCAAGTGTTCTAGACCTTCCATCTTCGAGTCCGAATCTTAGCTTTAAGACTTTTCCTTCTCTATCTGTAAGCGAATCGAGCACATCGCCTAGTGTTTCTCTTAAAAGAGTATGTGAAGCTGCATCGGCAGGAGCTGGAGCATCATCATCTGGGATAAAGTCGCCTAAATGGCTGTCTTCCTCTTCACCGATTGGTGTTTCAAGCGAAACAGGCTCTTGTGCAACCCTCATGATTTCACGAACCTTGTCAACTGGCATGTCGATGCAATCGGCAATGTCTTCGGCGGACGGCTCGTGTCCGTTTAAGTGAAGTAATTGGCTTGAAATTTTCTTAACTTTATTGATGGTTTCAACCATGTGAACAGGAATTCTTATCGTTCTTGCCTGATCGGCTATCGCCCTTGTAATCGCCTGTCTAATCCACCATGTTGCATATGTCGAAAATTTAAATCCTTTAGTGTAGTCAAACTTTTCAACAGCCTTGATAAGACCTAGGTTTCCCTCTTGAATCAAATCCAAAAACTGCATACCTCTTCCAAGGTACCTTTTTGCAATACTTACAACCAGCCTTAAGTTCGCTTCTGAAAGTCTTTTTCTTGCGTATTCATCGCCATTTGTAATCGCTATCGCAAGGTCAATTTCTTCTTCTGGGCTTAAAAGCGGCACTCTTCCTATTTCTTTTAGGTAAACTTTAACAGGGTCGTCTATGGCAATTCCGTCCGCACCGATTCCCGCATCTAGTTCTTCTCCGACAGCCTTCGACAAATCTACATCAGAAATCATTATGTCGCTAAAATCCTCGATAACCTCTATTCCTTGAGACTCAAGTGTATCGTAAAATTTTTCAAGTTGTTCTGGCTCAAAGTCCAATTCGCCCAAAGCATCAAGAATTTCCTTAGTGGTAAGTTGGCCTTTTCCTCTTCCTTTTTCTATCAGGTCTTTGATAACGCTTTTTTTATCTGGTGTTGACATATTGTCCATTCCTCTCCATTTCTTAAAGTTAAACTTAACTTTTTTTATTTTTTAATGCTTTAAAATAATCCGCCAATTCATCATTATCGGCCTTTTTTATGTTTTCGGGATTTGCAAACTTTCCTTCTCCCTTGATAATCCCGATGTATTCATCAGAATCACTTTTATTAAGTGGCATTTCACTGTATTTATAAAGAATTCTAGATAAAAAGCTTAATTCCTGCTCTGTAAAGTCGTCGTACATATCTGTAAGAGATATCTCCTGACTTTGTATATTTTTACCCAAAATTACATTATATACTCTTTTTCCAAACGCTGTAAAAAAATCTTCTGGTGAAATTTTATCTTTTATATAATCTCTGCCGTCTGGATTTCTTAGCATATAGGCAATCAGCGCTTCTTCAGCATTTGCTATTTTAATATTCTTTGCCTTGTCGGGATTCACTTTTGAAGCGTCCGAATTTATAATCTTATATTCCCTTTTTTCTTTTTCCTTAATATAATTCTTTCTCTTTTGCTTAACTTGTTTTTCAATTTGACTGTTTATCGCCGACTTTTCAACCATTATCTCCGCCGAAAGCTTTCCTGCGTACACGTCTCTTTCGATGCTATTCTCTATCTCTGATAAAACCGCCGAACACCTTGTTAAATAGTCAATTTTTCCTTGATTTGTTTCTAAATCGCACTCGCTTTTTATCTTTTCCATCCTGTATTCGATGTCGTTTGAACAGTTATTCAGCAGTGCCTTGAACCTCGCAACTCCGTCTTTTGGGTTAGAATTTATAAACTCGTCAGGGTCTTTTTTGCCTGGAATCGTCAGCACCCTTACTAAAAGTCCCTCGTCTCTTAAAATCGGCATTGCCCTTTCGGTGGCTTTCCTTCCCGCTTCGTCGCTGTCATAGCAAATCACTATGTCGTTTGTGTATCTTGATATAATCTTTGCCTGCTCCTTTGTAAGCGCCGTTCCCAATGAGGCTACCGCACCGGTAAAACCCGCCTTATGAAGCGAAATTACATCCATATAACCTTCAGCGAGTATAAACTGTTCCTTGCTGTCTTTTGCAAAGTTCATCGCAAAAAGTCCACTACTTTTGTGGTAAACAGGCGTATCAGAGCTGTTTATATACTTCGGCTTTTCATCACTCATGATTCTCCCACCAAAGGCGACCACGTTTCCTCTTAAATCTATTATCGGAAACATTACCCTATTATTAAATCTATCAATCGGATTTCCATTTTTAGATAAGAATGCGACATTTGCCGACTCAATTTCGCTGTTTTTATATCCCTTTGCCTTTAGATAATTTACAAGCGAAAATCTATTTTCACTGGCAAATCCTAAGCCAAAATGCTTTATGGTCTTTATGTCGATACCTCTTTTTAGTAGGTAGTCAAGGGCTGCTTTTCCCTCTTCTTTCATCAAGGTCGCATGAAAAAACCTCGCTGTTTCACGGTTGATTTCAAGCACTCTTGCCCTAAGCCTTGACATCGAGTCGTCCATCCCGCTTTCGGGCATTTGAAGTCCCGTCTTTTCACACAAAAGCTTTATTGCCTCTATATAATCAAGATTTTCTCGCTTCATAATAAAGGTGATGACATCTCCGCCGACTCCACAACCAAAGCAGTAGAAAAATCCATTTTCATTATTCACGCTGAAAGAAGGTGTTTTTTCCCCGTGAAATGGGCAGAGGCCCACAAAGTTTTTGCCTCTTCGTTTGAGCTCTACATAAGAAGAAATAATCTCGCTTATATTCGCTCTTGATTTTAATTCTTGTAAAAAATAATCAGGCAGTGCCATCTAAACCATCCTTGTTACATTCCAATATTCCACGATTTGGGTATAAATACGTTCTCATAACAGTAAACAGCGTATCTATCTGTCATGCCCGCAATAAAATCTGCCGCCGCAGTTTTTATTCCATACTCCTCCACTATATTACTCATATACTTTGGAAGCTTATCGGGTTTTTGATAATACTTATAAAGACTTTCGATAATATGCGGCACTTTTTTCTCTTCTTTTTTAGCATATGGATTCAAATATACCTTTTCAAACATAAACTTATGTAGTTTATTATATGCCTCAAAACATTTCTCATTCATCTTTATTTGTCCGTCTTTGCTTTCTTCCACTATCGCATAGACCAAGGTGTTTATCCTCTTGCTCTTGCTAGTTCCAAGTACTTCAACAATACTACTTGGTATATCACTCTCTTTTAATACACGGGCAATAATCGCATCGTCAATATCATGGTTTATATACGCAATTCTATCTGCAAACCTTATAATTCGCCCTTCAAGCGTAAATGCCTCTTGACCTCTGGTGTGATTAAGTATCCCGTCATAGGTTTCATATGTAAGATTAAGTCCTTTTCCGTCTTTTTCGAGTACCTTAGCAACCCTTACGCTCTGCTCAAAATGCCTAAATCCACCCTCTACCAAGTCGTTGAGAGCTCTTTCTCCGGCATGTCCAAAAGGAGTGTGCCCCAAGTCGTGACCAAGAGCCACCGCCTCTGTCAAGTCTTCATTAAGCTTAAGCGCCCTTGCAATCGTCCTTGCGATTTGCGCAACTTCAAGAGTGTGTGTAAGCCTTGTCCTATAATGGTCTCCCTCGGGTGACAAAAAAACCTGTGTCTTATGCATGAGCCTTCTAAATGCTTTGCAATGAATTATCCTGTCTCTATCTCTTTGAAAGCATGTCCTAAGCTCTTCTTTTTTGTCTTCTCTTTCTCTTCCCTTGCTGCTTTTTGAAAAACATGCAAAAGGGCTTAAATTTTTTTCTTCATTATCTTCAAGAAATTCTCTTATCTTCAAATTTCTCACCTCTTTTATTTTCGCTTACTATATTTATACAACGAAAAACAGAAAAACTCTTTTTTTATTTTTAATTTATTTGCTAAAAGGGTAAAAATTTTCACTTTTTTCAATAAATATACCTTTTCCCTTTGTAATTTCGGCATAATTATCAAGAATTACCTCTAAATCCTCAGGTAAAGCATGAAAATCAAGGCTGATTAAATCCTCGAACATAACCTCGTCCACCACTCCGTTTTTAGAACTAATCATATCTGGTATGATCCCATAGTAGCTGTAATCAAACTTTAACATTAATTTTTTACACAATTTCATCTCGGTAGGCTTTGCACTTTTAAAAGCCAAAGACGCCGCATGAGAATATGCCCTTACAAGGCCGCCGGCACCAAGCATAGTCCCACCAAAATATCTAGTGACAACTATGACCGCATTTATCGTGTCCGTCTTTTTCAAAACATCCAAAACAGGTATTCCTGCCGTGCCCTGAGGCTCGCCGTCGTCGCTGAATCTCTCGGTATTATTCTCTCTTACACGGTAAGCTGAAACGTTGTGGCCCGCATCTTGATGCTTCTTTTTTATAATATTAATAAATTCTTTTGCTTCGTCCTCAGTTTCGACATTTTTACAGTATCCAATAAACTTAGACTTTTTTTCGATAAAAGAATCTTCTCCATATTCACTAACAGTTTTGTACTGCATAAATAAAACCCCTAAAATAAAAATAAAGCGGTGCAAGAATGCACCGCAAACATTTTCGGAATTATTTTCCTGCACCATATCTCTTCTTGAACATGTCAACACGTCCACTGGTGTCTATTAGTTTTTGCTTACCTGTGAAGAAAGGATGGCATTTAGAACAAATTTCCACTTTTACGTCACTTCTTGTAGAACGTGTTTCAATTACATTACCGCACGCACATTTGATTGTAGTTTCTTCATATACAGGATGTAGATTATCTTTCATTAGTGTCACCTCTTTCGACTAAGCATGTATATATAAGTTTTTGTCGCAATTTTTAGCGACTTAAAGTATAACACAACAACTCGTAAAAATCAAGTCTTTTTTTCATAGTATTAAAAATTATTTTATCTGCCGCTTTTATAGTCAATATATTCCTCAAGACACATTGATAATTGTCTCATAATAACAGCGTCTTCGCTTCCGACATATCTGATGATTCTATAGTCACCCTCAACATCTGTAACTGTCTCTTTATCTGGCGGATATCTGAAAATAAACCCAAAACCTGCGGCGTTTTTAACAAGCCATAGATAGGTTCCGCTTTCTTCAAAACCCTCTTCTTCTGCATTAATTTCAATACAAAGCCCTGTCTGCATTTCCGATTCAAGTGGTCTTGGAACGTAAAACTCAGCCGTCGCCCTTGCCATAATAGTGGAATATGACTCAACCTTTACCATTTCTTCAACTCGGTTATTATAAAGAACATCTTGCTGTTCTTTACTGACATACCCTACCGAAAACTTCAAATCAATACCGTCGTTTCTCGCCTTTTCCACCATAGTTAAAAGCGATGAACTCATCAAAGCATTTATTCTAATTCCTTGATATTCCACCAAATCAGGCATATAGCTATCAGAAAGCGGATTATCCGAATTTACCGCAAATATTAATTCTTCCTCTTGACTTTCGGCTTGACTGCTTTCTTCCTGACTACTTTCGCTCTCAGTACTAGCCGTAGCTGGTATTCCCTCTTCACCTTTATTATTGTTAGTAAAATATACCGAAGCTACACCATAAACAGTTGCTGTAATCAATACAAACGCAAGACAGATAAGCGATATTTTCAAAACTCTAACCTTAAAAAAAGTTTTTTGACTGTCCTTCTTATATTTTTTTATCTTTCCATAATAGCCGAAACGTGGAGTCATAAAAAGTTCCGACGGCTTTTTTGCCTTTAACACTTTTGCACCTCTTTGATTTGAATTATTTTAGTTATTATACACCTAATAAAAGTAAAAATAAAGAACAATTTTTAAATTGTTAATAAATAAAAGCTAAATTTCCTTGACAATTGATGTTAATACATTGTAAAATTATATACGCATATATTTATGCTAATTGGGCCGACGCACCCATATATGTTCAATTTTACAGTATTTGTATTATAAAGCTTAGAAAAGCAAATTTAAAAAAAGAAAAGGAGGTGGCAAATCATGGATCCAATAATTGCCGTAATTATTGCTGTTGTAGCTGCCATATTAGCTGGAATTATCGCGTTTTTCATGGGAATCAAACATAGAAAAACAAAAGCGGAGATGTCTATAGGCTCTGCAGAGCAAGAGGCGGAACGTATAAAAAAGGAAGCTGGAATTTTTGCTGAGGCAAAAAAGAAAGAGCTTATTCTTGAAGGTAAAGATGAGGTTTTAAAATTTAGATCTGAATCTGAAAAAGAAATGTCTGATAGACGAAAAGAAATTCAAAGACAAGAACGAAGAATTCAGCAAAAAGAAGAAAATCTTGACAAAAAGACAGAACATCTTGAAATCAAAGAAGTTCAAGCAGAAAACAAAAATAAAAAGGCTGATGAAATCGTTAAAGAAGCCGAGACACTTAAGAAAAGTCAACTCGATATGCTTGAGAAAATCTCTTCATTTACTCGTGATCAGGCTAAAAACTATCTTTTAGAAAGCGTTTCCAATGAATTAAGCCATGAAAAAGCCGTTAAAATAATGGAGTTTGAGCAAAGCATGAAAGATGACTGCGACAAGCTTGCAAGAGAGATGATTTCACTTGCAATTCAGCGTTGTGCAGCCGACCATGTTTCAGAAGCTGTTATTAGTGTAGTACCCCTTCCAAACGATGAGATGAAGGGCCGAATCATAGGACGTGAAGGAAGAAACATCAGGGCTATCGAAACTCTTACAGGTGTTGATTTGATTATCGACGACACGCCTGAAGCTATTACGATTTCAAGTTTTGAGCCTATAAGAAGAGAAATCGCAAGGAACACACTTGAAAGACTCATTTCAGATGGAAGAATTCATCCTACAAGAATCGAAGAAACCGTTGATAAAGCACGACGTGAAGTCGAGGCCACAATTAAATCCGAGGGCGAAAGAGCTATTATCGCCGCAGGTGTAAACGGAATTAACCATGAACTTGTCAAACTGCTGGGGCGCTTGCGTTATCGAACCAGTTATGGACAAAACGTATTAAATCACTCTTTAGAAGTTGCATATCTTTCGGGTATGATGGCATCGGAATTGGGACTTGACCCTACTATTGCAAGGCGTGCAGGCCTACTGCATGACATCGGAAAATCTCTTGACCATGAAATTGAGGGCTCACACGTAGAAATAGGTGTGGATGTTGCCAGAAAATATAAAGAGAGTGAAGCTGTAGTACACGCTATAGCTGCTCACCACGGTGATATTGAAGCAAAAACCGTTATAGCTTGCCTTGTTCAAGCCGCGGATGCTATTTCTGCTGCTAGACCTGGTGCTAGAAAAGAAAATCTTGAAAATTATATTAAACGTCTTGAGAAATTAGAAGAAATTACATGTTCTTTTAACGGCGTAGACAGATGCTATGCTATTCAAGCCGGCCGTGAAATCAGGATACTTGTTAAACCTGATATTATCAATGATGAAAGTATGACTCTTCTTGCTAGAGAAATTTGCAAAAAAATTGAAAGCGATATGAGTTATCCTGGCCAAATTAAAGTCAATATGATTAGAGAAAGCCGCGCTGTGGATTATGCGAAATAATATCGTTTTTAGGGGCGATTGAAGCGAATTGCACAAAATTTTCTATTTCATTTTCCACCATGAAGATGAACAGAAAGTTTGTGCAATTCTTTTTTTAAATTTATTTAAAGGTAGTGATTTAGTGAATATACTTTGTATAGGTGATGTTGTAGGCTTAAAAGGTTGTGAGTTTTTAAGGCAGCGACTTCCTACTTTAAAAAAGCAAAAAGGAATAGACCTAGTCATTGCAAACGGTGAAAATTCTGCAGACGGAAACGGTGTTACACCCTCTTCAGCTGTGCATCTTTTTGACAGCGGTGTAGACTTAATCAGCCTTGGAAATCACACTTTTCGCCGTAACGAAGTCTATTCTTATCTTGACGAAACCGAAAACATTATAAGGCCTTCTAACTTTCCAAAAGGAGCACCTGGAAACGGCTATACCATTTATGATATGGGCAGAATCCGTGTTTTATTTATCAATCTTATGGGGCAAGCTTTTATTGATTCTGTCGATTGCCCGTTTAGAGAACTTGACAAAATTTTAAGCGATACGTCTCTTCCTAAAATAAAAATACTTGATTTCCATGCAGAAGCCACTGGTGAAAAACGAGCGATGGGGTTTTATGCAGACGGAAGAATTTCTGCGATGTTCGGTACACATACCCATGTCCAAACTGCAGACGCCACCATTTTGCCTAAGGGAACAGGCTATATAACCGATGTCGGAATGACAGGCAGTATTCATTCAGTTTTAGGTGTTCAGCCATCTTTAATAATCAAAAAGCTCATGACAAAAATGCCAACAAGGTTTGATTTGGAAGTAGGAGCGCAAAAAATGGACTGCTGTTTATTTGATATAGACGAAAAAACAGGTTTATGTATTTCATGTGAAAATATGAGTATTTTATAGTATAATCCTTGATATTTTTATTGTATTTATACAGGCAATATGTTATAATAAAGTTTAATAATATAAAAATTAATTTTCACAAGTATAAAAGGAGTGTTTTTGTTGATTAACGGTCGCCAATTTAGAGATGCTATCATCTCGGCATCAAATAATCTTTGGAATAACAAAAAGAAAACTGATGATTTAAACATTTTTCCTGTGCCAGACGGTGACACGGGTACAAATATGTCTATGACAATTTCAGCTGCTGCAAAGGAAATGAAAAACTTATCCGATGATGTCACTATTTCAGAAGTAGCAAAAATTGCCGCTTCCGCAATGCTAAGAGGCGCAAGAGGTAACTCAGGTGTAATTCTTTCTCTACTTTTCAGAGGTTTTTTTATCGGACTTGAAGGCCGTGACGAAGCCGACGGCTCAGATCTTGGCTCGTCTCTTTCTGTAGGTGTTAAAGAAGCTTATTCCGCTGTAATGAAACCCACAGAAGGCACAATGCTTACTGTTTCAAGAGTAGCTGGAGAGCTTGCAGTTTCTGCTTCTATAATTGATAATGATCCTGTCTATGTTTGGGGTGCCCTTTGCACTGGTGCGGAGGAATCTTTAAAAGAGACTCCTGAGCTTTTGCCTGTTTTGAAAAAAGCTGGTGTTGTTGACGCTGGCGGATACGGACTAACACTCATTTTTGACGGAATGCTTAGCGTGTTTAAGCACGGCAAAATCGTAGAGCTTTCTGAAGGATTTAGCGAAGAAGAGCTCGGTGACAACTTCTTTGAAAGTGCCGCCGCAAAATTTGACGGCGAAATAACTTTCACTTATTGTACAGAGTTTATCGCTAATAAAAACTCAGATAAACGTGGTGATATTCCTGCTTTAAGAGAATATCTTGAAACTATCGGAGACTGTGTCGTTGTCGTAGACGATGAGAGCATAATTAAAGTTCATGTACACACCGAAGATCCAGGTCTTGCACTTCAAAAAGCCTTAGAGTTTGGTGATTTAATCCATGTTAAAGTTGAAAACATGAGAGAGCAGCACAAAGCGGCGATAAGTGCTTCACCAAAAACACTAAAAAAACTTGAACCAAGTGAAGACTATGGATTTGTATCTGTTGCAGCAGGTCAAGGACTCTCTGAACTTTTCACTGAGCTCGGTTGCAACCACGTGGTAAGCGGCGGTCAAACTATGAATCCAAGTACCGAGGATATTGTGGCGGCAGTCAATGCTACACCAGCTAAAACTGTTTTTGTACTTCCTAACAATAAAAATATTATCCTAGCAGCAAAACAAGCCGTTCCACTTGTAACTGATAGAAAAATTGTGATTATCCCAACAAAAACCATACCTCAAGGCCTTACTGCAATGCTAACTTTTGAAGGCGATTCAGATGCACAGGCTAATGCAGAAACCATGACAAGCGCTATGGAATCAGTTCATACAGGGCTTGTGACTTTTGCCGCTAGAGACTCTGAGTTTGGCGGGCATAAAATTAAGCAAGGCGAAATTTTAGGCTTGGTGGATGGCAAAATGGAATTCATTGAGAAAAAAGCTTCTACTGCTTGCTCAAAAGTTATCAAAGAGCTTGTGACTAAGCACACTTTATTCATAACCATTATTTATGGTGAAGATTGCAGTGAAGAAGAGGCTACGTCTCTTTTTGAACATCTACAATCAAAATATGGCAGTCATATTGAGATGAACTTAGTAAACGGTGGTCAACCTGTATATCAATACATTGTATCTGTTGAATAATTAAAGGTTTGGGGGTGGTAAATACCACCCCCAATGTTTTAATTGTAGAAATATTTAAGCGAAAGGTAGATAAAAAAATGCGTGAAGTAAAGGATATTACTTATATTAAGGGCGTCGGACCTAAAAAAGCAGTGCTTTTTAATAAACTTGATATAAAAACAGATTATGATTTACTGCGTTTTTATCCTCGAACTTATGAAGATTGGAGCGAATTTAGGCTTATTTCAGAGACGATAAAAGATGAAGTTAATGTAGTTAAAGCCGTTGTTGAATCCACTCCTTCAGAACAAAGAATCAAAGGTGGCAAGACTATTTATAAAGTCAGTGTCTTTGACGAAAGTGGAAGTATGACACTGACTTTTTTTAACAATAAATATATTAAAACTCTTCTTCAAAGTGGACAAACTTATTATTTTAGAGGAAAATTAAACCCAAACTCTTACAAAAAAGAGATGACTTCACCCGAATTTTATCCACTAAATAAGGCAAATACAATAAATCCGATTTATCATCAGACCGAGGGTCTTACCACAAGGCAAATATCAACAGCAGTCAAAGAATGTCTAAAAGAATCCGTGCATAATCTTAGCGATGCTTTAAGTGATGAAGTTCGGGAGAAATACAAGCTTTGCCACATGGATTACGCCTTTAGAAACATTCATTTTCCTCTTAATTTTGAGGCACTTGAACGTGCTAGAAGACGACTTATATTTGAAGAATTTCTTGTGCTTCAAATAGGCATGAGAAAAATTCGAAATAAGAAGAAATCTTTTACTAGTCATGTGATGATAGAAAATTTTGTAGAAGAATACAAAGACCTTCTGCCCTTTTCCCTTACCAGTGTTCAGGACAAGGCGATACACGACTGCATAGAAGACTTTAAAAAGCCACATCCGATGAACAGGCTATTACAAGGCGATGTCGGAAGCGGAAAAACTGCCGTTGCTGCGGGAATTTGTCACACTGCTGCAAAAAACAATATCCAGTGTGCCATGATGGCGCCAACAGAAATTCTTGCAAACCAGCATTATAATTCCTTAAAAGCCTTATTAGAGCCTACAGGAATAAAGGTAGAGCTTTTGACTGGCTCTTTGACTCCCGCTAAAAAAAGAGAAGCGTATCAAAGACTTGAAATCGGCGAATCACTAATTGCAGTAGGCACCCATGCACTGATTACAGAGGGCTTAACCTTTAAAAATCTAGGACTGGTAATAACCGATGAACAGCATAGATTTGGTGTAAAACAGAGAAGTGCGCTATTAAAAAAAGGCGTAAGCCCACACACTTTGGTGATGAGTGCGACACCGATCCCAAGAACTTTGGCGCTTATGATATACGGCGATCTTGACATTTCAGTTTTGGATGAATTGCCGCCTGGTAGGCAAAAAATTGAAACCTATGTGATAGATTCATCCATCAGAAACAGGGCTTTTGGCTATGTTCAAAAGCATTTGAACGAAGGAAGACAGGCGTATATCATCTGCCCTTTGATTGAAGAAAGCGAAAGCGAACTTTTAAGCATAGAAAGCTATTATGAGTTTTTAAAAGCTTATTTTGACGAAAGCTTAATCGCAGTTCTTCACGGAAAAATGAAGCCTTCTGAAAAAGACTCCGTTATGAAAGATTTTAGTGAAAATAAAACAAAAATACTCCTATCAACCACTGTTGTGGAAGTAGGAGTAGATGTTCCAAACGCCGTTATTATGATTATCGAAAACGCCGAAAGATACGGCCTTTCTCAGCTTCATCAGCTAAGAGGAAGAGTCGGTCGAGGCAAACACAAGTCAACTTGCATACTAATTTCTGACACGAGAAACGAGGAGACAAGAAGACGACTAGACCTAATGCACGAAACAAACGACGGCTTTAAAATAGCCGATGAAGATTTAAAAATGAGAGGACCAGGCGACTTTTTCGGACAAAGACAGCACGGACTTCCAGCTCTTAAAATCGCTGACATGATAGAGGATATCGAGACTTTAAAAGAGGCACGAATACTAGCCGATGAGATTTTATCAGAGGATAAAAATCTTACAAACCACCCTCTTTTACTTCAGGAAGTCGAAATGCTTTTTAATGTAAATCACGAAAGTATGGTGATTTAATCAATCTCCGATTTTGTAGGAAATAATCATTCCGCCTATAAATAAAGGCACTGCAATTCCAATTTGAATCGCCGAAAATTCCAGTCCGCCACCTTTTAACGCTTCAGCAAATATGGAAATAACCGAGGCTAGGACAAATCCTAATATGCCACAAAAAGTCTTTACTTCAAATTTTTTGAGTAGAAATTCAATTAATTTTGCAACTAAAACTATTCCGAACAAGATTCCGAGTCCAAAAACTCCTAAAACTATTCCATCACCAATTATATTGTCGAAAGTGAATAAAGATTTTATCGTGTCTAAAACTGGCTCGTAGTATCCGAGCAAAATTAGTAGAAACGAGCCGCTAATTCCGGGTATGACCATCGAAGCCGCCGCAACTATTCCGACCAAAAATAGCAAGAAATATGAGAACACTCCCATGTTTTCAAAGCTTACCATAGAAGTTCCTTCTCCCAAAAACGGAAGTGCCGCCACCAATGAGAACATCAAGGCAAAAATCAGAATGTTTGAAACCGATTTTGTATGTCCCTTCACTTTCTTAAACAGCATCGGGACTCCACCAAGTATAAGTCCGATAAAGAAAATTATCGTCGGCAGTTGGTAAAATTCAAGCGTGTATGTTATCACATTGCTCATCAAAACAATGGAGACAATCACTCCTATTCCCAAAAAGAATAAAAATTTAATATTCTTTTTAAAATCTCTTAAAAAGTGGCTGATTGCATTTATAACATCTTCGTAAATCCCAAGCGTAATCATCAGTGTTCCACCGCTAACTCCCGGAATTATATTTGCTATACCGATAAAAAATCCTTTTATCGCAAGCATTACATTTTTCATATTTTCCTCCAATATTCATCATTCAATACTTAAGGGGCTGATATCAGCCCCTTATTTTTTATTTCTCTTGAAAAAATTCTACTTGCTCTCCGTTTAATCCTTTAACAAAGGCAATTCTAGCTGGCATAGGTGGCTCTGACTGAATAACGATATCTTGTGGCACCATGTGTGAAGTCGCTCCAGCTTTAAGACATGCTTCATATGCCCCATCTACATCATCTGTAGAAAGTGCAAGGTGTAGCCAGTCCGCATTTACAGGCACTTCTTTATTTCCACCTGGGAAAATTTCAAGTATGCCGCCATCTCCCATGTCTAGCATGTAGCCGTACGCACCGTTTGTCTCCCATTTTCTTAAAATTTCAAGACCTAGAGCTTCTTGATAAAATTTAACTGTTTCATCAGCATTTACAGCTGCCAATGCAATATGGTGAAATCCAAATTTTTTCATTTATATCAACCTTTCTTTTTTAAATTACTAAACATCATTTTAACAAAAAAAACAAAAAAAATCAACGATTTTAGAATTTTATTTTTAATAAATAATCACATAATAATTTAGTAAATTTTTTGCCCTAACTTTCTTGACTATCAGTGGAGTAAACTGTATAATTTAAATACAAATTCATATAAAGAGGTGTAGAAATGCTAGACAATATAGACAAAAGCTTTGATTTAGAAAAAGAAGAAGCTAAAAAACGTATAAAAGAAATGCAAGAGGAAATTTATTCACTTCAACAAACTTTGAAAGACGCTGGCATACCTGTCATGATTATAATAGAGGGCTTTGGAGCTTCGGGAAAAGGCGAGGCAATTTCTGATTTTATATCCGAGCTTGACCCCAGAGGCTTTAACGTTTATGTAAATCCAGCACTTGCCTTTAAAAGCGAGAAAAAGCCCTTTATGTGGCCGTTTTGGAAGACTATCCCCGAAAAAGGCTGTATCTCTGTTTTAAATCACAGCTATTATAACCTAGCCTACAGAAACACCCTTGAAAATCCCGATTCTGAGGACAGATCGTACGACATCAATACATTTGAAAAAAATCTTTCAAACGATGGCTATTTAATATTAAAATTCTTTTTGCATATGAGTAAAAAAGAGCAAAAGAGAAGATTTGAAAAGCTTTTAGCCGACCCATATTCTGCGTGGAGAATTTCTGAAAACGACTTAAAATGCAATAAGGAGTTCGACTATAGATGTTCTCTTATTCAAAATATTATAGAAAAAACCAATACAGAAAACGCTCCTTGGCATGTGATTTGGAACGAAAAAAAGCGAGAAGGTTCATACAAAATCCTATCTATTATTCTTAATTCGCTTAAAAACGCACTGAAAGATGGTGCTCCAAACGCAGAAAAAGCCGAAAAACCATCTTTTTGCATACTTAAGAGCACCCCACTTTCTAAAATAGATTTAGACAAAATAGCAGAGCGTGAATTTTACAAAGAAGAGCTTAAAAAGGAAAAAAACAGGCTTAAGGAGCTTCACGGCTTTATTTACAAGCAAAGAATTCCTGTCATTCTTGCCTTTGAAGGCTGGGATGCCGCTGGAAAAGGCGGTGCTATTCGAAGGCTTTCGTGGGCGCTTGATCCAAGAGGATTTGACGTTATTCCGATAGCTGCTCCAAATAAAGAAGAGCTAGCTAAACATTATTTATGGAGATTTTGGAAGCATGTTCCAAAAGACGGCCACATTGCCATATTCGACAGGACATGGTATGGAAGAGTTATGGTTGAACGAATCGAGGGCTTTACTCCTGAAAAAAGATGTGTACAGGCTTTTGACGAAATCAATGAGTTTGAAGAAGAACTTGCCGAGCACGGGGCGATTATCCTGAAATTTTTCATTCATATAAGCAAAGAAGAGCAGTTAAAGAGATTTGAGGACAGGCAAAACACACCCGAAAAAATGTACAAAATAACCGACGAAGACTGGCGCAACCGTGAAAAATGGGACAAGTACGAAAAAGCGATAGACGAGATGATAGAGAAAACTTCCACCGAGTCCGCCCCGTGGATTGTAGTCGAAGGAAACGACAAAAAATACGCAAGACTTAAGATATTAAAAGCGGTTAGACAGGCGATTGAAGAGCGAATTTAGTTATTATTTACAATCCATTAACTAATAAATGTCATTAATCTGCTAAAATATCATATAGCAATTCAAAAATGAGGAATAAATATGAAGGTTCTTTTCGTATGTACTGGTAATACTTGCCGAAGCCCTATGGCTGAAGCACTTTTTAGAGAAATGACAAAATCGAATGATTTAGCGGGTGAAATCCTTTGCCTAAGCGCAGGCATTGCAGCGAAAAACGGCGATTGCGCCACCGAAAATGCCGTCAAGGCGATGGATGAAATCGGAATAGACATAAGCAAACACAAGGCAAAAAGGATAGATTCTAAGCACCTTTCGGCATGGGACGCATTCTTTGTGATGAATGACACCCACGCTTACATATTAACCAAAGCGGGCGTTTCGCATGAAAAAATTTACGTTCCCAACACTGTTAATGATCCATTCGGTCAAGAAATTGAAGTCTATAGAAACTGCCGTGACCACTTAAAAAATGAGCTAAAAGTGTTTTTGAGTAAAGTTTGTGTGGCACTATGATAGTAAGGAAAATGCACGAAAGCGACATCTTATCCGTCTATGAGCTTGAGCAAATTTCGTTTTCGTCGCCATGGAGCGTAGATTCTTTAAGAAGTCAGCTGACAAATGAAACTGCGGTGTTTTTTGTCGCCGTAGAAGACGAAAAAATCTTAGGTTACGGCGGTATGCATCTTGTTTTCGGAGAAGGCTTTGTTACCAACATTGCGGTTTTTCCCGAGCACCAAGGAAAAGGGATAGGAAAAATCATCACAAAAAAACTTATAGAAAATTGTGAGATTTCCATAAGTCTTGAAGTGAGAGTTTCAAACAAAGCTGCGATTAAACTTTATGAAAATTTGAACTTTAAAAACATGGGAATCAGGCCTAATTTTTATGAAAACCCGCCTGAAGATGCCTACATTTATACATTGATAAAGGAGTAAAAACATGCTGATATTGGGAATAGAAACATCTTGTGATGAAACCTCTGTATCCGTCGTAAAAGATGGACGAGTAGTGCTTAGCAACTTCATCGCTTCACAAATTGAAGAGCACAGACTCTATGGAGGTGTCGTTCCCGAAATCGCCTCAAGACGTCATAGCGAATCCATTGTTCAGGTCTATAAAGAGGCCTTAAACGAGGCAAATGTAAGCCTTAGCGACATTGATGCAGTAGCTGTCACGCATTGCCCAGGGCTTATCGGCGCACTTTTAGTCGGTGTGAATTTCGCAAAAGGTCTCGCTCTTAGTGCTGATTTACCATTGATTCCTGTCCACCATTTAAGAGGTCACATAGCCTCTAACTATCTTTCTCATGAAGATTTAGAGCCGCCCTTTTTATGTCTCGTGGTTTCGGGCGGTCATAGCCATATTATCTCGGTTGATTCCTATACAGAACTAAAAGTCATAGCGAAAACCCGTGACGATGCCGCAGGTGAAGCCTTCGACAAGGCGGCAAGGGCGCTCGGAATGCCATATCCTGGCGGAATAATGCTTGATAAAGAGGCTGAAAACGGCAACCCGAATTCCTACAAGCTTCCAAGACCATCTGTCGACGGTGCTCCTTTAGACTTTAGCTTTTCGGGGCTTAAAACTTCGGTAATTAACATAATTCACAATGCAAAGCAAAAAAATGAGGAAATAAACGTTCCAAATCTTTGTGCGTCCTACCGAAAAACCCTTGTCGACTGCCTTACTGCTAATTTTATCAAGGCAGCAAAAGAAACCGGCCATAAAAAAATTGTGATAGCCGGTGGAGTTTCTGCAAACAGCCTTTTAAGGCGTGAACTTGCAAGACTTTCTAAAGAAAATGGTTTAGATTTTTACATGCCCGACATTAAACTTTGTTCTGACAATGCCGCTATGATAGCCTCTCAAGGCTATTACGAATTTAAATCTGGAAATATAGCCGACATGAGCCTTAATGGTTGTGCAAGACGAGACATAAGCCTGTAGTAAGTGCAATGTGCACTTACAGCTAATGACTAATAGCTAATAACAAAAGGCTATTTTGCTAAAATATAAAAAAGGAGGGTACTTGCCCTCCTTTTATTTTTTTATGATCTATTTCCCCATCGATTCAGATTTGTCTATGCAGGCTTCCACAGCTTTTATCACACTTGACCTAAAACCACTGTTTTCAAGTTCAGCCACTGCTGCTATCGTAGTTCCTCCGGGTGAGCACACCATGTCTTTTAACGCACCAGGGTGTATTCCTGTTTCTAGCACTGTCTTAGCACTTCCCAAAACCGCCTGAGCTGCAAACTCATACGCTTTGTCCCTTGGCATACCTCTTTTAACTGCGGCATCTGCCATGGCTTCTATGAAAATATATACATAAGCCGGTGAACTTCCGCTTATTCCGACTACTGCGTCCATCAGTCTTTCTTCTACAAAACTGCATTTACCTACGCCTTCAAAAAGTTCGACCACTACTGCTACTTCCTCATCACTAACGTTTGTTCCCTTGCAGTAAGCCGTCATCCCCTCGCCTACTAAAGCTGGAGTATTCGGCATCGTTCTCACGATTTTCACCTCACGGTCAAACAGACTTTCAAGATATTTTATGCTAAGGCCTGGTGTTAACGAAACGACAATCGCATTTCCCTTATCCTTAATTTCGTCTATGACACTGCTATAAAAAATTGGCTTAACTGCAAGAATTAAAACATCTGAAAGCTCTGCAACTTCTACATTATTTTTAGCTTTCTTTATTCCATATTTTTCTGATAATTCATTAAGTTTTTTCGTATCTAAATCAAATGCGATTATGTCATTTACTTCGTATTTACCTGACTTAATCATTCCTGTAATAATAGCACTTGCCATATTTCCTGTTCCAATAAATCCAATTTTCATAATAATGTCCTCTTCCCTTTAAATTTTTGCCTCTAACTGGTCTAAATACTGCTTCGCTACTCTTCCTGAGCGGTTTCCTTTTCTTGCCGAGAACGCTTTTGCACCTTTTATCAATTCATCTTTGTCGACATTCAAGTTTCTGTCCTTTGCCATTTCGGTGATCATCTCTAAAAATTCAGGCAAAGTAGGACTCATAAATGTAAGTGTGAGACCAAATCTATCCGCTAAAGATGCGCTCTCGTCCCTAGTATCACTAGAATGAAGCTCGTTACCCTCTCTTGCAGAAAAGGTTTCTTTAATCAGATGCCTTCTGTTGCTAGTCGCATAAATTAGCATATTTTTAGGAAGCGGGCTTAATGAGCCCTCAAGAGCCGCCTTAAAAGTGTTGAATGAGCCTTCATTTTCATTAAAAGTAAGGTCATCAATAAAAACAATTACCTTTGAAGATATTTTCCCTATTTGATTTATAAGTTCGTGAATATCTTTGATACTTTCTTTAGTTATTTCAATTATTTTCAAAGAATCAAAACAGTTAATCATCGAGTGGACAAGCGTAGATTTTCCCGTGCCTCTATCTCCGTAAAGAAGTACATTATCGGCGGATTTACCCTCTATAAAATTCTTGGTGTTTTCATAAACCCTTTGCTTTTGAACTTCGTAATATTTAAGGCTTTCTATGCTGACTTTCCTCGGTTTTTCAATGGGTATAACCTTTTTGTCCTCTGAGAAATAAAATGCACTGTATTTTGCATACTGCCCGATTCCATTTTTTCTATAACTGTTTTTAACCTCTTTGCCATCGCTCCACACTGAAAAGTTTTCAAATGCTTTCGGCTTATTTTCATAATGCCCAAAGAATAAAAAGTCCTTGAACTGCGGATAAATCTGCCTTATCTCACACACTATCGTCTCACGGTCAAGCTTTGTCAGATTATAAAGCGCAGTTAAATCTTGTATCGCCGCTTTTTTAAGTTGAAGCGGAATTTTATCGTCTTCACCTTTTGAAACAGCTTTTGTAAAAGTATTTTCATCACTCAAAACAAATGAAAGAATGTGGTCGTGAAGATTTGCACAGTATTCACTCTTATAAAGTTCACTGCAAAGCTTCGAGTAACTAAGGCTTATTTTTTCAAAAGGAGCTTTTGTATGTATATCTGACAAAACATTTTCCAGCGATGAAAACACACTGTCCTGCCTAATATTATCATACACGCTTATGCACTGCGACGAAAAGTAAAGCTTCGTAATAAATTCCATAAATGATACCTCTTTGCCATTAAATTATTAAGACTTTCGCCTTCTCAAAAAATAAGTCTTTGCCTAAAAAGGCAAATCTGCCCCATTAAAGGAGCAGATTTTATAAAAAACTAGTTATTAGTCGTTCCAAGAGTACATTTTTCTGAGTTCTTTACCCACTTTTTCAAGCTCGTGTTCTGATTTTAGACGACGAGTAGCATTGAAGTGTGCTCTGCCGTTGTTATTTTCAGCAATCCAGTTGCCTGCAAATGTTCCGTCTTGAATTTCTGAAAGAACTTTTTTCATTTCTTTCTTAGCTTCATCAGTGATGATTCTTTTACCGATTTCATAATCACCATATTCAGCTGTATCAGAAATTGAATATCTCATTTCTGAGAAACCGCCGTGGTAGATAAGGTCAACGATAAGTTTCATCTCATGAATACACTCAAAGTATGCGTTTCTTGGGTCATAACCTGCTTCAACAAGTGTTTCAAAACCAGCTTGCATTAAGGCTGTTACTCCGCCACAAAGAACTGCTTGCTCACCGAATAGGTCAGTTTCAGTCTCGTCTCTAAATGTTGTTTCAAGAACAGCTGCTCTAGCGCCGCCGATTCCCGCTGCATATGCAAGTGCCATGTCAAGAGCTCTACCTGAAGCATCTTGATGAACAGCATAAAGGCAAGGTACGCCTTTTCCAGCTTCATATTCGTATCTAACTGTATGTCCAGGTCCTTTAGGAGCAACCATGATAACATCAACGTCTGCTGGTGGAACGATTTGAGCGAAGTGAATGTTAAATCCGTGTGCAAAAGCTAGGATTTTACCAGCTGATAGGTTAGGCTCAATGCTCTCTTTGTAAACTTTAGCTTGTTTCTCATCTGGAAGAAGAATCATCATTAAATCAGCTGCTTTAGCCGCATCGCTAACAGTCATAACTTTAAGACCTGCTTTTTCTGCTTTTTCCCATGATTTACTTCCATCGTAAAGACCTACAACAACATTAACTCCACTGTCGTGAAGATTTAGTGCGTGTGCATGTCCTTGGCTTCCGTAACCGATAACTGCAACGGTTTTTCCGTCTAGTAGTCCTAAGTTACAATCGCTTTCATAAAAAATCTTTGCCATTATTAATAACCTCCTGAAATTCATCGGCGGTAAACATACAAAACAAAAGTGTAAAATTTAAACTATATCAGTAATTCTCGCCGAACTATATAATTTTTTCCATGATATTATATCACATACCATCTTTAAATGCAACAAAATACCACTTGTATTTTTAGATATTTTTTCAAAACAGCATTTAATCTCTCTTTAAGTTTCTAATATAATCAATTACAGCCTTTATATTTAGCTCTTCAAGTTGTATTTCATCAAAGCTTTCCGGTATATTTTCAAGATAGTGCGCATCCGAATTTCTAAGCACCGATAAATAATTTGTATCTGGATATTCGTCGTAAAAATCCATGCTTTCGGTTCTTTTGCTAAGCTCCATAGCTGTAAACCTACACTCTTTTGGAATCGCACCAAGACTTGCCAAAATGCTATACGAATCTTTATCCACATGCGCTGGAAATGCCACACCGCCAAACTCGTCCATCAAATCCATGACTTCTTCGGCGCTGATAAACGAGGCATTTATTAAAAGCACATCCTCTTCTTCAATAATTTCATCCTCGCTATTCATCACAAGTTGTCTTCCGAAAATTTCGCTTTTATTCTTGATTTCAGGCATGTTTTGATAGACATAATCGCTAAATTTTTCTGCCTTTTCTAAGTCTTCAAAAAGGCAAACGATATGAGCTTCTTCACTCGTGCAAAGCTCCATTCCAGGTATCACTAAAAGCCCGTTTTGTTTTCCTACCGCCATAACGGCCCCCGCATTTTTAGCGGAATTGTGGTCGGTTATCGCAAGAATTTCACATCCCGCAATCAGTGCCATATTCGCAATATTATTCGGTGTCATCGCTTCATCGCCACAAGGAGATAAACACGAATGAACGTGAAAATCGTATTTATAACTTCTCATCTTATCAAATCATTGACTAAAATCAAAGCCTTTGCACTGCTAAGGCTCGTAGTATAAATCGGAATTCCCATCATATCAGCCCTTGTAATCGCATCTTCATCAACAGGCGCATTTTCGGTTATGACTATCGCACTTACCTCCATTAAAGAAGCAACTGCAACCGCATTTATATTTCCCATAACGGAAAACCACATGGTTTTTTCGTCAATTTTCCCCATAACCCAGCTTAATAAATCGCAGGTGTACAGTCCCTCTATTTCATTGTCCACGCCTTCTTTACCAGCGACAAGTTTAAAATCAAGTTTTTCTGCAATTTCACATGCCTTCATACTTATCATCCCTTATAGTTTTATTTGACCACACGCAAAGCATGTGGGACTAATGACTAAAGGTGAATGGTGAATGACTATTACTATAAGTCTTTCACCATTAGCCATTAGCTCTTAGCCGCAAGTTCGTTTTGCACTTGTCTCGTTTTATTCAAAGTTTAGTGCATCAAGTGCCTTTTGCATTTTTTCTTTTAATATAAAAACGCATTCCGATATTTTACAGTCTCCCTTTACCACGTCTTCAGCAAAACTTTTACAATTTGGACTACCACAAGCTCCGCAGTCAAGACCCGGAAGCTTTTCTTCAATCTCATCTATCTGCATCATTATTTTCATTGCCTCACGGATATCTTTTGAAAGCGTTAAAACATCTGAAAACTGAAGACCACCGTCCCATTTCATAAGTTCGTCAACATCGCTTATTTCATCGGTATGGTTTTGAGAAACTGGCAGATATTTACGGAGTTTTTGAATCTTTGCCTGCGCTATGTACGGATTTTCTACGCATAAAACACCGCCAACACAGCCACCTGTACAGGCATTTAGCTCTATAAAGTCCAAATCCTTAATCTTTTCATCCTCAATATCCTCAAGCACTCTAATCACGTTTTCGATTCCGTCTGCCGCAAGATATTTTTCCTTGATAAGTGCGGCGCTCTCTCCACCGCTTGAAGCCCAGCTTACACCTATAATTCCAGTATGCGCAATAGGTTCAAGCGTGTTTAGTTTGGACATTTTACCCGACAAAATCGGATAAATATCGCTTATTGCTATCGCCTCGTCAACGCAAGATTTCTCGGTGCTTATCGGCGCTCTTATATCCGTAACTTTTGCAGGACATGGCGTAATAAAAAAGCACCCGATGTCTTTCATGTCTATTCCTGTGTCTTTGTGCACCTTTCTTTTCGCCATTCTCGCTGCAATTTCCATAGGAGACTGAAGCGGAAGCACATGAGAACACAAATCAGGAAACTTAACCCTTATGAGCCTTACAGTAGCAGGACAGGCAGAGCTGATTACTGGCTTTTTCACTTTTCCGCTATTCATCATATTTCTTGTGTATTCACTGACAAGCTCAGCTGCCACCGAAACTTCTAAAACATAGTCAAAACCCATTTTTATAAGTCCGTTTAAGACGTAGTCAACATCGTCCAAATTCTGAAATTGCCCGTATAAAGACGGCGCTGGAAGTGCAATTCTATATTTATATTTATCAAGTGAATCAAGCGCCGAAAATCTCGCTTTTTTTGCATGATGAGGGCATATTCTAATACATTCACCGCAGTCAATGCATCTTTCTTTTATGATTCTTGCTTTACCGTCACGAACCCTTATCGCTTCTGTAGGGCAACGCTTTATGCAGTTTGTACAGCCCATACATCTCTCTTCGATAAGAGTTACCGAATGGTAAAAATCCATCTTCTACACCCCCTTTTACTCAGTTTTTTGGGGATATATCGTCATGGTAACAGTTGTTCCAACACCTACTTCTGATTCTACTTTCATATCGTCCGAATAGTTTTTCATGTTGGGAAGTCCCATTCCAGCGCCAAATCCCAAAGAGCGTATATTATCGGGAGCTGTCGAAAATCCCGCTTGCATAGCTTTTCCTATATCCTCTATTCCAGGCCCCGTGTCTTTAAGAATTATCACCACTTTGTCAGGGTCAATGTCAACCACAGCCTCTCCACCGCCTGCATGGATAACCATGTTAATCTCGCCCTCATACATCGCTATTGCGACACGCCTTATCACATCGGCAGTAAAGCCAATTTTTTTAAGTTTATGTTTAACGTCACTCGAGGCTTCTCCGGCCCTTGTAAAATCGTCGCCGGGAACGCAGTAACTAAGTTCCATCATGCTCATAAATTACATCCTCCTCTTAAGCCGTTTGAATATAAAAGACCACATGCAGTGAACATTCTGTAAGGTGACGCTAACACGGTTATTTCCTTTTCTCTTGCTAAATTTAGCACGCTCTCATTTACTTCTTTGCCCCTTATAAAAATTATGCAGTGCATGTCCATCATCTCGGCAGTCCTAACTACTTGAGGATTCATAAGCCCTGTAAGCAGTACAGATTGATCTTTTACAAATGCCAAAACATCACTCATCATGTCACTTCCACATGCGGTTTTAACCTCTTGCTCCATATCTCCTTCTACCAAAACCTGTGCATTTAAAATTTTTATTATTTCTTGTATTTTCATATGAATACTCCATTTCATTTATTAGTCTTTTACTTCTAATATAATATCAAATTTATCACTCTATTGCAAGCGCATAGCATATGTTTAAAAAATCAATTTAATTTCTTGCTTTTTTCTTCTAAATGAGATATAATATTTAAGCAATTCAATTTCAATTTTAGTACTTTAGGAGGTCAATTATGCGTGTTTACAATTTTTCTGCGGGTCCATCTATGTTGCCCGAATGTGTTTTGAAAAAAGCTTCTGACGAAATGCTCGACTTTGAGGGTTCAGGACAATCGGTTATGGAGATGTCTCACCGCTCCAAAGTATATGATAATATAATAAAAGAGTGTGAAAGTCTTTTAAGAGAAGTGATGAATATTCCTGAAAATTACAAGGTTTTATTTTTGCAAGGTGGCGCTTCTTCACAATTTGCCATGGTTCCTTTAAACCTTATGAAAAACAAAAAAGCCGACTATGTCGTAAGTGGTCAATTCTCTAAAAAAGCATGGGAAGAGGCTTCAAGATATGGTGAGTGCAAGGTTGTCGCTAACTCAAAAGATAAGACTTTTTCTTATATCCCGACTATCGACAAAAATGATTTAACCCCCGATGCAGACTATCTACATATTTGTATGAATAATACAATTTTCGGAACAAAATTTCCATATATCCCACAAACTTTAGGTGCACCATTAGTTGCAGACTTAAGCTCTTGCATTTTAAGCGAACCTTTTGATGTGAGCAAATTTGGAATCATCTATGCAGGTGCGCAAAAGAACATGGCGCCGGCTGGCCTTACAGTTGTAATAATCAGAGAAGATTTAATCGGAGACTGCATGCCATCTACTCCTACTATGTTTATGTACAAAACTCATGTAGAAAACGATTCTATGTACAATACACCGCCTACCTACTCGATTTATATGTGCAAATTAGTCCTTGACTGGATTAAAAACGAGATGGGCGGCCTTGAAAAAATGAAAGAGCACAACCAAAAGAAATGCGGCATTCTATACGATTTTCTTGATAATTCTTCACTGTTTAAAGGTTGCGCCGAAAAAGACAGCAGATCCATGATGAATGTGACTTTTGTTACAGGCGATAAAGACCTTGACGACAAATTTGTTAAAGAAGCTACTGCAAAAGGTTTTGTAAACCTTAAAGGTCATAGAAGTGTAGGCGGAATGAGAGCTTCAATCTACAATGCTATGCCTATCGAAGGTGTTCAAAAATTAGTCGACTTTATGAAAGAATTTGAGGAGGCAAACAAATAATGTACAATATTAAATGCTTAAATAAAATTAGTTCTATCGGAACTAAAAGATTCAATGACAAATACAGCGTTGCTGAAGACATGGAAAATCCACACGGGATACTAGTAAGATCTGCCTCTATGCACGACATGGAAATGCCTGAAAATCTTCTTGCTATCGCTAGAGCCGGAGCCGGTGTTAACAATATTCCACTAGATAAATGCAGCGAAAGTGGAGTTGTTGTCTTTAACACACCAGGTGCAAACGCAAATGCAGTTAAAGAATTAGTTCTAGCTGGACTTCTTTTAAGTTCAAGAAAAATTACAGAGTCTATGGACTGGGCTAAAACTTTAAAAGGTAAAGGAGCAGACGTTCCAAAGCTTGTCGAAAAAGGAAAAGGCGATTTTGCAGGACCTGAACTTACAGGAAAAACCTTAGGTGTTGTCGGTCTTGGTGCTATAGGAATACTAGTTGCAAACTGTGCAAAAAATCTTGGAATGAATGTCCTTGGCTTTGACCCTTATCTTTCAGTAGATGCCGCTTGGGGACTTTCAAGATATGTTAAAAAAGCTAAGGATTTAGACGAAATTTATGCAACTTGTGATTACATCACTGTTCACGTTCCGCTAACTCCAGATACTAAAGAAATGATTAACGATGTTTCCATCGCTAAGATGAAAGACGGCGTAAGACTTCTTAACTTCTCAAGAGGAGAGCTTGCAAACAACGGCGATATTATCAAAAATATCGAAAACGGAAAAATTTCTTCTTATGTAGTTGACTTCCCAAATGATGAAGTTTTAAATGTAAAAGGAGTTCTTGCTATTCCTCATCTAGGCGCTTCAACTCCTGAATCCGAAGACAACTGTGCTATGATGGCTGTCGATGAAATGAGAGAATATTTAGAAAACGGAAATATCATCAATTCAGTTAACATGCCAAACATCAGCCTTGGAAGATCTATGAACTGTAAAAGAATTTTATTAATTCACAAAAATGTTCCTAATACTATCGGATCATTTACTGCTGTTTGTGGTGACTGCGGAATGAATATTGAGAATATGCTTAGCAAATCAAGAGGCGACTATGCTTGCACTATTTTAGACGTAAGTGGCACCGTTCAAGACTGCGATATAAATAAACTTTCCGAGCAAGAGCATATTATTAAAGTAAGAGTTATCGATTAATTTAAATATTAAAGAACTGATTAAGGTTTAGACCAAAATCAGTTCTTTTTTCTTATGTATTAGTTTCATTTATATATTTTCGGTACTTAAGCGGGGTTCTTCCAAAAGCATTTAAGAAATGCTTATTAAATAAACTTGGATTTATATATCCAACTCTAAGTGCAACTTCTGCAACAGTTAAATCTCTATGCAGTAGCAAGTCAAGACTCTGCTGTAAGCGATAATTTTGGATATACTGATACGGTGATGTGTTTAAATATCTCTTAAAAAGCCTTAATAGTGTTGAAATCGAAACAGGAATCACATCGGAAATTTCCTCTAAGCTTAAGTTCTTACTATAGTTTTGATGTATAAAATAAAGCAGCTTTTCCATAGTTTGATTTTGCTTTACATATGGTTTTTCCTTCATATCAAAGAGTTCATACCAAATTTCTAGCAATTTACTGACAATAAGTATCGGATTAGACGTGGAATGAAGGCTATTAAGTTTTTCAAAAATATCTTTATTCTGACAAAGAAATATAGGGATTGTTCTATCACCACTGTAAACTGAAATATATTCTCTATAAAGTTTAGAATTTCCTCCAAAGAGAAGTGTATCCGAAAAGAAGAAACTACGGTAAATACAGTTTTCCTTTGGAATTATTTGATGATAAACCTCTTTATTTACAAAAACAACTTCACCCTCTTTTGCTGTGCATGTTTTGCCAAGGGTTTTAAGTTCCAATTCACCACTTATAATTTGAGTCAGCTGAATTTGAGTGTGATTGTGCATAAGCTGAGGCCTGTCTTTTGATTTCTCATCTAAATAAAAATACGGGAAATTCCTGTCAACTTTTTTACTATGAACATAACTTTTCATAAATTCACCTAATTTTGCAGATAATCTATTAATTTTTGATTATAATATGTTATTTTTGCTTCTAAGTATATGTTACAATATATTCATGAATTTTTCAAGTGGAAACGGAGTAAAACTTATGTATAAAAAAGAATTTAAAGGTTATAGTCACCACAAGTTTTTAAGAGACTTAACGGCGGGTCTTGCGGCAATGGTGGTAAACTTTCCTTTGGCGCTTGCGATAGGCGAATCAAGCGGTGTCGGCGCCGCTATAGGGCTTCAAACAGCAATAATGGCAGGACTAATTTTAGGGCTGCTCTCGGGCGGCGCTTTTCAAATTTACGCCGCCGCTGCCTCCTCAGCCGTAATTTTGTCCGATGTAGCGGCGAAATATTCGCTACAAGGTGTATTTGTTTGCACCGTCATGGTCGGCTTCATAATTTTGGCAATGTATCTCCTAAAATTTGATAGAATCATAGAAAAGATTCCAAAAGAAGTCATCGTCGGTGTAAATGCCGGAATCGGCCTACTACTCATAGCGGGCGAGCTTGACCAGTTTCTTGGAATAACTGGTGTTTCTGGAAATGTAGTAGAAAAATTTTACTCAGCAGTAGTTCAGTTCCCACAAACGAATTGGCTAAGCCTTGGAATAGGAATTTTGTTTTTCATAATCTTAATGGTTTATCCTAAAAAACTGAATAAATTCTTGCCATCATTTTTCTTTGCGGTAATTCTAGCATTTGTCATCCAGTATTTTTTCACTTTGCCTCTAGAGTGCATGTCCTCCTTACCTTCTACAATTTTTGGTGAAACCTTTGATTTTAGCTCTTCACCCGATATTTTCCCACTGATTTTGCCTAGCATTAACCTTAGCTTTATTGTTATTACTAAGTCAATTTCCTCAGGGCTTTCCGCTTCATATATTAACAAGTCAGATTTCAGCGTCAAGCAAGAGCTTTTAGCCGGTGGAATCGGTAACATAGCCCTTGGATTTCTTGGATGTGTGCCGAGCGGAACTAACTTTTCGGGCACACAAGTCGCCATCAGAACCGGTGCTAAAACCAGAATAACCTGTATCGTAAATGCGCTAGGTCTTCTCTTTGCATACTTCTTTTTCGGTCAATTTCTGGAATTCATCCCTTTTGTTGCACTATCTGCAATGTTAATTTTTGCTGGTGTGAAAATGATAACTAAGGATTTATTCAAGTCAATTCCCGCAATAGCCACCTGTATAGCAATGCTGTTTTTGGACTTGTCTATCGCAATTTTTGTCGGAATTGGCGTGTATGTTCTTTGTGGATTTCTTACAAATAGAAAGAAAATAGTTTAAAATATAAAAGCAAGCTACGATTAATAGCTTGCTTTTT
>CAYJFP010000005.1:0-70663 GCA_964369415.1 uncultured Eubacteriales bacterium | reverse complement strand
ATGCAAAAAGCGGTCACCGAAATGGTGACCGCTTTAATTAGCGTGAAATTATTTAACTTCAACTTCTGCGCCAGCTTCTTCAAGTTTAGCTTTGATAGCGTCGCAGTCATCTTTAGAGATGCCTTCTTTAACAGGAGCAGGTGCGCCGTCAACAACAGCTTTTGCTTCTTTAAGACCAAGGCCTGTAACTTCTTTAACAACTTTGATAACAGCAATTTTGTTTGCACCAGCACTTTTAAGTACGATGTCAAATTCTGTTTTCTCTTCAGCTGCTGCAGCAGGAGCTGCGCCGCCAGCCATCATTACAGGAGCTGCTGCGCTAACACCAAATTCCTCTTCGATTGCTTTAACTAATTCGTTAAGCTCTAAAACTGTAAGAGCTTTTATGTCTTCAATAAACTTTGCTATATCAGCCATTTTAAAATCCTCCAATTAATAATATAATATTTGTGATGCAAATTACGCTGCACCTTCGTCGTTTTTCTCTGCGATTGCGTTAAGCGCAACTGCAAGTCCTCTCGGTCCTGAAACAAGAACACTGAGAAGCATTTGGATAAGACCTTCTTTGCTTGGAAGATTAGCAATAGCTGATACTTCCTCACCGCTTAGAACTTTTCCGTCCATGTAACCCATTTTAATTGTAAACTTACCGCCAGATTTCTTTTGGTATTCTTCTAAAATCTTAGCTGCAGCCATTGGGTCTTCGTTACAAACTGCAAGGGCTGTTGTACCTTCTAACACTTCAGACATTTTTTCTAAGTCTGTGTCTGCAATAGCAAACTTTAATAGTGTATTTTTTACAACTGTATAATCAACACCTGCTTCACGAAGCTCTTTTCTAAGCTTTGTGTCGTTTTCTGCGTTAATTCCCTTATAGTCAACAATAACACCTGCTGTACTGTTAGAAAGTTTTTCTTTCAACTCAGCGACAACCTGTTGTTTTGCTTCTAAAACACTTTTGCTTGGCATATATTCACCTCGCCTTTCAAATAAAATTAAATGCCCTTCTCGCAAACCGAGAAAGGCATAAATATACAAAGTATAAATGTGTCGTTTCCTCGGTAGGCAAAGCATTAAGCTATAAATAGCACCTACTGTCTTTAGATAAACAGCTTATAGATTATAACATCTTAAAAAGGAATTGTCAAGAATTAACCGCCAAGTTTACTTGGATTAACTCTAACACCCGGTCCCATTGTAGAACTTAGAACACAAGATTTGATATATTGACCTTTAGCAGCCGATGGTTTAGCTTTAACAATCGCACCCATAAGAGTCTCAAAGTTCTCTTGTAATTTCTCTGTTCCGAAAGAAACTTTTCCTATCGGGCAGTGAATAATGTTTGTTTTATCAAGACGATACTCAATTTTACCTGCTTTTGCCTCTTGAATTGCTTTTGCAATGTCAGGAGAAACAGTACCGGCTTTAGGGTTAGGCATTAAGCCTCTTGGTCCTAAAACTTTACCAAGACGTCCAACAAGACCCATCATATCAGGAGTTGTGATAAGAACGTCAAAATCCATCCAGTTTTCTGTTTGAATTTTTTGAACCATATCTTCTGAACCTACAAAGTCAGCACCTGCAGCCTTAGCAGCTTCAATTTTGTCTTCTTTACAAATAGCCAAAATTTTAACACTTTTACCTGTTCCGTTTGGCAATACGATAGCGCCTCTGACTTGTTGGTCAGCGTGACGACCGTCAACACCTAATTTAACGTGAATTTCAACAGTCTCGTCAAATTTAGCTGTTCCTGTTTTTATGCAAAGGTCTAAAGCTTCGTCAGCTTCATAATACTTTGCTCTGTCGATAAGTTTTGCATTATCGGTGTATTTTTTACCGTGTTTCATTGATTTTTCCTCCTAAAGTGGTAAATATCGGAAGTTTTCCTCCCACCAGAGTATTTTTAGTCGATAACTTCAATACCCATGCTGCGTGCTGTTCCTGCGATCATACTCATTGCGCTTTCAATAGAAGCAGCATTTAAATCGGGCATTTTCTGCTCAGCGATTTTTTGTACTTGTTCACGAGTAATTTTTGCTACTTTTGTTTTGTTTGGTACACCAGAGCCGCTCTCGATACCGCAAGCTTTTTTAATTAAAACTGCTGCAGGTGGAGTCTTTGTTACAAAAGTAAATGAACGGTCTGCATAAACTGTAATAACAACAGGAATAATAAGTCCTACGTCATTTTTTGTACGCTCGTTAAAATCTTTTGTAAATGCCATGATGTTTACACCGTGTTGACCTAGAGCAGGTCCAACAGGTGGTGCCGGGGTAGCTTTACCGGCAGGTATCTGGAGCTTTATAAAGCCAGTAACCTTTTGAGCCATTTTTTTGCACCTCCAAATTTCGTGGTTGATGTCGGCATCACAGATGTTTTTATAATGCCTCCCACTGGGATAAATCCCACATAAAAAGCGAGTTTTCGCTTAATATCTTACTTTGCCAGTTCCACTTGACTTAACTCAAGATCAACTGGAGTTTCACGTCCGAACATCGAAACCATTACTCTTACGACATTTTCATTAAAGTCGATTTCAGTAACTGTTCCGACAAATCCATCTAAAGGACCGTCGACAACTTGGACAGAATCGCCAACTGCATAGCTTACCTCTATGCTTCTTTTTTCAACGCCTAGTCTAGCCACTTCCTCTTCAGTTAGTGGAATAGGGTCGGTCGTTGTGCCGACAAAGCCTGTACAACCTCTGATATTTCTAACGGCATACCACGATTCGTCAGTTACTATCATTTTTATTATGACATAACCGGGAAAAATTTTCCTCTCGACTTCTTTCGTTTTACCATCATCTTTTATCTCGGTGACTATCTCAGTCGGAACCTTGATTTCTTTTATCAAATCTTGTAATTGGCGGTTTTCAACCACTTTTTCAAGATTCGATGCCACTTTATTCTCATAACCGGAATAGGTGTGGACAACATACCATTTTGCTTCTTCAGACACTAATATTCCTCCGTTTCAAATCGAAGACTACATCGAAATATTCATTACAAGTCCTAATGTTTGCATGAACACTGTATCTAAAAGGAAGACAAACACACTGAAAATAGCTATGGTAACGAGTACCACGCCAAAATTCTTAAAAACTGAATTTACAGTAGGCCAAACAATTTTCTTTATTTCGCCTTTACAGTCTTTAACAAATTTTCCTACTCTACGACCAAAAGAGGCAAAAGGATTTGGTTTCTTGTTCTCTGATTTAGAATCAGCCATGTTTTTACCCCCTAATCATTTTGTTTCTCTGTGAGAAGTGTGTTTTCTGCAGAACTTACAGTATTTACTCATTTCAAGTCTGTCAGGGTTGTTTTTCTTGTTTTTGTTTGTGTTGTAGTTGCGTTGCTTGCATTCCGTGCAAGCTAAAGTAATTTTTACTCTCATAACGGCACCTCCCGCTGTACGGAAAAATTTTTATTTTCGGGCGAAAATATATGTAAAACACATACATATAGAGCCCTTGCCTCCCTCAAAACGAGCACAAAAAAATAGACCTCGCTTTTTGAGGTACAGCTAGTATACCATAGCTTAAGATTAAAGTCAATACAAAATTGAGAATTAATCCTCTAAAGTTGTTAATCGTTGCAATTCAATATAATTTAAAAAGTAGACAGCGAAAAAAATCATACTGCCTACTTAATATTAAACCGTAATTTCGACCAAATTGCCCTCTGTATCTGTTACACAGCTTTCAAAATATCCATCACCTGTAGTTCTTGGCATACTGGTAACCTCGTATCCATCATTTTGAATTTTATCGGTAAGTTCTCTGACTTTTTCCTCACTGCCGACGCTAAAAGCAAGATGAATATATCCTGTACGTTTATTATTTTCACTTTTTTCTTCAAGTTCACTCAAATTCATGAGCTCAATTCTTGCTCCATCTTGAAACGATAAAAAGTAAGATTTAAAACCTGTGTTCTTATTATGATACAGTTCATTAGACGTCGCACCAAAATATTTCTCATAGTAATCTTTACTTGCTTCTAAATCCTTAACATACATCGCAATATGCTCAATCTTCATTTAAACCTCTTATTTATTCATAAAACTTAATTATTTTTTGTTAGCATTTTCAAGAGCTGCTGCGACTATTTTATTTTTCTTCTTTGGCTTTTCGGGTTTTAACTGCTTGTCTTTAAGCTTTCTTGAGCATTTATACGCTTTTTGAAGCTCTTCTGAGAAGTTTTCTCCGATATTTTTCATCGCTTCATCTGAAAGAGAGTTAAAAACTCCGTGAATTACAAGACCTCTAGCTTCGATGTCACCATTTTTGTACATGTCATTGAAAAGCTCGCACATTTTAACAAAACCCTCGCCCTTTTTGCTTGCTAATTTTTCGCAATTCGGTGCGACTACACTTTTTGTAAGAGTAGCAAATCTGATTTTGCCAAACTTAATTCTATCCTCGTTCATCTCTTCCTTAATTTCTGGGAAGATATTTGCAAGGCGGTTGAATAGGAATAATGGGTCTATGTTTCCATCTTCACCTTTTTTCTTCTTTTTAGTAATAGCCTTGACGGATTTAGCAGTTTTTGGCCCTGAAATAATATCTAAAAAGTCTTGTCCTATACTTTCAGCATCTTTATTAGTACTGTTTTCATCGAAAAGCCATCTTGAAAGACTTTTCCACTCGTCTGACTTGCCCTCAACCCTTGTTGTAGAGCGAAGTTCAAAGCACTTTCTGTCTGATTCGTACTTTACACTATATGCAAAACTGTCGTTCATATAGACTCTTACATCATCAGATTCCTCTCTCATTTGTTCAAAATCTGTGATTTCCTGCCTGTTTAATTCTTCTTTTAATATATCTTCAATAATGGAAAAAGCTTCTGAATACAATTATATCACTCCAAATAATTACTTATCGGCTAATTATATCATAGCCTCCTAAATTTGTCTATTATTTTATGACAATATTTTTTTCAAGGTGAAAAGAGTATAAGTAGCAACCACCAACAGGCATATTTTTAACTTTTTCAAGTGCATTTTTGTATAATCTTAGCTGCATTTCATAGTTTTCTTTAAAGATTTCTTCTTGATTTATCCTATCCGTTTTAAAGTCGATGATATAAATTTTGCCGTCTTCTACAAAGGCGCAGTCTACTATTCCTTGCAAGACAACTTCGATGTCATCTGGATAATTTTCATCCGCTACACTTGCCTTTACAGGCGCCGAAAATCTAAGTTCCCTCATGATTTCACCGCTTTTTAACATCCTCTTTCCTATGTCGCTATTCAAGAAATTTATCACCTTTTTAAGTTCGACGCTTCTGCCCTCTTCTTCTCTCATGTAGCCTTGTTCTATCAATCTGTCTCTTTCTTTTTCGGCATTTTCTAGGACATTTTCAAATTTACAGAACTGCATAAAACCATGAAGCGCCGTTCCTCTTTCAGAAGGAGTAAGGCCTTTTGCGCTTAAAAAAGACGGCCTTGAAAGCGTGGTTTTTATCCCAATTTTCTTTTTAGCAAGTTCTGTTGCCGTAAGTTTAGCGGGTATTAAGTTAATATCTTTGTGTGGGTAGCCAAAATTTAGTCTATCTTCTATCTTTTTGATTATTTCTTTATCCGAACTTTGTTTTTGAGCTTCTACTTTTTCTGAACTTATGCTTTTTCCTTCTTCAGAAATCACCCTTACATTCCACGGACTGAAACTTTGGTAAGAAACACACGAATCATCAGCTCCTACTGAATGTCTTAACATTCTTCCGTCCGGATGCTTTAGTGCACAAATCAACAGCCTGTCAGCCGCAGTGGATGTACTGTTTACGGTGTATGAATCCACCTTTTCACCATCTGTAAGCAGTGCCGAATAGGTTCCTATTTTAGAATTTATATTAGTCATAGTCGAAACGAAAATTAGCTTTTCTCTCGCCCTTGTCGCCGCAACGTATAGGACCCTTAACTCCTCACTTAGCTCGTCTTTATGATTTTTTAGCATTATGGCGTTTCTTACAAAGTTGTTGTATTTCACACCCGCCACACCATCTCTTACTTTAATCCCGATTCCAAGCTCTGAATTTAAAACTACATCGGAGGTTTCATTTCTCGGAAGCTTTCCACAACCCGCCACTATTGTAACTGGAAACTCTAAGCCTTTTGACTTGTGTATGCTCATTATTTTTACATAATTATCATCATCAAGCGCTACGGAAGCGCCTTCCATGTCCGTCCTACTCTTACTCATTCTCTCCATGAATTTTACAAATCCGTTAAGCCCTTTGTACCCTGAGTCTTCGTACTGGCTGGAGTAGTTTTTCAGCATCATCAGATTAGCAACTTTCTGCTTCGAATCTTTCATAGCAGAGACAATTTGTATGTACCCTGTTCTTAAATAAAACAGGTCAATAAATTTATCCGACGGCATGCTCGATGCCATGAGTCTATACTCTCTTAAATCGGACAAAAACTTATCAAATTTTCCTGTCTTATCTTTTGTGACAGCTGTGTATTTGTTCTGATTTTTCATAAATATTAAATCAGCTGGCTCAAATCCGTAAATTGGCCCTAAAAGCGTAGATAAAAGTGCCACATCTTGATTTGGATTGTCGATAACTTGTAAAAACGCCAAAACTCCGAGCACCTCTGGGCTTTCAAAAAAGCCTTTTTTAATCTCGGTGTTTGCTGGAATTCCATTTTTTATCAGTTCATCTGCATAAATATGCGCACAGTTGTTTGCATTTCTTAAAAGGATGCAAAAGTCTTTGTAGCAAGCTTTTCGCTTAGTGCCCTTGTCATTTACTACGAGTCCTTTTTCTATGTTTTCGTTGATTATAGAAGCGATGTGCCTTGCCTCGTTAATTTCTGTCGGCAAATCCGTTTTTTCAAGAAAGTCAAGCTGGGTTTCGTAGCCTTCGCCCTCTTCGTAATCTGCGGCAAATTTTAGACTTTCATCGCTCCCGTAATCCGTTCCGCCTACACTTTTTGACATCAATACCGAGAACATAAAGTTTACGCTGTCGATGACATTTTTCCTTGACCTAAAATTTTTATCAAGGTTTACGACCGACGGATAATTGTCTTTCTCCCTGTCGTAATCTTCAAAACTATCTTTATACGAAGAAAAAATGTAGGGATTTGCACGCCTAAAGCTATAAATACACTGCTTTAAGTCTCCAACCATGAATTTATTGCTGTCATTTTTAGAGAGCGCCCTAAAGATGTAGTCCTGAACTTCGTTCGTGTCCTGATACTCATCCACCATGATTTCATCGAATCTAAGCGATAAATCAAGCGCCGTTTTTGTAAACGAAACCACGCCGTCTTTTTTCTCAAGAAGAAGCGAGACCACCATGTGTTCAAGGTCTCCGTAATCTACAAATTTCCTTTCTTTCTTTCTTTGTTTAAAGTTTTCGGCAAATTCTAATGTCAAGTCCTTTAACTTTTCTATGTATTCATGATTTTGCTCTAAAACTTCCTTGCACACGCTTTCACTGTCTTCAAAAAGCTTTGCCGATTTTTTAATTTGGTCTTTTATGTAGTCCCTTATTCCTTTGGATTTTACTTTTAGCTCGTCAAAATCTGCACCTTTTAATATGGTTAGTCTTTTCCATTTAATTTCTTTTAAAGCGGTGTGTATGTCTTCCCATAGCCCTACTTCACACAGTTCTAAAATCTTTTCTAATACTTTAATATCTTCGTTTACAGCGGGAGAATATGCCGCATCGATTTTTTCGTCAAAACTGATTATTTTAAGGTTCTGATTACTTAGTTTAAGACAGGAAGTCACCGTCTCTTTTAAATGATTAATCAGAACTTTGCCCCACGGCGACATCTCTATATTGCCCGTGTATTTTGAGGATTTTTCCTGCATCCAATCCTCTGGAAAAAGCGAGGTGTTCATAAATTCATACACCTTAAAAACCGTTTCAAATAGTCCTCTGTCGCTTTTTTCCGAACTCAATGTATTTGCAAGGGTAAAGTCGCCCTTTTCAAACCTTTTTTTAACCGCATCACTCACACATTCTTCCATAAGCTCCATTCGCTGCTTATCTGGAATTATCTTATAATCTGGTGAAATCTCACAAAGGTAGAAGTACTCCCTTATGAGCTTTGAACAAAAGCTATGGACCGTGCTGATATTCATAGACGGAATGAGCATTTGTTGCCTCTTTAAATATGTGTTAAACGGGTCTTTTTTTATAAGTTCTGCTATGGATTTTTCCACACGCTCTTTCATTTCTGCTGCCGCCGCATTTGTATATGTCACGACCAAAACTCTATCTGCAAGACATGGATTTTCTCTATCGGTAAGCCTTCCGATTAGCCTTTCGACCAACACAGAAGTCTTTCCGCTTCCAGCCGCCGCCGAAACTAACACCGTGCCGTTTAGCGCTTTTATTGCGTCTTCCTGTTTATCCGTCCACTTTCTCATCTAGCATTACCTCCTTTCTGATTAAATCCATGACTTCATGTTTTTTAAGATTGTTTTTTTCTGTTTCAGAATTTTCTTTAAGACATATTTGTTTAAATTCGCACCACTGGCACACGTTTTTATAGTTCACTCTTGGTTTTGCCTGTATATCGCCGTTTAAAAGCTCTATGCTCATCGTGCTGATAAGTTTTTTCACATACGAAAACAAGTAGGTAAGTTCATGGTTTAAATACAAACTTTCACTGCCTGTAAACTCACTGTTTTTCTTAACTTTAATTGGAATAAATTTGCCCTCTACCGATTTTTCCATAGCGGTAATTATGTCCTCGTCCTCTAAAACAATTCCGCTCATACACATTTTTTCGTCCTGTTTGTTTCTTATTTTTTCTATGCTTTCTCCTCTTTCTGCTGGAACACTCGGATACGCCGCCGGCATATATAACGCACCCGCCGGCACAAGACCTTTTTCAGATAAAGCCGCAAGATAAATGAGCATTTGCATGCTAAGCCCGTTTAAAACATCGTAGAGTTTAAACTCTTTCGTGCCCGTCTTATAATCGACTATCCTCACATATTTCGTTTCGTTGTCTTCGTATATGTCAACCCTGTCGATAATTCCTCTTACAAATATTTCTCTTTCGTCCTCTGTTTTGATTTTAAGCGGTGGAAACTCACCGTCTTTTTCGAGTTTAAGCTCTAAGTATTTCGGCTTAAACTTGCTCTGTTTCATCTCTCTTATCAGCCTTTTCGAGAGAAGCACCGCCGTTTCCTCTAGCCTTTTTATCCTGTAAATATCGCTAAATGAAAGCTTGTCCATTCCACCCATATTTTCTTCTATGTACGATTTGACTAAATCTGAAACGTATTTTTCTATCTCCGTTTCTTCCATGTTTTCATACGAATTTGTGGCTATTATTTGCTCGAAAACATAGTGCATAAGCGTGCCGTAGCGAAGCACGTCCACCTCGGCTGTTTTCTTTGATTTTGCGCCAAGGCCGTACCTGCAAAAATACCAAAATTTGCACTGGTGATAATTTTCGATTTGAGACGGTGAAAAAGTAGTGCTTCCAAAAAGAGTTTTTGCCGAATTTTTATCAAGTTTAAATTCACTGTCACTGACCGCCCTTTTCAAGGCTTCAAATCTTGTTTCTAAATTAAAAAGTGACTGTGTGACTTCCTTAAGGCTCTCTGACTCGGGCGAATTCTCCCTGTACTTTTGCGCACACAAGGCAAAAAGCGCCTCTTCGCATGTGCAGTAATAGTCAAAAGGCAGCTCTTTTTTTATCTCTGCACCGCTTACCCTTTGCACCTCATCCATTATTTCACTTTTTATAAATTCATTTGTCCCATCCGATGTGTAATAGCTTAAGAAAACTTTTTCAGTCGCCGAAAAACATGCACTGTATGCATAAAATCTTTCTAATAGCATCTCCATTTCCGTATCAAACTGAAGCTCGACCTGCTTTTCTTTTAAAAATCTTCTTTCTGCTGAAGTAAAAATACCTTTCTCACTAGGAATTCTTGGAAAATCTCCCAAAATACAACCTACCAAAAACACTATTTTAGATGAATGTTTAATGTTATCTGCAGTTCCAAACATCACGTTATCAAGCCTTAGCGGTATGTCCATCAGGTCTTCTTTTGACAAAATTTTTCTTAAATACCTCTGATAATCGCTTAGACTTATCGCCCTTTGACCTATGATATCAGCAAATTTATCTAGCAAATCCATGAGCTTGTCCCATACTCTAATCTGCTCTTTCGATTTCTCTGTTAAATTAAGCCTTTCCAGATTTTCGGTGTAGATTATTAAATTTTCCTGAACATTTAAATCTAAAAACAAATTATAGACCGCTTCTGAAATTTCGGCGCCACTTGCCTTTTCGCAGGTTTTCTTAAATTTAAGTATATTCCCTACAAGCATTTTCCTGATTTTTTCAAGTTTTTCTGTTTCCTCTTCATCATCTTCTCTTTCAAATCCGTGCACCGATTTTGTAAAAGGATTTTTCCACGAAGCGCCGTCAATTTTCCACATATAGACATAGTTTTCAAGTTCAAAAACTAACTCTTCTTGTACTGAGATTAATCCTGTTTTTAATATATTAAAAATCTCCTCAGTCTTAAATCCCTTTTCGCAAATTTCAAAAACAGATGTCAACAGTCTAATTAAAGGCGAACTCTCGGCGTTATACGGTCTTGAGATAAAGCTTGGAATCTCCCATTTTTTAAAGGTATTCTCCATTAAATCCGTGTATTTCTCCGAATTTCGGCACACTACGCTTATGTCGCCATATCTATATCCTTTTTGAATCAAATCCTTAATGCTCGCCGCTATATACTCGGCTTCATCGTAAATATTGGCAGCTTCAAACAGTGAAACATCTTCACGTTTTATAACCTCTTCTGTTTCTTCATATGAGTAAACACTTTTTTCCAAAATTTTAAGCTCATCACTTTCAAATCTAATAGCCGATTCAAGCCTTACATGCGGTGCAATTTTAACGTTTTTTTCCCTTGCTTTTCTCATGAGTTTTCTTCTGGTTTTTGTTATCGGTGCAAAAAAATGGCTCTCGTCATTTTCAAAATCATCGTCCTCACAAAGGCTGATATACACCTCTTTTGCATGACTAAACGCACTTTCGATAATCTTTAGTTTTCGTGCATCAAAGCCTTCAAAACCATCTATTAGTAAAATTTTATCCTTAAAATATTTATTCTCTAAAAGCAAGTCGCCCGCCCTTGTTTGAATGTCCAACGGCTCTATGTAACTGCCCGATAGATGCGCCTTAAAACTCTCGTAAATCAGTGCAGATTCATATAGTTTTTTACTTAAAGCACCGTCAAACTCATCTTTAAGACTCATCACCTCTTCGGTGGTAATTCCTGAATTTTTAAACTCCTCCACGGCATCGAGCATCAAGGTACAAAGTGCCGTGCTTTCTGTATTTTTATATAAATCTAAATTATCCCTAACGGCATCTATTGCAAGTGCCATAATAAGCTCTTTAGCGCTGTCATCTATTCTTTTTTCTTTTATTCCTCCATACAGCCTAAACGTTTCTTCACAAAGCCTATTAAATGAAAAAATTTCTATTTTAGAATTTATTTCCATGTCACCACTAACCGCCATGGCTTTTTCAGTATCAAAGCTCATTTGCTCTGGCACTATCACGACTACGCTCTCACCATTTTTGGCATATTCAGTAGCTTTATTCCTTATATACTCGGTTTTTCCGTATCCGGCTCTACCTAAAACAAAATTAAGCATAACAGACTCCTTAAGTTTAATGCTTAAATTATATCATTTTCCCACAGTCGCTTCAATTCTATTCACTAAAAAAATTTACGATATTTTTATACCATTCGTATAACATAAATGATATTTCCGGACTTTCTTCGATTAACTCGACTTCCTCTTCACTTAATTCCTCTATATCTTCATCTATTTCGACCGCTGAGCAAAGCGAAGGATACACCACGCACCACCAGTTTTCCCCCTCTGCCTCACCCAAAGATATTCTAAGCGTTTTATACTCACCCGCTGGCAAGGTAAAGGTCTCGTACTCCCGTGTTTTGAAGTATTCAAAGTCTACACTTGCGCTGGCTTTATAATTTACATTTAGCTCTTTAAGTTTATCATTTGCGGCTTCTTCAATTTCAGGTAAATTTTTTATAAGTAAATTTTCGGCGTCTTCCATAGAAAATGCTTCTGCCACCACTTCTTCTGTAAAATCTGAAACGCTGTCTTTTACGCTTAACTTTATCTCTTGGTCAAAATCGGTATCGGAATTTGCCTTTACATGAAGTCTTATTAGTTTGCTGCTTAAGTCCTCACTTTCTGCCGTAAAGCCTAAAAAAGAAAAGCAAACTGTAATTATAAATCCCGCAAAAATTATTTTGTTTATGTTTTTTATGTTCATGATTTTATCACCCTTTCGAGTAGATGATAGGCAATAAATTAAAAGTTATACCTGTTTGACTTTTAGTTTATTAAATGTTATAATTTTATGGAGTTTATTCCAATTATTTATAGAATTTAAAACGCATATTTTGAAAGGTTTTGTAATGAAAAAATTTTTTATTTGCCTTTTATTTACTGCCTCTTTTTTGACTCTTAGTGGATGTACTATAGGAACCATGGATGTACAAGACCTTATGTCTCCGCCTAAGTCAAACGATGATCAACAGGAAATATACGACCTATTAAAGACAGATGAGGGCGAGCTTAACTTTGCCTATCCTAAGCGTGGCGACTATCGTTCTGCCTTAATTACAGAAGACTTAAACCACGACTCAAAAGACGAAGCCATCGGATTTATTGAAGACCCCGAGGGTGGAATCATCATACAATTCATGTTTGAAAGTGAAGATGGCTGGCAGATAACCGATTCATATAAAAATGCTGGTGCACAGGTTGACAAGGTGTTTTTTGGCGATTTATCTGGCGATGGCGAAAACGAAATGATAGTTGGCTGGGGCTCTCCACAAAGTCTCACCGCCACTATTTCTGTTTATAAATACGAAAACGACCGTGTCATTGAATACGCTCTTGACCACACTTACAATGAACTTATGCTTATCGACATTAACGAAGACGGAATCATGGACCTTTTTACTTCTACGGTTTTTACCCCATCGGAAGACGAAATGAGTCAGGATAGAAATGCCGTTGCAAGAATTTTTTCTTTCGACCAAAAACCTATACTCAAGCACTCGGTAATTCTTGATAACACCGTTGTAAGATACACCTCTGTATCAGAAGAAAATCTTTCATTAACGGATAAGGTAATAGTTTTAGAGGGTGTCGCAAGTGAAGGAAACACGGTTACGCAAATTTTAACTTTAAAGAACGATATTTTAAACACACCTCTTGCTACAGAGGAGTTTATATCGAAATATAATAATTTTTCAAGGTCTTCTTCTCTTAGCATCGGCTTGATGGATTTGGACGAAGACTCGGTAATAGAGTTCCCTATAGTAAGGCTTCAGCCTGGGCTTAACCCCGAGGAAGTTTACGACCCTATTCAGTACTATGTCGACTGGGTAGAGCTTGACCCTATAACTTATGAAGCCGTGCTTACTGAGAGAACCATAATTAGTTTAAACAACAACTTTATGTTTGAAGTCAATCCCGATAAAGAGATTAGATGTTATCAGTCGACTTCGGGCAACTACTTTATCTCGCAAAACATAGTGGCAGCAGATAATACGAGCTCTTCGGAAAAACACATCTATACTCTAAGTATTTTCAGCGGTGAACAATGGGAAAATTTGGAAAATCAAGAAGACTACGAGCTTCTTTTTACATCTGAAAACAGTAGTGTCTACGCACTTCAAACCTTTGGCGCAGATGACTATAAGATTAAAAACAGCATTCGATTGATAAATGAAGATTTATAAAACATTTTGGAAAGAAGGGTTTAACGGTGAAAAAAGTTCTGGTTTGTGAAGACGAACAAAATATTAGAGAATTTGTTGTAATAAATTTAAAACGTGCTGGATATACAACTACAGAAGCTTCAAGCGGAGACGAAGCGCTTGAAATATATGAAAAAAATTCGGGTGATTTCGACATTGTAATACTCGATATTATGATGCCCGGAAGATACGACGGACTTGCCGTTTGCAGAGAGCTTAGAAAAAAAAGCGGCTCTGTCGGAATCATAATGCTCACCGCAAAAACGCAGGAAATGGACAAGGTAAGCGGACTTATGATGGGCGCTGACGACTATGTGACCAAGCCTTTTTCACCATCTGAACTTGTCGCAAGGGTCGATGCCGTTCATAGACGAGTAGAATTATCAGGCGGCAGCAAAAAAGATTTTTCAGAAGAAATCAGCTCGGGGGACTTTACAATTAATTTTAGAAACAGAAGTTTTACAAAAAAAGGTGTTCTCATTGAGCTTACGCAAGTGGAATTTCAAATCATGGAATATTTTTTTGCAAATCCTGGGCTATCGCTTAACCGCACCGACATTCTTCATCATGTTTGGGGAAATTCATATGCTGGCGAAGAAAAGATTGTAGATGTAAATATTCGAAGACTTAGAATGAAGATTGAGGACGAGCCTTCGAGTCCTACACATATAGCAACTGTTTGGGGACTTGGCTACAGATGGGATGCAATGTGATGAATTTAATTATTCAAAGGTGTACTAATATATGATTTTATCGAAAAAAAGCATTTCAAGAAGATGGTTTTTTAATACTCTTGGTATAATAATTATTCTGCTTGTTTTGTGTATTACTATTCTCAGTTTTTCAGTTCAAAGCTCTATATACGGCGGTATTCAGCAAATTCTTTTAGGCCGAAGTGACGAGTTGATAAATGTCCTTTCTACCTCGGCGGGTTCTGACTTTTTGACCGTTTCAAGGGCGTATATCGAGAACTTTCCCGATAAAAACGACATGGAAATAATGTCCGTTTCAAAAGATGGTGACATCTTAGTAACTTCTACAGGTTTTGCTCCTAATCAAGAACAGATAATGCCTGATTATGAAAATGCAATTTCCTCCACTTCCGATTTTGGCTACTTTATAGGTGAAATCGAAAGCGGCGAAAAAGTTATGGCTATCACAAGGGTGGTGCGAAACAATTCAGGAGGTATTGAAGGCTCTGTAAGATACCTTGTCTCTATGACAGAGGCAGATTCGCAAATCGGCTTTTTTGTCCTAGTTTTTATCACTGTCGGACTTATGATTACTCTTTTCATCAGCCTTTCAGGTATATATTTCATACGCTCGATTCTCACTCCTGTTAGAGAGATAAATTTGACCGCACAAAAAATTTCAGGCGGTGACTTTGGCGTTAGAATTGAAAAAACACACGAGGACGAAATCGGAGAACTCATCGACACTATAAACTTGATGGCAGAAGAGCTCGGCAATTCTGAAAAAATGAAGAATGATTTTATTTCTTCGGTTTCGCACGAAATTCGAACTCCACTCACTGCAATTAACGGCTGGGCTGAGACGCTTCAAGAAACAGAACAGGACAAGGAAACGCAAAAAAGGGGCATGGCGGTTATCACTAAAGAGTCGAAAAGACTTTCTGGTATAGTTGAGGAATTACTTGACTTTTCAAGACTACAAAACGGCAGAATTAGTCTTACACTGATAAAAACCGACTTGCTTCAAGAGCTTGACGAAGCTGTGTTTCTATTTACCGAAAGGGCAAAACTTGAAAATAAAGACTTGATATATGAAGAAGGAACTGCGCTAAGTCCTATAATGGGTGATACAAATAAGCTAAGACAGGTCTTTGTAAATATAATTGACAATGCACTTAAATATACTGGAAACGGCGGAACAATCAAAGTTCAAACCCGAGAGAGTAAAAATTTTGTAAGTGTAATTGTCGAGGATAGCGGCTGTGGAATACCGCAAGAACATTTGCCACATGTTAAAAAGAAATTTTATAAAGCAAATCAAATCGTAAGGGGATCTGGCATAGGCCTTGCAGTTGCGGACGAGATAATCAAAATGCATGGTGGCAGCCTCAAGGTAGAAAGTGAACATGGAAGAGGAACAAAAGTAACTATTTCTATTCCAATACTAAACCAAAATATTTTATCAGAAAAAAAGGATGTAATTAATGAGTAAAAAAACAAGCATAGGCGGACAAGCTCTTTTAGAGGGCATAATGATGGTCGGCCCTAAAAAAATCGTCGCCGCTTTTTGCGATGAGGAAAACAACATAACAAAAGAAGAAATTGAAATTAATTTTATTAGAGATAAATATCCCATACTAAAAAAGCCTTTTATCAGAGGAATTTTCAGCTATGTAGACACCATGAGACTCGGGATGAAGGCTATGCAAAAATCCGCCGATAAAATCACTGTAGAAGAGGAAATCGAAAGCAAGTTTGACAAATGGCTTAACAAAACTTTTGGGGATAAAATGTCGAATGTAATAATCGGCGTCGCAAGCGTTTTGGGCATAGCCTTATCTGTTTTTCTTTTCATTTTTCTTCCGACACTTTCTTTTAGCGGAATTGAAATGCTTTTCGGTGAATCCGTTTCACCTTTCAGGTCTATTTTTGAAGGCGTCATGCGACTTGTGATATTTATTGTTTATTTGCTTTTAGTTTCGATGATTCCGGATATAAAAAGGGTGTTTCAGTATCATGGAGCCGAGCACAAGACAATTTTTTGCTATGAAAAAGGCCTTCCTTTAACCGTGGAAAACATAAAAAAACAAAGCCGTTTTCATCCAAGATGTGGAACAAGCTTTTTAATTATTTTGATTTTGCTTGGCATAATTGTTGGATTTTTCATCCCGTTTACCGACCCTATTATAAGAACAGCCTCTAAAATTATCACGCTTCCAATAGTTGTTTCAGTAGGCTACGAACTTATCAAATTTTGCGGTAAATTTGATAATCTCTTAGTTAGAATAATCTCGGCTCCTGGCATATGGGTACAAAGAATCACGACAAAAGAGCCCGATGAAAACATGATTAAAACAGCTATTGTCGCTATGGAAGAGGTAATTCCCGAAAATGGCGAAGATTTAATCTAATTTATTTTGTTTCACCTATTTTAGGTGAAACATTTTCTTATCATCAAACGTATATTATTTGAGAGGGGTTTTTAACATGACTCAAACTCGAGACGAGAACGAGTTTAAACGTATTTATGAAATGTATTTTGACACCATGTACAAGGCAGTTTTCATAAGACTAAAAAATTCTCAAGACAGTGCCGACATAGTGCAAGATGTTTTTTATAAATTTTACATAAGTGAGAAGGAATTTTCTTCTGACGAACACATAAAAGCTTGGCTTTACACTTGCTCACACAATGCATGTATGGATTTTTTCAGAAGCAAGCATAGGAAAAATGTGGCACTCGACGAAATTAATTCTTTATCCAGCGATTTTGAATTTGACGAAACCATATCGAGCGTTCTAAATCTACCTGATAAATATAAAATGGTAATCTTCATGTACTATTATGAAGATTATAATGCAAATGAAATCGCTGAAATATTAAAAATACCGCCAGCGACTGTAAGAATACAGCTAAAAAGAGGGCGAGAAATTCTTAAAAAGAAACTGAAAGGAGGAGACTTATGAACGAGATAAAAAAAGCTATTGATAAAATACCTACCAACAACACGGTTAAAGACGACATTTATAGCAGAATAATAAACCATCAAGTTAAACCGTTAGAGCCTACTCCTCCTAAAAAAACACCTGTTTTTAGGATTATAACCTACTCCTATGCAGCAGTTTTTGCGCTGATGTTTATAGGTATTTATGTGTTTTTTGTAAACCCTATGCTTTTTGACAATGTGGCTGATAGCTCCTCGTCTATGGCCTATAGCGAAGAAACGACATATGACGAAGCCGCTCCAGAAACTGCTCCAGAAGCGGCGACAGGAGAGGCCGCTGCACCTTACGAAGAAGGCAGCATTACCGAAGAAGGCGAAACTGAAGCTGAAACCGAAGGCGGCACCATCACTGAAGACAGTACTGCTATTCCCGCAGAATTTACCGATGCCAAGATATATGTTTACCAAAACTCAAAGTTTACCGAATATGTTTTAACCGACTTTCCTTGTGACCCTTATCTTTTGTGGAATGAAATGACTGATATTTCTGAGATTTACAGTGATTTTGAGCTTTTAGGCTATTCTCATGACACGCAAATTCTTAGACTTCATTTTGATGAAAGCTTAAACGAATTTCTCAAAACCGAGGACGATGATGGCTTTATAAAATCGCTTGTTCTATCTTTTTCTTCTCTATTTCCAAATCTTGAGATTGAAATTTTAAGCGCAGAAAAGCCCTTGATTTTTAACAATCAAGAGCTTTCAAAAGAGGATTTAACCTCGTTGATTAATTCCGAAATAGAAATAAATGAATTTGTACATCACAATCATTCAAATTAACTTTTTGTATATTTCACTTTTGCTAAATTCGCTTTTATTTGCAGCTTCCTTTGCCGCTTCGGTAAGGGAGCTGCCTTTTTTTATCATCTCTTCTGCCAGTAAAACTGCGTCTTCAATGTCACTTATTTTACCGCTTTCTTCTGTCTCTTTCCCCTCAATTATAAGCACAAATTCACCCTTTGGGGCATTTTCTTCATAGTGCTTTATCGCATTTTCTAAATCGGTTATATAGCACTCTTCGTGAATTTTTGTAAGCTCTCTTACAAGCGAAATCTGCCTATCGCTAAAATATGGCTGCATGTCTTTTAGAGTACTCAAGAGCTTATGCGGGGCCTCGTAAAAAATCATCGTCCTTTTTTCATCCTTAATTTCTTCAAGGTGCTGTTTTCTTCTCTTCTTATTCGTGCTTAAAAATCCTTCAAAAGTAAATCTTCCGCTTTTAAATCCTGTTATGGACAGTGCCGACACCACCGCACTAGGGCCTGGCACGACATACACCTCTATCCCCTTTTCCCTTGCCTGTTTTACCAGTAGTTCTCCAGGGTCAGATATTGCGGGCATTCCAGCATCCGAAACCAGTGCACAGCTTTCTCCCTCTAAAATTCTATCCGTTATATAGTCGCCTTTTTGCATTTTGTTGTGCTCAAAATAGCTAACTAGCTTCTTTTTAATTTCAAGATGATTGAGTAGTTTTGCCGTGACCCTTGTGTCTTCTGCCGCTATAAAATCCACTTGCGACAGTGTATCCTTTGCCCTTTTTGACAAGTCGGATAAATTTCCTATCGGCGTTCCCACCACATAAAGAGTTCCGCTTTTCACCTTATTTTTTTCACTCATCGTTTTTCTCCTTATAATCGCCGTAAATTTCAATCATTTCAGGCGAAAACTCTCCGTCTTTTTCAATGAAAAGTGTCGGCATAACAGTCATTCCAGAATTGCCTTTATTTCTTAGCTCCAATAAAAACAGAAATGGAGCTTTGCTTTCTCTTTGCTGAACGAGTCTTAGCCTTTTTGGCTCTAATTTATACTCTTTAAAAATGCAAATAGCGTCCGATAATCTTTCTGGTCTTTGACATATGCAAAGTCTACCTCCAAATTTAAGTGCAAAAGATGCCGCTTTTGCCAAGTCCTCAAGGCTCATGTGCTCTTCATGCCTTGCTATCATCTTGCCTTCTTCAGGATTTTTTATCCCCGTTCCTTTTTCTTTATAAGGTGGATTACATGCGATTAAATCAAGTGATCCTGCCTTAAATATCTCTTTAAAATTTTTGACATCGCCGTTTATCTGCTTAATATTTGCAAAGCCATTTTCCTCTACCGTGCTTTTAAATTGATTAAACGCATTTTCCTGAATTTCAAGCGCATATATCGTTTTCGGATTTTTTCTTATCGCCCATAAAGCGGCTATCGTTCCACAACCTGTTCCTATATCGGCACAGACATAATGCTTTTTTGCCTGTGAAAAATCTGCAAGCAAAATAGTATCCGTATTAAATGTGTGCTCTTTCGAGACTAAAATTTTATGATTCGGTGAAAGTCTTTCCCATTTTGTTTCCATATCGGTAATCTGCCTTTCGTTTATATAAAACGAACGCCCCAAGGGCTTGTACCCCTGAGGCATTCGAAGTAAAGCTTTTTTTAAAATTAGCCTTGAGAAATTGCTTCTACAGGACATGCTCCTGCACAAGCTCCGCAGTCTACACAAGTATCTGCGTCGATAACATATTTGCTATCTCCTTCAGAAATAGCTGAACATGGACATTCTCCAGCGCAAGCTCCGCATGAAATGCAGTTGTCATCAATAACATATGCCATAATTTGTTACCATCCTTTCTTTATTTAAAGATATATGAGTACACTCAGTCAAAATTCTCATTTGACATTTCATCTTTAATTGATTTTATTTTACCATAAAAAGATAAAAAATCAAGTGAAAATAGTTAAATCGCAGTCGATTTTTCTACTTTCACTTAAAATTAGCCTTCTAAACCTTTAAATTCTTCAATTTCTTTCTTATTTAGCCTAATTTGTCCATCCTTAATAAGTTTTACATCTTTAACTTTAAAGGTTTGAGGTGCCGCATCAGGTGTTTTGTCTAGCTTAACAGTCAAAACTCCAGTAATAAGATTTTGATCCACTACCACACCTTTGCCCTCGCTTGTCATTACTAAAGCTCCAACTTTAGGTGTTCTTTTGAGTAAATCTGTGTATGCATCTTGCTCATACTTTAAACAGCACATCAGTCTTCCGCATGTTCCCGAAATTTTCACCGGATTTAAAGAAAGACCTTGTTCCTTTGCCATTTTAATTGAAACAGGCTGAAAACCTGATAAAAACGATGAACAGCAAAACGGTCTACCACAAATTCCAAGTCCACCTAATAGCTTAGCTTCGTCTCTTACTCCGATTTGTCTTAACTCTATCCTTGTCCTAAACTGCGAAGCCAAATCCTTTACAAGCTCACGGAAGTCTACCCTTCCATCCGATGTAAAATAAAATAAGATTTTACTTGAATCAAAGGTGTATTCAACATTTACAAGGTGCATGTCAAGGTTGTGTTTTTTAATTTTTTCTTCACAAATTGAAAAAGCCTTGATTTCTTTATCTTTATTTTCTTTAACCTTTTTCAGGTCGTCATCTGTAGCAATTCTAACAACTTTTTTAAGCGACTGCACGACTTCGCTGTCCTCTATTACAGTATTTTCCATACAAACCTTACCGCATTCAAGACCTCTAGCGGTTTCTACTATAACATCTTCACCTTTAGATATTTTTTTATTCTCAGGTGAAAAATAATACACTTTACCGGTGCTTTCAAATCTAACACCAACTACTTCTGTCATATTTCCTCCAATATTACTTTAATACAGTTTCTCTTATTTTAGCACAAAAAGATGTAACAAGCAAATCCATATTTAAGTTTTTTTTGCACAAATCCTGATATTCACTGCAAACATCAGGTAGTTTAATCAAATCTGTCATTCTATAGTGAGTAGACAACTTCTCCGATAATTCTAAATTAGAACCTAAAGTAATTTTTGATCCACTTGCTAAAACAATCGCATCTCTAAAAATCATTTTTAGATTTTCCAAAACATCACAAAATAAATCTCTATCTTTTACTAGCACATAACAAGTGCTTAAAAGCTCGTTTTCATCGGTTCCCGAAAAAATTTCTGCCACATTATTTGCAATTTCTATAGGCTCGTTTTTTTCACCCAGCATTCTTTTAATATTTCCTCTGAAGATTTTCGAACGATTTATCGCTTCATTTTCATCAATTCCATGTTTTAACACTAGGTACTCAGCTGCTTGTTCTATAGTCGGAGGATAAAGCGTATAACACACTGCCCTTGATCTTATTGTGGACAGCAAAGAATCCGCCGAAACCACTACTAAAATAAAAAGTGCGTTCCCCGGCGGTTCTTCCATTATTTTCAAAAGCTTATTTTGTGATATCGGCGACATTTTCGACTTGATAAATAAAAGATAAATGTTTAGTTCAGCATCTTCGGGCATTCTGTAGGCGTCTTCTATAATCCCTCTTATGGTCTCTACCGAAATATTTCCACTTTTGCCCGAGCCTTCTTCTATCCTTATATCAGGATGAGAAAGCGCCCTTACCTTTTTACAAGACGGACAAGTGCCACAAGGTTTGTTTTCATCTGTGCATACAAGCATATTAGAAATAAGCCTTGCAAGAGTCCTTTTTCCTGTGCCTTCATCGCCTTCAATAATCATCGCTTGAGGGAGTCTTTTTTCTAAAAGAGCCGTATTAATGGCGTCTTTTACCCTCTCATTACCCACAAAATCATCAAAATTATAGTTCATTAAACTTTTTCGAACCTATCGACATTAAGAACAAATACTGTAGAGCCACCAACTGTAACTTCTACAGGGAAAGACGAGTACATCCCTACGTCTAAAGTTGAGCTTGATGGTACAAGCTGAGTCCTTTTACTTGAATTTTTTGAAATAATTTCTATCGCTTCATCTACTTTTTCATCCGCAACACCTGAAATAAGTGTAGTATTTCCAGCCATCAAAAATCCACCAGTAGTCGCAAGCTTTGTAACCTGAAAACCACCCTTTGTAAGCCCCGCAGATACCGCATTACTATCGTCATTACTGACAATCGCCAAAACAAGTTTCATATCTATTCCTCCTAAATTATACATAAATAATATGTCTTTATTTCTAGTATATTTTAACATATTATATAAAAAAAATCTATAGCTTTCTGATTTTTTTACGAATTGTTCAATTTTGTGCTCTTGCTGTTGGCAATTTTTACAGCAAGCGACGAAAATACCGCTAGTCCAATTAAATTTGGTATTGCCAGCAGACCGTTGAACGCATCGCACATTTCAAACAAGGTATTTAATGGCACGATACATCCTATAAATCCCGCTATGGAAAACAAATAAGGAAAAAGAAAGTTAAGCCTTCCTTTTGATATGTATTCTAATCCCACTTTTCCGTAGTATCCTGTCGCCATTACCGTTGCAAATCCGAAAAGTGCCATGCATAAATTTATAGAAAACTCGCCAAAATAACCTAAAGAATCGGAAAAAGCAAGTCTTACAAGATAGTCCTCATTTCTAATATCCGTGCACACTAAAACGCAAAGTCCTGTTATAGTACACATCACTATTGTATCAATAAAAACTTGAAAAATGCCGTAATATCCCAGCTCTTTTGGTGTTTTATCTTTTACATTTGAAAAAGCCATCGACGAAAGTCCAAGGCCTGCTTCATTCGTAAAAACACCTCTTGATATCCCTGTCCTCATCGCCAAAAACATCGCTCCACCTGATGTTCCTCTTATCGAAAAAGCTGAGTTCATTATTTCAGATAATGCCGTTGGTATTTTTTCACGGTTCACAAATAGTGCAACTGCTGAAACTATTAAGAAGAATAAAGTCATGAACGGCACCAATAATTCCGTAAGCTTAACTATGCTTTTTAAACCTTTTTTCATCAAAAAAAAGAGTATCACGGCTATTAATATCCCTGTGATATATTTCTCTATTCCAAAATTGTCAAGTGCGGCTGAGACCGAGTTTGACTGTGCCATATTTCCCATAAATAGTGAAGAAAGCACACAGCCTAAACCATAAATAAAAGCTAATATCTTTCTTTTCCCTATTTTTTCTATATACACAAACGCTCCTGATGGCGAACCTTTTTTCTTTAAACTAGCCGATATTGCAATTTCTGAAAACACAGTCATCATGCCAAAAAGCGCAGAAATCCACATCCAAAATATGGCTCCAGCTCCGCCTACACTTATGGCAATTCCAACTCCCACTATATTTCCCGTTCCTATAGAGCCGGCAAGTGCGGTGGAAAGAGCCTGAAAACCAGTTATCCCACTGTTTTTATTTTTGTCTGATCTAAAAACTTGCAAAAACCACTTAAAAAAATTCTTAACTTGTAAAAAGCCACTTTTTATTGTGAGTTTTACGCCCATGAAAAGAATAAAAAATAATATGTGATATCCCCATAATATATCGACTAAAACTTTCATGGTGTATATGGAATTCCAAAATATTCACAGAGACTTTTAGTCAGATTTTGAGCTATATTTTCTATATTAGCCTTAATCCATGCTTCATCTTCTACATTATCGTGATACCCAAGCTCCATAAGCACTGCCGGACTGTTAGTCTTTGACAATTCAAAAAGCGATGTCGTTGGAAACGGCCTTACTTTATCGGGCAGTGGATAAATCTCTTTCATATTTTCTGAAAAAATTTCAGCTGCCGCTTTTCCTAATCTACTATCTTCATAATAATAGGCATCCACTCCCCTAATTTTCCCAGATAAACTTTCGGGTGCAGCGTTAGAATGAAGCGCAAGATGAAAATCGTAATTTCCTTCATTGGAAAGTTTTACTGATGTCCCTACACTTGTATCTGGTATATTTCTACCGTATGTAATTGAATTTTTTGTAAGTAGCGGCTCCATAGCATCGGCGATTAAGTTCATATATTGCTGCTCGTTGCCCTCTGTCGCATATAAATTTGCTGGCTGAGTAGAAGGACTTAAAAATACACTTGGCATACTGTTCTCCTTTTTATTTTTATTTCTTTATATATATAATCAGTTAGAATAAATTTTATTACTTTTTTTGTTAAAAATGTACATTGTGTAAACAAATTAATTTTTTGTATATTGATTTTAATTTTACCAAAAATAATCTTAAACTAATTAAACATGGAGGTAAACATGAAACGACTTATCCTTAGGTTATGTGCGGCACTTTTTATATTATTTTCAATTTCTCTTAATGTATTCGCACAGCCTACAGAAGATATTCAGTCAAGAATTTCTTCTATTCAAACAGAAATAAGCATACGAAAAGGCAGTTTAAACTCTATATCCACTTTAGAAAATGAAAGTTTACTTGTTTGTGATAATGTTTCAAGACAAATAAGTGATGTCCAGTCTCAAATTGTGACTCTTACTCTTGAAATAACAGAACTCGATAAGCAAATATCTGAAAAAGAGGACTTATACGGTGAATACTGTGCTTTATACGCTGAAAATTTAAACCTTCTAAACGAAAGAATCCTAGCAGCCGAAAACATTACTTCCGACACTGACATGGGTCCTTCATATGAATTTACTTTTAAGGAAAATTTAATAGCATCTATTGCTACCGAAAATAGCAATGCTACAGAGCCAATTTTAGAATATATGGAGAGTACTGAAACTGAACTTAATTCTCTTTTGACAAAAAAAGAAGAAAAGGTTTTTGAAAATGAATCACTTGAAAAACTCCTTGATATGTTATGGGATGATTTTTTCTATCATGAAGAGCTTATTTTAAGTTACAGCAATCAAAAGACTAAGCTTGAATCTGAAATTACAGAACTTAACTTAGAGTCGGATAATTTAATTTTTCAGTTGGAAGAAGAGCGAAAGCAAGCGGTAATTTTACAACAAGAACAGGCTGTCATGACATCGGCTAATCTATCTTCTGAAATCGAACTTAGATATTCAGTACTCGACCCTTTATGGCCTGTTCCAAATTGGGGTACAGAATATATATCCGATGTTTTTGGAGACGGTCATTACGGACTTGACATTGCAGCAAACTTTGGTGAGCCTGTTGTGGCGGCAGTATCTGGCACGGTAACTTCTGCTGGCTCACATTATTCATGGGGAGAAAACATTCTTATCTATCACGATGAAAATTATTCGACAAGATATGCACACTTGAGTTCATTAGCAGTAGGTGAAGGTGAGTATGTTGAAAAAGGTCAGGTTATCGGATATATCGGTTCAACAGGAAATTCGACAGGCAATCATCTTCACTTTGAAGTATACTTTAACGAAATGAGAGTCGATCCACTTCCTTATTTATAGCCACAATTAAAATAGTTCAAAAAGCTACAGCCGAGGTGTTTATTAGACATTTTCGGCTGTATTTTTATTTACTAATTTTAAAATAAGTACTGTTTTTTTACGACATAAAAACAAGCAAATAAGTAATTCGTAAATTAGCATAAAAGCTAATCTATGAATTAGCACAATATATTCTGTCGAAATCCCTTATATCATGGTAAAATACATACAGAAAACTTATTTGAAAAATATCTTCATTTATGATAATATAATCGGTAGAAAAATGATGGAGAGTGTATATGAAACATTGGAAAGTTAAAATTTCAACCATTTGGTTTGGTCAAGCAATCTCACTTTTAAGCAGTAGCATCATGCAAATGGCGTTAATTTGGTACATTACCATGCAAAGTGGCTCGGCAACTTATCTTAGTCTTGCAGCCATTATGGCGTATCTTCCGCAGGCTTTGTTAGGGCCTTTTGCCGGTGCGATAGTCGACAGATTCAATAAAAAATACATACTAATTTTTTCGGATTTATTCATCTCAGCTGTAAGTTTATTTCTGGGTATTTTTGCATTTCTTGGTGACTTACCACTTTGGATGATTATCCTTGTCTTGGCTTTTAGGTCTATTGGCACCGCCTTTCACGACAGTGCGTCTAAGACAATAATTAGCATGTTTGTGCCTCAAGATAAGCTTGCAAATGCCGCCGGATTTAATCAAGCCTTTGATTCAGTTTCCATGCTTTTGAGTCCTGGACTTGCGATTTGGCTTTATGAATTTCAGCCTTTATGGATTATAATTTTGATGGATGTAGCCGGTGCATTTTTGGCAGCACTCTTACTTCTTTGTGTCAAATTTCCAAAGCAGAATATTCAAAAAGCTAACCTGCACATCAAATCTCTTACAAAAGAGGTCAAGGACGGCCTTGACATTATTCGAAAATACAAGGGTATTACCGCACTGCTTTTGACTGGCATGCTTTACATTTTGCTGTATGCACCTGTCGGCGTGCTGTACCCACATATAACCATGGTTTATTTTAACGGTAGCACTGCCGAAGCGGGCTTTGTGGAAATCATTTTCTCACTAGGTTCTCTTATCGGAGCACTATTGTTAGGCGTTTTAGGCTCAAAAATTTCTAAAAGTCTCGGCCTTATCGGCTCTATGACTGCCTATGGAGCTGGTGTATTTATAAGCGGATGTTTGAATCCAGATGCTTATCTAACCTTTGTTATTTTGTCCTTCTTTATTGGAATTAGTGTGCCATTTTATCACGGAATTGTCAGGGTCATCATCCAGCTTACCATTCCCGAAGACTATCTCGGACGGGTGTTCGCCGTTTCGAGAAGCTCGACTCTTCTGGCTATGCCAGTGGGTCTTGCCATAGCAGGCCCTGTCGCAGATTTTTTAGGTGCAAATGTACTTTACATGATTTTGGGCGGACTTGCCGTGATTTTGGCCTTGGTTTTGAGGAATTTAAACGGATATAAAAACTTACATAAATTAGTTGGATAAATTTTACTAAATCTAGGGCGAACCACTATTTATGAAAACTTTGGATATTTCCATAGCTTTCATGCGGTGGTTCGTCCTATTTCTATCTTTATTTTCAGATACTCTCTCCCATTTCACTCTTCAAATCAAAATATTTTGATTTAACTATTGACTTTTGGCTTTTCTTACCTTATACTTAGCTTAAATCAAAAATTTTTGATTTGAAAGGATGATAAAATCATGGATGCAAAAGAGACTGCTAAAATTTTTAAAGCACTTTGTGATGAGAATCGTGTTGAGATACTTACCCTATTAAAGTCTGGCGAAAAATGTGCCTGTAATATCGGAGATACTTTAGGCCTTGCACAATCAAAACTTTCTTATCATATGAAAATTCTATGCGACAGTGGTTTAGTCGAAAGCTGGTACATCGGAAAATGGACACATTATCAAATAAATATATCAGGAATTGAAAAAGCCTCTTCAATATTAAAAAATTTTTCCCTAATCGATGACTCGGCGCTTTGTGATACTTGTAAAGAAGCTGTCTAAATAATTTTTAGGAGGAAATTTCATTGAATAAACTTAAACTTTTACGAATTCTCATCCCCTCTTTGATGGTTGTCGCCATCACAGTAATATGGTTTGTACAAAGCGGAAATTCCGCTGAAGCTGAAACTGGTGATTTTGCACTTCATGCGAGCCATGTAGATGTAGAAGAACTTTCTAAACATGAACTGCCTATGATAATTGACTTTGGTGCAAACGAATGCATTCCGTGTTTAGAGATGGCACCCGTGCTATCTAAGCTTAACGATGAGCTTCGTGACAAGGCAATCATCAAATTTGTCGATGTTTGGGAAAATCCAAAGGCTGCCACTGGTTTTCCAGTAATGGTGATACCGACTCAAGTTTTCATCGAAGCCGACGGAACGCCTTATGTTCCTAACACGGATTTAGGCGAAAAATTGATGACCGAGATGTTTATGTACATTGACCCTAATACCGATGAGCACCTCTTTACCTATCACCAAGGTGGTTTAACCGAGACTGAAATGCGAACTATACTTTCTGATATGGGGGTTTCTGAATAATGGACGCCATGCTCGAAAGTATATCTGAACTCATTACAAACAGCACTTGGATCGCCCCTATTTTGGCTCTTGTAGCGGGAATTTTGACATCATTTACTCCGTGCGCATTATCAAGCGTTCCCTTAATCGTTGGATTTGTCGGCGGAAGCGGTGAAAAGAGCACTAAAAAAGCATTTTTGTTATCACTTACTTTTGCTTTAGGCTCTGCGATTACCTTTACCGTTTTGGGTGTAGTCGCCACAACCGCTGGAACTTTAATCGGAAATTCTGCCACTTGGTGGTATCTAGTTTTAGGTGCTTTGATGATGCTTATGGCACTTCAAACATGGGGTATATTTGAAATAATCCCGTCTAGCTTTTTAGTCTCAAAAAGCAAAAAGAAAGGCTATATCGGAGCTTTGATAGCGGGCATTTTAGGCGGAATTTTTTCATCGCCGTGCTCTACACCTGTACTTATTGCACTGCTTGCCATCGTAGCTGGTAGTGGAAACCTTTTATGGGGCATACTATTATTATTGCTTTACTCCATAGGCCACGGAATACTCGCCGTTGTTTGTGGTACTTCGGTAGGCTTTACCCAAAAACTTGCAAACAGCCAAAAATATGGCAAAATCAGCACTATACTTAAAATTGCGATGGGCATTATGATGACATTAATCGGCCTATACATGTTTTACTTAGCATTTTAACCTTTTATAGGTTTAATGAATAAATTATATAAAAATTTTTAGGAGGACTCTACTATGGGTTTATTTGGTAAAAAGAAAGAAAAAGAGACAGCTTGTGACTGCGGCGGTTGCTGTAATGTGAATGCCGAAAGCGTAAAACAAGCACAAGAAAACATGAGCGGTGGCGCTTCTATAAAAGTGCTAGGTTCTGGCTGTAAAAAGTGTAATCAACTTGAAGAAGCTACTAAAGAGGCCCTTGAAAGCCTTGGCATGGACAGTTCTATCGACCATGTTACCGATTTTTCACAAATTGCAGCTTACGGTGTTATGACTACACCTGCCTTGGTTATCGACGGAAAAGTCGCATCTTACGGAAAAGTGTTAAAAACAGACGAAGTAGTAGCTCTATTAAAGAAACTTAGAGCTTAATTTGGAGGACATAATGGAAGAGCAAAAAACCGGAGGAATTGGATTTTTTGAAAAATACTTGACGATTTGGGTTGTACTTTGTATGATTCTTGGAGTATTAATCGGAAAATTTTTACCCGCAGTTCCTGACTTTTTAGGAAACTTCACTTACGCTGAGGTTTCTATACCGATAGCCATATTGATTTGGCTGATGATTTATCCCATGATGATGAAAGTTAACTTTCAAAGCATCAAAAATGTAGGCAAAAACCCAAAGGGTTTATTCGTGACTTGGATTGTTAACTGGCTGATTAAACCTTTTACAATGTTTGGAATTGCATATTTGTTTTTCTATGTTATATTTGGTGGTTTGATTCCATCAGAACCCACAATAGACCCTGTTACAGGTGCTGAAATCTCTTCACTTGCAAGTGATTATTTGGCTGGAGCCGTGCTTCTAGGCGCCGCACCTTGTACCGCAATGGTGTTTGTGTGGAGTCATTTAACTAAGGGAAATCCCGCATACACCGTGGTTCAAGTTGCGACAAACGATCTTATCATTCTAGTCGCTTTTGCACCAATAGTTGCACTTCTTCTAGGAGTCAGCGGTGTTCCTATTCCTTTTGAGACACTTATTCTTTCAGTCGTTCTCTTTGTTGTAATTCCCCTTGCTGCGGGTATCATAACAAGGGTTGTGATAAGCCGAAAGAAAGGCACAGAATACTTTGAAACTAAATTTATCCCAAAATTTTCAAATCTAACTATCGTTGGACTTCTTTTAACCCTCACACTTATCTTCTCATTCCAAGGTGATGTTATTTTAGAAAATCCACTTCACATTGTATTAATCGCAGTTCCTCTTATTATTCAAACTTTCCTTATTTTCTTTATAGCGTATTTTTCTTCAAAAGCATTAAAACTACCACACGACATCGCCGCTCCCGCCGGAATGATAGGCGCATCCAACTTTTTTGAATTAGCTGTCGCCGTTGCAATTTCACTTTTCGGCGCAGACAGCCCTGTCGCACTGGCTACTATTGTCGGCGTACTTGTCGAAGTCCCTGTAATGTTAATACTCGTAAAAGTCGCCAACAACACAAGAGGACTCTTTAAAAATGAAAGGAAGTTATCAAAATGAGTAAAAATTGGTACCCCGTAATTGATTACGATAAATGTATCGGATGTATGGTGTGTAACGACATGTGCAAACACGGAGTTTACAAGCCAGATGACGAAACAAATAAACCAAAAGTGGTTTACGGAAACGGCTGTGTCCACGGATGTCACGGATGCGAAAGAAAATGTCCCGTAAGTGCTCTTCACTATTTTGGTGATGACGGAAACACCGATATCGACTATGATTTTGAGAGCTACAAACCTGAGATTAAGTGCGAAGGCAAGCCCAAAGTTGCCTTTGTATGTAACCACAATTCATGTCGAAGCCAAATGGCAGAGGCACTTGGAAAATTGTTGGCTTCTGACGTTTTTGAGAGTTTTTCGGCTGGAACTGAGATTAAAAGTCAAATCAATCAGGACGCTGTGAGACTTATCAAAGAAATTTATGATATCGACATGGAAGAAACTCAGTTTAATAAGACGATAAACGATATTCCGACACCCGATGTTGTGATTTTCATGGGATGTAATGTAAGCTGTCCGAATGTGCCGTCACAATATGCCGAAAACTGGGGCCTTGATGACCCTAGCGGAAAAAGTGATGATGAATTTAAGATAATCATCAAAGAAATTCATGATAAAGTACTTAAGCTTAAAGAAAAAATTAAATCTTAATTAGAAAAAAACTCTAGCGTTTTAGAATTAACTAATCCGCTAGAGTTTTTATTTTATTATAATTTCCAGATGTCTTCGTTGTACTGTCTAATGGTTCTATCAGATGAGAAGAATCCAGCCATAGCCGTATTTACTATCATCATCTTAGCCCATTTTTCTCTATCTTCATAATCATTAAAGCACTCATCTTTGACTTTTATATACTCATTAAGGTCTAAAAGAGCCATAAACCAGTCTTTTTTGATTATATCGGCATGAAGTCTTAGAAGCATTTCGGCATTTCCGACCTTTAGCATTTCAGGGCTAATTAGGAAATTAACCATTTTTCTTATGCCTTCGTCTTCAATATAAATGTCTTTTGAGCTATAGGAAGCTTCTTCGTACTTCTTAATAATCTCATCGCTCATTTTTCCGAAAATATAGATGTTATCTTTGCCTACTAAGTCGCATATCTCAACGTTTGCACCATCCATAGTGCCTAAAGTGATAGCCCCGTTTAGCATGAATTTCATGTTTCCTGTTCCAGACGCCTCTTTTGAAGCAAGTGAAATTTGTTCTGAAACGTCACAAGCTGGAATCAGTTTTTCTGCCGCACTTACATTATAGTTTTCTATCATGACAACTTTAAGATGTTTTGAAACCTCTTTGTCACTCTCTATAATTTCTTGCAAGCACAAAATCGCATGGATAATATCCTTAGCAATTATATAAGCAGGTGCCGCTTTTGCACCGAAAATTGCAGTAATCGGACGTTTAGGCAGTTTTCCACTCTTAATCTCAAAGTATTTATTAAATAGATAAAGAAGGTTCATTTGTTGGCGTTTGTACTCGTGTAAACGCTTAATTTGAATGTCGAAAATAGAATTTTCGTCTATCTCTATGCCTTGTGTGTCCATGATGAACTTTTTAAGAGCAAGTTTGTTTGATTTTTTAATATCTAACACTTCTTCTCTGGCTTTTTCGTCATCCACCAAGCTTAGTAAGTCTTTAAGAACTTCAGGATTCTCACCGTAGACAAGTTTTGCCTTATCGCCAAGAGTTTTATCGAGCCATTTAGCAAGAGGCGCATTGCAGTGTTTAAGCCATCTTCTAAAGGTGATTCCGTTAGTCTTGTTGTTAAACTTTTCAGGATAAATCTTATAAAACGGCGAAAGCTCTGAGTTTTTAAGAATTTCTGTATGCAAATATGCAACACCATTTACGCTAAAGCAGTAGTGTATATCAAGTCTTGCCATATGAACTCTTTTGTCTTCGTCGATAATTTTAACATCACTGCCCTCGTATTTTTTTGCAGCTCTCTTATCAAGCTCTTTGATAATCGGAACAAGTGCAGGCACAACGTCTTCAAGGTATTCAAGTGGCCATTTTTCAAGTGCTTCCGCCAAAATAGTATGGTTTGTATATGCACATGTTTTTGAAATTTGCTCGATGGCACTGTCCATATCCATGCCTTTTTCCATAAGAAGTCTTATCATCTCTGGAATTACCATAGACGGATGTGTATCGTTGATTTGGATGGTCACATATTTGGAGATTTCTTTAAAATCTTGACCTTTTTCTTCCATCTCTTTTAAAATAAGTTTCGCACCACAGCTAACCATGAAATATTGCTGATAAATTCTTAGATAATGTCCCGCTTTATCGCTGTCATCTGGATAAAGGAAAAGTGTAAGATTTTTTGCAATATCGGTTTTATCAAAGTTTATTCCGTCTTCTACTATGCTTTCATCGACTGTATCGACATCGAATAAATGAAGTTTATTTGCCACTGTGTCACTTCCATAAACATCAATATCGTACATTTTAGCCTTTACCGAGACCTTGTTGAATTTAACTTCGCATGTAAAGTCAGTAGGATTTAACATGCCTTCTTTTTCAATCCAAGGATTTGGAATTTCACTTTGCATGTTATTTTCAAACTTTTGCTTGAAAAGTCCAAAATGATAGTTAAGTCCGACACCGTCTCCATTTAAGCTTAAATTAGCTATGGAATCAAGGAAACAAGCCGCAAGTCTTCCAAGACCGCCGTTTCCTAGTGATGGCTCTGGCTCTACCTCTTCAATTTCAGCCATGCTTTTTCCGTTTTCGGCTAAAACACCGCTTATTTCATCAAAAATACCTAAGTTAATGAGGTTGTTAGAAAGCAATTTTCCAATTAAAAATTCTGAAGAAATATAGTATAATTTCTTGCCATCTTTTTTAGCTTCTCTACCGCTTCCTTCTTCTTTAATAAGTTTTAAAAGCGCTACATAAATCTCTTCATTTGTAGAAGCTTTTATAGCTTTTCCTAGTATTTTTTCAAGTTTTTTAGTCATAAAATCTCCATTCTGCCGATTCCTCGGCATAAATAATATCAATAATACAATGTATTATTATTCAAAATATAAATCAGCCTCTGCCGTAAATTCTTGTGAATCTTTCGATTTTCTTAGCTAAATCTTTGGTCAGTGCTTTTTTCTCTATTTTCCACACCCAGTTTCCACCAACGGTTGACGGTGTGTTGATTCTAGCCTCTTTGCCAAGAGCTAGCCAGTCAGGCATAGGAATAATCGCAGTGTCAGCGGCGCTTGAAAAAGCAGACCTGATAAGTGCTAATGCAAACTCATCGCCTTCTGAAATATTCACATACTCTTTGCAAAACGCAACATCTTCTTTAGCGGCAGAAAATTGCCAGTCCTCTGTAGTTGTGTTATCATGTGTGCCTGTATAAACCACGCAGTTTTTGTCGTAATTATGCGGTAAATAGTCGCTAGGCTCTCTTGAGTCAAAGGCAAACTGTAAAACTTTCATGCCTGGGAATCCACTTTCTTTTAACAAGGCTCTTACATCATAAGTAAGATAACCTAAATCCTCGGCAATGATTTCGTTGTTTGGAAACGCCAATTTAACAGCTTCGATAATCGCAAGACCAGGTCCTACTCTCCACCTGCCGTTTTTAGCAGTGTCATCCCCAGCTGGAATCGCATAATATCCCGAGAATCCACGGAAATGGTCAATTCTAACTACATCAAAAAGTGTGAATGCATTTTCAAGTCTAGTTTTCCACCATTTAAACTCTTGTGCGGCGTGGTAATCCCAGTCGTAAAGCGGATTGCCCCATAATTGTCCGTCAGCCGAAAAAGCATCTGGTGGACAGCCTGCAACTTCTGTAAGTTTTCCTTCGCTATCTGTTTGGAAAAGCTCTGGATTTGCCCATAAATCTGATGAGTCTGGTGAAACATAAATCGGAATATCGCCTATTATCGATACACCCTTGCTGTTTGCATATTTTTTGAGCTTTGCCCATTGTGTATATGCAAAGTACTGAGTCACTTCCCAAAATAGGGTTTCATCGCCGTATTCTTTGATTACCGCACTTATTTTAGAAGCTTTTCTGTATTTTAGGTCGTCATCCCACTGACTAAATCCAACCATGTCGTTTGCAGCTTTTAGATTCATGAAAGTAGCATACTCTTTAAGCCAAAACGCATTTTTCTTTCTGAATTTAACGAAATCTTTTGCTTTGACGTCAAATCTTTTTACAGCCTTTTCAAGAAGAGGCTTTCTATTATTATATAGATTAAAGTAGTCGACTTCCTTCGCTTTTTTGTCATAATTATATGAGGAAAGCTCTTTTTTTGTTAAAAGACCATCTTTTAACAGCATGTCTAAATCGATATAATAATATCCTATTGCAAAAGCCGAGAAACTTTGGTACGGGCTGTCTCCGTATCCTGTATGTCCTATAGGTAGTATTTGCCAATATTTCTGCTTTGCACTAGCCAAAAAGTCAACAAACTCATAAGATTTCTCTCCGAAAGTTCCTATTCCGTAAGGACTTTGCAAAGAAGAAATCGGCATTAAAATTCCAGCACTTCTCATGTTTTAACCTCCAAAAATAAATTTAACTATTAATATAATTATAATCTTTATCAAGATTCCATGTCAATATACTTAAATTAAATATTATTGTAAATTTTCGTGAATTTGTGTTATTTTTTTATCTTTCAATAATATTTTAAATATTTTGTAGAAAGTTATATATTGCTATTTGTTTTAAAAGTGATATAATTAATTTTATATTAAATTTAAGGTGGTTTATTTATGAAAAATGAAAACTGTGTATGTCAGAACGTTACATGTAAGAATCACGGAAATTGCACTGCTTGTAGGGCAAATCACGCAAATAATGAAAATTTCCCGCTAACATCATGTCAGCGTCTTGAAAAAGAGAAAGAGCTTGGCGAAAAAAAATAATTTACAATACCACAAAACGCTAGGATACATTTTAATTTATCCGATTAATTTTATAGGAGTGATAGAAATGAAAAGCGCTGTATTTTATAATAAACATAATTTGAAATTAGAAGAAAAGGAACTTCCTAAAATTGAAAAAAATGAAGTTTTAATCAAGACCGAAGCTTGTGGCATTTGCGGAACAGATGTGCACATCTACGAAGGAGACCCAGGTGCTGCAGATGTTACCAAGCCGACTATTTTAGGGCATGAATTTTCGGGTACGGTTTGTGAAATCGGTGAAGACGTAAAGACTTTAAAGGTGGGCGATAAAGTGTGCGTCGACCCTAATCTTTACTGCACTAACTGCAAGCCTTGTAAAGACGGACATGTTCATTTTTGTGAGAATATGTTAAGCTATGGTGTTACTTTAGACGGTGGCTTTGCCGAATATTGTGCCGTAAATGAACGAGTGGTTTATAAGATTCCGGATAATGTAAGTTTTGAAGACGGCGCAATGGTCGAGCCTCTTGCCTGTTGTCTTCACGGAATTGACATGTGCGAAATAAAACCCGGCGATAATGTCGTGATAATAGGCGGCGGTATGATAGGACTTATCATGTTACAGCTTGCAAAAATTGAGGGAGCTGCAAAAATAGCCCTATTAGAGCCTGTTTTAGAAAAGCGTGAAGTCGCACTTAAACTAGGTGCGGCCATCGCCTTAGACCCGATAAATCAAGATGTAAAAAAAGAGCTTCTATCAAATGGATTTGACAGAGTAAGCACTGTTATCGAATGTGTAGGAAGAGTAAATACCACCGAAATGGCTATCGACATAGCAGGTTACAAATCCGTCGTCATGATTTTCGGCTTGACTAAACCTGATGAAAGCATATCGCTAAAGCCATTCGACTTATTCAAAAAAGAGCTCGTCTTAAAATCATCCTTTATCAACCCTCTTACACATCAAAGGGCGATAGATTTAATATCTAACAAAAAAGTAGACGTAAATTCTATGATTTGCGATGTAATCGGACTTTCCGATTTAGAAAATGTGCTTAAAGACCCAAATCTTAGGGCAAAAGGCAAATATTTAGTCAGTCCTACAAAATAAAGGAGAAAAATTATGAGCGGTAAAATTATACTGAATTTAGCTATTAGTCTTGACGGCTATATTTCCGATGAAGACGGCGGTTTTGACTGGATTGTCGGAGATGGCGACAAAGATTTAAACACTGACCCTGGCTTTGACTTTCAGAAATTTGTCGATTCCATCGACGTGGTTTTGATGGGCAGTCAGTGCTATCTACAAGACATGGCCAAGACATATACGGATAAAACTGTCTATGTTGCCACTTCAAAAAAATATGAGAACACCGAAAACATCAAGTTTATAAGCGGTGATATTACTAGTGTCATCAAGAAAGAAAAAGAAAACGGCAAAAATGTATTTTTATTTGGCGGTGGAAAAGTTATTGACCCATTTATCAAAGAGGACATCATCGACGAGTATATAATCGGTGTGATTCCGACTATTTTAGGAAAAGGCAGAAAGCTGTTTTTAGAAAACAATCCAAGCATTAAGCTTAGTTTAAACAGCTATACGATTGACGATGGCGTAGTAGTGCTTCATTACTTGAAAAAAGACTAATTCATCTAATATAAACCCGTGTTGTTTCAGAAATTTCATCTGAAAAGCACGGGTTTTACTTATATTTTGTGCTTGTTAAAATTTTAACTTGATTTTTTTGCGAAAAATGGTATAATAAAAACTTATTCTGACTTTACTAAATTAAAATACAAAAAACAGTTATTTTACTTAGTTATGTCAATATTTGAGATGGGAGATAAACTAAATGGAAGAATTCAACAGCTTTTTAGGAAGCATAAGTGATTTTGTTTGGGGCATACCGATGATTGTTCTTATACTAGCCTGTGGCGTATGGCTAACGGTAAGGACAAAGCTACTTCAAATCACCAAGCTTCCAAAAGCACTTAAATTTATGGTTAAAAGCGAAACCGAAGGAGAGGGCGAAATTTCCTCATTTGCCGCATTGTGCACAGCACTTTCTGCAACAATAGGTACGGGAAACATCGTAGGTGTTGCCTCTGCAATCGCCGCTGGTGGACCTGGTGCTTTATTATGGATGGAGATCGCCGCATTTTTTGGAATGGCTACAAAATATGCAGAGGGCTTTCTTGCTATTAAGTACCGAAAAGTCGGTAAAAATGGACATGCCTTAGGCGGACCTTTCTATTATATAGAAAACGGAATGGGTAAAAAGTGGACTTGGCTTGCTAAATGTTTTGCGGTTTTCGCCGCATTGGCGGGACTTTTGGGAATCGGTACAATCACTCAAATCAACGGAATCACTACAGCTGTTCAAAACTTTTTTGACCCTGAAAAAACCAATGTGGTCTTTATGATAGGAGAAACACCTATTACCCTTACAACTATCATCGCCGGCCTTGTGGTAACTCTTTGTGTTGCCTTGGTTGTAATCGGCGGAATTAAGCGTATTTCAAATGTCGCCGCCGTTGTAGTACCTTTCATGGCAATTTTATATTTTCTTTTAGGCCTTTTGATTATTATATTCAATTTCAACTTGATTCCAAATGCTATAAACGAAATAGTAGTCGGCGCATTTAATCCACAAGCGGTTGCCGGAGGAGTTATTGGAATCACCATTAAAACAGCTATACAAGCGGGTGTCGCAAGAGGTATTTTCTCTAACGAAGCGGGTCTTGGCTCTGCACCTATCGCAGCAGCTGCAGCAAAAACCAAAGATCCTGTAAGGCAAGGTCTAGTCACAATGACAGGCACTTTTATCGACACCATCGTAATATGCACAATTACAGGTCTTGCAATAGTAATGACAGGCGCATGGAAGCCTGAACTTGGCCTTGAAGGCGCATCGATAACCATGTATGCCTTTACAAATGCTTTACCATTCGCAGAGGGAATAAGCTCATTTTTACTGATGTTTTGCCTTGCATTTTTTGCTTTTACAACTATTCTCGGATGGGATTATTACGCAGAAAAAAGCATTGAGTATTTAGCAAAAGGAAACATGAAAATTGTAAAAATCTATCGTTACCTATACATTTTAGCCGTGTTCATCGGGCCATATTTGACAGTTTCAATGGTGTGGACCATTGCAGATATTTTCAACGGACTTATGGCTATTCCAAATATCATTGCAATTTTATTCCTTTCTGGAATTATTGCAAAAGAAACAAGAGATTATTTCAGCAAAGACCCACGAAGAAAGCTTAAATCATAGTTTAGATACGAAAGTACCCATAGGCTCTTGCCTATGGGTACTTTTTATATTAATCAAATTTAAATGATTTAAAGTTAAGGTTTATATCTCCCTCAAATGTGAAGTATAGAGCTTTATCGCCTTTTTGCGCCTTTAATGAAATTTCTATATAAATATAGTTTTCATCTTTAATATCGACTTCTTTTTCTCCTATAAGTTCATCACACTCTAAGCTGTTAAATACTTTTATCACACCTTTAGCCTCACCGCTTAATTTAAGCGATACGGTTTTTGCATCGTCCATTTTAAAGTATTTATAGCCAATCACACTTGAATTCGAAATGAATTTTATGAGCATAGGATTTTCTTTGTCTTCCAAATCATCTGAAATCATGGTTTGAATTTTCAAGTTTTTATCGAAATAATCTATCTTATCCTGAGTAGTTTCACTGGTTAAATGGCAGGCAATGGCGGACGGATACTCACCTTTTGCTATTAATGCACCGCCGTTTAATCCGCAGCTTGTTATCTCCACTTGTTTAATAGCTCCATCGTCATCTATTGTGATTTTCTCACAACAGCCTTGCCTTGAAAACTCTGTTCCATTAGTTTGTCTATGATAAAAAATATACCATTCATCGCCTATTTGAACCATTCCACCATGGTTGTTTCCAAATGTATACACGGGTTTTTCTCTACCGTTTATTCCAACATCTCCGTTTGAAACAATAATCCCGCCGTAAGAGAAGTCTCTATCTGGAAAGTCGCTTATCGCATAGCAAAGTTCATGACTAAGTTCACTTGAATACACAAAATAATACTTATCTTTAACTTTTCTTATTGAAGAAGCTTCAAAAAATGCATGACCATCATAAGCTGTGCCTTTAGCCAATTTACCACCTGGAATTAAAACCTTTGGCTCGTATTTTACTGTTAGCATATCGCTTTCAAGCTCTGTAATCATAGCACCTTCGCTTAAAGTAATATTCATCATTTTTTGAAATTCATCTGCATCAAAATTATACTTTTTATATGAAAAACCATAGTACAAATAAACTCTTCCATCGTCATCGGTTAAAACAGCAGGGTCAAAAGGAAGGTAATCTCCTAGCACTTTTCCACCATATAGATTGTCGGGATATTTTACATGCCCATGAAATTCAAACGGTCCTTCCGGTGTGTCACTTACCGCAACACCTATTTCAGGATAGAATGAAAAGCAATAGAACAGGTAATACCTTCCGTCAGGGCCTTTGCTCACATCTGGTGCCCAAAGCTGTAATTTATCCTCTTTATTTGACGGATCTTGCGTTCTTTTATACGATTCACCTTCTAGACGCCATTTTTTCAAATTATTAACATCACAAGACCAAACCGCATAATGACCTTCGCAGTATTTTTCGCCTTTAGCCCTGTCGTGCGATCCATAAATATAAAGTCTGTCTCCAAACACATGCGGCTCACCATCTGGTATATATTCCCATAAAGGAAGATAGGGATTAAAAATTTGTTCCATCTTGCACACATCCTTAATATTATTTTTGCTTAGTATATTATGCAAGCTGTAAAAAGTAAACAATTTTTATGACAAACAATATATTTTTACGTCTATATCGCAAAACACAGTAGTTTTTTTAAGCTATTTTCCTTAGCTTTTCTAGCTATTTATTTTTTTATCTAAATCGGCAAGCTCTGTATCATTTGGATTAATTTTTACATACTCCTCTAAAAATGCCTTGGCCGTTATTAAATCTCCAGAATTTATAAGCAATTTAATCTGTGATTTGACCTGATTTGCAAGAGCGGAAAACTCATTTTTATCATCCTCTTCCCTTTGACTTTGAACTTTTACCTCTTCAATCAGCATGGAAATACATTTAAACATACTTTCATCATAATTAAGCGCTTTTTTAATCATCCTAATGTATTCAAGCTGATTGCTGTTTTTATATTCATAAGCCTTGATAAGGCAAAGCGCAAGACTATGAGAATTTGGAATCAAGTCCATATACTCTTCTATTTTGTCAAGATTATATACAGCCGACATAATTTTTTCAGATAGCTTTATATATACGTCTAAAACATAATAAACATCTTGATTCTCAACATGAATACTATCATGAATATTTGTTAGATTTGCTAAGTAAAGATAAGAAAGGTTTCTGACAAACTGAATTTGTTTTTGACTTGTGATAACATCTAAATCCAATTTTTTTAGATAATCTATTACAATCACAGGGTAATCTCCATAACTTACATAAACGGCTCTGATATAATCAAAAATCATCGCCGAAGAGCAGTTTTCTATAAGCTCAAAAACATCCTCGCCTGTTTTTAGCGTATAATAAAGCAAATCGTAAAAATATGTAGATTTATAGGTTAACTTGTCCTCTTTAATAAGTTCAATTACTGATGAATCTAAATCATCTATTTTAAAGTTTTTGTTTCTAATTACATTGAGTGCCACATAGGAATCAGTAATATCTTTGCAAAACTCTACAGCAAAGTCTTTAGTTGCATTTGTATAAGCCACCGGCTTAAAATACGGCTCTAAAATCGCTATAGAAAGCTTATGCTGGTTTTCATGCCCTGAAAACATGTCGTAAGCTTCTCTCATTTTATCATATCTCTTCATTTTATACATAGATTCCAAATACGCTGATAAATAGATAGGCTTGTCATTTTCTAAGCGATTTACAAGTTTGCTCTCTTCAATAATTGCATAGGATTTTTCTTTTTCTCCTATAGAAAAATAGCATCCTGAAAGAGTAAAAAAGCTAAGCTCGTAAACAGTTTTTCTATTTGTATTAAGATATGGCAATACATTAAATATATTATCGGTGTTTTCCTCTAAAAACTCATACATCGCCTGATAGCGTTCAAAATATTTTATAGCAGCTTCAAGGTCACCAACTCTAATCATTGCCTTTGCCATAAAATATATAATCTCCATATGCGGAAGATAATTTTCGTCAGTAGAATCTATATAATCTTTAACTAGATTTAATTGTTTCTCATGGTATGCTTTTGAATAATATATTCTTGAAAGAAGCTCAAGAATCATTATATAAAGCTTGTCCGGCGGATTTTTGATATCCTCAATACGGCTTAAACACTCCTCAAAAACCTGTATTCTATCTTCATTAGTCATCTTTCCGACTCCTAAATGCAAAAACGCCCTTACATTATTCGGATTTTCTTCTATCTGCTCATAAAGTGGATTTTCATTACGATTAAGCTTTTTCGGAAGGTTTACTCCTACATAACCTGTGTGATGTATTTTTGTGGTAGTAGCGTGTACCATTCCACCGTGTGGTACTATGTACTCGTGAATTTTATCTTTAAAGAATAGTTTTCCTTTTGAAAAATTAACAAAGCGGTGAAGTTTAATCGACTGTGCCCTCGTAAAAGATGTGTTGCTATAGTCAACTCTCTCTATTTCAAGCACTGTAAAATCATTATGATTTTTTGTTCTAAAAAAGTCTATTAAATCATCGCAATCATAGTCTAAAAATTCGTCCGCATCAAAATAAGAAAACCATCTACCCTGTGCTACTTCTACACCCGTATTTCTTGCAGCAGCAAAGTCGTTGCACCACTCAAATTCTAAGTAAACATCTGCATATTCTTTCGCTATTTCTATCGTCCCGTCTGTAGAGCCCGTATCTGTAATAATAACTTGACAAGGAATTGATTCTCTTAATTTTTTAAGCGATTTCAGTAAACGAAGTAAATCTTTCGCCTCGTTTTTTACTATTATCCCAATAGAAATTTCATATGGAAAATCACCTAAAGCTTGAATAGAGTCACTTAATTTTTTGCTTTTCATATTACTAATCTCCCTTTAAAAGTCGAATATGGTTTAATAATATCATATTTAAGTTCAAATTACAAATAAATACAATTTATATTTTCAACTTAAATTATTTACTTTACAAGCATTAATTTTTAAGGTATGATACTAAATATAATGATTAAGAAGAATTAAAATGAATGAACAATATTTTGACGGATATTTAGCCGATTTAGAAATGTGTATTGTTTTTGTCGATGCATTAAGTCAGTTAAAAGCTGAAAATTCAGATTTATTAGAGACAAGCTTAGAAATGACTAATTTTCTTAAAGACAAGTACGATGATGAGAATTTACAAAACCACGCTAAACTTTATGTTGAAGCCGTAGCAAATAAAAGTGAAATCATAAATCATGCTCTACTCTTTATCGATTCTTTTAACATCTGCACCTTTGAAAGTTTGTTAAACATTACAAATGAAGTAGATTTACCACTTGAATTAGTAAATGAATACTTCTTATACTACAATAAACTAAGCTATATGAGTCCTCAACTTTTAAACAAGCTATTTTATTTTGTTCAAAGTTATAATTATAAGCTGCCTGAACAGGTTTTTAACCTTTCTGTTCATATTTTAAATCTATATCCAAAAATGATAAATTCTGAAAGCAAGCCATACGTCTATTCAAATGAACATGAGCAGTTTGAGTTTAAATCTTGCCCTATATGTGGCGGAAATGGCAAGGCGTATTTTACTGCAAATGCCTTTGCTATGGATTATTTTGCAGCTCCACATTTGCCATTTAAATTATGGATGAAGTGTGGATTCATGCGACAATCTTTATTCAAGATTCGTAGCTAAAAGCTTTACTGATCAGTCACTTACCCGTAAACTCATCACACCAAATTACAGTGAAGAAAACGTGCCCCCCGCTTCTACTTTCTACTTTAGTGAATGGTGTGAAATCATTCAGAAAATCAACTCATACCGCAAAATAGACAGCGTTTTAGAAATTGGTGTCGGTGATGGTTCATTTATTGCAACTGCACTTGAGATGAATCTTTCTGTCGACGCAGTTGAAATTGACGAAGAATCAGCGCAAAAAATTTCTGACTTACTTGATATCGATATTTATTGCAGTGATTTTCTTTGTCATGAAACAGATAAAAAGTACAGCGCACTTTTTATGGGCGATGTTATAGAGCATATGACTAATCCAAAGAAGGCTCTTAAAAAGGCTTTTGACCTTTTAGATAGCGAAGGCATTTTGTGGCTTTCCACTCCGAATTTTAAAAGTGCTTTTTCTAGGTTTAATAAGTTCAAGGATCTTATGTGGTGTGTTCCGACTCATCTTACATATTTTTCATATCAAGGGCTTGAAAAAATAGCAAACGAATGTGGTTTTGAAATATCAGAATACACTGTTTCTGCTAAATACAACGGCTCTATGGAATTAATCATGAAAAAGAAAAATTAAAAAAAGCTCGTTCCTAGCGTAAGTGCAAGGACCGAGCTTTTAACTTTTTAACTAAAGAGATACCATACGCCCGACAAGGCTATTACTATGTAAACCACTTTTTTTATTAGCTGTTCATTCATCCGATTATAAACAAATATTCCGAGTATAGAGCCAATTATTGTCGCAACGGCTATGTATGGAATATAGCTTAACGAACTTTCTTCTATTCCTATCGTAAAATAAAAGCTTATTGCTTTATAAAATAAATTCACAAAAAAGAACGCCTGAGTCGTGGAAATAAATGCCTTTTTATCTTGTATAGCCGCAGAATAATAAAGCACTATAGGCGGCCCTGGCATGTTTACCGTACCGCTTAATAAACCTGAGATAAATCCCGCAAGTGCCGCATTTTTTTTATTAGGCTTAATCTTAATCTTATTAGAAAAGAAAAAGAAATATACAGACAGTATAATCAACATAAAACCTAAAATTTTAGTCATCAGCTTATCGTCTATTAAGAATAGTATGTTTATCCCTACTGTAAGCCCTACAAAAGAGCCTAAAACCGGAAAAATCAGCATTTTTACATCTATGCTTTTTATATACTTGACGATTACAAAAACAGTCGCAACAAACGAGCCAACCGTGCTAAAAAGCACCGCATCGGACACCGTCATAAATATAGGCAAAACCGCAACCGTGACTATCGAAAGTCCAAATCCTGCTGATGTTTGAAGAAATGCCCCAAAAAGCAAAGTTGCTATTACCGCTATTAAAATTTCCACTGGCATCCTCCTTTATTAGTTCAATACATGTCCCAGTATTTCATCGCCATTATGTTGTCGCTTCGCTCATGAAGACTTTTAGATTCAATTAACTGTTTTCGAAGTTCCTCTAAAATTTCGTGATAGTTTAAATCATCGGCTAAATTATTCGCTTCCATCGGGTCGTCTTTTAGGTTAAAAAGCTGGGTTTTTCTTGTGTAATTAGAATATTCAATCAGCTTGTAATCACCGCTTCTAAACGCTCTTATCAGGTCGGTATAGCAAAGATACATCTTGTTTCTGCCTTTAAACTCTTCTCCCATTAAAGCTTTATAAAAGCTGTTTGCCGTGACGCTTTTGGGAATTTCTTCGCCCAAATAATCCATAATTGTCGGATAAATATCCATCAGCTGTACATTTTCTTTGCAAACACCATGAGGAATATTTGCCCCTTTAATCACAAGCGGAACTTTCAGCGAATGTTCATAGCAGCTTTGCTTACCCATGAGTCCATGCTGTCCGACTGCAAGACCATTGTCGGCACAAAAAATTATCATGGTTTCATCATAAACCCCTTTTTCTTCAAGAGCTGTTAAAATTCTTCCGATTTCACTGTCCAAATGGGTTATCATGGCATAGTAGTCTCTTAGCTCTTTTCTAACTACTCTTTCGTCTCTTGGATACGGCGCCAATCTCTCGTCCCTACACGCCTTTACTCCATAGTCAAAGTGTTCATCTTGCATATTATTTGGAAGCGTTAGCTTCTTTTCGTCATACAATTCCAAAAACTTCGGTGGCATTACCCTCGGGTCGTGTGGTGCTAAAAAAGAAGAATAAATATAAAAGGGTTTATCTTCGTCATAGTTTTCAATGAATTTTACCGCTGTACTTGCCACCATTTCACTTGAATGTAGCCCTGGATTAAACTTATCACAGTGAACTTTTTTAGGAACAGTCGGCATTGCCTGATTCAGCCAAAAATCCATCATAAAATTAATCTCGTTGTCGTATTCGCCCGTCGGGTCGTAGTCGCAAACAGGCACATTCCAGTGGTCCCACATTCCGCTGAAAAAAATGTTGTCACCACCGCAAAAACTTCTTGTAAAGCTTTCAGGGCCGTTGTGCCATTTTCCGATTCCGTATGTATAGTAGTCTGCATTTTTAAGCGCTTCACCCAAGGTAATATGCTCATTTGGTATCTTTTCGCCGTTTCCGACTATGTCTTTTAACGCCCTTGCGGTGTTTAGCATGCATCGACTAGGCATACAAAGCGCACCTGTATAGCCGCCTGGAATGTAGGCATTTTCAAAAATCATACCCTCTCTGCAAAGCCTATCCATATTAGGCGTAATGACGTCTTTATTACCTAGTGCTGAAATGGTGTCGTAGCTTTGGTCATCTGTAAGTATAAATAGAATATTAGGCTTTTTCATAAGACATCCCTCCAATCAGGCTTCAAAAGTCAAAACTTGTTTCACCTCAAAACTTTTACCGCCCTCTAGCCTTACGTTTCCTTGCTTTTCCTCAAAATTATGTGTGGTATTCTCGGCATCAGGAAGTCCGCACCACGGCATTATCGAAATTGCAATTTGTGAGTTTGCCGGTGCCCAAATACCAAGGTAGGAAAACTCGGTAAAATCCACGGTGACACTATGGCTGTCTTCGTAATTTTTAAGGCTTATTTTTTTCTGATTAAATCCAGTTAAAATATCCGCACCGTGATTATATGTATCGCTTAAAAGTGGCAATATTCCCTCTTTTACTATAAATCTGTCGCACTGCCCCGTTAGGTACATCATGTCTTTTCTCTTAATTTCTGTTAGTATAGAATTTGTCCCAAAGTCAAGATAACTGCCCTTTGGTGCATAGAATCCTGTGTGTGAACCTATGGCAAAATACATAGGTGTTTCTTTCAAATTTTCCACCTTAAAACTTTGGATTATGCTGTTTTCTTTAAGCACAAATGAAATATAAAAGTTAAAATCATAAGGAAAAAAAGCCTTTGTCTCTTCATTGCTTTTTAGAACAAATAATAGACTATTTTCACTTTGCTCTAAAAGCGAAAACTCCATATCCATGGCAAATCCATGCTGTTTCGCCTTGTATTTTTTGCCTTCTACCATTATAAAATTATCTTTTGTTTGCCCTATGGATGGAAACAAGTTTTTCGCCTGTCCTGCCCATAGTTCTGATTTTTGGTGAATGTATTCGTATCCGCTTTTATCGGTACAGCTTATGAGTTCGGCGCCTAAAGTGTCAACTTTCATGGAAAGTTTGTCGTTTTTTAGTTCATAAATCATATTAAAACACCCTTAGTTTTCCATGTTAAACACTTTGATTTTCCCGCAAACTATCTCGCTTAAATACTCTGATACGACTGGGAAAAGTTTTAGCGGCTGAATTTCCATCGACTCGCCCGCAACTAATTCTTTCATCTTTTGTGAATAGGCAAATTTTAAATCTGTTGCAATGTTAAACTTCTTGATTCCTGCATTTATTGATGCTTTAATCGTTTCAAGTGGTATGTCGCTTCCGCCGTGCATAACTACTGGCATTCCACCCACTGCTTTACTTATTTCGCTGATTCTTTCTACATTAATTTTCGCCTCGCCCTTGTAGAATCCGTGCTGATTTCCTACTGAAATTGCTAGGATGTCCACACCTGTTTCGCTCACGAATTTAACCGCCTCTTCAACGCTGGTAATCTTAGCTTCGCCTTCTTCATCTCCGTCTTCGGATAGTCCTAGTGCACCGATTTCGCCCTCTATAGATAACCCTTTTTGGTGTGCGTAATCTGCTAGCATTTTTGTCTTTTCTACGTTTTCTTCAAAAGGAAGTGACGAACCATCAAACATGATGTCTATGCCTTCGTCTATGCATTTTTTTAGAAAATCCACGTCCGCTCCGTGGTCAACCATAACAGCGACATCCACGGTCGATAAACTGGCTCTATTAATGCACGCTCTGCCTAAAACTTCGGCCTTTCCGTATTTTAAAACAGCCTCGTTAATCATCATTATTACTGGACTGTTCGCTTTTTCAGCGCCTAAAACCACTCCGTTAATAAACTCTAAGTTGTGCACGTTAAATGCCCCAACCGCTTTTGCTTTATCTTTATTGTTTAGTATTTTACTAAGTGTAACTAATGGCATAATTTGACCTCTTTCTTTTCAAAAAAATATAACACAAATTAAAGTTAAATCACCTAATTTTGTGTTATACCTTGTTTAATTATTTTTGATGATTTATCTTACAGCACTTATCTTTTTGCACTGTAAATTGCTTCAATATTCTCTATCGGAACATCGTTTTCAAGCGTTTGACTCGCCATTAAAATATAGCCGTAATCTTTGCCTAAGGTGTCAATGATATACTGAGTTTCCTTTTGCACTTCCTCTTTTGTGCCTGTCGGAAGTAACCACTGTGTATCGACTCCACCATGGAAAGTTATTTTACCGCCGTATTTTTCTGAAAGTGTTTCTATCTCAAGTCCTACAACTTTTTGCACAGGCTCTAATGCATCTACGCCGCACTCGATTAGCTCGGGAATTATCACTCCGATAGCTCCGCAAGAATGTTGCATAAAAAACGCATTAAATTCATGTGAGAGTTCCACAAACTTTTTAGTGTTCTCCTTGAAATATTCTTTCCACATATCAAGGCTGAAAAATGTAGAAATCTGCGTTCCGTAGTCGTCGTGAACCCTTAAAATATCTACCTTGCCACCGCCCGCTTCAAAACATCTTCTATAGTATTCTAATTCAAATTTATGCATTCCTGCAAAAATCGCCTTTGCAACCTCTGGCTCGTCATACATCAAGATGAACAGCTGATCCATCGGCATGAGCTTTGTTGCTAACTGAAACGACCCCCACTGACCTATCAAAATTGCCTTGTCGGGATATTTTTCACAAGCTTTTGTTATCGCCGAATAGTCAAACCAATCTGGATCTGGAAAAGTAAATTTTTCAAGCTCCTCCATGGTTTCTACGCCGTCAAGCGGATAGTACACCACCGCTTCGTACTTATCTTGTGCTTCTTCGTGAATTGTAGTCTTAAACTTCCAAAAACTCTCTTTAATCACTCTTCCGTTTTCGTCCACTTCTTCTTTTAAAGTAGGGCCTATGTAATCTGCGGCTGCATATCTGATGTCTATATCAAACTTTTGATATATTTCTTCTATGTCATTAAACCCATAGTGTTTTAGAAGTTTATCTCTTACCACGTCAATCATTTGCAGTGCCGCCGGAGTTCTGTCAGGCTTTTCACGCTTTAAAACCGCTCTTACTCTTTCTTTAGATGTCATAGTATCACCTTATGCTTTGGGTGGATAGCACACAAGCACTATTGTTTCCTTATATGATGTGGATTTTAGCTTAAGGTCTTCACAACCCGCCGGTAAAAATACTGCTCTACCCTGTGGTGATTTTACTTCGTATCCGCTCACTTCAAAACCGCAGTCTTCTTTTACTGTAATCGCAATTCTATGTCCGTCAAATTTTGGAACATCTATGCTATCTTTAAAAGTGTATTTTTCGACTTTAAATCTGCCGGCTTGCTCATAGCTTACTATTTCTTTAATCGAATTATCACCTATTTTAGCTAACTCATTTTCTGAAAGAATACAGATTTTCTTGATTTCTTCATCATCATATGTATCATAGTGGAACGAGTCCATAAGAGCTTCTACGCCAAGACCATAGTGAAGCTCTTCTTCTGAAAAAGTTCTTGTTGGAAGATATGCTCTTTCAACTCTAAAAGTATAATCGCAAGGCTCATGTATTTCTAAAAACACACTTCCAGGACCTAAGCAGTGCGGCATACCCGCCGGAACAAAATAAACACTATTTTTATGAATATCAATGATATGCATGCAGTCAAGCATTGCCTTTATATCTTGTTTATCAAAAAGCTCTTTCCACTTTTCTCTTGTGACACCTTTTTTAAAGCCACAGTATAGAATTGGTTTTTGCCCATCGACTTCTCTTGTGTCTACTATGTACCAAGCCTCAGCCTTTCCGTTCGGAAAATTTAGCCTTGTCCTTGCAAATTCAGTGTCGGGATGTGACTGCAAAACAAGTCTAACTGTCGCATCTCCTACTCTTGCCGAGACGCACACATCTTTTTTATCTTTGTATTTATCACCAAGCATTGCTTCAAAGTCTTCTTCAATTAGATCTTTAAGCGTTTTAAATTCGCCGTTTGGAAGGCGTGTTTTAGAAAGGCCTTCACCTGGGTATCTATCCGCATTTGTAACCTCGACAGTCGAGCTTAAAAACTCCTCTGGAAAACTGCCGTCTTTTGGGTCTTGTATCCCTTGCCAAATATCCAGAAGTTTTCCGCCTGTATACGCACGTTTAACCCTGTTTAGTTCCATAACATGTGGTATTCTTGAATTTCTTACCTGTTCCATTAAAAAAGTCATCCCTTTCTTAGCTTTTAAATAAAGCTTAGTAACTTATCACTGAACTCAATTTGCCACATGTCAGTCTTACTTTCCGAGTATTAAATTGAATTCAAATTTCTTATTTCTCCTTTTAAAGCAATCGCTTCAGGAAAATTTTCATAATCTCCTTGCACACGTCTTAAAATTAAATTTGCAGCCTCTGTGGACATTTCTTTAAATGGCTGATCTACATATGGCAGTCTTGGAGACATAATGCTCTCTATATCTTCAGCGTCAAATCCCACAACACTAACTTTATTTCGCAAATTTCTTTTTTCAAGACAAGATAGCACACCCAGAGTCATTTTATAACCTGCAACAAAGAATGCCGTGATATCATTATGTTTTTCTAAAATTTCATCGCATAATTTCGTTGCTGTCGTTCTTGAATAACTTGAGTAAATAATTAAATCGTCATTTGCATTTAAGCCATGCTCTAAATACGCCTGTTTATATCCACTTACTCTCTCTGTAGTCGTAAAGAAGTCCCGTGGCCCTGCAACTAGACATATTTTTTCATGACCATTTGCAATAAGTGCCGAAGTCCCCATTTTAACCATTTCATTACTGTCAGTAATTACACTGTCGCAAATTGAATTAGTAAATTTTTCGTTGACTGTAACTATAGGAACTCTTTTTTGTATATCTTTTAAAAACTCATCATTATCGCCGTTTAACATACCAGCGGCATAAATAATACCATCAACCCTTGCCGACAAATAGCTTAAAAGCTCTCTCTCTTTTTCCTCATCGCCATTATAACTTATAGCAAGCATAGAGTAGTTTTGCTCTCTTAAGTACTCCTCTGTATTCCACAAAAGCTTTACTAAAAACGAGTTTGCAAATGTTGGTATTAAGAAGCCTATAGTCCTAAAACTTTTGGTCTTAAGGCTTCTTGCCACTATGTTGACTTGATAACCGAGTTTATTGATTGCTTCTTCAATTTTCTTTTTATTGCTTGGAGATACACATACTTTACCGTTGATGTAATTTGACACTGTTCCAAGCGACAAATTCGCATGGCTAGCCACATCTTTCATTGTTACGGCCATATCTGTCTCCCCCTTTCTGAATAACTTTATTAGGATATAATTTTTTATATACTTAGTTTAATTATATAGTAATAGCAATTATTCATCAACACTTTTTTGTAATCTCATGTAGAATATTGTAAAGACAAAAGTAATGATTAAGCCTATTACCGCAAGTGCTGAAGCCATACCAAACTCAAATCTTACGAACGATAGTCTATATGTAAGTGTAGCGATAGTTTCTGTTTGTCCTAAAGGTCCTCCACCTGTTGTTAGCCAAATAAGTGGGAATAAATTCATTGTAGTAATGGCATCTAAAAGTGAAACACTCATTAAAACTGGTCTTAGCTGAGGTATTGTTATCGAGAAAAATTTTCTTGCTTTTGAAGCGCCGTCAACATCAGCTGCTTCATAAACGCTTGTCGAGATATTTTGTAGTCCTGCTAAAATACTAATCATGCAGTATGGATATCCACGCCATGCGTTAATAATAAGTAATGATATAACTACAAGTGATGGGTCTCCAAGCCAATCAAGTATAACCTGATTTCCTGAAAACATACTTAAAACTGAATTGATTATGCCTTGTGGTGTCATCATGAGCTGCCATACTATTGCGACAACCGCAGCTGTAAATACCCAAGGCAATAGAAAGATTATTCTAAATATAGTTAGAATAACTTTATTAATTTTTGTGTTTAGTGCTACTGCAAGTATTATTCCTATTATTACATGTAAGGCAACACTGCCTACCGTAAAAACAACTGTAAAAAACAACATTTGTCCAATACCGTCGTAGTTTAGCACATCTATGTAGTTGTCTAGTCCAACAAATCCGGGATTATCGGTTGTAATCATGTTTTCAGATACGCTGTAAATCAAAACATTGATTATAGGAATAAGTAAAACAAAAATTAAGATTATAGCGGCGGGCGTCAAAAACAGCCACGGTGTCGCTTTTTGCTTTAAACGTTGCAATGCCCTACTTCTTGTTAGTGTGTCATTCATATCCGTTTTCATCCTTTACTATGATTCATTACGAAAACCTTGTTTAACTTATTTGAAACCCGGTTCGCATTTAAAATTCTTTAATTATTGTCTATGCCGCAGAGCTTAGCCACCCTCACATAAGTCCACGGCATAGATAATAGATGTTTTAGTTCGTTTTAAGATTAAGCCTTATTGACCTAAAAGCTCATTCCATGAAGCTTGACATTCTGCTAGTGCTTCTTCTGGTGTTTTGTCGCCTTGGATAACTGCTGCACCGGCTTTTGTAAGCTCTGTCCATGCTGCACTTGATTGAGGCATAAGCATTAATTCTTCAACCATAGCGTATTCGCCCATGTATCCGATAGCTTCTACAACTTTTTCGTTTGATTCTGCATAAGTTGGTACTGCGCCGCTTATCGCAGGAACTTTTTGGAATCCGTCAGCTGCCTTCATTAGGTTTTCTTCTGCTGAAATGAAAGAGATGAATTTCCATGCTTCTTCTTTGTTCTCTGAATTAGCAGAGATACCTAAGTCCCAACCGTGGTGACGAAGCTCTTGTGTGCCTGTTCCATCATATGTTGGAATTGGAATAATTCCGTAGTTAAGGTCTGGATTTCTGTCTTCGATAGATACGATGTGTCCGTCATGTTGGAACATCATGCCGATATTTCCTTGTGCAAACTCTTCAACAACTTGGATTTCTGTTTTAGAAGTTGTGCCTGGTAGGAAAGAGCCGTTTTCTTGCATTGTATCAAGAAGTTGTAATGCTTGAAGCATTTCAGGTGTGTCTACTGTAAATTGGCCGTCTACATATGTTCTTCCGTTTAATGCATAAAGTAGTGGATATAGGCTTAAGATAGAACCATTACCAGCTGCTTGCTCTGAAAGAACTAGTGAGATACCGTATTGGTTAGCTTCTGGATTTGTAAGTGCATCCGCCGCTGCTACCATGTCTTCAAATGATTTTGGCGGCTCAAGTCCTGCTTCTGTAAACATGTCGATGTTGTAGAATAGGAAGAATGCCATTTGTGTGTAAGGCACAACATAGCTGTCGCCGTCGATTTCTGTAAATGAAACTTGTTGGTAAATGTCTTTATCGTATGTTTCGTCGCCTTCGATTAAATCTGTAAGAGGAGCTAGTATTCCTAAGTCATAGAACTCTCTTACCCAAGGTGGATTCATAGCTATAACGTCTGCCGATGTTCCTGTTGCGTGGTTTGCAACTGTTTGGTTTCTAACATCACCGAAAGGAACAGTGATTGGTGTTACTTTGATGTTTGGATTAGCCTCTTCAAATTCGGCTATCATTGTGTCTAGGTAGTCTCCGCCTGATTCAGCGCCCCACCACTGGATAAACTCGATTTCAACTACTTCGCCGCTCTCCTGTGCTTCTGAAGATTCCTCTTCGCTGGCTTCTTCTGATGAAGATGAACCTTCTGATGACTCACTTGCTGATGAAGAACTGCTTGATGAGCTTGTGCTACATCCTGCAAACGCAGTCATAGTCATTGCTGCCGCCATCATTAATGCTATAATTTTTTTCATTGTTATTTCCTCCAATTTTTTATTTTTAAGGTATTAACCTTTTACAGCCCCGCTTGAAAGTCCTGATACGAATTTTCTTTGCTGAATCAGGTAGAAAATAAGGATAGGCACCGAACCTAAGATAGACATCGCCATCATTGTGTTCCACTCATAAACCGTCTCGCCCTTCATTAGCGCAATTCCTACAGGAACTGTCTTAAGTGCGTCGTCTTTAATAAGTGCTGTTGCGAAAATGTATTCATTCCATGATAGAATAAAGATGTAAATCATGGTAGAAACAATTCCCGGTTGTGCTATCGGAACAATAATTCTCCAAAGTGTTTTCAAGTCTCCTGCTCCGTCTATTCTAGCCGCTTCGTCAATTTCTTTTGCTATTGCGTTGAAATATCCTGTCATCATTATTATTGAATAAGGAAGCGTAAATGATATGTATGCTATTATAAGACCCCATCTTGTGTTGTATAGTCCATAGTTTACCATCAAGATAAAGAAAGGAATCAACAGTGTAACCGCAGGTATTGTTTGAGTCGATACTGTAAACAAACTAAAAATTCTTTTGCCTTTAAATTCGTATCTACTTAGTCCGTATCCCGCCATAATACCAAGTATAATTGTAATTACAGTTACTATCGCACCATTTAAATAGCTGTTAAAAAAGTACATTAAAGTATCTGGGTCAGATAAAACTTTTTCATATCCCTCAAAAGTTAGCTCAGGTGGTAATAACTGTGCCGGAAACGAAAATACATCCCCATTGTCCCTTAGCGAAACCGACAGCATCCAGAAAACTGGAAATAATACCAACCCCCCAAAGACTATAAGAACCAAATATGTAAACCAATGCTCTTTAATATGTCTTAAAAAGCTTTTTGATTTGCTCATAAAATTCCTCCTAAATTATTTCAAATTCTGTGTATTTGAAACGTTTCATATATCTACTTTAAAAAAATCACGCTCAGTATAGCGCGGTTAATTAAAACGTTTCAACACCAACATCTTAACACTTTTTTGTGCACTAAGTCAATATAAATATTAACCAAAATCACACTATATTTTTCTACATTTTAGTCATTATTTTTTTATTTATAATAAAATTTATGTGCAAATCACTATTTTTTTACTAAAAAATGCAGAAAGAACGCAGATTAATGCTAAAAATAACCTTGGTACCCGTACAAAAGTACCAAGGTATTATTTTCACATTAACCGCCACATGGATGATTCGAAGAATCTATAGCTCCATCATCGCTTCCATCCTTCATGCATAGATGCACCGCACTACGCTTAAATGTAAGCGGAAGAGCCAAAACATTTGGACTTTCTCCAACATACTTTTTCTTCGCATCCTCAAGCGCCTCTTCAAATGTAGCACGGGTCTTAAGTCCCATTCCTCTTGCAATTCCGGGCTCTCTTGCGCCTACAATATAAATTGCACTTGTGTTCATTTCTGCTATATGCCCACAACTCATCATTGAAAAACCATGGAAGGGATGAAAAGCGTTGCAGAAGCGGTATTTTCTTATATATTCTTCATTTGTAGCAAAATATTCGCCGTATCTGTTCATATCTGGCAGAACATTCATATAATCCTTTTGGAACATTTCATACATTTCCCTTAGATAAGGCCATCTTTCGTCATGGAAGTAGCCATCACAAATGCTTGAAACGATAAATACACATTTATCCGATAAAATTCTCTTATGACGGATCACTTGTGCGCTCAAAGCCTGCATAAACTGAATTGGATTTGTGCCCATTCCGTTTCCGTAGTGGAAATTAGTAGGCATGCCGAAAACCACAACATCATATTTTTTCTCAGCCCAGTGTACATAGGTTCTTTTGTCCGCATCTTTCCAGCTCAGTGGCTGCATTTCTTTTGCCCAGCCGCTGTAAATGCTGATTTGACGGCTGACTGTATCGAGAACAGCATCACAACAGAAGAATTTTTTACCCATTTTTTCTTCCATAAACATGCCTTGTTGATCAAACTTATTTCTCATTTCACTGTGTGCCGAAACAGGAGTAAAGTCCTTTCTATGCATAACTTTTGGCACATGGTGTGCTGAAATGCTCTTCCAATGCGTAATACCTGTTGAACAGTGTTTGTATCCACCAGAATATCCGCCGTATGGATTTCCTTGTGTATGACCTATGAGTACCGCGATATCCGCATCATAAACGTACTTGTTTAGGTACACATGATCTCCGTTTGATGTATAACCTAAATCCACCACATTTTCTGTATCTTCTGAATCATGGCTTGTGATTTGTCCTGTGGGATAAAACTCAGAAAAGAGCTTTTCACCTAAGATTTCACGCATTTCAGGCATAGTCGCCCTTGGGTGAAGTCCGTTTGAGCAAAGCATTAGAATATTTTCTTTTTTTACGCCTTTTGAATATAATTCATCAAGACATGCAGTTATAGAAACCTTTCTGTGGCTTGTTTCTTGACATCCGCCCTTTACTATATCAGGAATGATAAACACTACCGTACTGTTTTCGTTTGCAAGCTCTGCTAGAGGCTCCATTCCTATCGGATTTCTTATACTTTTCAGCGTTTCAGCATAAAGACTGTCCCAGTCTTGCGGCAAACATTCTGGGTCTTCGACAGTAATGCCAGGTATAAATACATCTGTACTATCAGGCAAATTGGCACTCATCAGGCCTTCGCCATATTCAAATTCAAGTTTCATTTTTACTCTCCATTCTGATTAATAAGACTATTATTTTTTGTCCTCTTCTTCACCTTTTCTGACGCTGTTTAAAATTTCAACATCAAATCCAAGTTTTTCAAAAGTATCGTAGAACGCAAAAATTCTTCCTGCATTTGGACCTACGCCCTCGCCGTATAGAACTCTATCAATTCCTTTCGAATCAAAATATTCTTTTACTGGCTCTTGATGATCCACCATAAATTTAACATGGTGAAGACCTAGTCCGTTAGGTGTTTTTTCAAGATAGTCAAACCACACGCTGTTTCCACTTATTGGCTGAATAATTTCAAGCTCAATATTATCCCATTGAAAAAAGCAGAATTTGCCTGTAAAGTCGCCTTTTGCCTCGTGATAAACACGGGTTACATCTTCATGACCTTCAGGCGGAAAGCTTGCAATTCTCCATTTATCCATTCCAAGTATTTCCTCAAAATTTTTGAGTGTTTTGTCTAAATCCTTACAGATGATACCTATTTGTATCGGCGCTTTAAAAGTTTCTTGTGGGTTAATCATAATCATTTCTCCTTTAAATTAATTTTATTCTTCAATCTTAAATCCAAGTTTTTTTTCATATGCTTTTAGAATTTCCCTTGTTTGCTTAAGTCCTTTTTCAGGATCTTTTACAAAGGCTTCGAGTGTTAAAAAACCATCAAACTTTGTTTCGATAAGTGCCTCTAGCACCTCTTTCATATCTAAATGACCTTCGCCAAGTTCATAGCGATTGCTGTCCGCCATGTGCATGTTTACAGTGTAGTCTTTGCAGTATCTAATGCTATCCCCTATGCTCTTGTCTTCGATATTCATGTGGAATGCATCAATCAAAAGTCCTATGCCTTTTAAATTGTTTTCTTTTATAAAATCGGCACTTTCTATGGCAGTGTTTAGTGTGTTAATCTCGTATCTATTGATAGGCTCTAATAAAATCTTTGTGCCTAAAGAATCAGCATATTCACCAAGCTCGCTTAACGCCTCGGCTATTCTCTTAAGTCCGTCGCTTTTTTCTTCTTTATCCGCTTCATAGCCACCTCTGATAAAACCCATCGCAAGGCCTTTAGCGTCAAAGAATTTAGCATTTTCTATTTGAGTTTTTACCATTTCTATGTTTTTTCTAGCTTTTATCGGATCACTTTCTGAAAGTTTAACTCCGTTTTCCGCTAAGAATATCGCAAGATATGTAGCCATTTTAATGTCATTTGCTTCGAGCATTTTTTTATACTCTTTCATCACCTCAGCCGAAGTGCTGTTTACAAATAAATCAACCCCGCTAAATCCATATTTTCTCATAATTTTAAAGTTTTCGGCAAGATTTCCGTCCTTAAAAACTATTGGTCCAAATTTAGTGGGATAAGTCGAGACTGTACAACCTAAACGCATATTATCAATTCCTCTCAATTAATTTTATTTTAAATTAAAGATAAAACATCTTCTATTTTTGGTGCATTTCCAGTAGAAACATAGTAATATGTAACTGCATTTGATACGATTAATTTCTCTTCTTGCGATAAATTCGTAAGTGAAGCCACCATGTATCCCCCGTTAAATGTGTCACCAGCACCCGTTGTTCTGACTGCATTTTTACAGTAGTTTTGATAGGCAAAGGCGCTTCCTTTATTTTTTGAAGCCGAGACCGCAAAGTGCAATGAGTGAATTATCACTTCGTCTATGTCTATCATTTCTCTTACTTTTTCCACGGCTTTTAATGCCGGCTCCATCGCCTGTGGTGTATTTATATCTTTAGGATACTCCACACCTAAAACCGAGCATAAAATTCCGCCTTCATGTTCATTAAGGCTAAGTGTCTGTGGTAGTCTTTTATCTTCTTTACTCAAAACTTCAAGTGCTTCTTTTAGCGCTGAATTCGTGCGTTTATTCAAGTTTGCAAAGTCGTGAAAAACTCTCTTTGTCTTTTTACTACTCAATCCGATAGTTACAATATTTGATAAAATTCTTTCAAAATCATAGATATTTGACCAATACCCCATGCCTATAATGTCTTTTGAGAAAATCTCTTTTACTTTTTCATCTCCGAACTTTTCGGTAATGTCTTCCCACTTCAAATTAATGAGGGGTTCTAAATTCGGCATTAAAATTTTCCCGTCAACAAACTCTAAAACGGCTATCATGGCAGGTCTTCCCAATGAATAAATCTTGGCTAAATCATCAAATTCGCTAAAAACATCCTCATTTTTACCTTCACCAAACATGCCAATAAACGTGCTTTCAATTCCTAAAGTAGCAGTAGCTCTTCCTGTATTTGCCACAAATCCTCCACCTGAACGGCGCTTTAATAGACGTTCTTTAGCCATTCCTCCTGTTTTTCTTTCGGTGATTGCCTCACCAAAATTTAGTAAATTATTTATCACTGTATATTCGTCTTTTGCCTTTCTACTTTCGACTAATTCAAAGACTTCATCTATCATTCCATCTATTCCTAAAGCTGCAGTTCCCTTAACTTTTCTTAACTCTGCCTCAATATTTATTTTACTCATTGTTTAATTTCCCCTTTTTATTAAAAGAATTTCACTGCAAATCTTAGTTATTGTTTTTGTCTTCAAAACAAATTGTAACGTTTCAATTTTCTCTATTCTATCACACTTGTTTTACACTGTCAATCTATAACTCACCGTGTTATTATACAAAATCTTATCCGTTTTTTTGTGAGTTCATGACACAAATACATATTTTAGCTCTATTTTATTTAATTTTAGCTCTTTATTTTAATTTTTTTCTTTTAAATAATATTATATTAAAAAAATATTTTAATATTTAAATTCTACTTTTTTATTTTAAAAAAACACAAAAAACCACTCAAAAAAATTGAATGGTTTTTCATCTTAAAAATCACATTTCTTAATGCAATTATATACTTTAAGTATATTTATTTCTTTTTCCTATTTCTTGAATGTCCCGAATGTTTATCATCTTTTGAATGACGTTTGTTTCTATTTGAATCGTCCAAGCTGTTTCTGCTTCTTTTTCTGTCTCTGTCTGCGTAATGTTTCCTATCGCCGTGATGTTTTTTGTCGTCATGACCTTTGCTTCTTTTATGTCTATCAGATTTAATCGGCTTATCAAACATCTCTTCCATGTACAAATTCGTAGTAACTGGCTTACCGCAAATCTTGCAGCCTTGCATTGAAACTATTATTTCATCGACAATTTCTACCGGAATATCGACCACACTATATTCATCGCCTACAATGATTTTGCCGATGTCTTTTGAGCTCATACCTGTTTTTTCCGTCACTGCACCGACTATGTGATTCGCCGCTACACGTCTTGATTTACCGCAAGAAATTACTATTTGAGCGTAATTCACATTTCCGTCTTTATCACGCTTCACTTTTTCTGAGCGCTCAGGTTTTTTCGTTTTTGGTGCTTTAACCTCGATAAGACCCTCTATCGGCGCCGAGAAATTCATCGCCATCAAGGTAGCCGCTATTTTGTTTACTTCATAACCTTCTTCGGTTAATATTTCAAGCATTTCAAAGTTTTCAGCTTCGGCTTCTTTTTCTAGCATCGTTCTAAGCAAGTCAAGGTTTGCATCTCTGTTATTATTTTGAATTTCTTTCAAACTTGGAATTTCCATTTGAGAAATTTTGGATTTAACTGTATCACTAAGCCTTTTCAGCTCTGAAATTTGCCTGTTCCCACAACAAAGTGTGATGGCATTTCCGTCTTTTCCGGCTCTTCCAGTTCTTCCGATTCTATGAACGTAATACTCGCTCATTTTAGGTATGTCAAAGTTAATGACATAGTCAATGTCGCTTACGTCGATTCCTCTTGCCGCAACGTCGGTCGCAACCAAAATATTGGTTTTTCCACGTTTAAATGCATTCATTACTTTTGAGCGCTGCCCCTGCTTCATGTCGCCGTGTAGTCCATCTGCCGAAAATCCTGCTGAAATCAGTGCATCTGAAATTTCATCTACCATAGATTTTGTGTTAGAAAAAACTATCGCTCTTTTGGGCTTATACCTATGCATTATAAGGTTTAAGACGTCCTGTTTATGGTACATTGGGACATGGATATACGACTGAGTTATGCTTTCAAGCGTTACTTTGTCCCTATTTATTTCTACGTTCACTGGTTTTTTTAAAAACTCTTTCGTTATCGCTTTGATACCCTTTGAAATTGTCGCAGAAAACAAGACGACTTGTCTTTCTTCTGGCACATCTTTAAGGATTTCTTCGATGTCTTCTTTAAATCCCATGTTGAGCATTTCGTCGGCTTCATCCAAGACAATCATTTTAAGCTTGTTGAGTTTAAGTGTGCCTCTTCTCATATGATCCATGATTCTTCCCGGAGTACCTATGATGAAGTTTGCACTTTTTAGCTCTTTGAATTGTTTGTCGTAATTTGCACCGCCAAAAATATCGGCAGTTTTGACATGCGGCAAATATTTTGCCAGTTTGCGAATTTCTTCTCCGCACTGCTCTGCTAGTTCTCTTGTAGGCGAAAGCACCATTACTTGTACGTTTTTAACGCCCTTTTCGATGCTTTGCACCGCTGGTATTCCAAAAGCTATGGTCTTTCCAGTACCTGTTTGAGACTGAGCTAGTATGTCGGCACCTGAAAAAATAACAGGAATCGCCTGTGCCTGAATCGGAGTCATGTTTTCAAATCCCGCATCGTCTATCGCCCTTAAAATTTCGGGATTTAAGTCTAGTTCTTTAAATGTAGTTGTTGACATTTGTTCCTCTTTTCTAAAATATTGTAGCCAAATTATCACTATCGTGATTGCGTCTATGCACATTTTCCGATGATAGCATAAACATAAAAAAACTGCCGCATTAATGAGCACGGCAGTTTGACTCAATACCAGAACTTTAAACGGAACTCCATTTACAGTACAGTAATAATTGCTAAAACGAAAATGAACATTTTGTCTATTTTACACTATAATTATTTGAATTGCAAGGATTTAAGCGTTATTAAATAAAAATTGTCAAAGCTTACAAAAAGTAATTGCATATATAAGAATTTAGGTATATAATTGATGGTAGTTTAATTAAAAAAGGAGCAAAAGTATGAAGAAACCTAATGTTATTCTTATCAACTGCGATGACCTAGGTTATGGAGACTTAGGCTGTTACGGAAGCAAAGTCAACGACACGCCGTTTATTGACAGTTTGGCAGAAAACGGGATGAAATTTACCTCTTTTTATGCCGCTTCTCCTGTATGCTCTCCGTCAAGAGCGTCTTTAATGACAGGCTGTCTACCGCCTAGAGTCAGCATAAATCGTGTGCTTTTCCCTGGCGAGCCCTATGGTCTTAATACAAACGAATACACTATTGGAAACTTATTTAAAGATAACGATTATAACACGATGATAATCGGAAAGTGGCACTGCGGCGACCAAATCGAGGTTCTTCCTACTAATTTTGGATTTGACGATTATTACGGACTGCCATACAGTAACGACATGGGCAGGCAAAAAGGCGATGTTAGCTTCAGCTTTCCAACTCCTCCTTTGCCACTGATTCACGGCACTGAAGTCATTGAGGAACAGCCCGACCAGAGAAGTCTTACCGAGCGTTATGTTGAAAAGGGTAAAGAATTTATTAGAAAAAGCAAGGACGAGCCTTTTTTCTTATATTTTGCACAAATGCACGTCCACCTTCCTTTATACGCACACGAAACTTTTGTTGAACAAAGTAAAAACGGTGATTTTGGCGCTTGTGTCGCCGAGGTTGACTGGTCGTGTAAAGCCATAGTCACCGAGCTAAAAAGGCTTGGACTTTACGAAGACACAGTAATTATTTTCACTTCTGACAATGGTTCAAGGGCGAAGGACGGCGCATCCAATGCACCTCTTCGTGGCAATAAATTTACGACTTTTGAAGGCGGAATGAGAGTTCCGTTTATCATCCACTGGCCAAATCACATCAAAGAAAACAGTGTCAATGATAACATCGCTTCAAACATTGACTTGCTTCCAACTTTGGCTGGAGTTATCGGCGCTAAACTTCCTGAAAACCTAGTTATTGACGGAATGGACATAAAGGATTGTTTTAACGATACTGAAATAGCCGTTAGAGATGAAATGGCTTTTTATCAACAAAGCGACGATGTAAATATAGCCTACTTAAACGCCGTTAGAAAGGGTGATTTTAAGCTACATCTTTCCTATTTTGGCGGTGAAGATGAAAAACCTCAGCTATTTAATTTGAAAGATGACATTTCTGAAAGTAATGATATTTACGAAAATCATCCCGAAATTGTCCTAGAACTCGAATCCATAGCACAAAACTACAGAGAAAAACTTGGCGATAAGCATAAAAATATAAAAGGAAAAGAAGTAAGACCCTGCCATATCAGCGATAACCCAAAAACTCTTACTGAATACGATGAAGACCATCCGTACATAGTCGCTCTTTATGATAAATCTGAAAGAGGATAAACTATTCTTTTAACAAGCACTGTGGATTTAACATCCACAGTGCTTTGTATTGGTGATTTTTTTAATTAATATAAGGTAATTTAAGAACTTTTATGGTTATTATTTACAAATTAACTTGATCATGTTATAATTACATCTATTATTGTTCACAATTTTTTTAACTTTACAGGGGGTATTCAAGGTGAATTTGATTATTATTGACGACGTCAAGGTGACACGAACCGGTCTTTTAAAGCATATTGATTGGCAAAATTTTGGATTCGATGAAATTAAAATGGCAGAAAGCGGCCTTAGTGCAATTAACATTTGTCAGAATTTTAAACCTGATTTAGTTCTTTCTGATATTAAAATGCATGGAATAGACGGCGTTGAAACCTGTAAACAGTTAAGATCTATGTACGAGGATATACAAATAATTTTTATAAGCGGATATTCTGATAAAGCTTATCTTAAAGGTGCTATTGAATTAAGCGCCGTAAACTATATTGACAAACCTGTTAACTTAAGTGAACTTAGAAGTGCTGTCAAAAAAGCTACCGAGATGATAGAAAAAATAAAACTTGTTGAAAAATACCGACAAAATGCTGAACAAATTTCGGATGAATTAATTGATACTGAAGAGATTGATAAAAGTTCAACCGTTAGCTTAATCAACACTTTTATTATGAACAATTACACAGACAAAGATTTATCAATTAAAAAAATATCCGATGCTGTCTTTTTAACTCCTACATATCTTTCGGGTATGTACAAGCGAAAAACAGATAAAACCATAGGAGAATTTATCACTTCGGTAAGAGTGGAACAGGCTAAAAAACTTTTAGCCGACAAAAATTTAAAACTTTACAACATTTCCTCCATGGTCGGATATGAAAATAGTGATTATTTTGCGAAAATATTCAAAAAAGCCACCGGATTAACTCCATCTGTATACAGGGATAAAATGCTATGATTAAAATATTTAATGCATGGTTTAAAAGGCAAAAGATTTTTTTCAAATTATTTTTCACCTTCTCTATAGCAGTAGTTCTAATGCTAATTTTAATCATGATAGTTTTAAGCGAACAAATAAAAAACAATTATCTAGACAGGCTCATTTACTCTGCCGATCAATCCTTTAATCAGGCAAACACATTTATTCAAAGCTATACAGAAACCATGGAGAACACTTCTGAATTGATAGCAAATAACAGCGAATTACAGTTAATTATGAGTTCAGATGAATTTACAGGTCTAAGGGGCGGCGGTACGCAGTATAGAGAATTCTTGTCTCTTAGTAAAATTTTATCGACAGCGACCGATATTGAAAACATAAATAGAGCCAATATATATATTCCTTCTGATATTTTATATTCTAACAATAATCACTATTTTTTCTCTACCGATGAACTTTCCGAAAAAGACTATTACGAAGACTTAGTTTATTATCTTGATAAGGAAGAACTGTATTTTACGATATCGGATGATGATGAAACTATTTCACTTTTTAGAAATATAAAAAACATTAATAACAGTTATGAAACCATCGGGCTACTTCAAATCAGTATAAAAACCAGCCTAATTCAAAACATTGTCAATAATTCTAACATAACTAAGTCAGGTTTAGTCTTTCTAATAAATGAACAAAGCAAGCTGATGGTTCAAAGTAATAGTGAAAGCGATTCTGATGTTTTAGAACTTGCCATAGAAGCTTTAAGTCAAAACGGCATTTCACAAAGCTACTGGAGCCCTTTGAATTTATTATCTGAAGAATACTTAGTCCGAAAAACTACCGATAACTCCACAGGCTGGAGCCTCATAGCACTTCTTCCTAAATCCGAAATCGACACTCAAACAAATGAAATTAGTAACTCCATATTCTTTGCAATATTTTTAGCGGTTGGTTTTGTATTTTTAATCTCATTTTATGTTGCAAGATACTATGGAAGACGCTTTAAAAATCTAAGACATAGAATAGCCTTGGTTCAAAGCGGTTTGTTTGATTTACCATGCTCTGCAAAAGAAGACGATGAGCTCGGAGAAATTACTCAAAACTTTGACTATATGGCAACCGAGATGAAAAAACTTCTAAAACAGCAATATGAATCAGGTCAAGCTATAAAGTCGGCACAACTAAAAGCTTTACAATCACAAATCAATCCACATTTTCTATACAATACGCTAGACATGATTAACTGGAAAGCTATAGAAAATGATTCAAGTGAGATATCTCAAATCGTTCAGAGTCTTGCGCATTTTTACAGACTAAGTCTTAACAAGGGAAATAACGAAACAACAATAAGAGACGAGCTATTTCATGTAAAAGAATTTGTTTCGATAGAAAATTTCAATTTAGACCATAGCATAGCTTTAAGTATATCTGCCGACGAAAACTTGCTTGATTATAAATGTCTTAGCATTATTTTGCAGCCACTTGTTGAAAACTCTATAATGCATGGAATCAGTGACGAAACCTCAAGCAATGGACTAAATATTGAAATTAGCGTTAAAAAAATAGACGACGACATTGTTATGACTGTAAAAGATAATGGAGTTGGAATGACGCCTGAACAGATCGAAAACATATTTAAACAACAAAGTGAAATTAAATTTCACGGTTACGCCGTACACAATGTTAACGATAGAATAAAACTATTTTATGGCGAAAACTACGGACTGAGTTTCTTGTCAGAAATAGACAAAGGAACTGAGGTAAAAATTGTATTTAAGGCTATAAAATAGCCCTCATTAAAGCTTGTGTATTTTCACAAGCTTTAATTTTTGTTATTTTTAGACAAAAATAATAACCTAAACTTTACAAATGCATATATTTTTACGGCAAATCGTAATTTAGTCACATATACTTCACACAATATTAATGTTAAAATATATTAAAATAAATAATTACAGGGGAGATAAAAATGAAAAAAACTGGTTTCATTCATGAGATTAAAAAAAATAAAATCTTATTTTTAATGCTCATACCCGCCTTAGCCTTGGTATTTGTTATGGCATATTTACCTATGTCAGGTTTGGTTTTGGCTTTTAAAAATTACCGCTACGACTTAGGTGTTTTTGGCAGTGCTTGGAATGGATTTGACAACTTTGAATTTCTATTTTCATCAGGTACAGGCTGGCTTATCACTCAAAACACAATTTTTTACAACCTTCTAAACTTAGTCACTTCACAAGGTTTGGCTATTTTTATCGCCATCGTAATTTCAGAAATGAGCGGAAAAGTTTATAAGAAATTTAGCCAATCTGTCATCTTTCTTCCCTACTTCATCTCTTGGGTTATCGTCGGCACCTTTGTATTTAATATTTTCAACTATGAAACAGGCGTTCTAAACAATGTTTTAACTTCTTTAGGCTTTGAACCTGTAAACATGTACTCAATTCCAAATGCATGGCCCTTTATAATCTGTTTCTTCAACGCTTGGAAATGGAGCGGATACAACTCCATCATCTACATAGCAGCAATAACAGGAGTTGACGCCGAATGCTATGAAGCGGCCGACATTGACGGTGCAAACATATTCCAAAAAATACGCTGCATCACTTTCCCAGCTATCAAACCAACTATAATAACTATGTTCCTTCTACAAATAGGTAGAATTTTAAGAGGCGATTTTGAAATGTTCTACCAAATCGTCGGCAACAACGGACAACTTTATAATGCGACAGATGTTATCGACACCTATGTGTTTAGGTCACTACTCACAAATGCAAACATGGGAATGACAGCCGCCGCTACCTTCTATCAATCTGCATTATGCTTTGTCATTATAATAATAGTTAATAAAATCGTTAAAAAACTGGAAGCAGACTATGCTTTATTCTAATAAAACATAATGAAAGAAGGTGTCACAAATGGAAAATACAGCAAATCATAAAAAAAGCATCACACAAAAAGGAAACAAAATTAAAATTCCAAAGGAAACTGTAATTTTTAATATAATAGGCTATATATTCATTACTTTTTTAGTGCTTATTTGTTTAGTTCCTTTTATACTACTTTTTGTAGGTTCGTTTACCTCAGAGCACATTATCAGGACAGTCGGATACACATTTTTCCCATCTGAAATCTCATTTGCCGCTTATGAATTCTTATTCCAAACTCCTGAAACTATCATAAGAGCCTATGGCGTTTCAATTTTTATCACTGCAGTCGGTACTATTGCAGGCCTATTTATCACCAGTATGACCGCATATGTAATAGGAAGAAAAGATTTTAAATACAGAAACAAAATTTCTTTCTTCTTCTATTTTACTACTTTGTTTAACGGCGGAATGGTGAGTACCTATTTATTTTACATCCAATATTTAGGCTTAAAAGATAATCTACTTGCACTGATTTTACCTGGACTCTTTAATGTATTTTATCTGCTTATTATGAGAAGTTTTGTAACAACTATTCCAGTTGCACTTATTGAAGCTTCAAAAATTGATGGTGCTGGAGAATTTAGAATATTCTTACAAATAATCTTGCCACTTCTTAAATCAGGTCTTGCAACTATCGGCTTATTCATGGCACTTGGCTACTGGAACGACTGGTACAACGCAATGCTATACATCAACGAAGAAGAATTGTACCCGCTTCAATATATGCTTTATAGCACCTTACAAAAAACACAGGCACTGGCTAGAATCGCAAATCAATTAGGCTTAAAAGTTGAAGATTTACCTAGTGAATCTATGAAACTTGCCATGGCAGTTATCACTACAGGACCAATCATTTTACTTTACCCATTTGTTCAAAAATACTTTGTCAAAGGCATAACTATCGGTTCAGTTAAAGGCTGATCGATTGATTATAAAAATTAAATTTGGAGGAAATACTATGAAAAAAAGAATTCTTGCATTAATGCTTGCAGCCGGTCTTTTATTAAGTGCTACAGCTTGTGGCGAAGCAGCTAGTTCAAGCACATCATCGGCAGCATCAGGCACAGATTCATCATCTGAAGGTGAATCATCAGATGGAGAGTCATCAGAAAGCGGTGCGGCCGCTCTTGATACCTCAGAAGAAGTTGAGCTAGTCCTTTATGTTGTAAGTGACGAGCCAGCAGGACAAGATACTATCACAGATAACTTCAACACAATCGCAAAAGAAAAACTAAACGCTACACTTAAAATCAACTACATCGGTTGGGCTGAGTATGCAAACAAATATCCACTACTCTTCTCATCAGGTGAAGAATTTGACCTAGCTTATAGCGCAACATGGCTTAACTTCTCTTCATTAGCTCAAAGAGGCGCATTCATGAACCTTGATGAATTATGGCCAACATATGCACCTAATAACTTTGCTCAACAATCAGAAACAGCTTTACAACAAGCTACAGTAAATGGCTCTTACTATGCAATCCCAACACTTTTACCAACTTATTCAGCTTACGGTCCAATTTATCGTACAGACGTTTTAGAAGGTACGGACTGGGACGGACAAATGGAAACATTTGAAGACTATGAAGAGTACATGGATATAATTAAAGAGACTACCGACATGGAACCTATCGCTATTTATCAATCAGGTTCTGAAATTGATTCTGTTTACATGAAAAATCAATCACAAGTAGGACTAATAAACGATATTTTTTATTTTGACCCAAGTGAAGAAAATCCACAAATTTACACAATGTATGAATATGAAGGAACACCTGATTTCCTAGAAATGGTCAACAGATGGAATGAAAAAGGATTCTTCGGTAAGTCTGCACTTTCTGACACTGACAGCACAAAATTTGATACAGGAATCGCAGCTTCGTTCTTACATAATATAGATGCATTTGAAGGAAGAGCTATTGATTATCCTGACTATCAAGTACAGTATGCTAACTTTGCTACAGATGTAAGCAACCTACCATTTACTCAAGATGCTTGCGTAGTTCCAACTTCATCTAAAAATCCTGAAAGAGCTTTAGCACTTTATGATTTAATCACAAGTGATGAAGAAGCATTTATGGCATTCTTCTACGGTATCGAAGGTACAACATATGAACTAGACGACAATGATCAAATCACAATTATTGATCCAACTAACATGCCTCCTTCAGCTATGTGGGCTTCTCGTGTACCTGAATTTGTTAAAGACCGTGTTGGTTCACCTGAATCTGTATCAGAATTCAAAGCTGGATTTGACGAATATATCCAAGACGGCGTTGGTTCACAAAAATATGCTTCATTCGTTCTTGATACAACTCCGTTTGAAACTGAACTTGCAGCTTGCCAAGCTGTTCACCAACAATACTGGTGGCCACTAGAACTTGGCTATACAGACCAAGTTACAGGACTTCAAGAATATCAAGAAAAAATGGAAGCCGCTGGAGTCGACACAGTTATTGCAGAAATTCAAACACAATTAGATGCATACATTGCAAGCCTAGCATAATTAAACTTATGGGTGTGGAGTTTTCTCCACACCCTATTTTATAAAAAGGAGTATTAATATGAAAAAAGCTAAAATCTTTGAAACAAACATAGCAGAAAAAATTCATTTTGTCTCTAAAACTTGCGAATTCAAAGCCGATAATGATGGCCAAGAGAGTAATATTATTAATATTTACGATGAAGTGAAATATCAAAAACTCCTAGGTTTTGGCGGCGCCTTCACAGAATCCAGTGCTATCAATTTCTCAAATTTAAGCAAGCAGTTGAAAAAGCAAGTTTTAGACCTATATTTCGATGAAGAAAAAGGAATCGGCTATAATTTTTGCCGAAGCACTATAAACAGCTGCGATTTTTCCGTAGACTTTTACTCTTATGATGATACCGAAGACGACTTTGAGCTAAAAGACTTTTCTATTTCGCACGACTTAGAAACTATTATCCCGATGATAAAAAAAGCAAAAGAAGTGTCTTCTGATTTGCTAATTTACTCAAGCCCTTGGAGTCCTCCTGCGTGGATGAAAACCAATAAAAAGATGAGCAAAGGCGGCTCTTTAAGAAAAGATTGTCAAGATGTCTATGCTAGATACCTTGCAAAATTTATAAAAGAATATGAAAAAGAAGGCGTAAACATTTGGGGTATAACTATCCAAAACGAAGCAAAAGCCGCACAAGGCTGGGAATCCTGTGTGTACACCGCAGCAGATGAACGTGATTTTGCGGTTGGGTACCTAAAACCTACTTATGAAAAATGCGGACTTGGCGATAAAAAAATCATGTTCTGGGATCACAACAAAGAGAGAATTGTCGATAGAAGCCTTGAAACTCTTTGCAATAAAAGATCAAGAGATGCCTTTGACGGAATTGCATTTCACTGGTATTCAGGCGATCATTTCACAGCTCTTGACATCACTCATGACCTATTTCCTGAAAAATTCATGATAGCTTCTGAGCAATGCAAAGCAAGAGAAATCCACGGAACTGTCGATTCAGGCGAAAAATATGCACATGATATTTTTGGCTCTCTTAATCACTGGGCGACAGCATGGGTTGATTGGAACATGCTACTAGACGAAAACGGCATGCCTGATCACTGGGTGGACGAACAAAGAGACACTGGTTTAAATGAGTCTGACATTTGGCTTGGAGAATCGCCTATCATAATAGACAAAACAAAACATGAACTACTTATCGCTTCATCTTACTACTACATGGGGCATTTTAGCAAATTTATTAAAAGAGATGCTGTTAGAATCGGCTACAGCTGTTATAGTAAAGATTTAGAATGCACCACTTTTCAAAATCCAAATGGAGAAATAATCTTAGTAGTTATGAATCCAACGGATAAAGACGAAGAAGTTAATATAAGGTACAAAAACGAATTGCTTGATTGTAAAATTAAATCACACTGTATAATCACCGTGGTTATTTAAGACTTCAGCTTAATGCAATTTTTATAAAGCTACAAACAAGGGAAGCGAGTATACCGCTTCCCTATCTTTTTGCAAGTCTTTGCCTATATTCACTTGGAGTTACTTTAAACAGTTTTTTAAAAACCCTGTTAAAACTTGTCACATTTTCAAA
>CAYJFP010000004.1:106555-122042 GCA_964369415.1 uncultured Eubacteriales bacterium | reverse complement strand
TAATACATTGTATTACATACTATTCTTTTTGTCAAGATGTTGTTATTATATGCTTTCCTGTCATAATAATTACTCTCTTTCTTGTAGTTGTTTGTTTATGCATTAATAATATCAAGTTATTTATAAAAAACAATTATGGATATTTTTATCCGCACTTGTTCAGTTTTACAAATTAATTGAGAATAAAAACAAATGTAAGTTACTAATATCTGATTGTTAAATATATTGAGAGTGAGAATATTTAACAACGAAACGATTCGTTTAAAATAGAAATTATATAATGAAAATTAAATAAATATATTTATTCTTTGCTATTTTATGCTATAATAAACTATATAAAAAACAAAACGTTTCGCTTATTTTATAGTTTTACCCTGATTATTTTATTGTTTTATGCCTATTATTTTATCTTTTCTTTAATCAAAGATTGATAAATAAAAGCTATATGTTATTATTGCATTAAAAATACATTTAGGCGAGTCGGTATCAGACAGTCTAAAAATTGGATATTATTTAAAATCGCAAAAGATACACCAGATAAAAATTTGTAGTTTATCAAAGATGTAAGTAGTGTGCTAATTAAAGAAAATAGCAAATATCTATGTTGAACATGGCAAAAATAATAAAGCTAAGAAGATAATTATTTCATAGCTTAGTTACTATAATTTAGAAAAGAGGAAAGATTCAATGAGAAAATTTGTTTACGAAAACGAAAGTGCAAGAGAGATTTCTTTTCCTTTAGGCGGGATTGGTTCAGGTTGTATAGGGCTTGCTGGAAATGGGCAATTAATCGACTATGAAATATTTAATAGGCCAAATAAAGGAACACATGCAGCATTTAGTCATTTTGCTATAAAAACTGAGAAGTCAGGCGAAGTGATAGATCAAAGGGTTATTCAAGGCGATTACCTTGGCTCGTACATGGGGAATCTAAATAGGCCAGCGTTTGGATGCTACGGTTTTGGTCCGGACAGGGCTTCTATGGCAGCTATGCCGCACTTTGAGAAATGCAAGTTTATAGGCAAGTTTCCTATAGCGAAACTTGAATTTGAAGATAAGCACTTTCCAGGGGAGCTTGCGATGACGGCGTTCAATCCTTTTATTCCTACAAATGAGGATGATTCATCTATACCAGGAGCCTTTTTTAGCTTTGAGATAAAAAATACGACAGATGAAGATTTGGATTATTCTATAGCTTTTTCACAGGCCAATTTATACTGTTTGACAGAGGGGATTCACACTTACAGTGAAGAAAACTCGATTAAATCGGTTCATATGTCAAATGAAAAATATAAAAAAGATGATGTGAAATTTGGTGATATGACGATAGCAACAGATGCACAAGACACAAGCTATCAGCTTTATTGGTTTAGGGGTAAATGGTTTGACAATCTAACTACTTTTTGGCAAGATTTTAACAATACTCATAAAATAAAAAATCGAGTTTATGAAACAGGAGAATCGGTCGGTCAAGCAGAATACTCTTCAAATGACGTGGCAAGTCTTGTGGCGCATATTGCTTTAAAGCCAGGGGAAAGTAAGTCTATTAGATTTGTTTTAACATGGAATACACCAAACAACTATAATTATTGGTCAAAAAGAGAAGCAAATAAAGTTCCGTTAAATACATGGAAAAACTACTATGCGGTTTTGTTTGAAAATTCCCTTCAAAGCGCCAGATACGGTGTGAAAAATTTTGATAAATTCATGGATTTATCAAAACTGTTTAAAGATACATTGTTTAATTCAACAGTTGATGAGGTGGCAATAGAGGCCATTTCAGCGAATTTATCCACGATTAAGTCACCGACTTGCCTAAGGCTTGAAAATGGAAAACTTTACGGTTGGGAAGGGTCTCACACAAGCTCTGGTTCGTGCGAAGGCACCTGCTCACATGTTTGGAGCTATACATATTCGATTGCGTTTTTATTTCCCCGACTTGAGCGCAGTATGAGAACACTTGAGTACAAATATTCACTAAATGATGACGGTGGGATGAATTTTAGAACGATGCTTCCGGTAGGTGCAGAAAAATGGGGGTTTAGACCATGTGTCGATGGTCAGTATGGCAGTGTGATGAGAGTTTATCGTGAGTATAAAATATCAGGAGACAAAGAATGGTTAAAAAGCATTTGGGGAAATGTAAAAAAGAGCATTGAATTTGCCTGGTCGCCTGAAAATTCAGATAGATGGGATATAGATAAAGATGGATTGATGGAGGGGAGGCAACACCATACTTTAGATATGGAACTTTTTGGGCATAATGCGTGGCTAAGTGGTATGTATTTAGGAGGTTTAAAAGCAGGTGCGCTGATGGCTAAAGAGCTTGGTGATGCTGAAAAGGAGAAAGAATACATAGAGGTATACGAAAAAGGAAGAAAAGCTTTAAATGAAACATTATTTAACGGTGAGTATTTTTCGCAAAATCTGGATATAAAAGATAAATCAATACTCGATATATACTTTGAACTCGAAAAAGATGGAAGTTCTAGGTCAATGCAAAACCAAGATGTTTACAAGGCTTATTGGAATGATGAACAAGAAGAAATTATGTATCAAATTGGTGACGGCTGTGAGCTTGATCAAACTTTAGCGCAGTATCATGCAAATTTAATAGGGATAGGCGATATATTTGATAAAGAGAAAGTTATTTCTTCGGTAAAATCAATTTATAAGTATAACTTTATAGAAAATGTTCGTGAACTTGTAAATCCGTGCAGATTGTACTGCTTAAATGATGAGGGTGGACTAGTAATATGTCAGTGGCCAAAAGGTAAGAAAAAAGGATTTATTCCGCTTCCATATTCACAAGAGACGCAAAATGGATATGAATATGCCGCTGCGGTACAAATGATACAAAATGGATTGATAAATGAAGGGATAAGGTGTGTAAAGGCGATTCGGGACAGATACAATGGCACAAAGAGAAATCCGTGGAATGAGTTTGAGTGTGGAAGTAATTATGCAAGAAGTATGGCAAGCTATGCACTACTTTTATCGCTTAGCGGATTTAAATATGATATGTCTAAAGGTTTAATTGGTTTTATGCCAAAAGAAAAGATAGAAAACTATAATAGTTTTTGGTCACTCGATAGCGGTTGGGGCAGTGTGCAAATTAAAAGCGAGAGCGCAGCACTGTCTGTTCTATATGGAAAATTAACTGTAAAGACGATCTCGTTTGGAAAAAATATGATTCCAAAATCTGTTTTTGTAGATGGGAAAGAAGTGCAGTTTAGTACAAGCGGTGATGAGATACAATTCTCACAAAATCAATTTCTTACAAAAGAGATTATCGTTAATTATTAAAATTTGAAAGGAATGGATGGCGTGCAAAAAAGTTAATTGATAAATACAGCTTTGTACAAAAACCATAATATGGTCATAAATATGAGCAAAATTAGACTTGGCATTATAGGTTCGGGGTTAGCATGGAGGATATTGCACTATCCAGCTTTAAAAGAATTGGTTGACTGTTATGAAATAAAGGCAATATGTATTCGTGATAAGAGTAAGTGGGATGAGTACAAAAAAGAGCTTGAAAATACAAAAATATATGCGGACTACCATGAATTGTTGCAAGATGTTGATGTGGATGCAGTATTGGTGGCGACACCGATAGAGCTTAATGGAATAATAACAATGGAAGCATTAAAGAACGGGAAGCATGTGTTTAGTGAAAAGCCATTGGCAATAGCAGCTAAAGAGGCCAGTGATATTATTGATCTAAGTGAAAAAATGGGTAAAAAAGTCTTTATGTTAGAGCAATTATTCTATTTACCGTACATGAAGGAGTTAAAAAGCCTTATAGAAAATAAAACACTTGGAAACTTAGTTTATTTTGAAAAGACAAATCATTCATATTCAGATTTGAAAACTGATAAAAATAATCCATTTTTAAATAAAGAGTGGAGGCAAAATCCGAAATATCCATTAGGTGGAATTTTTGACGGAGGTGTACATGATATCTCGGTAATAAACTATTTATTTGGAACTCCTAAAAAGATATTTGCCATTGGAAAAAAGATGAGAGAAGAGATGGGAGCGTATGACCATATATTAACCACCATGAACTTTAATAATGGATTTAGCGGAGTGTTTAGCCATTCAGATTTTTTGCCAAGTGGTGGGAATAATTTTATTCTGCATTTTGAAAAAGCGGTAGTCACAGTAGTAGGTAATGGCTATGAGATACAAAGAGTAAATCAGGAAATTGAAAAAGTAAATTTTACAGCTAGAACACTCCATAAAAAGATGTGGTCAGAATTATTTGATGATTTTACACAAAATAGAGAAAGTGAGTTTTCGCTGTCTCTTGGACTTACTTCACTGAAAATTTTAGAATCAATAGAAGAGTCTTTGAAATCGGGTATGCCAAGCTTGTTGTGATGATTTCAATAAGTGAGTAAAGAAAAAAGAGAGGGCTAAGCCTTTCTTTTTATAAAAATTATATATTTTTTTACTAATCCTTACAAAATAACACAATTTTTATTTTAAATATGTATACATTAGCATTTGTAAAATTATTCTTTTTATGATATAATCCTAATAAATATAAAATGTTTTTTGGAAGGGATGCTTTATGTTTACTAAAAATAGTACTCTAGATTTTTTAGATAAAATTGATAATGATGATTTAAGTATAGAACAATTAATATCTATGGTCGATTGCACACCGCTATCTTTGAATTTGTGGGATAAAGAATTTAATAGTTTGTATTGCAATGAATATACATTAGAGTTGTTTGATATGGAAAGTAAAGAGGATTTTTTTGCAAGTTTTCATAAACTTTCACCATTAAAACAGCCAGATGGTTCAGATTCTAATGCTTTAGCTGAAAAGTATCTAAAGAAAGCAAAGGAGAAAGGCGTAATTAAGTTTAATTGGCTTCATAATAAATTAAATGGAGAAGAGATTCCTTGCGAGATTACCCTTAAAAAGCTAGAAGTAAAGGACAAAAACGGCAGAAACCTTCTGATAAGCTTTACAAGAGATTTACGATCGCAACTTGCCGGATATGAAAGTGAAGACGATGGCGAGGAATTTTTCTTTAATATAATTTCTGATAGGGCTCTTTTTAATTCTGTAGCAGAGCTTAGTGACGAGTGGTTTTGGCTTTTTGATATTGAAAAAGGAACTATACAATTTTTTGGAAAAGGCAGGGCGATTCTAAATTTATCTGGTGAGAAAAAACCATTTCCTCAAAGTGTAATAGATGGCGGTGTTGTATATCCAGAAGACATGAAAGTCTTTTTGGAAATGAGTGAGGCGATGAAAAAGGAATTTGTCAAGCCTTATGATGTAAGATTTGTAATTTCAGATGGATCTGCAAGGTATTACAGAGTCACGTTTAAGACTATATTCGATAAAAATCGCAAACCAATCTATAATGTAGGAAAAACATTTGACATTGATAGTCAGAAAAAGTTTGAGATGCTATCAAAAACTGATTTACTTACTAATTGTCTTAACAAAATAACCACAGAAAATTATATAAAAGACGCAATCACGATTCAGAAGAATAAGTCACATGCTCTTTTTGTGGTGGATATAGACGACTTTAAGTCGATTAACGATAGTTTAGGTCATCATTTTGGCGACATGGTGCTTAAAGATATTTCTGCAAGCCTTAGTGAAAATTTCAGAGACGATGATATAATAGGCCGTATTGGTGGAGATGAGTTCATTGTTTTTATTAAAAATATTTCAGATACCGCAATTATTGAAAAAAAGGCAAAAGCGATAGCAAGTTCGTTTCAAAATAATTATACAGGCGAAAATGAAAATTATAAAGTTTCGGGAAGTATAGGTATTTCACTTTTTCCTAAAGACGGTAAAACATACGAAGAATTGTACAAGGCTGCGGACAAGGCACTTTATAAGTCAAAATTAAGTGGAAAAGACAGGTATACTTTTTATACAAGTGATTTGGCAGATGTTTCGATGAAAAAATTAACCGTGCTCGAAAATGAAAATAGATCAGAAAATATACTGCATGACTCAGCGCTTGTTTCCACGATATTTGACTTGATATATGAATCGAATAAAAAAACGGTTTCGATTAATGTGGTGCTAAAGTTAGTAGCTAAGTTCATGAAGGTCAATAGATGCTATTTGATTGAGATTTATAACAGGGACGATAATAATACCAATTTTTATGAATGGTGTGATGAAAAAACTCCTAAAAAATCAGATATGACTGGCGAAATAGATGTAGAAGTTTTTCACGAATATTTAAAAGCTATCGAAGAGGTTGAAGTGTTTTGTTGTAATGATTCTGAGACTATTGAAGATGAAGACTCACGAAATTTTGTAAAATCACAAGGCATAAAATCCTATATGGTGGTTCAGGAAAAAGTTAAAAATAATTTTTGGTTTCACCTAGGGATAGATGACTGTGAAACACAAAGAATTTGGAGCGAAAAAGAAATAAGCACATTAAGATACGTTGTTAGAATGATTGGAATTTTTGCAATGTCAGATTTAAAGAAAACGATGAATGAGGAAAAAAATATTTCTGATTTAGGTTTAAGTGAAGAAGAGTTAAAGGTAGCTGAAAAGCTTAAAGCTAAAGGCATTAAATTTTTCTAATTGGATAATTAGTTAAAAAAGTAAGAGTTAATCTTTATTTTTAAGGATTAACTCTTTATTTTTGCTAATAAATAAATTTATAGTGTAAGTGTTAATTTATTATTAAAAGAGCTTAAAAAGCTTTACAATAAGAGGCATTTATTGTAAAATAATATAAATATAATTATGTAAAGGGTGGGGTAATAAATGAGTGTTAAATATAAAAGAGTACTTTTAAAATTAAGTGGTGAATCCCTTGCCGGAGAAATGAGTAGTGGAATAGATTTTGATACAGTGCTTAAAATTTGTGCACCGATAAAAGATTTAATAGATCTTGGAGTTGAAGTTGCAGTGGTTGTCGGCGGCGGAAATTTCTGGAGAGGCAGAAGTAGCGGTAAAATGGACAGAACAAGAGCCGACCACATGGGAATGCTTGCGACTGTTATCAATGCGCTTGGCGTTTGTGATGCACTTGAGCAATTAGGCCTTGATGTAAGGGTGCAAACGGCTATTTCTATGCCTGAAATCGCAGAGCCTTATATCAGAAATAAAGCGGTAAGACATCTTGAAAAGAAGAGAGTAGTCGTTTTAGGATGTGGAACGGGAAATCCGTTTTTCTCAACAGATACAGGAGCAGCTTTAAGAGCGGCAGAAATTGAGGCAGATGTCATACTAAAAGCCACAATGGTTGACGGAGTTTACGACTGCGATCCTAAGAAAAATCCAAATGCGGTAAAATATGATCACCTATCTTATATGGATGTTCTAAATAAAAATTTACAAGTTATGGATATGACCGCAGCAACTTTTTGTAATGACAAAAATATACCATTCTATGTGTTCAGTATTGAAGATCCACAAAATATAGTTAAAATAGTACAAGGCGAAAATGTTGGTACATTAGTTGACTAAAATATATTAATTAATTAACTTATAAAAGGAGTAATAAGATTATGAAAGAGATATTAGAAAAAGCTGAAAGTAAAATGACAAAAAGCATACATGTTCTTGAAAGTGACTATGCTGCGATAAGAGCAGGTAGGGCAAATCCAGCGGTTCTTGACAAAATTACAGTTGACTATTATGGAGTTCCAACACCTATCAATCAGCTAGCTGCCGTTGCGGCTTCTGAGGCAAGAGTTTTAACAATTCAGCCTTGGGATGCTTCTGTTTTAAAAATAATTGAAAAAGCAATTCAAACTTCGGATTTAGGAGTTAACCCTCAAAATGACGGAAGAATTATAAGGCTTACTTTTCCACAACTTACAGAAGATAGACGTAAAGAGCTTGCAAAAGAGATTCACAAAATGGCAGAAGAGTGCAAAGTTGCTGTTAGAAGTATCAGAAGAGATGCGATTGATAAGCTTAAAAATAAAAAGAAACTCGGAGAAATCACCGAGGATGATTTAAAAATCGGCGAAAAGAAAACTCAAGACTTAACAGATAAAAAAGTTAAGGAAGTCGATGCTGTTTTTGCACTTAAAGAGAAAGAAATAATGGCAATATAATGTTTTTTAAGAAAAAAAATAAGACCGAGGTTCTGCCCGAAAATATTCCACACCATATAGCAATTATCATGGATGGAAACGGAAGATGGGCCTCTAAAAGAGCGCTGCCAAGATCAGCTGGGCACAAAGTCGGTGCCGATAATTTCAGAACTATTGCAAGATATGCTTCGAACATCGGTGTTAAAGTTTTAACTCTATACGCATTTTCTACGGAAAATTGGAACAGGCCAAAAGAAGAAGTAAGTGCGCTTATGAAGCTTTTTAAGCAGTATTTAGAGGAGGCTCTTGAAGATTTTCTTGATGAAAACATGAAAGTCAGATTTTTAGGAGATATTAGTGCTTTTTCTGAAGATTTAAGAGTATTAATAGATAAGGTTCACGATTTATCTAAGGATAAAACCGGAATGACACTGAATCTTGCCATGAATTACGGCGGGAGAGATGAAATAATTAAGGCGGCAAAGGAAATACACCTTAGAAAAATATCTGGGGAAGACATTGACTTTGACGAAGAGACTTTTAGTAAGTTTCTTTATACTAAGGGCGAGCCTGACCCTGATTTAATCATAAGGCCAAGCGGCGAGCAAAGAATTTCTAACTTTATGCTTTGGCAGTGTGCATACTCAGAGTTTGTGTATTTTGATATATTATGGCCGGACTTTAAACCAGAAGATTTATTAAAAGCGATAGATATTTTTAACAGAAGAAACCGCAGGTTCGGTGGAACTTGAGGAAGAGGGTAGATATGCGTTCGAGAATAATTTCAGGAGTTGTAATGGTGTCGTTTTTTGCGACAGTAGTGCTATTTAATGACAGTTTTCCAGTAGCACTGAATATTGCCATAGCGATTGTTTCTGCAATGTGCGTGTTTGAGCTTATTAATGCGTCACACCTTTTAAGACATTGGGCACTTGTGTATCCAAGCTTAATTGTTTCTTGCGTTTTACCATTTTTAGGGGTAGAACATCATGAAAATTTTGTCATATATGCAGCGTACTCATTGTGTATATTTTTAGCTTTGATTATTTATCATAAGACAGTCTCGTTTAAGGATTTGGCTATTATTTACAGCATGTCCATTATGATACCAACGGCGCTTCAAACGATAGTATACACAAGAGATTTAAGCGTGGAACACGGAATGTTTTATGCGATGCTGGCGATTTTGGCTGCTTGGGCACCAGATGTCGGAGCGTATTTTGCAGGTACCTTTTTTGGAAAGCATAAACTATGTCCTGAAATTAGCCCGAAAAAAACTGTTGAAGGATTTATAGGCGGTATAGTTTTCAGTGTTTTTGCAATGATAGTGATAGGTTATATTTTTACATTTATGTACTATCAGGGCGAAAGGCAAGTCAATTTTGTCGTAATGATAATAGCTGGTATCGGCGGAGCACTTATTTCAGCGGCGGGTGACCTTAGCTTCTCTGTAATTAAAAGAAGTTGTGGAGTTAAAGACTTTGGCCATGTAATACCTGGACACGGTGGATTTTTGGATAGATTTGACAGTGTAATCTTCACTGCACCTTTTATTTATATTCTCGTTTCAAGGTTCCCTCTTGTACTAAATTAAGTTCAAAATAAAAGAAAGTTATGAAGTGGTGTTTATGAAAAAGATATGCCTTTTAGGCTCTACCGGTTCTATCGGTACTCAGGCTTTGGATGTAGTTAAAAATCATAGCGATTTATTTATAATTACAGCTCTTGCTGCATATTCTAATATAGCACTTCTTGAAAAACAGATTAGAGAGTTTAAACCGCAAGTAGTTGCGGTTTTTGACTTAAAATCGGCAGAAGAGCTAAAAGTAAATGTAAAAGATATGGACGTAAAAGTCTTAGCGGGAATGGATGGACTTTGTGAGATTTGCTCATTAAACGAAGTGGACATAGTTCTAAATTCAGTCACGGGAATGATAGGACTTATGCCAACTTTGACGGCGATAGAAAATAAAAAAGACATAGCGCTTGCCAACAAAGAGACCCTTGTGGCGGGCGGCGAAATTGTCATGAAAAAGGCAAAAGAGAATGGTGTGAATATTTTTCCTGTAGACAGTGAACACTCCGCTATTTTTCAGTGTCTAGAAGGTCTTAATGACAAAAGAGACTTAAAAAGAGTGATTTTGACAGCGTCAGGTGGTCCGTTTTTTGGATTTAGCTATGAAGAGTTAAAGTCCGTTACAAAGGAAAGAGCACTTAAACATCCCAACTGGGACATGGGTGCAAAAGTGACCATAGACAGTGCTACAATGATGAATAAGGGTCTTGAATTAATCGAGGCGAAGTGGCTGTTTGATTTAGAGCCTGAAAAACTGGATGTTTTAGTTCATAGAGAAAGTATAATTCATTCACTAGTGGAGTTTGAGGATAACTCTGTAATAGCACAAATGGGTGTGCCAGACATGAGAATTCCGATTCAGTATGCACTTTCGTTTCCAAGACATATAAAATCTCCGGTGAAAAAGCTTGATTTGTTTGAATATCAGAACCTAAGCTTTTATAAGGCGGATACAGATGTTTTCAAATGCCTGTCACTTGCCATGAAGGCCATGAAGATGGGAGGGCTTACTCCCACTGTCATGAATGCGGCGGATGAGGAGGCAGTAAAACTGTTTTTGAATGAAAAAATAGCTTTTACAGATATAGCAGAGTTAATCGAACAGGCGATGTTTAATGTAAAAACCGAAAAAGAAATCAGCATAGAAAGTATTATGGAAGCCGACAGAAAATCGAGAGAATACGTGCTTGGCACTTATTAGGAGGAAAGAGTTTGACGACAGCAGCGCTTATAATAATAGGAATACTTTTATTTGAACTTATAATTTTTGTCCATGAATTTGGACATTTTATCACGGCTAAATTATCGGGGATTTGGGTTAGAGAGTTTGCCCTTGGAATGGGCCCTAAAATCTTTAGCTTTAAAAAAGGAGATACGGTCTATAGTTTAAGGCTTTTTCCGATAGGTGGATTTTGTGACATGGAAGGCGAGGACGAGGACAGTCCATCACCGACAGCATTCAACAACAAGCCTATTTATAAAAGAATGATAGTGGTCGTGACAGGTGCGATTTTAAACCTTGTGCTTGGAATTATTCTGATGTCGACCATACTATTCCAACAAGATTTACTTCCGACTACTACGATTGCGGAGTTTACCGAAGACTCTAAAACTGCGGCGGCGGGACTTATGCCGAATGATACGATAGTAAGTGTCGATGGCTATGCGATTTATACCGAAAAAGACTTGTCGTTTGCTTATGGAACGGCAGACCCTAATGATGTAGATATAACAGTTAATAGAGACGGAGAAATTATAGAATTTAACGACTTAAATCTTGATAGCACCGAAAATATGGGAAGACAGCTAGTCGCAGTCGATTTTTATCTCTACGGAGAAGCGCCGAACTTTTTTAATGTTATAGGAAAGACCTTTGCCGATTCATATTCACTTTTTAGAATGGTTTTAGGCACGCTTGGTGGAATGTTTACGGGCGAATTTGGATTAAACGAAGTCTCAGGGCCTATCGGAACGACAGAAGCGATTTCTCAGGTTGCATCACAAGGACTTGAAAGTGGTTTTGGGGAAGCGGTGAACAACATCGTAATGGTTATGGCGGTTATCACGATTAATCTAGGTGTGTTTAATTTACTACCTTTTCCAGCGCTTGACGGCGGTAGATTCGTGTTCTTGTTAATAGAAGCGATTAGAAGAAAACCAGTGCCAAGAAAAATTGAAGGCTATGTAAATTTTGTCGGATTTGTAATTTTAATAGGATTTATGATTTTGATATCGTTCAAGGATATATATAATTTGATTTTTTAGAATTTAAAGGAGCATTAAAATGAACAGAAAAAACACAAAAACCGTATATGTAGCAAATGTGCCGATAGGCGGAAAATCTCCAGTTTCTGTTCAGTCTATGCTTAATGTGCACGCTAGCGACATAGAAAACAGTGTAAGGCAGTCGATAGAGCTTGAAAAGGCGGGATGTGAAATTTTAAGGCTTGCCGTTCCAAATTTAGAATCAGTAAATTTGATAGAAGCGATTAAAAAACAAGTAAAAATTCCGCTTGTCGCCGACATACATTTTGATTATAAAATTGCTATAGAATGTGCAAATGCCGGCATAGATAAAATTAGAATTAACCCAGGAAATATCGGCTCTGACGACAGGGTAAAACAAGTGGCAGATATATGCAAATTAAAAAAAATACCGATTAGAATCGGAGTAAATTCGGGTTCGGTAGAAAAAGATATACTTAAAAAATACGGAAAAGTGTGCCCCGAAGCACTTTGTGAAAGTGCAATTTACCACACGAAGCTTTTAGAGAAATTTGACTTTGATGACATAGTAATTTCAATAAAATCATCAGATGTCATAACCATGGTTAAATCCTATGAACTCATGAGTGAAATGACAAATTACCCACTTCATCTTGGAGTCACCGAGGCGGGTACGAAAACTGTTGGACTGATAAAATCATCTGTCGGAATCGGTTCCTTACTATTAAAAGGAATCGGAGACACGATAAGAATTTCTCTTACAGATGAGCCGGTAGAAGAGATTAAGGCGGCTAAGGAGCTGCTGAAATGCCTAGGACTTAGAAATGGTATTAAGCTCATTTCATGTCCTACTTGTGGAAGAACAGGTATAAATTTAATTGAACTTGCAAACAAAGTTGAAAAGGCGATAGAAAATATTGATAAGGACATAAGCGTTGCTGTTATGGGTTGCGAAGTGAACGGACCTGGCGAAGCAAAAGAAGCCGACATCGGTGTAGCCGGAGGAAAAGGCGTTGGGATTTTATTTAAAAAAGGAAAAATAATTAAAAAGCTTAAGGAGGAAGAGCTCTTAAGCGCACTTCTTCATGAAATAGAGAAGATGTAAGAGGAATATATGAATACAATTAAGGACTTTATGGGGCAAAAACTTAATAAGGAGCTGTCCACCCATGCAAAAAACGGCTTGATAGAAAAATTAGAGGTAAGCAGAGAAAAAAACTCTGTTTATCTCTATGTGAATTTTAGCGAGTTTTGCCCTTATACAGATATAATAAAATTGCAAAATAACATTAAAAAGGTGACTAAAATTCCAAATGTCATAATTGAACCTGATTTTTCGGACATAGTTTTCAATGAAAAATGTTTTGAGTCGGTTATCATAAAGCTAAAGGAGTCCGAAGCCAGCGTAAATGGTATTTTCAACGATTCTAAGATAGTTTTTGAAGAAAACGTGATAACGGCAGAATTAAGCCACGGCGGACATAGAATTTTAGAGGCAAGGCAGATTGATAAAAAGATTGAGAAAATCATAAAAAAGTGGTTTTCGCTGGATAAAAAAATCAAGTTTACTGGAAAACTTTCTATTTCAGATACAGAAGAGTCGGTCATTGAAATAATCAGAAATGAAGAGATAAAGGAAAGAAGAGAGGCCGATCTTGAAAGAATAGAGCATGAAGAAAATCTGTTAAAAGAAAAGGCAAAGGGTAGAGAAATAGGAGTGAGAAAAGGCGAACACCTAATGCCAAGCATACTTCCACAAACGATTAAACCGCTTATGGGAAATCCGGTTAAGGCGAATTTTAAACCGCTTAGTGATGTCAGCGCCATGGACGGAGTCATAAATGTATGGGGCGATATTTTCGGACTTGAAGTAAGGGAAACAAGGGATAAAAGCAAGAAGATATACAGCATAGAAATAACTGATTACACATCATCAATTACAGTTAAATTTTTTGATAGAAAAGAAGCCTGTAAAGACTTGGATAAGCTTTCCGTAGGGCAGACCATTGCGGTAAGAGGCGACATTAGCTATGACAAATACGATAGGGAAAACGTGCTTAATCTAAGGGCGGTGTCTAAACTAGAAAAGGTAAAAGTCATGGACAAGGCTCCTAAAAAGAGAGTTGAGCTTCATGCTCACACAAATATGTCTTCCATGGATGGCATCAACTCGGTGGGCGACCTTATAAAAAGGGCGGATGCTTGGGGACATACGGCCATAGCGATAACTGACCACGGAATAGCGCAGGCGTTTCCAGATGCTATGAACAGCGTGGGCAAAATTAAGAAAGAGGGCAAAGACTTCAAGGTGATTTACGGTGTGGAAGCATATTTTGTAAACGACTTGGTTTCTGCAGTAAAGGGCGATAAAGTTTGCGGTTTTGACGATGAATTTGTGTGCTTTGACTTAGAGACGACAGGACTTAGTGCAAAAACAGAAAAAATGACAGAAATAGGCGCCGTGAAGATTAAAAACGGAGAAGTTACCGAAAAATTCACGACTTTTGTAAATCCAGAAAAGCCGATAAGTGCAAAAATTACTGAATTAACAGGAATCACGGATAGCATGGTTAAAGATGCACCAAAAGAAAAAGAAGCGCTTGAAATGTTCCTAGACTTTATTGGCGATAGCATTTTAGTGGCTCACAATGCCGATTTTGACATGTCGTTCATCAAACAGGCGGCAAGCAGAAGTGGTAGAGAAGTGGAAAATACATATATAGATACGGTTCAAATTTGCCGTTCGCTGTTAAAAGATATAAAAAATCACAAGCTAAACACAGTGGCAAAATACATGAAATTAGGCGACTTTAACCACCATAGAGCACTCGATGACACGGTAGTTCTAGCAGAAATCTTCAAGAATCTAATGATTAGATTTAAGGAAGATTTGCACATAAAAACTACCGCTGAAATCAATATGGCGCTTACAGGTGGCGACCCGAAAAAACTGCCGCCTTATCATCAAATTATCTTGGTTAAAAATTTGGTAGGCCTTAAAAATCTTTATAAAATTATTTCGGCGGGTCATCTGGATTATTTTTACAAAAGACCCAGAACGCCAAAAAGTTTTCTTGATAACCATAGAGAAGGACTGATAATCGGTTCTGCGTGTGAAGCGGGCGAGCTTATGCGTGCGGTAATCAGGGGAGACTCGTTTAGCGACCTTTGTAAAATTGCGAAGTATTATGACTATTTAGAAATTCAGCCGACAGGCAACAACATGTTCATGGTAAGAAATGGAACGTGCACGGTAGAACAGTTAGAGGAGTTTAATAAAACCGTAGTAAAAATCGGCGAAAAGGTGAATAAACCTGTTGTTGCGACAGGCGACGTGCACTTTTTAGACCCGCATGATGCGATGTACAGAACGGTTTTAATGGGCGCACAAGGCTATAGCGATGCTGAAGAACAGGCACCACTTTATCTAAAAACCACCGATGAAATGCTAGAGGATTTCAGCTACTTAGGAGAGGAAAAAGCCTACGAAGTAGTGGTGGAAAACACAAATCTTATAGCCGACATGATAGAGGACATAAGACCGATTCCACCAGGAGTTTTCCCGCCCGTAATCGAGGGAGCAGAAGAGCAACTCAACAGCATTACATGGGAGAGGGCTAAGGAAAAGTA
>CAYJFP010000004.1:0-106455 GCA_964369415.1 uncultured Eubacteriales bacterium | reverse complement strand
AGGGAGCAGAAGAGCAACTCAACAGCATTACATGGGAGAGGGCTAAGGAAAAGTACGGCGACCCACTGCCTGAAGTGGTGGAAAAGCGCCTTGAAAAAGAGCTCGGATCAATCAATAAACACGGGTTCTCGGTTTTGTATATGACGGCTCAAAAACTGGTTGCAGATAGCGAAGAGCATGGATATTTGGTAGGCTCTCGTGGCTCGGTTGGCTCGTCGTTTGTTGCGAGTATGTCGGGGATATCAGAGGTAAATCCGTTAGAGCCACACTATATTTGCATCGACTGCAAGTACAGCGAGTTTTTCTTAAAAGGCGAATACGACTCAGGCTTTGACTTGCCAGATAAAAACTGTCCAAACTGCGGCAAAGAGCTTTTAAGAGACGGACACACCATACCGTTTGAAACATTTTTGGGATTTGACGGAGATAAAACACCTGATATCGACCTTAACTTTTCGGGCGAATACCAAAGTGATGCCCATAGATACACGGAAACTCTTTTTGGAAGAGACAACGTTTTTAAGGCGGGAACTATAGCGAAAATTGCCGAGAAAACCGCCATTGGATATGTGAAAAAATACAGCGAAATCAAGGGAAGAACCCTGCATAAAGCAGAGGAAAAAAGGCTTGCCGGAGGCTGTACGGGAATTAAAAGAACGACAGGCCAGCACCCCGGCGGAATGGTTGTCGTGCCAAAGGGTATGGAGATATACGATTTCTGTCCTGTTCAAAGACCAGCAAACGACCAAAAATCGGACAATATCACAACTCACTTCGACTTCCACTCCATACACGACACGATTTGTAAACTTGACGAACTCGGACACGATGTTCCGACGATTTATAAGTATCTTGAAGACTACACGGGTATTAAAGTAACTGATGTATCAATGAGTGATGAAAAGGTCATGTCGCTGTTTACCTCGACCAAGGCGTTGGGAATTGAACCCGAGGACATAGGCTCAGAAGCGGGAACGTTCTCTCTTCCAGAGGTTGGAACAGGCTTTGTTAGACAGATGCTAAAAGAGGCTCAGCCGACTAAATTTTCGGACTTGCTACAAGTTTCAGGTCTTTCACACGGAACCGATGTTTGGCTTGGAAATGCACAAGATTTGATTAAAAACGGAACGTGCACGATTTCAGAAGTTATAGGAACTCGTGACAGCATCATGACTTATTTGATGCAAAAAGGAGTCCACCCGCAAACGGCTTTTAAAATCATGGAGATAACAAGAAAAGGCCTTGCAAGCAAGCTGCTAAGTGAAGACCAAATTGCACAGATGAAAGAGCACAATGTGCCGCAGTGGTACATCGACTCATGCTTTAAAATCAAGTACATGTTCCCTAAGGCACACGCCGCCGCATATATGATAGCGACCTTAAGGCTTGGTTGGTATAAAGTTTACAAACCGACAGAGTACTATGCGGCGTATTTTACGGTAAGAAGTGACGATTTTGACGGAGCCACGGCAATGCAAGGCAAGGCGGCAGTCGATGCAAAACTTAAAGAAATCGACCTTAAAATCAAGAATAAAGAAGCCAGTGCAAAAGAGGAAAGCTCGTATGCGACATATCAGATTATAACCGAAATGCTCGCAAGAAAAACCGAGCTGTTGCCCGTAGATTTGTACAAGTCTCACGCAAGTAAATTTTTAGTTGAAGACGGCAAAATCAGGCTTCCGTTTTCCTCTCTCCCAGGAGTCGGCGAAAATGCGGCGAAAACGCTCATGGACGCAGGTCAAAGCGGTGAAGACTTTATATCCATCGAGGACGTACAGGCAAGGGCAAAGATAAGTACGGCGGTGGTCGATACGCTAAAAGCGGTAGGCACATTCAGAGATTTACCAGACAGCACCCAAATTTCACTGTTTTAAACTGTTTAAATCGTATTAACTATTGACATGGCACTATTACTATGGTATCATGTTAGCGTGTTACTGCACTAAAGTGATAGAATTGTTGATTCTGCTCAGTTATAGGTGTTACTAAGTGGTGGTTTGAATTAAGTATTAATATAGCCTAGGAGCTTAATTGATATACAGGTTATTAGCTATTTCACGCATAGCGTCAAATAACTAAGAGTGAAAAGTGAATGATCATGGTGCGCCTATAGCACAAGTTATTTATATAACGATGATAGGAGATAATATGGTTGATACAAACAAATCAGCCTTCTAAATCGCAAATAGTTACAAATTAGATTTAGGGGGCATTTAATAATGTTTAACAAAATTGATATAAAAAATTGGAACAGAAAAAATAGCTATAATCACTATTTTGATAGCGTACCTTGTACCTATAGTATGACATTAAACTTAGACATAACTAATTTCTTGAAAGTTATCAAAGTGAATAATCAAAAGTTTTTTCCAGTGATGCTTTATGCACTTTCGCAAATAGTCAACTCCCACAAAGAGTTTCGTATGGATATAGACGAAAACGAGAACGTCGGATTTTACGATTATTCAAACCCTTGTTATACAGTTTTTCATAACGAAACAGAAACAATTACAAATATATGGACAGAACACACTACAAATTTAGAAATTTTTATAAAAAGCTACAATAATGATATTTCCAAATATAAAAGTGATTTTTACAATTCAAAACCGCTGGTAGGTAAGAATTATTTCAATGTTTCTTGTATACCATGGACAAGTTTTACAGGCTTTAATTTGAATTTGCAAAAGGGTTATGATTATCTACTGCCTATTTTTACAATCGGGAAGTATTTTTCAAACAGTAACAAGATTATGTTGCCATTGGCAATACAAGTGCATCACGCAGTATGTGATGGTTTTCATCTTTCAAGATTTGTAAATGAACTGCAAGACTATATTGATACATTTACATTATGAGCACGCCCTATGGCAAAGCCACACTATAGTTTTCCACTATGTTAGCTTGTAGTCAATCTTCCAAAGGGAGATTGTGGGCATTTCCCAAAACACAATAATTGGGACGGGCAACCCGTCCACTACTGGATAGATTTATTTTAAAATAGAAAATTAGAGGTAAAAATGAAAAAATATAATATGATAACCCCTGAGGGGACAAAGGACATACTGTTTGAAGAGTGCATTTCGAGAAGAAAAATTGAAAAAAGGCTTAACAATATCTTTACAAAAAGGGCGTATAATGAAGTCATCAGCCCTGGTATTGAATATTTTGATGTGTTTAACATTGAAGGAGCGGCGATTCCTCAATTTGAAATGTACAAAACCACCGATAATAAGGGCAGATTGGTCGTGGTTAGACCCGACTTAACCTTGCCTGTAGTAAGGCTTGCGGCGACAAGGCTTAAAAATTATCAAACGCCGATAAGACTTTATTACAATCAGCCTGTTTACCGAAATAGACCCGACTTATCTGGAAGAAGCGATGAGAGTTTTCAAGCGGGTATTGAACTTTTAGGAGCGGGCGGAATATCAGCCGATTTAGAAGTTTTGTGCACGGCGGTTGAAGCCTTAAAAAGCTTTGAATTACCATTTAGAATTGAGATAGGCCATGCGGCGATTTTTAAATATTTAATCGAAAAATTAAACGTCAACGACGATACTAGAGAATTGATAAGAACCACGATAGAGTCAAAAAACTACGCCGCAATGAACGACATAATCAAGACTATTGAGCCATCAGTATACAGTGAGGCTATTAAAAAACTTCCAAGACTTTTTGGCGGTGAAGAGGTTTTTGAAGCGGCTGGAAAATTTTCGGACGAGGCGGTTTATGTGGACTGTCTTTCACACTTAAAAGAGCTATACACTGCCCTTTGCAAAATGGGACTTAAAGAAAATATCATTGTGGATTTAGGTCTAGTTCAAAGAAATGACTACTACACAGGTGTCGTATTTAGTGCATATGTCGAAGGGCACGGAGCGGCGGTTTTGACAGGCGGACGATACGATAATCTACTTGAAAAATTTAATGCACCGATGCCAGCTGTCGGATTTGCCGTTGAAATTGACGCAGTTACAAATATTGTATCGGAAAATGAAGAAGTGCCAAATTCGGATTACATTATCCATGCGAAAAAGGGAAAAGAAATCGAAGCGCAAATGGAGATAAGTAATTTAACGAGAATGGGGTTTGTCTGCGAAAATTCTATGTTTGATAGTGAAGAAAAACTTAGAGAATATGCCAAGGAAAAGGGAATTAGAAACATAATTATTATAGGCGATGAAGTCGTAAAGGAGAGCGTATGAAACCACTTAGAATTGCACTGACAAAGGGTAGACTTGAAAAAGATTCGGTCGCCTTGTTTGAAAAGTGTGGAATAGAATGTGAATCGATAAAAGAAAAAGGCAGAAAACTAATTTTGCCAGTAGGAAACGGAAAATACGAATTTATTCTTGCAAAGGCGCCCGACGTCATAACCTATGTCGAAAACGGCGTTTGTGACCTTGGAGTAGTAGGAAAAGACGTTATATTAGAGCAAGGAAGCAAGTTTTTTGAGATACTCGATTTGGGTTTTGGCAAGTGTAAATTTGCCCTTGCGGGTAAAAAAGACGTGGACTTTTACAGCGGGTATAAAGTTAAAACAGTGGCTTCAAAATATCCAAATGTTACAAGGCAGTTCTTTGAAAACAAGGCAATGGACGTAAGGGTCATTAAAATAGAAGGTTCTGTCGAGTTAGCGCCGCTTTTAGGGCTTTCAGACGGAATTGTCGACATAGTCGAAACAGGCAGTACGCTTAAAGAAAACGGACTTGACGTTAAGGAGTTTATCTCCGATATTTCGGCAAGATTTATAGCAAATGAAGCAAGTTTAAAACTTAGAAAAAAAGAGATTGAAGACTTATCGGGATTGCTTTTAAATGAGGTGAAATACAAATGATTAAACTGGTAAAAGGCGAGAAAGAAACTCTCGAAAATTTTATAATAGACCTAAAAAAAAGAATAGGCGAAAACGACACTAAAGCGGAAAAAGCAGTGTCTGAGATTATCGAAAACGTCAGAGAAAACGGCGATAAAGCCATAAGAGAATATTCAGAAAAATTTGACGGTTGGTGCCCTGATTCACTCGAACTTACAAGAAGTGAAATGGAAGAAATAGCCAAGGAAAGCTCTAATGAATTTAAAAAAGCACTAGAAAATGCAGCAGCAAATATTAGAAAATTTCATGAAAGACAAAAACAACAGTCAAGAATAGACACAGATAGCACGGGCAATATTTTAGGTCAAAGAGTAAGAGGGCTTAAAAGAGTTGGTGTGTATGTTCCAGGTGGAACAGCGGCTTACCCTTCAACTGTTTTGATGAATGTAATTCCAGCTAAAATTGCCGAGGTCGGCGAGATAATAATGACCACACCGCCGGGTAAAAATGGCAAAATTAATCCAGATATAATTGCGGCTGCGCTGATAGCGGGGGTCGACAGGGTGTTTTTAATGGGCGGAGCTCAGGCGGTTGCAGCCTTAGCTTATGGAACAGAATCAGTGCCAAAGGTAGACAAAATCGTAGGCCCAGGAAATATTTTTGTGGCGGTTGCAAAGAAACAAGTTTACGGAGTCGTTGACATAGACATGATTGCAGGACCTAGCGAAATATTGATTATAGCCGATGAAAGTGCAAATCCAAAATTCATTGCGGCGGATTTGATGAGCCAAGCCGAACACGATGTGATGGCGTCTTCGATACTAATTACGACTTCTCAAAGAATAGCCGAGGAGACAGTTAAAGAGCTTGAAATTCAAATTGAAAATTTAGAAAGAAAAGACATAATTAAAAAGTCACTTGATAGTTTTGGAACGGCAATTATTTGCGAAAATATGGAAGATGCCATAGATTTTGCTAATGATCTTGCGCCGGAACATCTTGAAGTGTGCTGTGAAAATCCAATGGAATTTGTAGGAAAGCTTGACAATGCGGGATCTATCTTCTTAGGTAATTATTCACCAGAGCCTTTGGGCGATTATTACGCAGGGCCAAACCATGTTTTGCCGACAGAAGGTACGGCAAGATTCTTTTCACCATTATCGGTAGACAGCTTTATCAAAAAGACAAGTTTCATTTATTATACAAAAAAAGAGCTATTGAATTGTGCTGAGGATGTAATTCTTCTTGCAAAGACTGAAGAGCTTACAGCCCATGCAAATTCGATTGCCGTGAGGGTAGAAAATGTATGAGTTAAATAAAAAAATAAGAGAACTTAAGCCCTATGAGCCTTTAAAAGGAGACTTTAAAATTAGGCTTGATGCAAACGAATCTTATTTTGAAATAACAAAAAATATGCAAGAAAAGCTCTTTGAAGCACTTTCAAAAGTTAAGCTTAATAGGTATCCCGATACCATGGCGACAGAGCTTTGCACGGCTTTTTCAAATTTTTACAATTTGAATTTAGACAATGTTGTGGCGGGCAATGGTTCTGACGAATTAATTTCACTTTTGTTCAATGGGTTTATGCTCAAGGGCGATAAGTTTGCCTGTTTTGAAAACGACTTTTCTATGTATGATTTTTACGGATACATGGGCGAATGTGAATGTGTATTAATACCAAAAAATAAAGATTTTTCTATAGATATTGACCTATGCATAAAAATGTGCGAAAATAATAGTGTAAAACTTTTGATTTTCAGCAACCCTTGTAATCCGACTTCGCTTGGAATAGATAGAGAAAAAGTTTTGAAGATTGTGAAAAGTCTACCGAACTGCCTCGTTGTTGTAGACGAAGCTTACATGGATTTTTGGAGCGAAAGCGTGTTAGAAGACACAGCTGACTATCAGAATTTGCTTGTGCTTAAAACATGCTCAAAGGCGTTTGGGATGGCATCGCTAAGAGTCGGTTTTGCTGTCGGAGATAAAAGGCTTGTAGATGCGGTCAAAGCGTTTAAATCACCTTATAATCTCGATAGTTTTTCTCAGGAAAGTGCAAAAGTAGTTTTAGAGCACAAAGAAGAGATGAAGAGAAACATTGAAGAGATAATAAGTTCAACGAAATATTTTTACGAAAAATTTAAGCAGTTAGAAAATGAAGAAATAAAGGTGCTAGAGACGAAAACTAATTTTGTGGTAGTGAAAACAGAAATGGCAAAGGAAATTTATAAGTATTTGCTTGAAAACAAAATAGCTATAAGATGTTTTAACGATTATCTAAGAATTACTTGTGGCACGAAAGAAGAAAACGACGAAACTTTTTATTATATAGAAAAATATGTTAAGAGTAAGGTGTGAGCAATATGAAAAGAACCGCCAATTTAAAAAGAAGTACTAAAGAAACAGACATAACACTCGTCTTATCACTAGACGGTGGAGCGGTCGATGTAAGCACAGGTGTAGGCTTTTTTGATCATATGCTAACAGCCTTTGCAAGCCACGGTGGATTCGGACTTACGGTTAAAGCACAGGGCGATTTAATAGTTGATTGTCACCATACTGTTGAGGATACAGCGATTGTACTAGGTAAAGCTTTTTCACAAGCTCTAGCTGATAAATCAGGGATAAAAAGGTTTGGAAATGCTTTTATTCCAATGGATGAAAGCCTAAGTTTTTGTGCTGTCGATATAAGTGGTAGACCTTATCTTGTGTTTAACGGTGCGTTTCCACAAGAGAGGGTGGGCGACTTTGATACCTGTATGACAGAGGAGTTTTTTAAGGCTTTTTCGGATAATAGCGGCATGACTCTTCATATAAAATGTGAATACGGAAAGAACTCACATCATATGATAGAGAGTATGTTTAAGGCTTTTGCCTATGCTGTAAAAACGGCAGTGGAAAAAAATGAAGACGGAAAGGTAGTGTCTACAAAGGGTATTTTAGAAGGTGGATACGGGCTTGACGATTATAGTGATGAAGAAATTTAATTTTAATTTTTGGAGGATATATGATAATTTTACCGGCAATAGATATTAAAGACGGAAAATGCGTGAGACTTTTAAGAGGGGACTACTCTACAGCGTCTGTGGTGGCACAGGACCCATTAGAAACAGCAAAAGAGTTTGAAGCTCAGGGTGCAAGATGGATTCATCTTGTTGACTTAGACGGAGCAAAGGCAAAAAAACCTGTGAATTTCGAAGTGATTTTTGCTATAAGAGAAAATACAAGCTTGAATATAGAAGTTGGCGGCGGAATAAGAACGATGGAAGATGTCGAGTTTTACCTTGAAAAAGGCATAAACCGTGTAATTTTTGGTTCAGCAGCACTTCAAAATCCAGAGCTTGTTAAAGAAGCTGTTAAAAAATACGGCAAGAAAATTGTTGTCGGTATAGATGCTAAGAACGGAAAAGTTGCGGCAGAGGCTTGGGTAGATACAAGTGAAGTTGACTACATCGACCTTGCAAAAGAAATGGAAAAAATAGGTGTAAAAAATCTTATCGTGACCGATATAGATCAAGATGGGACATTAAATGGTCCTAATTTAGTCATGCTCGATAAAATTAACAGGTCGACTTCTTGCAATGTTATTGCAAGCGGTGGTGTAAGTAATTTTAAAGATTTGATTGATTTATATAACTTAGAACTTTACGGTGCGATTGCAGGCAAATCAATATATACAAAAGATTTGGACATAAAAGCGGCGTTTCAGGCTTTTAGAAAAGTATCGCCTAACACGAGTATAGAGAATATAGAAGATGAAATTGAAAGATATTTTGTCAAATCAGAATTAATTCCGGTGGTCATACAAGAGGCCTCGACTGGTGAAGTCTTGATGCTTGCATATATGAATTTGCAGTCGATGAAAAAAACCATAGAGACAGGTTATACTTGGTTTTACAGTCGTTCAAGACAAGAGCTTTGGAATAAGGGGGCTACTTCGGGAAATCTTCAAAAAGTTATAAGCATTCATGCAGATTGTGACGACGATACACTTTTGATTAAGGTGAATCAAACAGGAAATGCGTGTCATACTGGAAGTAAAAGCTGTTTCTTTAAAGAAATCAGTAAGATAAACGGCGAAACTGGAGTTTAAATATAGGAAAGGCAGTCCGCTTTCAAAACTTTGAGTTTGTTTGCGGATATGACATGGTCATAAGAATGATAGATATTTTAAGAGAAGAGTACGAAACAGTGCTCAAAAGAAAATCGGAAAAAGAAGAGGGCTCGTATACTTGTTATCTTTTGGAAAAAGGCACGGATAAGATTCTTAAAAAGTGCGGTGAAGAGTGCAGCGAGATGATAATTGCGGCAAAAAATAAGGACAATGATGAATTAACGGGTGAAATCAGCGATTTGCTTTATCATGTCGCGGTGTTGATGGTAGACTCAAATCTTCCATTTGAAATGCTTGAAGAAGAGTTCATGAAAAGGCATAAAAAAGAGGGCAACCTTAAAGTTTTTCATCAGGTTGACAAGAATACATGAGTAAAAACATAGATAAACACTGGGGTTTTAAGGCACTGGTATCTGAGTTTATCAGAAACAATCCTAAAGTCTTAGACTTAGATTCATGTGATGAAGAGTTTATTTTTGACATAGCTTATAGCAAAGACAATCTTTTTGTGACAAGTTTAAGCGAGGAATATTTTGAAAGCAAGAAAGATTATTACAGTTTGTATAAAATTCCTTTTTCGAAAAATACATTGAGCTATGAGGATGAAAGCTTTAATTTGATAATTTCAAAAAACGGTAATTATCAAATAGATGAAGTTAAACGCCTGCTTAAAAAAGGTGGGCATTTTATCACTGAACAGACTGGTTCGTCTGATGTATCTTATAAAAAAGATGTTTATGACTTTAATCTTGAAAATGAAAGTGCAAAATATAGAAGCAGTGGTTTTAAACTTGTTAAATCCGATCAGATTTATTTTACTGACGGATTTGAACTTAAGCACAAATTTTATATGGTTTTGAAGAGTATATAGAGACTTTTTCGTCTTTATATGCTCTTTTTCTATTGAAATAATGTAAAAAAAGTGGTAAAATGATTTATTACAAAATTATATTTAGGAGTTCTTATGAAACTATGTAAATGGAGCGTAGAATCAGTTGACAAAGAGATGTCGGCGAGTATTGCACAGGAATACGAATTACCGACTATACTTTCTGTATTGTTACAGCAAAGAAGTAGCGGTGATAGAGAAAAACTTGAGTCTTTTATATATGACGAAGGTTTTTTAGAGTCGCCATTTGAAATTATCGACATGGATAAGGCAGTCGACAGGATAATAAGAGCGATAGATAATTTTGAGAGAATTGCGGTTTTTGGAGACTATGATGCCGACGGAGTCAGCTCGACGGCAATACTTTTTTCATATCTTCAAAGTTTAGGTGCAGATGTGATGTATTATGTACCACAACGTGAGGGTGAAGGATATGGAATGAATATACCGTCTATTGAATACCTTTTTAACTATGAGGTAAAACTAATAGTAACGGTGGATAACGGCATTTCTTCTCATAAAGAGGTAGATTTTGCAAATGAAAAGGGTATGGAAGTAATTATCACAGATCATCATAGACCGATGCAGACACTTCCGAATGCGTATGCCGTGGTAAATCCACACAGAGAAGACTGTACATCTTTATTTAAAGATTATTGTGGCGCAGGAATAGCGCTGAAGCTTGTCAGTGCTATAGCGATGGATTATAACAGTGATGATGAATCGTGGGAAAGTTACTGTGATCTTGCGGCTATAGGAACTATTGGTGATATGGTTTCACTTACAGGCGAGAACAGGGTGATAGTTAAAAAAGGGATGGAGCTGTTAGAGGATAGCGACAGACTTGCCATAAAGGCATTGTTAGAAAAGAGCGGGATATCGCAAATGGATTCATCCACACTTGCTTTTTCTTTTGTTCCAAGAATAAATGCGGCGGGCAGAATGGGTTCTCCCGAAAGAGCGGTAAAGCTTTTGATAGCTCAAGATGAAGAAGAGGCCCTCATATACGCCGAAGATATGTGCAAGGATAATGAAGAGAGAAAAAGCATTGAAGCCGATATATTAGAGCAAGCTATTGCAAAAATTGAAAGTGACGAAACCAATAAATACCAAAGGGTGTTGGTGGTTTCGGGCGAAAAATGGCACGAAGGCGTCGTTGGAATAGTCGCATCAAAAATAATGGAAAAATACGGTAAACCGTGTATTATAATTTCATATGGAGATGAAGAGGGAAAAGGAAGCGGAAGAAGCTTTGGAGATTTTTCGCTTTTTGAGGCAGTTAATTCATGTGCGTCTCTTCTTATAAAATACGGCGGACACCACATGGCAGTGGGCGTTACGATTAAAAAAGAAAATATAGATGAATTTTCAAAAAAAGTAAATGACTTTGCAAGGGAAAATTTTGATTTTATGCCAACCCCAGTAGTGAAATTAGATTTGAAAATTCAGCCAACTTATTTAAACATTGACGTGCCAAAATCACTATCGCTATTAAAACCATTTGGAAGAGGAAATGAACTTCCTGTTTTTGGAGTTTATTCTATGAAACTACAAAAAATAGCAGTGGTCGGAGCACAAAAAAACCACCTAAGACTACAATTTTCAAGGGACAATGTCACTTTGTCGTGTATGCTCTTTTTCTGTTTGGAGGAGGATTTTGCATTTGATGTAGGCGATACTTTAGACTTAGCGGTCACTCTTGATGTGAATTTATTTAAAGGACAAGAATATCTAAGTGTTATCATAAAGGAAATGAAGCTTTCAGATATAGACAACGACTATCAAATTCATGCATTTGCTTTGTACGAGAAAATGAAAAGAAATGAAGTATTAACTAAAGTGCAGGCAGAGGAAATTTTACCATCAAGAGATGAAATAGCAGATGTGTACAGGTATTTAAGAGCTAGCAAAAAGAGCAATTATTCGTTTATGGGAATTTTGGGGAAATTACCTGTTTCAAAAGTTAATTTAGGAAAGCTTTTGGTATCGTTAAATGCACTAAGCCAAGCAAGTTTAATATCTGTAAGCGAAAATAAGTCGATAAGCATAGAGATTTTGCCGTCAAAAGGCAAGGTGGATTTAAACGAAACTGAAGTTTTAAAGAAATTAAATAGTATGATAGCAGGATAAAAAGAGGTGGGAGAGCTTATGGAAATTAATACAAGAGATTATGATTATTTATGTGAACTGCTAAGTAAAAGCGAAAAGAGTTACGATTTAGGGCTTATAGAAAAAGCATATCAAATTGCGGATGATGCACATAAACAGCAAAAAAGAAGGTCGGGAGAGCCGTATATTTTGCATCCTATTTCTGTTTGCTGTATACTTGTGGAAATGGGAATGGATACACCGTCTATAGTTGCGGGTATGCTTCATGATGTTGTGGAAGATACGGATATACCGCTTGAAGAAATGGAAAAAAGTTTTGGTAAAGAGATAGCAAAACTTATCGATGGACTTACTAAAATTGCGAAAATAGAATTTTCAAGCAGAGAAGAGCAACAAGCTGAAAATATAAGAAAAATGCTTATGGCAATGGCAGAAGACATAAGGGTTATCATCATTAAATTTGCGGACAGAATGCATAATTTAAGCACTCTCGAATACGTTTCACCTCAAAAACAAAGAGACAAAGCACTTGAATGCCTAGAAGTTTATGCACCGATAGCGCATAGGCTCGGTATGAGAGGTGTTAAAGAATATATGGAGGATTTATCCTTAAAATATCTTGACACTGTGGCTTATGATGAGATTAATGAGAAGTTAAAAAACAGAGATAATGTAAGAGAAAAGTTTATCAATGAAACAAAAAAAGAAATATTAAATAGATTTAGTGGTGTTATTGACAGTCCACATATTGAAGGCCGTGTCAAAAGTATAAATGGTATTTACAGAAAAATGTTTATACAAGGCAAAGAATTTGACGAGATTTATGATATTTTTGCCCTTAGGGCAATAGTAAATTCGATTACAGATTGCTACAATGCACTAGGTATAATTCACGATATGTTCAAGCCTATTCCAAATAGGTTTAAGGATTATATTTCTACTCCAAAGCCTAATATGTATCAGTCGCTACACACTACGGTAATTGCAAGAGGTGGCGTTCCGTTTGAAGTGCAGATTAGGACTTGGGATATGCACAGAACGGCAGAAATGGGAATTGCTGCACACTGGAAGTATAAACTTGGAATTGACGATGGAAAGAAAAATGACGATTCGCTTGAAAAACGTCTTGTTTGGATAAGGCAGATTCTTCAAAATCAGGAAGAAAGCGAAGATGTAACAGATTTAATCAGCTCAATAAAGACCGACTTAGTGCCAGAAGAAGTGTTTGTATTCACTCCAAAAGGCGATGTTATTTCACTTCCTATGGGCTCTAACGTGATTGACTTTGCGTATGCAATTCATAGTGCGGTCGGAAACAGGATGATAGGCGCTAAGGTTGATAAAAGAATTGTTCCGCTTGATTATAAGGTTAAAACAGGCGAGATAATTGAAATTTTAACGACTAAGGAAAACACTAGAGGTCCAAATAGAGACTGGATTTCACTTGTAAGAACGAGTGAAGCGAGAAATAAAATTAGAACATGGTTTAAAAAAGAAAAAAGAGAAGAAAATATCTTTGAAGGTAGAGCCGAGTTTGAAAAAGAGTGCAAGAGAAACAATATAGTAATTTCGGACGAGTTAATTCAGTTTATTGTGGAATCTATCGGAAGAAGATACAGCTGTAGCAGTATTGAAGATGTATATGCAGCTATTGGATACGGCGGTATCCAGCTTTGGAAGGTGATGCCGAGAATTAAAGAGGAATCTCAAAGACTTAATAAAGTGACTGTTATTCCGCAAATAATTGAAAACGAAGCACCTACAAAAAATGCAGTGGGTGGAGTCTTGGTAGATGGAATGGAAGGCTGCTTAATCAAGTTTTCTAAATGCTGTAATCCTCTTCCAGGTGATGACATAATCGGATTTATAACAAGGGGATTTGGTGTTTCTATCCATAAAAGAAGTTGTAGCAATGTGCCTGTAGATGTAGAGAATTCTTCAGAACCCGACAGATGGGTCGATGTTTATTGGCAAGGTGAGGTTAAAGAAGAGTTTAAGTCCACACTTCATATAGTGGCAAATGACAGAACCGGTCTTCTTGCAGATATTACGGTTCAACTTTCAAATATGAGATTGTTTATACATGGATTAAATTCAAGGACGATAAAAAATACTGGAACTGCAGTGGTTTCCGCAACTATTACAATCAACGGAATGGATCATTTAAAGTCTGTGATTGAAAGGCTTAGCAAAATTGACGGCGTAATATCGATAGATAGAAATTAATATGTTAATGAGTTAAAGAAAGGCTATATTTATGATAATAGAAAATTATTTAGACACAGGAATGGTGAGTGAAAATTCATTTTTAATCACGGATGAAAACACGGGTAAATCGGCGATAGTTGACCCGTCGTTTCTAAGAAGTTTTGACTTAGACTCAGTTCCTAAATTGGAATATATTTTACTTACACACGGGCATTACGACCACATAGCTTCGGTGAGATATTTTGTGGATAGAGATGGGGCAAAGGTGGTTTGCCATAAAGATGAAGAATATGTGGTGAAAAATGTAAAATATAGCTTTGCTAATTTTGTAAGTTCGGGAAGAGCTTTTAATTGTGATATTTTGCTTGAAGACGGTGAAATATTAGAGCTTGGAGAATTAAAGATTAAACTTATTCACACACCTGGACACACTCTAGGTGGGGCGTGCTATATAGTGGAAGATCATATTTTTACAGGCGATACCGTTCTTGAGGGAACTATCGGAAGGACTGATTTACCGACAGGTGACTACGATACTTTGTTAAAATCTATTAAAAAGATTAAAAATATTGAAGGTGAATATATTTTACACTGCGGTCATGGAGACAACAGTACATTGTCGTTTGAAAAAGAAAATAACGAGTTTTTTGTATTAGTGGGGTAATATGGTTTTTTATATAAGCGAAGAATTTTTAAAATATGAACTCGGAAATATTTTTAGAATATTTTTTCCCTACGAAGAGCTTAAAATAGTGGACGAGGATATAGATTCTGACATTTCAGTTAAAGTATTAGGTGACTCCTTGATTATAAAGGCAAAAATTTACGGCGAAGAGTTTTACAAAGTTTTTGAAGTGCTGTCTGAAAAAAAAGAGGTAGAACACAAAGCTTGCTTTGAAATCTATCAAATTTTCAGCAAAATTACAGGGGAAAGTCCGTCTTGGGGGATGCTTACAGGTATTCATCCAGTCAAACATTATGCAAACCAAAAAGCAGAGCTTGGTCAAGATGGCGCCGACAATTTATTTAGAGAGCAATATTTTGTAAGCGAGAAAAAAATAGACTTTTGTAAAAGTATTTTAAAAACGCAAGAGCCGATTTTAAATAGGAATAAAGAAAAAGACTTTAGCCTTTATGTTTCTATTCCGTTTTGTCCGACAAGGTGCTCGTATTGCTCTTTCGTTTCTCAAAGCACCGAAAAATCAGCAAAACTTATTGAAGAATATTTTCCACTGATGCTTGAAGAAATACGCTTTGTAGGCGATGTGGTAAAGGAAAATTCTCTAAATCTTAAATCGGTCTACATAGGCGGAGGAACACCGACTACGCTTAGTGCAGACATGCTTAAAACGCTTATTAAGACGATTCGGGAGAATTTTGACTTTAGTCTTTGTGAAGAATTCACGGTAGAAGCTGGAAGACCTGACACAATAGACGAAGAAAAATTATTGGCTCTTAAAAAATCTGATGTCAAAAGGATAAGCATTAATCCGCAGACTTTAAACGAAACCGTACTTAAAAATATCGGAAGAAATCATAGTGTAGATGAGTTTTTTGAAAAGTTTAAACTAGCAAAAAAAATAGGGTTTGAAACGATAAATGTAGATTTAATTGCAGGCCTTGAAGGCGATACTGTAGAGAGTTTTAAGAATAGCCTTGATGAAATTATTAAGCTTATTCCAGAGAATATAACGGTCCATTCACTCGCTCTTAAAAGGTCGGCCAAGATTTTTAGGGAAGACGAAACTAGAAATTATCACGGCGACAAGGATAGAGTTAAAGAGATGATGGAATACACTTCTAAAATGCTTACCGGGAATAATTATATGCCGTATTACACCTATAGACAAAGCAGAACAGCAGGAAATGAGGACAATACTGGCTGGACAAAAAAAGGACATGAATGTATTTACAATGTATATACCATGGACGAAAGCCAAACGATAATCGCCTGTGGCGGCGGTGGGGTTTCTAAAATTAAAGACCCATACTCAAACAGGCTTGAGCGAATATTTAATTTTAAATATCCATATGAATACATAAATAGGTTTGATGAAATTATTAGTAGGAAAAGTGAGGTGACAAAATTATATGGGCAGTTTTGCAAGCGGGTATATTAAGTATGTAAATCATTTAGAGCAGATAAATGATGCTGCGATTTCAAAGCCTGAAATTATGATTAAAGAGGTAGAAGAAAGCTATCAAGACCACTTGAAAAGCATAGCAAATAAAATAGCTACATCAGATAAAAATATAAAAGTATGTATGCTAGCAGGTCCTAGCAGTAGCGGAAAGACCACGACGGCACATTTGCTTAAAAAATATCTAAGCGACTTTGGTAAAAATGCGCATATAGTCTCACTTGATAATTTTTATCACGAGACCCATAAATTACCCGTTTTTTCAGACGGAAGCAAAGACTACGAGTCGGTTCACTCGCTAGATGTTGAAAGTGTCAAATCGTGCATAAAAAATATTGTAGACGGAAAAGATATTGACTTGCCCGAATTTGACTTTACACTTGCTAAAGCCGTAAATTACACAAATATTAAACAGGTAAGTGGGAATGAAATTTTTATAATTGAGGGTATACACGGGCTTAATCCACTGTTTACAAAAGACGTGGTGAACGAGCAAACGGTAAAATTATATGTAAGCGTAAAGCAGTCGATAAAAGATGCAAACGGTGAAGTTATATCACCGATGGATATTAGGCTTGTACGAAGAATTGTAAGAGATATCCAGTTTAGGTCATCGTCACTTGAAAGGACTCTTTCGATGTGGAAATCCGTTGTAGACGGCGAAAATAGATATATAAGACCGTATAGATTAACAGCGGATTACACGGTAAATTCCACGCATATATACGAGCCATGTGTGTTCAGAACAATGGCGATACCACTTTTAAGAGAAATTCCCGAAGACAATATTTATTTCAGAAAGGCAAGAGACATAGAGTCAAAACTCATGAGATTTGAGGCTGTTGATGCCTCTTATGTGCCAGATAATTCATTGTTAAGAGAATTTATAGGTCAAAAGAGTAATAAATAACAAAAGCAAAACCATATATTGTCATATAAAAGAAACTAAAGGTGGCAATTTATGGAGAAAAAGGCTGTTAGGCATAATTTCATACAAGGTGCGATTATTCTTACTATAGGAATGCTCATAGTAAAAATGGTCGGAGCGTTTTTTAAACTTCCACTTGGGAGTATTATCAGTGAAAATGGTATGGGATATTTCAATACTGCTTACAATTTTTATGCAGTGTTTTTCAGCCTTGCCACGGCGGGTTTTCCCGTTGCAATAGCAAAACTGGTGGCTGAAAGTTATTCGCTTAAAAAATTTAACGACATAAAGACGATAAAAAAGGTAGCTTTTCCGGTATTTTTTATAAGTGGACTTATAGCATGCTTGATAATGATAGTTGGAGCTGGTGCCTATACAAACTTTATAGGAAACAGTGGTGCGTATCTTCCTATTGTCGTTCTTTCTCCTACTATTTTGTTCTGCTGTTTAAATTCTGTTTACAGAGGGTACTACGAAGGCCTTGGCAACATGTATCCGACTGCTGTTTCAGAGATAATAGAAGCTATTTTAAAGCTTGTAATAGGTCTTAGTGCGGCGTATTTTGCGGTTAACTTTCTTAGTGAAGAATTTTATGCTTTTGGAACGATACTTGGAATTAAGGCGGATTACGACAGTGCAGTGCTTCAGATTTATTCGGTTTCGGCGGCAAGTGCAATTCTAGGCGTCACCATTGGTTCATTTTTCTCTTACATATATCTTGTCTTGTATTATAAGAGAAAAGGCGTGGGTATAAGTCCTAAAAAATTTAGTGAAGCACCTAAATCAAAATCAAGAAAGAGTATAGCAAAAAAACTTATTTCAATGGCTGTTCCTATAGCGGCGGGTTCACTTGCACTTAGCGTATCGGGCCTTGTAGATCAGACGTTTTTACAAAGAAGGCTAACAGACCTTATATTTTCAGAAACTGATACCATATTAAGTATATACAAAGCCATAGTGCCAGCTGAAAATTTATCGGACATTAGCACGATTTCTAATTTTTTGTTTGGCTGTTATGGATATGCACTGACAATTTTTATGTTAGTTCCGGCACTTACTCAAGGTTTTGCGATAAGTGCATTGCCGAGTCTTACAAGTTCATGGGTAAAGAAAAACTCGGACGATATAAAAGAAAATATGCAGTCGATGATTAGGATTACAGCATTGGTCGGGCTTCCGGCAGGTCTTGGAATAAGTGTGCTGTCTAGACCGATAATAGATTTATTATACGCAGAAACAGTCGGTGCACCGATAATATCGGAAATGCTTACTGTTCTAGGTTTGGCGGCAGTTTTTGCAAGTTTGGCAGCTCCTCTTAGTGCAATGCTTCAAGCCGTTGGAAGAGTTGACTTGCCAGTTAAAATATTGATAGTGGGACTAATTATTAAAATTGCGCTGAATTTTTATCTGTGCGGAATACCTGAAATTAACGTAAAAGGTGCAGCGATAGGAACTTTGGCATGTTATGTTTTTATAGTAATAACACAGCTGATAGCCTTGGTGAAAGTTAGCAAAATAAAAATTAATATTCTAAAAACGCTTATTAAGCCGCTTTTTTGTGCGGTTTTATGTGCGCTGTCAGCATTTTATAGTGAGAGAATTTTTAGTGAAGTATTAGAAAATAAATCAATATCTTGTCTTCTAGCTATACTAATTGCCGTGATAGTGTATATATTTTTACTTTTAGTTAGTAGGACTCTTTATAGACATGATATAATAATGTTACCAAATGGTGAAAATTTCATTAAAGTACTTGAAAAAAAAGGATGGATAGGATAAAATATGAGTAATCGTTTTAAAATAAAGGACAGATATGGCATAGAAGATTTGCTTTGTGTCTTTGAAAGACTAAGGTCAAAAGACGGGTGTGCCTGGGACAGAGAGCAAACCCATAAGAGCATTAGAAGAGATTTTTTAGAAGAGTGTTATGAGGCTATCGAAGCGATTGATACAGAGGATACAGAGCTCTTAAAAGAAGAGCTTGGAGATGTGCTTTTGCAGGTTGTTTTTCACTGCGAGATAGAAAAAGAGTTTGGTAATTTTACTTTTGATGACATAGTAAACGATTTGTGTTACAAGCTAATCATCCGTCATCCACATGTCTTTTCTGATACAAAGGTTGAGTCCACCGACGATATTTTATCAAATTGGGATAGAATAAAGATTGAGACAAAGGGGCAAAAGAGTAATAAAGAAGCTCTTTTAAGCACGGTTAAAGCACTTCCTTCTTTAATGGCTTATCAAAAGTATCTAAAAAAAGCAAAAAAATGGGAAATGAGTATTCCAGATAAAAAGTTTGCCGATATTAAAGATAACGTTACCGAAGATACAGTGGCCGAGGCTTTGGTTTATGTAGTTAATTTGGCAAATGAAAAAGGGATAGATGCCGAAGAAGCTTTGTCTAAATATCTTAAAAACGAGATTAATAATTTATAGTTTATTTGCAGAAACCTTTCTGTTAAATATAAAAAATATTTTGGAGGAATAATAAAATGAATAAAACTGATTTAGTAAATGCTGTTTCAGAAAAAACAGGAATCACAAAAAGGGACTCAGAGAGTGCAGTATCTGCTGTTATCGAATCTATAACTGAAGCTCTTGAAAACGGAGATAAAGTTCAAATCGTAGGATTTGGTACTTTTGAAGTACGTCAAAGAAATGCAAGAACAGGCCGTGACCCAAGAACAAAAGAAACTATCGAGATTAAAGCTTCTAAAGCTCCTGCGTTTAAACCAGGCAAAGCGTTAAAAGATACTCTTAATAAATAATAGATTTATTTTGTGAATAATGGAACCTATATTTCTGTATTTTCTCTTTTTAGAAATTTGAATTTACGGAAATTGGTTCCTTTTTTATTTTTGATAAAGGAGGATTTACCTAAAATGAGACTTGATAAATATTTAAAAGTTTCTAGAATAATAAAAAGAAGAACTGTCGCTAACGAGGCGTGCGATGCTGGAAAAGTAGTAGTTAACGGCAAAATAGCAAGAGCATCTTACGATGTGAAAGAAGGCGATGTTTTAGAGCTTACATTTGGAGAAAGAGTCATAAAAATGAAAGTTGTAAGCATAAATGAATATGCTAGAAAAGAAAACGCAGCAGAAATGTATACGGTTTTATCGGAAGAGTAATATCTTCCTTTTTTTTTGCATATTATCAAGTAGCCAGAGTGTAAAAATTAGTAGCCGCATTTTAGGGCAGAACGGAGAATATATGCAAATTGAAAAAACAAGCGACAAAAACCATGAAATTAAGATAAAATCAAGAGAAAACTTTTATGCAAACTGTGTTAGTAAGATAGAATATGCTTCGCCTGAAATTATTGTCTTAGAAACAAGCATGGGAAGACTGTCGGTAAAGGGTGAAAAAATGTTTGTGGACAGCTTAAACTCAGAGACAGGTGAGCTTTTGTTAAAAGGTGACATAAAAGCGGTGATGTATCATGAAAAAGAGTCAAATGAAAAGTGGATTAAAAGAATATTTAAGTAAAAGCATGATGAAAGGCATAGGCAATTTATGAGTGTTTCCGACCAAACAATAATACTTTCGCTTTCAGCCGGTGTAGTTTTAGGTATAGTTTATATTTTATTTTGTAAAATTAAAAATCTTTTTAAAAGAAAAAAAGTAGTTGAATTCTGCATTGATTTTACATTTGTTGCCATAAGCTCTGTGGTAACATTTATAGTGTCGCTTGCATCAAGTTATGGAAATATTAGACTAGTTAATTTTCTTTTTGAGATTTTTGCGTTTGCCTTGATGGTATATTTAAGTCGCATTTTTAGTGCGATTTTTAATAAAAGATTAATTTTAAGATACAAAAAGACAAATTTTTATAAAAAAACCTCAAAAAAGTAAAAAAAATTTCATTCTACTCTTGATATATGTCGACATAATGTTATATAATATAACAGTATTCATGAAGAATTGAATTGGAGTACTAAAATGAAAGTTATTAATATAAAAAAATACAAAGGTAGCGTAGTGTTAAAAGTCGCTATATGTTCTTTATTTGTTTTTGTCGCTGGTGTTATTATTAGTCAGAATTTTGAGATAAGCGCAATGCAGTCTGAGCTTAACTATATTAACGATGAGATTGTTAGACAAGAAAAGATAAATGAAGAGATTCAGTATTCGGTGCTTACAGGTCAAACAGAGGGGCAAGTGTATGTTGAAAGATATGCAAGAAGCGAGCTTGACTATGCAAAGCCGAATGAAAAAGTTTTTGTTAATATCGGTGGGAACTGATAAATTGCTATATTTGAGAGGATAATTGTTTTTTATGCAAATTGAAGTGGGAAGTATTTTTGAGGGTAAGGTTACAGGTATAACTAAGTTTGGTGTTTTTGTTGATTTTGCAGAGGGCAAAACAGGAATGGTGCATATTTCTGAGGTTGCGTCTACCTTTGTTAAAGAGATTAAAGACTTTGTAACAGAGGGACAAACGGTCAAGGTTAAAGTTTTATCGATTTCAGAAGAGGGCAAAATAGCTCTTTCAATGAAAAAGGCAGAACCTCCAAAGCCTATGCAACCAAGGGATAGAGAGCCAAGAAGAGATAGAAACCAGAATGGCTTTAACAATAACAGGCACAATAATAGTTATAGCAGCCCACCACCAAAGCCAGTAGGACCAGCAGGTCCTGGAAATTTTGAATGGCAGTCTAAGCCTCAAAGCGGTGGAAACTTTGAAGATATGCTTTCTAAATTTAAGCAGACTAGCGATGAAAAGATTTCTGACTTAAAGAGAAATACCGAGACAAAAAGAGGTAGCGGTTTCTCAAGAAGAGATAGATAATAAAAAATTATAGGCGTCAGCTCTTAGGAGTTGTGCGCCTTTTTTTGGAGGGAAATAGATGAGAACGATAAGTGAAAAAGAAATTACAAAGGCGGTAAAAGAGATTTTTATTAGTGCGAATAAAATCTTGCCAAAGGCACTTGAGTGTAAAATTAAGGAGAGTGTAGACTTAGAAAAAGATGAACTGCCAAAGTCTATAATGAATGACCTATGTGAGAATATTGAAGCAGCAAAGGAAATGGATATACCAATATGTCAGGACACTGGTATGGCGGTGGTTTTTGCCGAAATAGGGCAAGAGGTGTATATAGATGGAGATTTTAACGAGGCGATAAATAAAGGCGTCAGAGATGCGTATTTAGAAGGCTTGCTTCGTTGTTCGGTCGTAGAAGATGCTATAATGAGGAAAAACACAAATGACAACACACCGGCGGTAATTCATGTAACGCTTACCAAAGGTGATAAAATAAAGCTCACGGCGGCTCCTAAGGGCTTTGGCAGTGAAAACATGTCAAGGATTAAAATGTTCAATCCATCGGCGGTAGAAGATGATATTATTGAGTTTGTAAAAGAAACAGTGACTATAGCTGGTGGAAATCCATGTCCGCCGCTTGTTTTAGGTGTTGGAATAGGCGGGAACTTTGAATACTGTGCGTATTTGTCCAAAAAAGCATTATGCCGTGATGTAAGCGTTAGAAACGAAAATCCATATTATAAAGAGCTTGAAGAAAAGATGCTAAAAGCTGTAAATGAGACAGGTGTAGGGCCACAAGGATTTGGCGGAAATGTGACGGCTCTTTGTGTAAATATAGAAAATTTTGCGACTCATATAGCGGGGCTTCCTGTCGCAGTTAATGTTGGATGTCATGTGACTAGGCATAAAAGCATTATTATTTAATTTACTATTGAATTTTTTTGTATATTATGCTATAATAAAAGCGAGATAAGTTGACTGTTAAATGTTTAATTTATCCCCGCTTGTTTTTGATCCGAAAAAGGCAAGTCGTATAGAAATTCGGATAGAAAGGGTCTGTATTTATATTGTTAGCAATATAAATCATGGTGTCGGAATGAACATTAAGATTATCGGAAGAAAAGTAAACTTAAAGGACAACTTTAAAGTGCTTGTCGAGAAAAAAATGTCGAAATTTGAAAGAATTTTTGACGAAGATGCAGAAGTTATTGTAACAGTAACCCTTGAGAGAAACCGCCAAACGGTCGAGATAACCGTGAAGCAAAGAGGTATGTTCTATAGAGCAGAATCTACTGAAATTGAGATGAATGAAGCTCTTGACATAGCTGTTGCTAAGCTTTCAAAACAAATCAGAAAAAACAAAACTAGACTTGAAAATGCAAAAAAAGTTAAGCCTATTGATTTTTCAGAAGCATATTATGAAGAACCAGAAGAAGAGTTTAAAATATCAAAGACAAAACGCTTTTTTGTAAAAGTGATGACAGTAGAAGAGGCGATTCTTCAAATGAACCTAATCGGACACGAGTTCTTCATGTTTAAGAATGATTCTACGGGCGATATTAACGTGGTCTACAAAAGAAAAGACGGCGACTACGGAGTCTTAGAGCCTGAAACTTGATATAAAATTAGGGAGCCGCAAGGCTCCCTTTTTTATATTAAAATGATTAAAAGGCTTGCCAAGGTTTTGCTTGCACTGCGAAATATTAGGAATTTGCAGGAGAGGAAAAGAAGAAAATTGGAAGTGTTATAGAGGCTGCCTAATGATAAACCGCAGTGAAAAAAATATGAGTAAGTACAAAAAAGGGAACTGTCTTTTGACAGTTCTCTAATTTTATAAATTTAAATAATAAATCCTTATTATTCAGCCATTTTCTTAAGTTTTGCGTATTTGTCGGCTGCATCTTTTTCAGCTTCTGCAAACAATGTTTCTGCTCTTTCTGGGAAAGATCTAAGAAGTGTGTTGTAACGAACTTCGCCCATGATGAAGTCACGGTAAGAAGCAGATGGAGCTTTACTATCAAGTGTGAATGGATTTTCACCGTTGTCAGCTCTTCTTGGATCGAATCTGAAGTTATGCCAGTAACCAGCTAGAACAGCTTTTTTCTCTTCTTTAATTGATTGTCCCATACCGCCTTTGATACCATGGTTGATACAAGGAGCATAAGCAATGATTAATGAAGGACCGTCATAGCTTTCAGCTTCTTCAAATGCTTTGATACACTGATTCATATCAGCGCCCATAGCGATTTGAGCAACGTATACATAGCCGTAGCTCATAGCGATAGCTGCAAGGTCTTTTTTCTTTGTGCCTTTACCAGAAGCGGCAAATTGAGCAACAGAACCAGCTGGTGTAGCTTTAGAAGCTTGTCCGCCTGTGTTTGAGTAAACTTCTGTATCGAATACTAGAATGTTTACATTCTCGCCTGAAGCGATAGCGTGGTCAACACCGCCGAAGCCGATGTCATAAGCCCAACCGTCACCACCTAGAATCCATACTGATTTCTTAGCAAGGAAGTCTTTGTCGGCAAGTGTTTTCTTAGCAAGAGCGCCAACTTCACAGTCGCAAGTGCTTGCTTTTTCAAGTTCAGCAATTAGAGCGTCTGTAGCAGGGCCGTTTTCTCTTGTATTGCTTACTGTTGTGCAGTAAGTTTCAATAGCGGCTTTAAGATCAGCACTGTCTGTTTTCTCAGCGATTTGTCCGATATACTCGTGTAGTCTGCCTCTTACTGCGTTTTGAGCAAGTTGCATACCAAGACCGAACTCAGCATTGTCTTCAAACAATGAGTTTTGCCATGCAGGACCGTAGCCTCTTTTATTTACTGTATAAGGTGTTGCAGGAGCAGAACCACCCCAGATTGAAGAACAACCTGTAGCATTTGCTATGAACATCTTATCACCGAATAATTGTGTTGCAAGTTTAGCATAAGGAGTTTCACCACAACCACCGCAAGCGCCTGAGAACTCAAGAAGAGGTTGTTTGAACTGGCTACCTTTAACTGTTGTCTCTTTGAATTTAGCTAGAACTTCAGCTTTTTCATCAAGATTTACAGCATAGTTAAATACTTCTTGTTGGTCTCTTTGTGAGTCGATACCTTGCATTGTAAGAGCTGTCTCTTTAGCAGGGCAAGTTTGAGCACAAAGTCCGCAACCAGTACAGTCTAGTGGGCTGATAACCATTGCATAGTTAAAGTCAGCTAGACCTGTCATAGCCTTGCTCTTTGTTTGTGAAGGAGCTTTAGCTAGTTCATCAGCTGTCATAGCGATAGGTCTGATAACTGCATGTGGGCAAACGTATGAACATTGGTTACATTGGATACACTTAGCAGAATCCCAGCATGGAACGTCAACAGCAATACCACGTTTTTCATAAGCAGCTGTTCCTTGTGGAGACTCACCGTTAGCATATTTTGCAAATGCAGAAACAGGTAAATCTTTACCATGGAATGAGTTTACAGGTGTAACAACGTTGTTAACATAGTCAACGAGGTCTTGTCTTGTGCCTGTAGCTACTGGATGAGCATAGTCATTTGTAGCATCTTTCCAAGAAGCAGGAACTTCAACTTTATGGAATGCTTTGTTACCAGCATCGATAGCATCGTGATTCATCTTAACAATGGCATCACCTTTTTTGCTATATGATTTAGTAGCAGCATCTTTCATATATTTGATTGCATCTTCAACAGGAATAACGTTTGCGATTGTGAAGAAAGCTGATTGTAAAATTGTGTTGATTCTTGTTCCAAGACCGATTTCTTTACCGATTTTGTAACCGTCAACAATGTAGAATTCGATATCGTTATTAGCAATATATCTTTTAACTTGGCCTGGAAGTCTCTCGTCAAGCTCTTCAGCAGTCCATTCAGAGTTAAGAAGGAACTTGCCGCCTTTTTTAAGGTCTTCAACCATGTCATATTTTCCAAGATATGCTGGATTATGACATGCTACGAAGTCAGCTTTACTGATGTAGTAAGTTGATTTAATAGGAGCTGTACCGAATCTTAAGTGAGAAATTGTAAGACCGCCTGATTTTTTAGAGTCATAATCAAAATAACCTTGAGCGTACATGTCTGTATGGTCACCGATAATTTTGATTGAGTTTTTGTTAGCACCAACAGTACCGTCAGCACCAAGACCCCAGAATTTACATGAAGTTGTTCCGTTAGGAGCTGTATCGTCATCTTTAACTAGTGGAAGTGAAAGATTTGTAAGGTCATCAACGATACCTACTGTAAATTTAGTTTTAGCATCAGCGCTGTCCATGTTTGCATAAACTGCAAAGATAGAAGAAGGAGCTGTATCTTTTGAACCTAGACCGTATCTACCTGCAAAGATTTCGCAAGAAGCAAACTCTGTACCATAGATAGAAGCTAAAATGTCAAGGTGTAGAGGATCGCCGATAGCACCTGGCTCTTTTGTTCTATCTAAAACAGTGATTTTCTTAACTGTAGAAGGCATAACGTCTAATAGATATTTAGCAATGAAAGGTCTGTACATTCTAACTTTGATTAAACCAACTTTTTCGCCTGCAGCTAGCATATAGTCGATAACTTCTTCTATAGTTTCGCAAACAGAACCCATAGCGATAATAACTTTTTCAGCATCAGGAGCGCCATAGTAGTTAAATGGTTTGTAGTCTGTACCGATTTTAGCATTAACTTTGTTCATGTAGTCGATAACAACTTCAGGAACTGCATCGTAATATTTATTACATGCTTCTCTTGCTTGGAAGAAGATGTCGCCGTTTTGAGCTTGTCCTCTTAGTACAGGATGTTCAGGATTTAAAGCATTTCTTCTGAAAGCATCAACTGCATCCCAGTCGAGTAATTCATTTAAATCTTCGTAATCCCATGTTTCGATTTTTTGAACTTCGTGTGATGTTCTGAAACCGTCAAAGAAATGGAGGAAAGGAACTTTTCCTTTAATAGCGGCAAGGTGAGCCACTGCGCCAAGGTCCATAACTTCTTGAGGACTGTTTGCGCAAAGCATACCGTAACCTGTTTGACGACATGCGTATACGTCTGAGTGATCGCCGAAAATGTTAAGCGCATGTGTAGCAACTGTTCTAGCTGAAACATGGATAACACTTGGTAATAATTCACCAGCCATTTTGTACATGTTTGGAATCATGAGTAAAAGGCCTTGTGACGCTGTGTAAGTTGTTGTGAGGGCACCAGCTGTAAGTGAACCGTGAACAGCACCTGCAGCACCTGCTTCAGATTGCATTTCTGTAACTCTTACTTCTCTGCCGAAAAGGTTTTTTCTTCCACCAGCTGCGTATTTATCTGTTTCGTCAGCCATAACAGAAGATGGTGTGATTGGATAGATAGCAGCAACGTCTGTGAACGCATATGAAACGTGAGCAGCAGCATTGTTACCATCCATGGTTTTCATTTTTCTTGCCATTAAATTTATTCCTCCTTAAGGATTATTATAAATTATTCTACGATTTAGATAAACTTCTAATTCGTACTATAATATTTTAGCACTATTTAGGTTTTCTGTAAAGGGCGAAAATTAAATATTTTGAAAACAAATCAATAAAAATAGTATAGTTTTATAAGATTTTGTCAAAGTAAAGATGTAAAAAAGAAAATACAGCTATAAATTACTAAAATTATAGCTGTATAAATTATTATCCTATGAGCATTCTTCCTTCAGGAAGTATGGATTCGCCGTGTTTTTTAGGCCTTAATATAACGGCGATTGCAAAAGAGGCAGGTCCTACTCTACCTATAAACATCGTCACCATTATTATAAGTTTTCCAAACACGTTAAGGTCGGGTGTAATACCCGTTGTAAGTCCAACTGTTCCAAATGCCGACACACTTTCAAAAAGAAAATCAAGTGAGCCGCCGGCACCACTGTTAAAGAAGTACAGTAAAATCAAGTCTATAAATACAACTCCAAGCCCCATAACAGATACGGTAACGGCCTTATAGACTGTTTTTTTGTCAAAACGGTGTGATAGAAAAGTCGCTTCGTCACGTCCTCTTACAGTAGAAGAGATGGTAGAAAGAAGAACGATGAATGTTGTGATTTTGATGCCGCCCGCCGTAGAACCTGGACTTCCGCCTATGAACATCAAGAAAATTGTCATGAATTTGGTTATATCATGCTCAGCACCTATGTCGACCGAGTAAAATCCAGCTGTTCTGGTATTTACAGATTGGAACAAAGAAGCAATGGCTTTTTCACCAAGTGGCATGTCTTTTAAAGTGTTGTTAAATTCAAATATAAAAAATCCGACAGTGCCAAGTAGTAGAAGAGCCAAAGAAATGATGATACAAACCTGAGAATGAAATTTTAGCTTATATTTTTCTTGCCTTTTGATTCTTCTATAAATTTTCGAAACAAATATGTCTTGAATAACAAGAAAGCCTAGAGAACCGACAAATATTAATGCAGAAACAGTGATGGTAACAAGTGGAACACCATTAAAAGCTGATAAACTGCCTATTCCAGGGATAAAACCCAAAATATCAAATCCAGCATTACAAAAAGCTGAAACGGCAACAAAAACAGATGACCAAGCACCGGCCAAGCCGTAATTTGGAACAAAATGTATCATCAATATGGAAGCGCCTATAAGTTCACAAGTAAAAGTTATAAGCATTATAGCCTTTAGCAAATCTTTTAGATTGAAACTTGACGAACCTGAAATTTCACTGAAAAGCATTAGGTTTTTAAATCCAAGTTTGCGTCTTAAAAAGAGAGTTACAGCTGTTGCTAAAGTAGCAAGGCCTAAGCCTCCTATTTGAATTAAAAGCAGTATGACACTTTGTCCAAAGACTGTAAAAGTGCTGAAAGTATCAAAAAGTGATAGTCCTGTAACGCAGGTTGCAGAAGTCGCAGTAAATGCTGCATCGAGCACATGGACGGGCTCGCCTTTTGAAGAAAAGGGCAAACTTAATAAAAATGTTCCCAAAAGAATTAATAAAATAAAGCTTAAAACAATTAGCTGAACAGGCGGTATTTGCTTTAATTTAGGAAGTAAACCATCTTTTTTTTCCGTAGAAGGCATCTATACATCATCCTTTGTTAGTAATTAAGTACCGAGTTTTTTATGCGACATAAAGTCGAATTTTCGAATTAGCATAAAAAATGGTATTCCAAGTAGATAGCAAACTGCAAATTGACCTATGAAAACTGAGATAAACACTGAGGAAAATACAGCCAAATCAAGACTAAATACATTAAATGAATTTGTAGCGGTAAGTCCAGCTATTTCAAATCCGACGATTAAAGCGTTTACTATTACAGGAAAGAAAAAGGAAACGACAGGTATTCCTTTGATTTTGATATTTCTGAAAAGTCTAGTTAAAATCGCCGCAATAAGTGAAGCGGATGTCCCGAAAATCCAGTCGACGGGGCCTAATGGGCTACCAAGGTTTGACAAAAAGCATCCGATGGTAAGTCCTGGAATGGCTGCCGGAGTGAAAACGGGCAAAATCGTAAGAACTTCAGAAATTCTGAATTGAACAGGTCCGTATGCTAAATTAAGCATGGCGGACAGCAGTGTAAGTACTATATAGAACGCAGCTATAATAGCACTTTCGGTTAAAAAGCGCAGTGAGTGTTTCATTATTAAAATCATCCTTTAGTATTTTTTTAGGTCAGGAAGTTGCGACTGACCGCAGATAATCTGCATAGATAGGATATATCAAAAGGATAAAAAAAGCAAGAGTTTTCAATAAATATAGAAAAAATAATTTTCTTGCTTGTGATTTTATTATGTTTATGCTAATATTTAAATATACTTAAATTTAAAGGAGCGATTGCAAAATATGGGCGGATTTTTTGGCGTTGCATCAAAGGATTACTGCACGACAGATCTTTTTTTTGGAATAGATTATCATTCACATCTTGGAACAAGACGAGGAGGAATGGCAGTATGCGGTGAAGAGGGATTTTTAAGAGCGATACATAATATCGAAAATTCACCGTTTAGGACAAAGTTTGAAAATGACCTTGAAGAATTATCGGGTAAAATGGGTATAGGATGTATTTCTGATAAAGATCCTCAACCACTTTTAATAAACTCACATCTTGGCAGTTTTGCCATTACGACGATTGGTAAAATTAATAATAAAAAGGACCTTTTAAAACTTATTGTGGGTGAAGGAAAAGGGCATTTCCAAGAGATGAGCAAAGGGCTTATAAATTCGACAGAGGTTGTGGCTTCGCTTATTACAATGAAAAGTTCGATAAAAGAAGGCATTGAGTATGTTCAGGAACTCGTTGACGGCTCTATGTCTATACTTCTTCTTACACATGAGGGAATATATGCAGCAAGGGATAAATTTGGAAGAACCCCTGTGGTTGTAGGAGAGAAAAAAGATGCGCACTGCATTTCGTTTGAAGATTTTGCATATATGAATCTTGGATATATTACCAAAAAAGAACTAGGTCCTGGTGAAATATGTTTTGTAACACCTGAATCATGTCAAACGATTAAAAAACCTAACGATGAAATGAAAATATGTTCATTTTTATGGGTTTATTATGGTTATCCAACGGCAAGTTATGAGGGCATAAATGTTGAAGAAATGAGATATAAATGCGGCTCTATGCTTGCAAAAAGAGACAGTGCAAATCCTGATATAGTAGCCGGTGTGCCAGACTCAGGAATAGCACATGCCGTAGGATATGCAAATGAATCGGGATATCCGTTTGCTAGACCTTTTATCAAATACACTCCGACATGGCCAAGGTCGTTCATGCCCACAAAACAGCAACAAAGAAATTTAATTGCTAAAATGAAATTAATTCCGATAAAATCACTTGTTAGTGGTAAAAAGTTATTAATGATAGACGACTCGATAGTAAGGGGAACACAACTTGGCGAAACTACAGAGTTTTTATACAGCAGTGGAGCGAAAGAAGTGCATATTAGACCTGCCTGTCCTCCTCTTCTTTACGGCTGTAAATACCTTAATTTCTCAAGGTCAAGTTCGGATTTAGACCTTATTACAAGAAGAGTTATTAAAGACAGAGAGGGCGACAATGTAAGTGACGATACGCTTATGTCTTACACTGATCCAGATAGCAAGAATTATAAAGAAATGGTAGAAGAAATAAGGAAAAAACTTAATTTTACCTCATTACAATTTCACAGACTAGACGATCTTGTTGAATCTGTGGGTATAGAGCCTTGCAAGCTTTGCACATACTGTTGGAGTGGCAAGGAATAAGAAAAAAATTACATGCACAAATAGTGCATGTAATTAATTTTAAGCAGATTTTTCAGTTGTCTTTTTTGTGAATTTGAAAACAGCCTTTGAAACTATGGTGGAAACTGCACCGCAGGCGGCAATTTCTATAGCGGCGTTTATGAGTGAAGCGACTACGATGATGGCGAATAAATTTCCACCGACAGCGCCTAGTTTTTCAAGTAACTCAGCTTCATTTGGAGTGAAGAAAGCCATTATTCCACCAAGGAAGAATACTGTATTGAAAAGCGGAACTGAAATAGAGGCGACGATAAATGGAACAATGTTATTTTTGTTCTTAATAATTTTTCTTAAGAATTTAAAGAGCACTCCGCCGATAAGTCCGATTAGAACCCTTGGAATGATACATATAACAAATGTGGCAAGAGAGTCTATGCTTAAAAGTATTGCACCAAAAGCCGAAGCGGCGGTGACACACTGAATAAAACTTGAAATTCCGAAGATTAAGCCTAAAATCATTCCAGCAAGTGGTCCCATTAATATAGCTCCCAAAGTCACGGGTATGGCTAAAAATGTGATTTCAAGTGTAGGCATTCTCAAATAGCCCAAAGGAGTAAAGGTCATTAGTAGCAAAATTGCGGCTAAAATTGACAGCTGGGTTAAATAGATAATGTTTTTCTTTTGCATAAGATTGTTTCTCCGTTCTGCCTTCGTGCAAGGCTTAAAAATATTAAAAACTTGTCATGCACGGTGTAATTGACAAGAAATTTATAACAAATGGAGTGGTTAAAATGATAAAACTTTTGGCGTTCGACTTGGACGGAACAACACTTTTAGAACATAGATATATACCAGACGAAAATCTTCAAGCACTTTACAAAGCATCAGAAAAGGGAATAATACTCGTTCCCGCAACAGGAAGATTGCGTTCATTTTTACCTGAAGACGTGAAAAAACTTCCGTTTGTAGAGTACATTATATCAGCAAATGGTGCAGTTGTCTACGATTTAAAGGAAAATAAAGAAATATATTCCAGTACATTGGACTCGAAAAAAACTTTGGAATGTTTGAAAGTGGTTGAGAAATACTCTCTCTATTATGAGTTTTATTGTGGCAAAAAACCGCACACATTAAGGTCAAACACGGAAAATGTTATGGAGAAATTTTCTCTTCCTGAAAGCAAACGTTATTTTGCATCTAAAGACTATATTTATTTTGACGATTTAGAAGAATTTTTGAAAAATGAGGGGAGAGAAATTCATAAAATCAACTTAATTCACACTCCGCTTGAAGTAAGGGCTCAAATTATCGAGGATTTTCAAAAGATAAAGGGGATAAGTATAAGTTCTTCTTGGTTTGACAATTTAGAAATTAATCATGAAAATGCGACAAAAGGAAAAGCCCTAGAAGCACTTTGCAATTATCTTAACATAAAATCTAGTGAAACAATGTCGATAGGAGACAATGGAAATGATATAGCAATGCTAAAATGGGCAGGAACTTCTGTAGCCATGGGAAATGCAAGTGATGAAGCGAAGAATTCAGCCAAGTATATTACAGACGAGTGCAATAACTTTGGTTTTGCAAAGGCAGTAGAGAAATACGCATTAAAATAAAATTATAAATAAAGTAGCCTACCTATTTGTTAGATTAACTAATAAATAGGTAGGCTTTTTTGTCAAAATTAATTACTTCGACTGGATATACTCGTCTATTGCAGTAGCGGCTGTTTTACCAGCTCCCATAGCAAGAATTACAGTTGCAGCGCCTGTTACAGCATCTCCGCCGGCGTAAACACCGATTCTAGAGGTTAAACCGCTGTCATCAGTAGTGATTCCTCCCCAACGCTCGGTTACTAGTCCATCTGTAGTGGCCTTGATAAGTGGGTTTGGTGAAGTGCCGATAGCGATAATTACGCAGTCAAGGTCGAGTATAAATTCAGAACCTTGCTTCTCCTTTGGTCTTCTTCTTCCAGATTCATCAGGCTCGCCAAGTTCCATTTCTACACATTTCATTCCGACTACATGTTTGCTGTCGTCACCTAAGATTTCAACAGGATTATTTAAAAGTTTGAAGATAATACCTTCTTCCTCTGCATGTTCGATTTCCTCGTGTCTAGCTGGAAGTTCGTCCATCGACCTTCTATATACTATATATACATTCTCGGCACCAAGACGTTTTGCGCATCTTGCAGCATCCATAGCAACGTTTCCGCCGCCTACAATGGCAACATTTTTAGCCTTATGTATAGGTGTGTTACTGTCTTCGTGATAGGATTTCATCAGGTTTACCCTTGTTAAAAATTCATTTGCAGAATAAACGCCCTTTAAGTTCTCGCCAGGAATATTCATGAATTTAGGTAGACCAGCACCTGAACCGATAAATACAGATTCAAAGCCCATTTCAATTAGTTCATCAATGGATAAAATCTTGCCGATAACCATGTTAGTTTCAAGTTTTACACCGAGTTTAATTAAAATATCAATTTCTTTTTGAACAATAGACTTAGGTAGTCTGAATTCAGGAATACCGTAAACCAAAACACCGCCAGCTAAGTGTAAAGCTTCAAAAACAGTGACGTCATAACCTTTTTTAGCAAGGTCTCCCGCACATGTAAGACCCGCAGGACCTGAGCCGATAACGGCTACTTTATGGCCGTTTGATTCTGGTTTTTTAACTTCTATATTTTCTTTTTGATTATTATAATCAGCAACAAAACGCTCGATTCTACCTATACCGACAGGATCACCCTTAATTGCTCTTACGCATTTTTGCTCGCATTGTGTCTCTTGTGGACATACACGTCCGCAAACAGCCGGAAGTGAACTTGATTTTGACAGAATTTCATAAGCTTTATCAAAATTTTCGTTTGCAACCTCTGTTACAAATGCAGGTATATCAATTTCTACAGGACATCCTGAAACACAAGGTTTGTGCTTACAGTTAAGACATCTGTTTGCTTCATCGACAGCTTGTTCTTTGCTATATCCGAGTGCTACTTCAAGAAAATTTCCATTTCTTATATCTGCCGCTTGTACAGGCATTTCATTTTTCTTTAATGACATATTAGGCATAAATTTTCCATTCACCTTTCAAACTATATATTAATTATCTAGACCTTTAAAAAGATTACATGTCTCTTCGTGGGCTTCTCTTTCAAATTCGTGATACATTTTACCACGCTCCATGGCTTCGTCAAAATCTACAAGATGGCCGTCAAAATCAGGACCGTCAACACAGGCAAATTTTGTCTCTCCACCAACAGTTAGACGGCATCCGCCGCACATTCCCGTTCCGTCAATCATGATAGGGTTCATACTAACCATGGTTTTTATTCCATATTCTTTAGTGAGCATAGAAACAAATTTCATCATGACAACAGGACCGATTGCGATAACTTCGTCATATTCATTACCGGATTCGATAAGATTCTTTAAAGCGGTGGTTACAAGGCCTTTTTCTCCATAGCTTCCATCATCAGTCATGATTTTCATCACATTACTAACAGCCTTAAACTCGTCTTCAAGAATGAGTAAATCTTTATTTCTAAAGCCTACGATAGAGTGAACTTCACATCCGATCTTATGTAGTTTTTTAGCAATAGGATAAGCGATTGCGCATCCAACACCGCCGCCGACTACGGCAACTTTTTTAAGTCCGTCTACATGAGATGGCACGCCTAATGGGCCAGCGAAGTCTCTGATGTGTCCGCCCTCAGGAATTTGGTTTAGCGAAACTGTAGCAGCTCCAACAATTTGGAATATAATGGTTACAGTTCCTTTTTCTCTATCAAAATCTGCTATTGTAAGCGGAATTCGTTCTCCGTCATCGTTAACACGAAGGATGATAAACTGTCCAGGTTCTGCTTTTTTTGCAACAAGAGGAGCTTCTATCTCCATGAGAGTTACAGTGGGGTTCAATACTTTTTTAGTTACAATTTTATACATAAATATGAAAATCCCTTCATTGATTATTTTTTATGCCGTATTATTATAGCAAAAAAATCTCCTTTTGCAAATAGTTTTGATAAAATTAACAAAATAAAGTTTTATCACATAAGATATAGTGAAAAAGGAGAGTAATTCTTATGGATTTCTCTTTGAAAAGAAAGGATGACCCTATAAATGAATAATAAAAATGCCGCCTGTACCATGTATGAGCGAAGTTCGTTTCCAGAAGAAACCTCGGTAGCCATGGCGTATATCCCTTTTCAGCAGTGGCAAGAGCCGTACGATGTATTAAAGGGCTATGACAAAGGCACTATTTTCGAGTGCTTGGATAAGCCTTTTTACGGAAGAAAGGGGGAGCCGAGATGACAGAACAAGAAATGCTTAAAAGAAGAATTAATGCGCTTGACTTTGCATGTTGGGAGCTACATTTATTTCTCGATTCACATCCTGAAAATCAAGATGCGGCAAAAAAACTTGAAGAATATAAAAAAACAACAAGTGTTTTGATGGAAGAATACGAGTCAAAGTACGGAATGCTCAAAGAAACCTCAGAAAATTGTAGCAGATGGCAGTGGGTGAGCGGCCCGTGGCCATGGGAAACGGAGGAGTAGTCTTATGTGGGTGTATGAAAAGAAATTACAGTATCCAGTAAAAATTAAAAATCCAAATGCAAAACTTGCGAAAATGATTATGACGCAGTACGGAGGGCCTCATGGTGAAATCGGAGCGTCGCTTCGCTATTTAAGCCAAAGATATACCATGCCGTATCCCGAGCTTAAGGCGATACTTACCGATGTTGGAACAGAGGAGCTAGGACACCTTGAAATGGTTGGAACAATTGTCTATCAGCTCACAAGAAATTTAAGTGTGGAGGAGCTAAGAGAGCAAGGATTTGAAGATTATTTTGTTGACCACACCACGGCAGTATATCCATGTGCGGCAAGCGGAACTCCGTTTTCGGCAGCGGCATTTGCAGTAACAGGAGACCCGATAGCCGATATAACCGAAGACCTAAGCGCAGAGCAAAAAGCGAGACTGTCGTACGACAATATACTTAGATTTACAGACGACCCCGACGTTTTAGACCCAATTCGGTTCTTAAGAGAAAGAGAAGTAGTTCACTATCAAAGGTTCGGCGAAGGCTTAAGAATAATCACGGATAAACTTGACAGCAAAAACTATTACATGTACAATCCAGCTTTTGATAAGTAAATTCAAAGCAGGGAAAAACTAGATTGTTTTTAATATAGAAATTAAACAAACCTTAAATGGCACAAGAAAAGATGGACAGCATTACGGCATTAGCCATATGCTTATCCATCTTTTCTGTTTGCTTATAGTAGTTCAATTTTTCATTGAATTTTATTTTTATTATGGTATAATTGTATTAAAGATTATTTATATTTGACGAATAGGAGGGTTACTATGAATGAGATACAATCCTTAATACTTTCCAGAAGAAGCTATCGAGGTAAGTATTTAAATGAATCTATTCCAAAGACTCATTTAGAAATTATTATGAAAATGGGTCTTGCTGCACCATCTGGGTGTAACAAACAAACCACAAGCCTTATAGCAGTAGACGATATAGAACTATTAAATAAAATTAAAAGCGTCATTACGCCAGTGATTTTTGAAACTGCACCTGCTATCATTTGTGTTTTGACACAAAAAATCTATGCTTATCGTGACAAGTGTTATAATGTTCAAGATTATTCAGCAGCCATCGAGAACATGCTTTTAGCAATAAAAGATATGGGCTATGAGAGTTGTTGGTATGAAGGTCATATCACAGATGAAGATAACATAGGAAGAAAAATAGCAGACATTTTAGGAGTGCCTGAAGATTATGACTTAGTATGTATACTGCCAATTGGTGTTGCAGCAGAGCCAATTCAAAGCCCGATAGCAAAACCCTTTGAACAACGAGCATGGTTTAACGGTTTCGCAAAATGAGCATTTGACGTGGTGACCAGTGGTCACCCGAATAACCGCTCCTACAAGAAATAATAAACTGTACCCCAAAAAATAAGTACACCATATAAGACCACATAAAAACTTATGAACGCAAAGCAACTAGCAGAAGAGGCTAGTTGCTTTATTTTTTTGTTCTAACTTTTTTTAGCATATCATATACTTGTACAAACCGGAAAGGACAAAGTGTATGAAAAATAATTTTGATATTATAGCCTCGGCTATACCGTCTTATGGGCATGAACTAATGCTTCTTGATGAGAATATTAAAAGCAAAGCCACGGATATTAGATTTTCAGTAGGTTTTTCGCCTGTAGTCTTTATGGGTAGAAAAAAGTACATATTAAAAAGCGTAAATCCGTTTACAAAAGTAAATATGCAGGACTTAGTTTTTTCTCTATGCGATTATTCGGTGTACAAGCACCAAGAAGAGATTAAGCAAGGTTTTATCTCCGTCAAAAAAAGATTCAGGGCGGGAATTTGCGGAACTGCGGTCAAAAAGGGAAGTGAAATTGAGAACATAGACGAAATCACTTCTGTAATTATCAGAGTATCAAGAATGGTGTACGGGGCGGCAGAGGAGATAAGAAAAATTTTGCCAAATGTAAAATCAGGAGTGTTAATTGTGGGCGAACCATCTTCGGGAAAAACGACAGTTCTTAAAGATTTGATAGTGATTCTTTCTGAAAGTAGGGCAGTAGTTTTAGACGAAAGATACGAGCTAACAGGCGGGTTTTCCAGTACAGATTTAGACGTTTTATATGGATATCCAAAGAATATAGGGATAAACCATGCGGTAAGAAACTTAGGTACAGAGTATATAATTTGTGATGAAATTGAGGAAAAGGACATACCCTCTATCAAGAATGCAGTTTCTTCGGGTGTTAAGATAATAGCGACGATTCACGGAGAAGTAAAAAGAAATTTAAGACCTTTTATAAAAGAGCTTTTAAAAGTTTATGCATTTGACTTTATAGTCGAAATGGACAAGAGGGAAAACGCAGGAAAAATTAAGAAAGTGTGGAATACAGATGATTTACTTGAAAATTTTGGGCGGGATAATGATTATAGTGGCGCTTACATCGGTAGGGCTTAAAAAGTCATTTTCTTATATGTCAAACATAAATGATTTCAGGCAGTATAAGATTTTTCTTCTAAATATGAAAAAATATATAAGCACTTCTTCTCTTACCGTTTATGAAATTATAGAGCAAAGTGAGGATGAGTTTTCCACGCTATTAAAGAAAAATGCTAAAACAGGCGACTATAAAAATGCCTGTCAAAACCTGTTTTTAAATAAAGATGATAAAAGGGATATGTGCTATTTTTTTGAAAAACTGGGAAGGAGCACGAGGGAAGAACAAATTGCAGATATCGACATGCAAATCAAGAATTGTGAAGATAGAATAGGAGAAGAAAAAGAGACATACAAAGAAAAAGCAAAAGTGAATATCATGTTTTATTCTTTCATCGGAATAGCGGCGACCTTGGTTTTGTTTTAATGTTTACTTGTAAAAGAAAGGATGGTAATAAATGTGGATGTAGATTTTATTTTCAGGATAGCGGCGATAGGAATTATAGTGGCGGTTTTAAACCAATTATTGATAAGGTCAGGAAGAGAAGAACAGGCGATGATGACGACTCTGGCGGGTTTAATTGTAGTATTAATGATGATTATTACAGAGATTAGCGTGTTGTTTGACACGATAGTTTCGGTGTTCGGACTATGAATACATACATGGTTTTTCCGCTGTCGGTTTTGGTCTGTATTTTATCGTCGGTAATTAAAAAAAGGAGTCCCGAATTTTCGCTAGTGATAGTAATTTGTGCGGTTACTTCTATGTTTTTAGCTTCGATAGAGTTGGTGTCTGAAATACTCAGTTCGGTGGAAAGCTTTGAGATTGTAGACACTTCATATTTTGAAGTGCCGATTAAGCTTTTAGGAATTACTATACTTGCTAAAATATGCTCTTCAGTATGTGAAGATGCGGGAGAAAAAGGACTGTCGGTAACTATTCAAACAATTACAAGATTTGTATCTATATTCATTGCGTTTCCGCTGTTTGAAATACTTATCGAACAAATAAGGACTGTTATGACTATATGAAAAAGATGTTTATATTTTTAGTTCTGCTTTGCTTTGTGTTTTTTATAGGGTTTGAAGTAAAGGCGGAAGAATATGAAGAAGATTTTGGCACGGCTGAGCTATATGAAGAAGTTCCGGAAGATGGGAAAGATATGCTAAGTCAAATCGGGATAGATGAAGTAGACGATGTATACAATATCTCGCTCGAAGACTATTTTGGTCCTGTTTCAAATATTTTACAGGAAAAAGTGCTCAATCCTCTTAAAAGTTTAATTTTAGTGTTTGCGGTGATTGTGTTATCTTCTTTTTTAACTTCTGCATACGGTGAAGAAAACAAAATCTGTGAACTTGCGGGCTCACTTACCGTTTGTGTAATTTTTCTTCCTAATATCGCATCGCTGATAATAACGGCCATAAGGGTGACCGAAAGCTCTAGTGTGTTTGTGATGTCCTTGATACCTGTTTATGCGGTGCTACAAATAGCATCGGGAAATCCCGCAATGGGAAGCAGTTTTGGAGCGGTGACAATCTTTTTTTCAAATATTGTATCGGCTCTTTGTAGAGATGTAATTCTACCGCTATTAGCTTGCTTTCTAGGTTTGTCGGTTTCAGCTGCTTTTTCGCATATTAGCATTAAAACTGCATGTGAAAGTGTGTATAAGTTCATTAAGTGGACCCTGGTGCTAGTTATAACAGTTTTTTCGGGTATAATCTCGGTTCAATCTGCGTTAATGGGGGCTACGGATGTGGCAACGACAAAGACGGTTAAGTTTTTAGCAAGCAGTGCAGTGCCAGTTGTCGGCGGTGCATTTGGAGACGGAATTTCAGCGGTTCAAAACAGTATAAAAGTTTTAAAATCAGGTGCAAGCGCCTTTGGGATGATTGCGACAGTTAGCGTTTTCTTGGCACCGATAATAGAAGTTTTGCTATGGATGCTTAGCTGTCAAATAGCTTTAATCACGGCGGAAATATTCTCATACAGCAAAATAAATGAAATTTTAACGGTGATTATGGTGGTTTTAAAGATAATACTTGCGGTTTTAATTTCAATTTGTGTGATTTGTATAGTAAGTTCTGCCATAACTTTGTTTTTTGGAGCATAAAATATATGGAAGAGATAAAAAGTGTAATGTTTGCGGCTTGTTCATCATTAATTATAGGAGAGATAATTTATTACCTAACGCCAAAAGACAAGGTGGTTAAGTCTATTTATGCGCTTTTGTACACGGTGATAATAGTTTCGTCGGTGCTTTCGCTGATAAATATTGAGTGGAATTTCGAAGGATTCTACAGCGAAAACAGCTTTTATCAAGATGAAATTGACGAGCAGATTAGTTCATATTATACCTTAAATACCGAAAAGGAACTAGTAGAGATGATAGAAGATTCACTGGGTACAGTGCACATCACATGTGAAAGCATAGATGTGGCTGTGATAGTGGATGAAGAAAGTGTCAGCATAGAAAAAATAAATGTGGTTTTAACCCATAGTTCTGATGTGAAAAATGCTGTAGTGATACTAAACAGTATTTTTGGAGATGTCATTCCGATGGAGGTAACAAGTGAAGCCTAAATTTAATATAAAAGAATTTATAAAATCAAAAAATAACACAAAAATTATCATAGCCATAGCATTTGTCGGAATAGTGCTGATAGCTTTTTCTGATTTTTTATTTCAAAACCAAGCAGAAGAAAAAGAGATAATAACAGAAACTCATAGTGATTATGCATTAGAGTTAGAAGAAAAAATATCAGATATTGTATCGGCGATTACAAGTGAAGAAGAGCCCGAAGTTTTAGTAACCCTTGTTGGTAGTCAGCAGTATGTATATGCAACTGATAAAAATGAAAAGCTAGATCAAGACGATCAAAATTCAACGCAAAAGGAGAGTGAGGAAAGCTACATAATGGTGAAAAATTCAGACGGAAGTCAACAGGCATTACTCATCACAGAGTTTGAGCCAAAAGTTCAAGGAGTTGTGGTTGTGAGTAAATATGCAGGCAATATAACACTTAAAGAAAGCATTGTAAATGCTGTTACTACAGCATTGAATTTACCCAGTAGCAGTGTTTGTGTTGTTACGAAAAATTAACTTAGAAAGAGGTAGTATTATGAAATTGGCAAAAAGACAGATAGTTTTGGGAGCGTTAGTTTTGGCACTTGGTGCGGCGGTTTATCTAAATTGGCAGTTTACCGACTCTGTACCTATGGTAGAGGAAAGCTCGGGCGATATAAGTGTTTCAGAAAATGATGTAGGTGATGAAATAGAAGAGCAAAATCTAGGCATAGCCCAGCTTGTGAACAATTCTTATGTAGAAACCACTGAAACCGTAGAGGATGAAATTCCAGTGGCAATAACGGCGGATGACCCACTGGCGGATGCTAGATTGTCAAGACAAATGGTAAGAGATGAAGCCTTGGGTATTTTAAATGACGTCTTAGCAGATACTGAAGCGGATACCGAGACTAAGAAAGCGGCAGTTGAAGAATCTTCTATCATAGCACAAAATATGCTAAAAGAATCCACAGCTGAAAATTTGATAAAAGCCAAAGGTGTAGAGGATGTCGTGGTATTTATCAATGGTGATGAATGTAGCGTTATCGTAAGCGAACTTGAAGATTATAGTTTGATTATTCAGGAGATAATTATAAATCAAACTGGTTTTGCCATAGATAAAATTCAAATAATAGAGTCGGTTTAACTTTTAACCAAATTGTATAAAAATAATCAAACAAAAGGGCAAATCTATAATTTATAAGCATTGACACTGTAGCTGTTTTTTATTATAATATAGATGCAGAAATAGTAGTTTGAATTATGAATATTATTCAAAAGAATCCTCTGCAAAAAGAGGATTCTTTTTTTAGCTATATATTATAAGGGGATGTAAAAAATAATGACGAGAAGAGAAATGAGAGAGCTTGCGTTCAAGCTTTTATTTGAGCAGGCGATATCGGGGTCTTCCATGGATGAAATAATTTCATGTTACGAGGATTTAAACGAGGAGAGTGCAGAAAAATTCACTAAAGAATTAGCACTTGGTACAGAGGAAAAAAGAGATATTATAGATGAAGCTATAAATAAACATTCAAAAACTTGGCGTGTCGATAGACTGTCTAAAGTATCGGTGTCGGTTTTAAGACTGGCCGTTTATGAAATGATGTTTGAAGAAAAAATTCCTGTCAGTGTAAGCATTAACGAAGCCGTTGAAATTGCAAAAACATATGGAGATAATGACGATGCACCATATGTAAACGGAGTTTTATCTGGAATTGAAAAAGATAAAAGCATTGTAAGTGATAAAAGTGAGTGATAAGGCATTTTTAGGAATTGATACTAGCAATTACACGACCTCGGCGGCTATTTATCAAAATGGAAAAATAATACAGGAAAAAATGCTTTTACCAGTAAAAAAGGGGGAACTTGGTTTAAGGCAAAGCGATGCCGTGTTTCATCATACAAAGCAGTTGCCGCTTGTTTTGGATAAGCTACTTCCATGTGGGATAGAAAAAATTGGAGTTTCAGTGAGTCCTACCAATCAGCCAAATTCATATATGCCGTGTTTTTTAGTAGGAAAATCTGCGGCAGATATGATTTCAAAAGCTCTTTCGTGCAAGGTTTCATACTTTTCTCATCAGCAAGGACATGTTGCGGCAGCGCTTTATTCGAACGACAGGCTTGACTTGGTAAATGAAAAGTTTATGGCGTTTCACTTGTCCGGAGGCACCAGTGAAGGTTTTGTGGTAAGTGATTTACTTTCTGGAAACACTGAGATATTTACTAAAACTCTTGATCTTAATATCGGTCAGGCTGTGGACAGAGTGGGACTAATGCTAGGACTTTCCTTTCCAGCGGGCAAAGAAATCGAAAAGTTAGCACTAAAATACACTGGTAACATCAAGGTTGGAACCTCACTAAAAGGGATGGATTTTTCTGTTTCGGGAATCGAAAATAAATGCATGAAACTTAAGGATGATGGCGAAGATAAAGAGTATATAGCCGCATACGTCTTGGAATATATAGTTAAAACAGTGGAAAAAGTACTTGAAAAAGCGGTGCTTGAGTTTGGCGATTTGCCAATAGTTTTTTCAGGCGGAGTGTCGTCTAATTCTATTTTAAGAAATAGAATAAAAGCTAGGTTTAATGCTTTTTTTGCAGAGCCTGAATTTTCGCTTGATAATGCCTCTGGAGTTTCGGTTTTGGCATCGCTAAAAGATTAAGAAGAAGGGTATGTTTATTATATGAATAAGGCTATAAGTGTCTCACAGCTTAATATGTATTTAAAATCACTTATAGATTCGGACGAAAATTTAAAGAGACTGTTCATAGTAGGAGAAATATCAAATTTTACGAATCACTATAAATCAGGGCATATGTATATGTCGTTAAAGGATGAAAAATCTTTAGTGAAGGCAGTTATGTTCTCGGCATATGCTAAAAGACTTAAGTTTAAGCCTGAAGAAGGCATGAAGGTGCTTGTAAGAGGAAGAGTTTCGGTGTATGAGGGTTCGGGTCAATATCAAGTTTATATAGAGGATATGCAACCCGACGGAATTGGCGCACTGAATCTTGCGTTTAATCAGCTTTACGATAAATTAAAATTGGAAAACCTATTTTCGGATGAATATAAAAAGCAAATGCCAAGGTATCCGTCCAATATAGCGGTGATAACTTCACCCACAGGAGCCGCAGTAAGAGATATTTTCTCTATAGCAGAAAGGCGCTGGCCACTGGCTAAAATTAATTTTTACCCATGCACCGTTCAAGGTGAAAACGCGGCACCCGAGCTTATTAAAGCCTTGAATTTAGCCGATAACACGGATATAAACGATGTGATAATTATCGGAAGGGGCGGAGGTTCTGCCGAGGATTTGTGGGAGTTTAATAACGAGAGTTTGGCTAGAAGAATTTTTGCATCGAGTGTGCCTATCGTATCGGCGGTCGGACACGAAAACGATTATACAATTTGTGATTATGTAGCTGATTTAAGGGCGCCGACACCTAGTGCAGCAGTGGAGATGCTACTTCCTGATATTAATGAAGAATATGAGAAAGTCAAATTTTTTACAGCTTCAATTAAGTCTAAAATAAATTATATTTTAGAGGATAAGTACCTTAAACTTGATAATATTTCAGATGTTAGAAGTAAGTTTGATGTGTTGCTTAGAAAAAAAGAAGAGAAGACTAATTTTATAGTATCAAAATTTAAGTATTCGGCAGATTTGTTTTATCAGAAAAAATCTGCGAGATTTAAAGAAAATGCAGCAGTACTAGAGAGTTTGAGTCCTATAAAGGTTTTAAGCCGAGGTTATTCGGTGGTTAAAAAAGAAAACAAGAGTGTGAAAAGTATTTTTGACATTAATGATAAAGACGAAATTGAAGTAATATTTGAAGATGGAAGAGCCACTTTAGTGGCACAAGAGGTGGTAAGGCATGAAAAAAGAAATGAAGTTTGAAGAAGCGATAAACAGGCTAGAGGAAATAAACAAAGTGCTCGAAAAAGGAGAAATCAGTTTGGAAGAATCCCTTGTGGTTTTTGAAGAGGGAGTAAAATTAAGTTCGATATGTTACGATAAACTTAAAAATGCTAAACAGAAAATAGAGGAAGTTGATGTTAAAAGTGAGGTTTGATTTTATGCTGAATATAATTGATAAAGCTTTGAAAGATTATTTATCAGCTTATGACAAAATGTATAAGCACAAGCTTTTTGAAGCTGTTGAATACAGTCTTTTGCTTACAGGAAAGAGGTTAAGACCTATTCTTTGCCTTGAATTTTCAAATCTTTGTGGGGGAAGTTATGAAGATGCTATGCCGTTTGCATGCGGTATTGAAATGATACATGCATATTCTTTGATACATGATGATTTGCCGTGTATGGACAATGACGAATTAAGAAGAGGAAATCCAACGAATCACATGGTTTTTGGTGAAGGATTTGCACTGCTTGCGGGAGATGCTCTGCTTAATATGGGATTTGAAACTATATTAAATGCTAATTTGCCACCAGAAAGAGTTGTGGAGGCTTCAAAGGTAATTTCAAATTGTTCAGGCATAAACGGTATGATAGGCGGACAGGCGATAGATATGCTATCTGAAGGCCGCGAACTTGATTTTGAAGAGCTAAAAGCTATGGATATGGGTAAGACTGTAGGGCTTTTAAGAGCTTCAAGTATGGCGGGAGTTTTAGCTGCAGGTGGAGATAAAAAAGCTTTAGAGGCGGCGGATAAGTATGCCATAAACTTTGGAATGGCTTTTCAAATTAGAGACGATATACTCGATGTAATTGGAAACAAGGAAGAACTTGGAAAAAATACAGGCGCAGATGAAAAACTTAATAAATGCAATTATGTAAAACTTTTGGGAATCAAACAAGGTCAAAAGTTGGTGGAAGAGTACACGAAAAAAGCGGTAGAAGCGCTTGATGTATTTGAAAAAGACACTACAAAACTGGAAGAGCTTGCGGTGATGATGAAAGAAAGAAGTGTATGAGTGAAGTTGGTATTTCCTATGAAATTGATGTTTCGGACGTGAGTATAAAAACTTATTTAAGAAAGCATAAGGGCATTTCTTCTAGAGCGCTTATTAAGCTTAAAAGTAGTGGGATTTATTTAAACGAAAAACCGGCTAAAGTAATTGATATAATGAAAAAAGGCGATGTTCTTAGAATTGTACCTGATGGCGAGAAAACAAAATTATATGAACCTGAAAATATTAAGTTAAGTGTTATTTATGAGGATGAAAATTTTATTGTGATAGATAAGCCGCCGTTCATGGCGATGTATCCGGTGGGAAAACACGAGGGAGGAAGTCTTCTAAATGCTTTTTCCTATAAATACAAAGATTTGGTATTTAGGCCTATATATAGACTTGATAGAAATACCAGTGGTCTTGTCTGTTTAGCCAAAAATAAAATAGCGGCAAGTGCAAAAATAGAAAAAAAGTATTTTGCTGTTTGTGAAGGTATTTGTCCTACAAGCGGTATCATAGATACAAGTATAGGTCTGTCAGAAAATAGCAAGATAAAAAGAGAAGTGGGGCATGGCAAAAGTGCAAAAACGCAGTTTGAAAAAATTAGTGAGTACGATGGTCATTGTCTGATAAATTTAACTATATATACAGGCAGAACCCATCAAATAAGGGTTCACATGTCTTCGCTGGGATTTCCTTTAGCAGGAGATGATTTATACGGGGGAGACACCAATATAATAAAAAGACAAGCGCTTCACTGCGGCAAGATAAATATAGTAAGTGAGGCGCTTGATTTTGAAAAAGAAATTTTAGTAGAAATGCCTAAAGATATTAAAGAAGCGTTTAAGGGATTGTTTAAGGAGGAGTAAGTATGCCGGCGGCTGTTACACACAATATTTTTGCAGAAAAAGTATTAATTAATCTTAAAGAGAATATGCAGATAGTTATAAACGAGGATGCCTATTACTTTGGTGCACAAGGTCCGGATTTTCTTTTTATGCACAGATTTTTGCCGTGGATGAGAGGTGAAAGTATAAGCGAATATGGGCATAAAGTACATATGGCAAAGCCTAGTCAAGTGCTTAAAATAATGAAAGAATTTGCTAAAAGTGAAGATGGGAACAGGGCATATTCGTACTTTTTAGGTTTTATTTGTCATTATAGCTTAGATTCAGTGTGTCATCCGTATGTGAATTTTGTGGCTGAAGAATTATTAGAAGACGAGCCTGAGCAATCAAAAAATGTGTTTCATGGTGAATGTGAGGCTGCACTTGATGCTATAGTTTATAGGGTGGTTAAGGGCGGTGTCGCTGCAAATATTAAGATGAAAGAATACTATTCATGCGACAAAGAGAATGAAGAAATGATTATAAAACTTTATAAAACATTGTTCAAAGAGCTGTTTTCAGATGAAATAAACACTGAAATCTTAAAACAAGTGATGAAAGATGCAAAAAAAGTTTTTGGTAAACTTAGTGACAGTACGGGAATTAAAAAGTGGATTCTTTCTGTTGTCGAAAAAGGAAAAGAGAGAAATATTTCAAGCCATTTTATTCCTGAAATTGAAAAAGGTGACTTTGACTATGCAAATTTTTCAAAAAGTGAATGGAAAGACTATAAAGCAAATGTAAGAAGTGAAAGCTTTTTAGAATTAATGGATATGGCAGAAAAAAAAGCCACAGACATAATCTGTGGCCTAAGTTCAAATAAAATTGAAGATATTTGTGATGATGAACCATTCTGTTAAGTAATAAGACTATCTACATATTGGATAATTTTTCTTTCAAGATCGGTATCGTATTTAAGCGGATAAGACTTAGCAATTTTTTTAAATTGTTTTAAAGTCTTATCGGCTTTTTCTTTGTCCTTGTCGCAGAGTAAATTCATGGTGTACTGAAGCCTTAAAACGCTCGGGAAATTCGCCATGGAATTAAAATATTTATCAAAAGGTTTGTTCTTAAAGCTTTGTACGGCGGTTTGATTATTTTCACTTATCAGTTCAAAGAAAATTAGCTCACATCGTAAAAGAAAATCTTGAAGCTCAATTAAACCGTAATCCCCTAAAACAAGTTTTTCGGCAAGCTTTTTTGCTGATTCAAAATCCATTTTTTCTAAGAAAAGACTAAACTTAAAAATTACAATTTGCGAGGCTAAAGAGTTGTCTTTAATGGCAGATTCATCGACTTCAAACCATTCTAAGGGCATTTGAGAAAGTAATGTTCCTTCGTAAACGAGTGAAGAAATTTTTAGCTGTCTCCAAAGATAATCTGCGGATTTAGGGTCTCTTGAACAGATTAAAAAATTCATTCCATCGTTGTAAACGGCTCCAGCGTGAATCGGGAAAAAGTTTAAGAAGGCAAGACCAAAACCTATGGCAGTGCTTAATACCGAAATAGAAAATAAAATAGCGTTATCGGCAAAAAGTAAGGCGGTAATTAGTGAAATTGTGCCCAAAATCATGTTAAAAAATGAACCACCGAAAAGATATAGTTTAAACGGATACTTGCCGTCTTTTAAATCGGGTGGGATAAGCAAACATTGTCCACCAGTGCCAGCGAGTGAAAGGCGCTTAAGCTTAATTTTTCCATCGGTTTTAACAAATGAAAAACTAAGAATTCTAAAAGATGAAAACTTATATCCCGAAATAAGACCACAAACTAAATGTCCCGCTTCATGTGTGATAATATGAATCAAAAAAAGCAAGACAAAAGCAAGAAGTGAAGCGGCTACAAGAAAAAATATGTTAAAATCGTGGAAAACATTTCTTTTAAGATCGACTATGAAAAAACCAAAAAATCCGCCTATCAAGAGATAAACAACAGGCTGCAATATTTTTCCTATTATAATTGCTTTTTTAGAATTAATCATAAATTAAATTTCATTGCAAACTATTTGATCCATAGTTTGTCTTCTTCTAATAAGTTTTTGGTTTTTGCTTTCATCTACAATTATTTCAGCAATTTGCTGATGTGAATTGTAGTTAAAAGGTGTCATCGTAGAGCAGTAAGCACCTGTTCCTCCGATTACGACATAATCACCGATACTAGGCTCTTTCATGAATCTTGGAATGGGATTGTCATTTTCATCAATGCACTGTGAGTCGCCACTTTCGCAGCATCTGCCTACAATAACTGCCTCGTAATTTGTTTTAAGACTGTCCTCGTTGTATTCAGAAGAGAGAATTTGTCCATCATTAGAAATAACATAAAATGGATGAGCAGAGCCGTACATAACGGGTCTTGAATTGACCTCCATACCGGCATTTAAAATTATGAAGTTAAGTCCGTCGTCGCCAGTTCTTTTTTTATCTAAAACAGAAGCCACACAATAGCCAGAATTTGCAACTATATAAGTTCCAGGTTCAATTTCCATTTCAAGTTTGATGCCTGTTTTTTCTGCAAATTCAGTAATTTTTTCTTTAGCGTATTCACCAAGACTTTGAATATCAGCTTTTGTTTCATAAGGCATTCTTGAGTCTTTAAGACCTCCGCCAAAACTTACAGTTTTGATATTTTTGTCAAAGTATTTTTCTATAATAGAAAGTTCAAGGTCGATATTGTCACGCCATTTAATAGGGTCACCGCCTGAACCGATATGAACATGAACTTGATTAAATACGATTCCATTAGTTTTAGCATCATCTAAAACGGAAGGTAAATTGCTTAAATGAACGCCAAAGCAAGAGTAATTATCGCCCGTGTTTCTTGTGGCACTTTCGCCAGCTCCAACACCTGGATGAACCCTTATGCTAAGCTCTACAGCGTTTTCCTTTGCAAAATCTTTAATCAAATTATACTGAGTAGTTGAACAAACGTTGTATTTTAAACCTTTTTTGATAAAATTTTCAAGTTCTTCTCTTTCTTCATACAGTGGAACTTCTTGAGTAGTTAGAATAATATCACTAAAAGCAATTCCAGCTAAATTAGCTCTTTTAACCTCGTTAAGTGAGCTTGCATCAATTTTCAGTCCTTGCTTATTAATTAAATTAAGTATATATTTAGTACTGTTTGCCTTCATGGCATACCTTACATTAAGTCCAAATGCGTTTGGCATGCTTTTTACATCAGCACAGCGCTCTTTAATCATTGCTTCATCGTAAAGATAAAAAGGCGTTTTGTTTTCTTTGGTAGCAAGAATAATATCCTCGCTTGTAATGTTTGAAAAGTTATTAAGTAGTGCCATATTTAAGCTCCTTTTTTATTTGTTGACAATAATAAGCATTATACTACATTATTTAGTAAAAATCAACAAGTTTAAAGCTTAAAATTTAACAGGAATAATATAAAAAATAAATGAAATTTATATTGATTTTTTAAAATAAACATGGTAACATTATCTCGTTATGAAATTGAGAGATACATTTAATCCTCATTGAAGAACTGCGAAGAAATTTTAAATTTAAATTTATATTGGAGGACAAAGAAATGGCAAAACTAAGAATTGGATTTATCGGATGCGGTGGCATTGCAAACGCAAAACACCTACCTGGAATGAAACAACAACTTGATAGCGTAGAGCTAGTAGCTTTCTGCGATATCGTTAAAGAAAGAGCTGAAAAAGCGGCTAAAGAATACGGCTCGGCCGATGCAAAAGTTTACACAGATTATAAAGAGCTTTTAAAAGATGAAAGCATTTATGCAGTTCATGTTTTAACTCCTAATGTTGCTCACTGTGAAATCACTGTTGCAGCTCTAGAAGCTGGCAAACATGTTTTATGTGAAAAACCAATGGCAGCTTCTACAGAAGATGCAGCTAAAATGGTTGAAGCTAAAAACAGAACAGGTAAAATGCTTACAATCGGTTATCAATATCGTCATTTTGCAGAAAATATTGTTGCTAAAAAAGTTGTTCAAGACGGCTGGATTGGCGATGCTTACTATGCAGAGGCTACATATTTAAGAAGAAGAGGCGTTCCAACATGGGGCGTATTTACAGATAAAGCACAACAAGGCGGCGGTCCTCTTATTGATATTGGAACACATGCCCTTGATTTTACTCTATTTGTTATGGATAACTATGATGTTGACTATGTTGTTGGTACTTCTTTTGAAAAACTTGGTACACTTTTAGATCCAGAAAACCAAGGACAAGTAAACGGAAGAGGCGAGCTAGCTAGCTGGGATAACAAAACTTATGAAGTTGAAGATTCAGCTGTAGGACATATCAAAATGAAAAATGGCGCAGTTATCAACCTAAGAGCTTCTTGGGCGATCAATGCTCCTGACACTGTTGCTAACAACGAAGCTTACACAATGATTTGTGGAACAAAAGGCGGAGTTGACACTATCGAAGGTGTTTGTAGACTTAACCATGTTGTTGCAGGACAACCTTCTACAACAACTGTAGGACATAAAGTAGCAGCTTATATCCCAGGTTATTCATCAGGTGAAGCACCACTATCTAAAGAGGCTGATATTTGGGTAAAAGCACTTAAAGGCGAAGGCGAATTATTTGTAACAGCAGAGCAATCATTTGTTGTAACAAAAATTCTTGACGCTATTTATGAGTCATCAAGAACAGGCAAAGCTGTACACTTCTAATTTTGCATAAATAATAAATTTGGCGGATAGTATAAAGCTATCCGTCTTTTTTTTACTTGTAAAAGAAATTTTAGTGCTATATAATTGAGGTGTAGACTTATATTATTGTAATTAAAAGGAGTAATTATGCACAAAACGATAATTAATAGAATAAAGGGCATACAATTAGAAAAGGCAAACTCACTTATTATAATTGGTATTGATGGTGGTGGGGGATCTGGCAAAACTACTTTGGCGGATAAGATTGCATTAGAGTTCACAAACACCACCATAGTTCACATGGATGACTTATATAAGCAGAAAAAATATCGTGTAATATCAAATTTAGCTCAAGCTCCTGCTGGTTATGAATATGATATTGAAAGAATAATTTCTGATATAATTATGCCTTTGCGTCATAACCAAGAGGCAAGGTATCAAAAATATGATTGGAACAGGGATTGTTTAGATAAATTTGAGAGAATAAAACCAAATGGCATAGTAATTATTGAGGGATGTTATTCAACGATAAAACAACTTCGAAATTTTTATGATTTTACTATTTTTATAGATACAAAAAGAGAAACTAGATTGAAGCGTGGATTGGAGAGAGACGGAGAATTAGCATTATCGTTTTGGAATAATTGGATGAAGGGTGAAGATAAATATTTTGCAGAGCAGAATGTAAAAAAATGTTCAGATTTTGTATTTGATGGTAATGATAAATCATAAGGTGAAAAAGCAAGCTATCGCCATAGTGGTGACAGCTTGCTTTTTAAATTTATTTAATTTTAGGACAAACGGTTTTTAAAATTTTCATAAGAAAAAGTTTTAACGATCTTTATGTTTCCATCTTTCTTTAAAAGCATAATAGATGGAAGCGCCATCCCGTTAAAAGTGTTATTTTTAACCATCGAGTAAATTGCCATGTCCTCAAAAATCAGAATGTCACCCTCGTTTAAGCTTTCATCAAAAGAGTAATCACCGATTATATCACCGGCAAGACAGGTAGGGCCTGTAAGGCGGTAGGTGAATTTTTTTTCGTCCTTTTCACCGCTTTTAAATAGTGGTGGTCTGTAGGGCATTTCTATTACATCGGGCATATGGCAAGCCGCAGAGCAGTCCAAAATGGCTATTTCAATGTCGTTTTTTACGACATCCAAAACCCTTGTCACCATGTAGCCCGCATAGTAGGCTATGGCTTCACCAGGCTCTAAATAAACCTCTACCTGATACTTTTCTTTAAATTTGACTATGGCATTTATGAGTAAATCGGTATCGTAATCAGGCTTTGTGATGTGGTGACCTCCGCCAAAATTAATCCACTTCATTTGCGGTATATATTCGCCAAAATCCTTTTCAAAAGCCTCTATAGTGCTTATTAAATCCTCACTGCCTTGTTCGCACAAAGTGTGAAAATGTAGTCCATCAATACCGTCTAAAAGCTCGGGTTTGAACTCGGATTTGATTACGCCAAGCCTTGAACCCTTAGAGCATGGGTCGTAAATTCCACCGCCTTGAGTCGAATGCATGGGATTTACCCTTATGCCAAAGCTTTTACCAGATTTTAGAGCTTTGTCCTTGTACTTTTGCCACTGATTAAAAGAATTAAATGTTATATGATCGCAAATCTTTAGAATTTCATCCATTTCATCTTCTAAATAAGCTGCTGAAAACACATGGGTTTCTCCGCCCATTTCTTCAAAGCCAAGCTTTGCTTCAAAAAGTCCGCTTGCAGTAGTGCCCGATAGATATTTTTTTATCAGTGGATATGTTTCAAACATGGAGAAGGCTTTTTGTGCAAGTAGAATTTTACATCCCGCTTTTTGGGAAACATTTCTTAATGTTTCAAGATTGTGTATGAGTTTTTCCTCATCGACTACATAAGAAGGTGTTTTTACATTATATAGTGAATCTTTCATCAGTCCACCAAAATAGGATTAAAGTCCTCTTCCCATGGAAGACCCCATTTGTTAAGTGCATCCATGAATGGATCTGGGTCAAACTCTTCGATATTATACACACCAGCTTTGTTCCATGTGCCGTTCATGACTAGCATAGCTCCTATCATAGCAGGAACGCCTGTTGTGTAGGAAATTGCCTGAGACTCAACCTCTTTATAACACTCTTGATGGTCGCAGATGTTGTATAGATAGTAGGTTTTGTCTTTTCCGTCTTTTTTACCCTTAAAAATACAACCGATATTAGTTTTGCCGACAGTTCTAGGTCCAAGTGAAGCAGGGTCCGGCAAGACAGCTTTTAAAAACTGAATTGGAACTATCTCTTTACCCTCGTACATAATCGGTTTAATAGAAGTCATTCCGACATTTTCAAGACACTTTAAATGTGTGATATAGCTTTGGCCAAAAGTCATGAAAAATCTGATTCTCTTAATGCCTTTGATGTTAAGCGCAAGGCTTTCAAGTTCTTCATGGTGTAGAAGATACATGTCCTTCATGCCAACGCCTTTAAAATCGTACTCTCTTTTTATTTCCATAGGCTCCGTCTCGACCCATTTTCCGTCTTCCCAATAGCTGCCGTTTGCAGAAACTTCTCTGATGTTAATTTCAGGATTGAAGTTTGTTGCAAATGGGTAGCCATGGTCGCCACCATTGCAGTCTAAAATGTCAATATAATTAATTTCGTCAAAATGATGTTTCATCGCATATGCCGAGAAAACTCCTGTAACTCCTGGGTCAAACCCACTTCCTAAAAGGGCGCAAATGCCTGCTTTTTCAAATTTTTCTCTATATTCCCATTGCCACTTATATTCAAATTTAGCGGTGTCTAATGGCTCATAGTTTGCGGTGTCGATATAGTGAGTTTTGGTTTCTAAACAGGCGTCCATGATTGTTAAATCTTGATATGGAAGAGCAAGATTTAATACGACATCAGGCTTGAAGTCGTTTATGAGTGCTACAAGCTCGGCTACGTTATCGGCATCGACTTTAGCGGTGTGGATTTTAGTCTTTGTCTTGCCCTCAAGTTTTTCTTTTATAGCATCACATTTGGATTTTGTTCTGCTTGCAATCATGATTTCCTCGAAAACATCGCTGTTTTGACAGCATTTATGGATGGAGACTCCAGCGACTCCACCACAACCTATAATTAAACATTTACCCATATTAATACTCCTTATAATTGTAATAAAATTTCTCTTAATATCTTACATGCAGTGGCGGTTGAAGTGCCGCTTGCATCGTAATGCGGTGATAACTCGTTCATGTCGCAAGCGACTATATTAAGGCGATTTAGCTGTAAAATGGCATTCATAAGCTCTTTAAAACTTACTCCGCCAGCCTCGGGTGTGCCCGTGCCCCAAAAACACGATGGGTCTAGCACATCTAAATCAAGTGTAAAATAAATCGGTTTTCCTTCAAGCTCACCGACTGTTTCAGAGAATCCGCTTAAATCAAATTTGTGAAGATTAGTGTGCTTTTTTGCAAATTCAAATTCATGTTTTTCGCCACTTCTGATTCCGAATTGGTGAATTCTATTGTCTCCGACAAGATTGTATATCTGCTTTATGACACCAGCATGTGTAAGTTCTTCACCAAGATATTCGTCCCTTAAATCGGTGTGTGCATCAAGGTGGATTACATGTACATCAGGATATTTTTGAAACACTGCCCTAAAAGCTCCAAGGCTAATTAAGTGCTCTCCGCCTATCATAAAAGGCTTTTTATCGTCGTTTAAAAGCTTTAATGTGAAGTCTTCGATGTCTTTAAGCACTCTTTTCGGGTTTCCAAAAGGAAAATCCAAATCGCCAAAGTCAAAAACTTTTATCTCTTCTAAATCCCTGTCGCAGTATGGGGAATAAGTTTCGATTCCGAAGCTCTCGTTTCTAATAGCCGACGGGCCAAATCTTGTTCCCGGTCTAAACGAAGTAGTCCCGTCAAAGGGAGCGCCGAAAACTACAATATCACTGTCTTTATAACTATGCTCGCAGCCAATAAAATGGCTTAAATTTTTATTCATTTTCTAAAAGCATCTCCTCTACGTATTTTGGAATATAAAACGAACCCTTATGCAAATTTGAGGTGTAGTACTTGGTATTTATATTAAGATTATCCCATTTTTCGCTGTCAAAATTTCTAAGAGGGTGAAGCCCTTTAGAAGCAAAACCGAAAAGCCAGTGGCCTGATGGGTAAGTTGGAATATGTGCCTGATAAACTTTTGCAAGAGGGAAAACGGACTTGATTCTCTTGTGCGCCCATTTCATCGCAATGGCATCATCACTGTAAAAAGGACTTTCGTGCTGATTTACCATTATGCCGTTTTCGGTAAGTGCGTTAAGGCAGTTGCCGTAAAACTCCTTGGTGAAAAGCACTTCACCAGGGCCCGACGGGTCGGTGGAATCCACAATAATTAAGTCATACTTGTTTTGAATATGCCTAATAAATTTCAGCCCGTCCTCTATGTGGATTTTTGCTTTTGGATTATCAAAACCACAGGCTGTAAGAGGAAGATACTCTTTACAAACCTCAATGACTCTCTCATCTATTTCCACTAAATCAATATTTTCGATGGTATCATACTTTAAAAGCTCTCTTAAAACCCCGCCATCTCCAGCTCCTATTACAAGAATGTTTTTTATCGAAGGATTCACAGCCATAGGTATGTGCGTTATCATTTCATGATAGATAAATTCGTCTTTTTCGGTGAGCATCATGACTCCGTCGAGGGTTAAAAACTTACCGTATTCAAAGCTATCATAAACGGCAATTTTTTGGTAATCACTGGTTTCGTGATGGAGCTGCTCTTTAACCTTAATCGAAAATCTCACGCTGTCGGTGTGGTATTCACTATACCATAAATCGTCCATAATCTACCTCCTTTACAGTCTGTCAAATACGTTTATTCTGCTTGCGTCCATGGTTTCAGGGCCTGTTATGAGACATTTTTTTGACTTTGCATAACCAATATAATCAATTATTTCTTTAGTTATTTTTTCACCAGGTGCAAGAATCGGAATTCCAGGCGGATAGCACATAACAAATTCACAGCAAATTTCACCTGCACATTCTGAAATAGGAAGACTTCGTTTATTTGCATAAAATGCGTCTTGAGGAGACATTGCAACACTTGGATTTATGTATTCACTTTCAAGCATACCGGCATTATCTCTTTTGTAAATTCTACGGATTTCTGAAAGTGCACTGATTAATCTTTCTATATTTTTTGATTTATCTCCGACAGAAATATAGGCTAAAATATTGCCCAAATCGCCAAATTCAATTTGGATATCATATTCATCTCTTAATAAATCGTAAACCTCTTTTCCGGCAAGGCCGATCTCAAGAGTGTTTACAGAAAGTTTGGTTGTGTCAAAATCAAACACGCTGTCGCCGTTGATAAGCTCTTTAGAATAGGCGTAATAATCACCGATTAAATTTATTTCATCTCTAGCATAATTTGAAAAACGTTTGACTTTTTCAAATATCTTTTCGCCTTCGAGTGCTAGATTTCTTCTAGAAATATCAAGGCTTGAGAGAAGCAAGTAAGAGCCGCTTGTGGTTTGGGTTAAGTTTATTATCTGTCTTACATAGTGTTCATTCATACTTTTAGAGAGTAAAAGTATTGAACTTTGAGTAAGTGAACCGCCTGATTTATGCATGCTTACACTTGCCATGTCGGCACCGGCTTCCATGGCTGTTATAGGCATGTCTTTTCCAAAGTAAAAATGAGTTCCATGTGCTTCATCTACAATCACTTTCATGGAATGTTGATGCGCTAAATCCACAATGGATTTTAAATCAGAACAAATCCCGTAATAAGTGGGGTTGTTGACAAGAATAGCCTTTGCATCGGGATTATTAATAATTGCAGCCTTAACGTCTTCTATGGACATTCCAAGTGCAATTCCAAGTCTTGAGTTTGTTTGTGGATTTATATAAATTGGCACGGCTCCACAAATTACGGTGGCGTTTATAACACTTTGGTGAACGTTTCTAGGAAGGATGATTTTATCGCCTCTTTTTACGACAGAGAAAATCATCGCCTGAACAGATGAGGTTGTTCCTCCAACCATAAAAAATGAGTGAGCTGCAGAAAAAGCTTCTGCGGCCAACTCTTCGGCTTCTTTGATTACTCCTGTCGGATGACATAGGTTGTCAAGGCACTTCATGGAATTTACGTCCACACTCATACAACGCTCACCTAAAAAATCGGTAAGCGTTACATTGCCTTTTCCTCTTTTATGTCCTGGAACATCAAAGGGAACAGTTTTATTTCGTTTAAGCTCTTCGAGTGCTTCAAAAATTGGAGCCCTGTTTTGATTAATCAATCGAAAGCACCTCCGTGATAAACATTTGTGCCACTGAAGATTTCAATCATCTCTTCTCTTAAAGCATTTGTTATATCAAGTCGCTTTTTAGGTGAAATTTCATATACATCTGAATTAAAAAGATAGTTTTGAAGAACTATATCTTTAATAAGCATTTTTGTATGGAAAATATTTGATTGATACATATTTATATCTATTCCGTCGTATTTTTCCAAAGTATCGGAGGAAATATAGTCCTGAATTGAAGTGATTTTATGGTCGATAAACAGCTTTTTACCGTTGATATCACGGGTGAATCCTCTTACCTTATAATCCATTGTAATTATGTCAGAATCGAAACTGCCGATTAGAAAATCAAGGGTTGAAAGTGGAGTGATTTCGCCACAAGTTGCAACGTCTATATCAACTCTAAAAGTTGCGATAGAAGTTTCAGGATGATATTCGGGATAAGTATGAACGGTCAAGTGGCTTTTATCAAGATGTGCAACGACAGTTTCACCACTTCTACTGTCTACACGAAACTCTTCAGCGACTAGAAGAGTTACAGAGGCACCTTGTGGTTCATAGTCCTGTTTAGAAATATTAAGGACAGTAGCGCCTATCATTTCAGTAAGTCTTGTAAGGATGTCGGTAAGCCTTTCTGAATTATACTCTTTGTTAATATATTTTATGTAGTCCTGCTGTTCTCTAGGGGTTTTTGCGTAGCAAATATCGTAAATATTGAAGCTTAAAGATTTAGTTAAATTATTAAATCCATATAGTTTTAGTTTGTCTTTCATTTCCTTTTTCCTCCCAAATAAAAAAAGATGTATCAAAATTTGTGATACACCTTAAAAACAGTTTCGAGAGCTTATATAGCAGAATACTTTTACCACTCATATTAACCTTTTTACAAGTGCGTACCACAGGTACACTTCAGGTGACCTAACCCAAATGGCAATCAAATTGCCGGCTTATAAAAGTTCACTCTCATATTAAAAAAATTACTCTTAAAATAGCATTAAACCTTATCATATGTATAATAATATACAGGAATAATTTTGTCAATAGTTATTACAATTACTTTACAAAGTAATTGAAACTTCTCGGCTAAATTTACCGAGAAGTTTCAATTATAAAGATTTTATTTTTGCTGATAACTTTTGCAGAAATGAGGGTTTGCGATAACATCTCCACCTGTTTTTTCACAAGTAACTTCAATTTTAGGAAGTTTACACTTATCGCTGGTTAAATAATGTCTACATTCGCACACGTTGCAACATACACCGCTATTTTCCATTTGAATCACCTCCTTCAAAGTTATTTTAAACAAAAAAACAAATTTTATTCAAAATAATTTAAAGTAGGAAATTTTAAGTTAAACTTAATTTTTTTTGATTAATAACTTCTTCTACCTTACTTACTATTTGATGGTCTTCGGTCTTTTTAAGAAGCTCATCTATAATAAAAGGAATGTTTTCGGCTTTGAAAATTCCGGTGCTTACCAAATGCTTAACAGTATACTCTTCTTGAGACATGGCAGGCTCAAAAGTTCTTGCGTAATTTTTTGTAGTTTTAGTAAGACCTTTTAATTTAATCATTTCTTTTTTTAGAAGAGATGTTATTAAAAGATGGATGTAGCTTTCTTTAAAAGTTTTATTTTCAGATAAAGAGAGTATTTCAGAGCCCGAAAGAGGCTTGCCAACATCCCATAGTAAGGTCATTATTTCTTTTTCACTGCTTGTAAGGTTAATATTGTGAGACATAAAGGTTACTCTCCATTTTTTTAATTTTATTTTTTAGAATTATTTTTCTAATATGATACTATAAATTCGACATTGTTGTCAATACCTACATAAAAAAATTGACAATTATACAAAAAATTAATACTTTGTATCGTACTTTTGATAAAAATATTGCTTTCAATTTAAAGATAAATGTGGTAAAATATATACAATTATGTATTATTGATTGGAGCTATAAAATGATTAGTGTAAATAACTTAAGTCTTAGTTTTAATGGTGAAAACCTATTTTCAGGAGTTAATCTTATATTTAACCCAGGAAACTGTTATGGTATTATCGGAGCAAACGGAGCCGGAAAGTCGACATTTTTAAAAATTCTTTCGGGTGAACTTGACTCTACTAAGGGTGATATTGCGATTGATAAAAAGCTTAGAATGTCAGTTTTAAAGCAAGACCACTTTGCTTTTGAAGACATGGCGGTGCTTGATACAGTTATTGGTGGAAATGAAAAACTGTATTCTATAATGAAAGAAAAAGACGAAATATATATGAAAGAAGATTTTTCTGAAGAGGACGGTTTAAGAGCGGCCGATTTAGAAGCTGAGTTTGCAGAGCTTGGTGGATGGGATGCTGAAACGGACATCGGAAGGCTTTTAAGTGGCTTAGGACTTCCACAAAGTGTATTAACGGCTGAAATGTCAGCACTTACCGAAAGTGAAAAAGTTAAAGTGCTTTTAGCAAGGGCTCTTTTTGGTCATCCAGATATTATTCTTCTTGACGAGCCGACAAACGGACTTGATGCAAAATCAGTAGTGTGGCTTGAAGATTTTCTTATGGACTATGAAGGAACTGTTATAGTTGTATCCCATGATAGATATTTCTTAAACAATGTTTGTACTCATATTGTCGACATTGACTTTGGTAAAATTAAAATGTATGTCGGAAACTACGATTTCTGGTACGAGTCAAGCCAACTTATGCAAAGACTGCTTAAAGACCAAAATAGAAAAGCCGAAGAGAAAATTAAAGAGCTTCAAAACTTTATTCAAAGATTCTCGGCGAATAAGTCAAAGTCTCGTCAGGCGACTTCAAGAAAAAAATTAATCGAAAAAATTGCGGTGGAAGAAATGCCAGCGTCTTCAAGACGATACCCTTATGTTGGGTTTGTGTGCGATAGAGACCTTGGAAAAGATGTTTTGTTAGTTGAAGGGCTTAATAAAACTATAGATGGAAATCAAGTGCTTAAAGATGTTTCGTTTATACTAAATAAAGGCGATAAAGTAGCATTTTTGGCGGATAATCAGTTTGCAATATCTGCTTTGTTTGAGATTATTACAGAGCATGAAAAGGCGGACAGCGGTACGTTTAAATGGGGTGTATCTACTAGTAGGTCATATTTTCCAAAAGATAATACAGAGTTTTTTGCCGATTGTGACGATAGTATAATCAAGTGGCTTGAGCAGTATTCAAAAGATACTACAGAGACATATCTAAGAAGCTTTTTAGGAAAAATGCTTTTCTCAGGAGATGATGTGTACAAAGCTGTTAAGGTGTTATCAGGTGGAGAAAAAGTTCGCTGTATGCTTTCAAGAATGATGATGTACGGAAGTAATGTATTGATTCTTGACCAACCGACAAATCACCTTGATTTGGAATCTATCACAGCTGTTAATAACGGAATTGTTGACTTTAAAGGTGTAACACTCTTCTCGTGTCATGACCATGAGTTTATAGAAACTGCGGCAAACAGAATTATTGAAATTCTTCCAGATGGCGGAGTTATCGACAGATACTGCACATATGATGAATATCTAAAGCAGTTTAAACAAATTAATTTTTAATAGAAAAAAAGGAAGCTTTTAAAAGCTTCCTTTTTTTCTGCAACAAACTTTTTAAACTACTTTTGTAAAAGTAGGAAAAGAAGTCTTATTGCAAAAACAATTAAAGTAATAATTCCTGTAATTAGAAAATCATACCAAGTCATGAAAAACACTATGGTAACAATTAACATGACAAAAAGAAATATTAATTTAAAAAATTCTAACTGCTCTCGCTTGTTTTTTATATCTACAACATAGGCGATAATTACAAGCATAAACTGAGAAATAGTAATAGGAACAAGGCCATAAAGTACTGACCAACCTAAGATTACATAAGCGGTGATTTCGATAAATACATTTTGTGGTGTAGTATGTTGCAATAAGTATGAAAAAAAATAACCCACTAAAATTCCTATTATTGGTAAATATAGTTCACTAAGTCTCTTTGCGTGTTCAGAATAATCATAAGAAGTTTGAAGGGGCTCTTTATATTTTTTTACAGTGATACTGTGAATTTCGTTTTTGCAGTATGGGCATACGTCCATTTTTATACTGATGTCTTCATTACAATGTGGACATTCCAAATTTTTCACCACCTTAAAAGTTAAAAGTAATAGTTTATATTGGTAATTTGAAGTTTAAAAATATTTTTTTAGTTCATAATTTTATAATAAATATATGTTAGCATGTGAGCAAATTAATTTTGAGGTGTTTTTTTATGGAAAAGATACAGGTTTATTATTATACAAGAACAGGTAGAAGCGAAGCTATAGCAAAAAAAATTGCTGAAAAGCACTGCTGTGAAGCCTTTAAAATAGAAGATGATGAGAAATGGGAAGGTGTATTGGGTTTCATTAAAGGCGGTGCAAAAGCGTCAAAAGGGGACAGCACAAATGCAGTTTATCAAAAACCAGATGAAGAAAAAGACATCGTATTGGTTTTTCCTGTTTGGGCCGGAAAGTATCCGCCTGCTGTTAATTCATTTTTAAAAGAAATTGATAAAAAAAGAGTCGTTTTAATACCAACTTCCTTAAAAACAAAGTTCAAAGAGAGAGACGAGTACAAAAAAGTCATAGACTTAATAGGAAAAGACATAAGTCAAATAGAAATAGAACTGTAAAATACCATGTTAAAGTTTGCATATCATTAGTATATGTTCAAGTCCGTCTTCCATATAAATTTCACCTTGTTCGCTAAAACCACAGGAAGCATAAAACTTTCGTGCACGGTATTGAGATGAAAGTTTAACAGTAGATACATTTTTTTCTTTTAGTATTTGAAGAATTTCTTCTATCATTTTTTTACCAATATTTTGCCCTCGGTATTCTTTTAGTATGCAAAATCTGCCAATTTTATAGTAGTCATCCATAGGAAAAGTTCTGGCGGTTCCAATAAGTTTGTCCTTGTCTAGTGCCATTAAATGTTCGGCGGTATCGTCGATTTCATCACGGTCTATAGCTGCATCAAAACCTTGTTCATCAGTAAAAACTACTTGCCTTAGATTAAGACAGTCTTGAAATTCACTTTGAGTTTCCACCCATTTTAATTTAATGCTCATATAAAATTCCTTCTTAATAATTATTTTTACTTTATTTTAAGGCAAATTATAACATGTAAATTAAATTCTTACAAGATATAGTTGTATTTTATAGTCGTATTTTATAATACATTAAGACATCACATTGAAGTCTCAGATAATTAATAGAGTTTTTACATAATGTGTTGTATACTGGGCAAATATATTTTCCATGCATAATAAAGTTGAGTTAGGAGACAAAAATGGGATATAGCAAAGAAGATATACAATTAAACTTAAACAATCTGATTGAAAATATTAAAGATATAAAGGGTGAATCGATACTAAAATTAATTGATAATTCTCCTAGTTGTATATGTGTTTTTGACAGTAGATTTACTTTAGTATCAGCAAATAAAAGCATGGCACATTTATGTGGATGTGAAAGTAGCGAAGAATTTATACTCAATTTTGAGCGGCTCTCTCCGGTAAAGCAGCTTGATGGTAAAAAAAGTATAGAAAAGTATTCTGAAAGTTTAAATATGGGTTATGAACTGTCAGAATATGAATTTGAATGGATGCACTGCACTACTTCTGGAGATAGTGTTCCTGTGAAAATTTTATTTGTAAAAAGTGAAATAAAAGACAGTCATGGCAATTATTATATGATGGCATATGTGAAAGACAACAGACCGCATATAGCTCAGCAAAATATAGAAGAGCAATTTCAAAATCAAATTATAGCGATTTTGGATGCGGCACCCTTATGCCTTAATTTATGGAATATTTATAATGAAAATATTATGTGTAATCAAATGGCGGCAAAGCTTTTTGAGCTGGAGGATAAGCAACAGTATTTAGATAGGTTTATTGATTTGTCGCCTTTATATCAGCCAAATGGTATGCTTAGTAGTGCACTTGCGATGAAAAACATAGGTGAAGCACTAAAAAATGGATATAAAAGATTTAAATGGCTTCACTGCAAGCTCAATGGAGAGGAAATACCTTGTGAGATTACGCTTGTTAAAATAAGCGCACAAGATGTGTCGGGAAATGATTTAGTAGCAGGATTTACCAGAGATTTAAGAGGCGAGTTTGCAAATGATGATGAGATAGATGTGGTAGATGATTATTTTCACAATCAGATATCAGAAAAAATACTATTGCACACTGTTTCACAGCTTACGAATGAATGCTTTTTTTCGTTAGATTTAAGGACATCAATGATAAGGTATATAGGAAAAGGCAAAGAAGTGTTTGGGTTTAGCGATGGTGTGTTGGTTTTTCCAGAGCATATTTTATCTACAGGTAGAGTATTAAAGGATGATCAAAAGTATCTAAAAGATATGATGAAAAATATCAAAAAAGGTATATCAGAAACAGTGGATATTAGATTTTTACAAAGTGATGGTGAGTTGAGCTATTGTAGAATTATATATAAAGTTGTTTTCGGAAAAGGAAATAAACCTGTATATGCAGTGGGCAAAATAATTGAGATAACACAGCAAAAATTAATAGAGGTTAAGTCCAAAACAGATCTTTTAACTTCTTGTTATAATAAAGTTACAACAGAGAGCATGATTGAAGATATATTAAGAAATAATCCTGAGGAGTCTTATGCGCTTTTTATAGTGGATATCGACGATTTTAAATCGGTAAATGATAATTTGGGACATCATTTTGGGGATTTAGTTTTAACAGAAGTGGCGTCTAACCTTAAAAAATGCTTTAGAAAAGAAGACGTCATAGGAAGAATAGGCGGAGATGAATTCATAGTGTTTACTAAGAATATAGAATCTATCAAAATTCTATATAGAAAAGCTGAAGTGATAGTAAATGCTTTTAAAAACACCTATTCAGGAGAGGATAAGACTTATAAAATATCAGGTAGTGTAGGCGTTTCTAAGTATCCTCTTCATGGAAATACTTATGAAGAGCTTTATAAATGTGCAGATAAGGCGCTTTATCAATCAAAATTAAAGGGTAAAGACTGCTATACTTTTTATAGTGAAACACTTCGTGTTGGCACTATGAGGAATCTTGCAGTGCTTGAAAATGCAAATAGAATTGCTAGTTCGTATTTTGATTCTGAGATAGTTTCGACTGCGTTCAATCTTTTGTATGAAGCAAAAGATTTTAAGACGTCGGTTCAAGCGTTTTTACAGCACTGGGGTAAAAAGTATGATGCCGACAGGAGTTATATTTTTGAGACTTTTGATGATGGAAAGACTTATCACAATACCTACGAATGGGTGAATACAGGCATTTCTGCAGAAATAGGTAATTTGCAAAACATACCATATGAGGTGTTGAAAGAATTTTTTACTGGTGCTAGAGGTGACGGAATAATTTATAGCAATGACTTAGGGATTTTTAAAGACACCGACACCTACAAATTAATGGATGATCAGGGAATTAAATCGTTCTTACACGCACAAATAAAGTCAGGAGAGAATGTAACCTTATTTTTAGGTCTTGATGATTGCACTAAAAATAGGATTTGGAGCGAGAAGGAAGTAAATAGCGTTTTGTATCTTGCAAAAATTGTTTCGACATTCTTACTTGTTGAAAAGATGAAGAAGAAATATGAGTTATAAAAATAAAATGCATAAAAAACTTGACTTATGTCTTTCTTTGTAATATAATAGTTAAGCTATATCATGATAGTTTGTTATAGCTTATATGCGCCGTTAGCTCAGCCGGATAGAGTGTTTGGCTACGAACCAAAAGGTCGGGGGTTCGAATCCCTCACGGCGTGCCAGTCGAAAAACCCCAATACGCATTTTTGTGTATTGGGGTTTTTCTATGCTTAAAATTGTTTTGGCTGCGTTATAAAATTTATTGGTGACGAGTCGCAAAAAAACACCCTTGCTAGGGTGTTTTTAGTTGGTGAATTAGACCAGCTTTATTTTATGTCTATGTCAAGGTCTTCATCTAAATCATGCGGCACGTATTTACCATTTTTCTTTCTTTGCTTGACACATTCTGAAAGTAGGTATTCTATCTGCCCGTTTACCGAGCGAAAGTCGTCTTCTGCCCATGAGGCGATTTGGTTGTATAGCTTTGTAGAAAGCCTTAACGGAATTTGTTTTTTATCTGCCATATTTTAGTACAAGTTACCTGAGTTTACCACAGGCTGAGTGTCTTTGTTCGCGCAAAGTACTACCAACAAGTTTGAAACCATTGCGGCTTTTCGCTCTTCGTCAAGCTGTATTGCATCGTTCTGTTCAATTCTTTCAAGCGCCATTTCAACCATGCCGACAGCACCATCTACAATAAGTTTCTTAGCATCGATTAAGGCAGTAGCTTGCTGTCTTTGAAGCATTGCAGCGGCTATTTCAGAGGCATAGGCTAAGTAGGTGATTTTAGTTTCGACGACTTCAAGGCCTGCAAATTCTACTTTGCTTTGAATTTCCTCCTTAATGCGATTTGCTACGATTTCACTTGAAGCCCTAAGTGAGCCCTCATCAGGATTGCCATCGCCCGTAGTATCAATATTTTGTGCGATATCATAGGGGTATAGTCTTACTATATTTCTAAGAGAGGCATCACACTGTAAAGAGAGAAATTCTTTATAATTTTCGACATTGAATACAGCTTTAGCAGTGTCTACAACTTTCCAAATAACCGCTATAGAAATTTCTACAGGGTTTCCGAGACAGTCGTTGATTTTTTGCTTGTTGTTGTTTAATGTAGTTGCTTTAAGTGTAATTTTTTTGTTGATTGATAAATCGATATTTCCTTGAAGTGAAACACCCGTAATAGAAGTGATGCTCTTTTTTTCGGCAACGTCTCCACTTTGTCTAAGTTTGGTCTCATGTGCTGGATTTACACTGCTACAAAACGGATTCACAAAGTAAATTCCCTCTCCCTTTAATGTTCCTATGTATTTGCCAAAAAGAGTTAAAACCATAGCCTCTTGTGGTTCGAGAATTTTAATGCCTATAAATGCAATCCAACCTGTCACTAAGTATAATAATGAGATTACAAATAATAGGATTCCCCAGCTGTGTTCTACCATATTCATCGCACCAAAAATGACTCCTCCTATAGCTGCTAAGTAAAGCAAAATAGTAAGTATCAATACGACAAGTCCGTTCGCTGCTTTAAAAGATTTTTCTGTCATGTTAATCGCTCCTTTTAATATTATTGTGATATCATTATAATATCATATTGTTTAATTGTCAATAGGTTTTGCAAAAATATAGAAGCTGTGGTGATAATTCACCACAGCTTCTTGTCAAATAATTTAAATAACAGTTTTTCAGTTTAGTTTTTCCTTATTGTGCATCTTCAAAAATTTCTAAAGCTTCAGATAGACAAGCGTCAAGTTCGCCTTGAATATCATTTCCAGCCATAACATTTGTACACATTGAGTTGATAGGTCCGTCTGGGAAAGCGTCAATTTGGCTCCATGTGCTTATTTGTGGGTCGCCTTGAATAGCTCTTGAAGCTTGTTCAGTCATAGCCACCATAAGTGGATCATCAGTGTAATATGGTTGAGACATAACTTCGATATTAGAGTTAATAAGGTTAACTGCTGAGCAGAATTCAAGTTGAACTTCAGGCGAGCAGAAGTATTTAACCCATTCAGCGGAAGCTTCGTACTCTTCAGTAGTTTGCATGATAGAAATTGGAGCAGCAAAAGCGATAGAAGAGACGCCTTCACCTGTAAGGCTTGGCATTGGAGCCATAGCTAGATTTTCAACCATTTGAGGAGCTTGTGCCTCAGCAGTTGTTCTGATATCGGCATTTGAGCCTAAGATGATTGAAGCTTTTTCAGCTAAGAACTCAGTGCTTGAGTCAAATGATGGGTCTAGTATGGCTGTTGTGCAAACCTTATGAACGTTAACTAAGTCATACATGAATTGAAGCGAGTCAAGACCAGCTTGGCTGTTAAATGTAAACTCAGTATAACCCTCATTCATTATGCTTCCTTCGTGTCCTGCTAATAGTCCGAACCAACCTTGGTCTAGACGTGTTCCACTTACAGGAAGAACAGCACCTGAACGAGTGATATTGCCGTTTTCATCTGTTACTGTAAGTTGTTTTGCAACTTCGATAAGCTCGTCATAAGTAGTTGGGATTTCAGTTATGCCAGCTTCTTCAAAGTGAGCGGTGTTATAAAGCATGCCTCTTGTATCCATACGCCATGGAATACCATAGACTCCGCCATTATGCTTAACTTCTTCGATAGCAGCCGAGAAATAAGCGTCGTCGCCGCCTAGTTCCTCATAAATTTCTGTAATGTCCATAGGACCATATTGGCCGTTACCCATTTGAACGATAGAAGCTGTAAAGAATACGTCTGCGACGTCAGGAGCTTCGCCGCCTGTGCTTGCAAGAGTAAGTTTTGTTAGTGCTTGACCCCAGTCGATTAATGAATATTCAACTGTTATGCCTGTCTCTTCTTTAAATCTTGCTGTAATTTCTTTTAAAGCGTTATCTTGTGCAGATGGATCACTACCATATTTTTGCATAGTAAATGTGATGGTCTTTCCGTCCAAATCACCGCCAGTAGCTTCAGAAGATGCTTCTTCACTGCTCTCAGGAGCACTGCTTTCTGATGAATCTGCTGTAGAAGCGGTAGACGAGCTGCTTGATGGAGCAGCAGAACAAGCTGCTAAAGAAACGACCATTAGGGAAGCCATAAGTAGACCAAAAAGTTTTTTTGCTTTTTTCATGATTTTTCTCCTTTTCAAATTAAATGTTGTGTTATTTAAATTATATTTTTGACTTTATCCTTTTACAGCACCTGCTGAAAGTCCGCTGATTAGATATTTCTGTAAGAACGAGAAGAATATTATTGCCGGAATCGTAATCATAACGGCGGCTGTCATAGTCATTGAAATATTAGAGTTTGCACCGTATTGACCGATGAAATCGTAAATTCCTACAGAAGCTGGTTTCATGTCATTGCTAGTAAGCATTACACTCGCCCACATGAACTCATTCCAAGCTAAAATAAACGAAAAGATAGCCGTAGCGACAAGACCTGGAATAGAAATCGGAATAGCTATCCTAAAGAATACACCGAACCTTGAACAGCCGTCTAAAGTTGCACTTTCTTCAAGTGCTGTCGGTATTGCCTGAGTAAAATAGCTCTTCATCATAAGTGTACAAAATGGTATTGCCCAAACTGAATATGCAATAATCAAGCCTTGATATGTATTAGTTAAACCTGCGTTGAACATTATAAAATAGAAGGAAATAAAAGGTAAAACACCTGGTATTAACTGAGAGAAAATGACGATAGCCGTTGTTATTCTCTGTGGTTTTCTCATGACATACCTACTGATACTGTAACCGCAAAAAGAAGCGAAAACAAGTGCGATAATCGTTGTGCAAGCCGCAACAAACAATGAGTTTGTAAGGTAAGTCATCAGTGGAAGCTGTTCCCAAACTTGGACGTAGTTGTTAAAATCTAAAAATTCAGGAATCCAAGTTGGAGGAGACTGCATGACTTCTTCTCTTGGCTTTAAAGAGGTAAGTATCATCCAGTAATAAGGAAATAGAACAAAAATGGAAGCAAAAATCATTATTGCCCAGTGACGAACTGCATCTAGTATTATGGTGGATTTTTTTCTCATATTCTATTCCTCCTTCTCACAAAGCATTTTGCTTCATGGTTTTCTTTAAATACCAAAGTGCAGGGCCCAAAATAATTAACATCATTACAACGCTGATAGAAGCGCCGTATCCGTAGTTAAAGTTAATGAAAGATTCGGTGTAAACATTAACGGCCATAACCATTGTAGAATTAAGTGGACCACCTTTTGTAACAAGATAGCTGATATTAAAGTTGTTAAACTGCCAGATGAATTGTAGTAAAAGTGTGGTTTCGATAATGGGCATAAGACATGGTAAGGTAATCTTAAAAAAGCGTTGTGTCTTTGTTGCTCCGTCTACCTCGGCTGCTTCCATGATTTCCTGCGGGATAGTTTGTAGTGCTGCAAGGAACATAACCATCATAAATGGGAAAATAGACCAAACATTAATGATGATAATGGATATTAAGGGGATAGGGATAAATCCGAATAAAGGCTCGGATACTCCTAAAAATTTTATAGGTGTATCAATTATGCCCCACTCCATTAAAATTCCACTAATCGGGCTGAATGTTTCACTAAAGAGTATTTGCCAAATCGCCGCAGTAACTAGAGGAGGAGTTACCCAAGGAGCTAAAAAGATAGATCTAAAAAATGTTCGTCCAAAATACTTTTTATTAAGCTCAACTGCAATTAACATTGCAAAAGAAGCTCCTAAAAATAGAGATAAACCTGCAAATAAAAGGGTATTGAGTATAGTTTGATAAATTTCAGGGTCTGTAAGGACTTCTATATAATTTTCAAACCATATAAAATCGGTGTTAGGCTTTAATAGTGACTTGTCCGTAAAAGATAGGAATATTGAGTCAAGGCTTGGGTAAACAGTGATGACTAAAAGTCCGATTATCGCAGGAGCAAGCATAATTATTGGGGTGTACTTATCGATGAATCGTTTGAATTTTGTCAAGATACGAATCTCCTTTCGGTTGATTTGGCGGCTAAATTATACCATGTATGGATCTCCATCCAGCATTTCCATATCAATAAGTGATTTCATATGATGACCGTATTTTGTGTCCATCTCTTCTTGAGCTAGGTCAAATTTTGAAACGGGATAAATCATAGTCGGAACACCTTTGTAGTCCCATGCGCCCGTTTTAAGCATTTCCACAGCGTTTATAGCACCTTTTTCAGACAATTCTCTCTCTCTGGGATGAGTGTTCAAAAGTTCAATCGCTTTTACGCCCAAACACTCCATGTCAAGCGCTCTTTTAGGTCCTGTGTGATATGCTCCTACGCATAATTGTCCACACATTTTGACAAGTTTAATGGCTGTTTCGAGTGATTCATTGTTTTCAGCCCATTCCATAACACATTCAAAGGACTCATAATACTTATCCAAGGCCTCTTCAGGGGTTATTGCTTCATCGGCGTGTCCGTATTTTAAGGCATCTTGTCTTGCTGATTCTCTTATGTCAACAGCGACTACATAACAGCCTCTAAGCTTTAATAGACTAATAGCGCCACAGCCCATATATCCGCATCCTACGACTGCAACTCTTGTTCCAGGCATACTGCATCTAGCCTTGCTTACAGCACTGAACATACAAGAAAGTGGCTCGACCACGATGTCTTCATCTCTAACATTATCAGGAAGCTTAATGATTAAATCACTAGCTTCATCTAAAACCATATATTCAACCATTGCGCCAGAACCGGGTAGAGTATTTCCCCATAGACCACTTACACGGTCGCCTACTTTAAAATTAGTGACGTTTTTGCCGGTTTCGACAACATAACCTAAAGGCTCATGTCCATAGGCGCCTGCTTTGTTTGCCCAGTCATAATGCTCTGAATGGCAAACACCACAGTATTTCATTTTTACTTTTATGCCATTGTCGTGAATAATTGGTTCGTCTATTTCTTTTACTACACTTTGTTTTGGTGCAACTGTAACTATCGCTTTCATGACTATTCCTCCTTAAATTACCAGCCGAGTGATTTTAGATATTCACGGCTTTTTCTTATATTCTCCATTGGTGAGATTCCATCATAGTGGAAGTCTTGTTCGACTACAACCCACTTCGCACCAGCGTTAACAGCTGCCTCTAAAATTGGCGGGAAGTTTTGAATGCCTGAACCTACAGGACGAAACTCAAATTTACCCGTTTGTTCCTTCTTTTCTTCTTCTAAGCCTATTAATTCATACATATTTGAAGGGTCACCCTCTTTGATATAATCTTTAAGGTGAACGATAGGCGCCCTGTCTTTGTACTTCATGATATAATCAGGTGGATTCACTCCTGAAACATTTACCCAACAAGTGTCAATTTCAGTTTGTAAATAATCGCTGTCGATGGTCTCGTAAATAGTGTCAAGGCCGTATCTGCCGTCTTCCATTTTGACAAATTCAAAGTCGTGATTGTGGTATACAAGCTGAATACCGTTCTCTTTTAATTTTTTTCCGATTTCGGCTATGGTTTTAAGTGTTTCTTCAAAGTTTTTTCCAGCTGGTCTATCGTCATCTTCAAGATATGGAACGGCTATGAAGGACACTCCGATTTCTTTATAATCTGCGATAACCTTATCTATATCGGCAGTAAGCTCACCATATGGTACATGGGCAGAAACCGCTACTAAGCCTAAATCTAAGAGAGTTTCCTTGATAAATGTAGGGGCACAGGAGTAAAATCCTGCGAGTTCTACACCGTCATATCCCATTTCTTTGATTTCTTTCATAGTAGAATAAAAATCTTTTTCCGCTAAATCTCTAACTGAATAAACTTGAACTGCTACTGGTAATTTTTTCATAATAATACACCTTTCATTACTTTAGTAAAATATTCAACAAATTAATAAAAAAATTGTAGAAAAGTTAATGTTATTTATATGTGTTTACTATATTTTCACTTAAAAATAATAATTTTTTATACAAATAACTATATTGACTATTATAAATGAAAAAGAAGAATTGTAAATTAATAATTTTTTCATAATCTTGTAAAAATATTTCAATATAATATTAATAACACTAATTTAAACATAAATGTTGTAAAAATATTTCAAATTTGCTATAATATGCAATAGAAAAAAGTAAAGTGTTTGGAGGAAGTAGTTTGACTATTACTTATTAATAATTAAGTAGCAAACTATAATGTAATATGATTTACAAAAAAACTAAGGGAAGCTCATCTGATATTATAATGAATAATTATAATAATTTTAATTTAAGCCTTATTAATTTTGGTTGTGAAGCTAGCTCTGCGGATTTTTCTGAGAAAGCAGTGATAAGGGAAAAGCACATTTTGCACTTTGTTTATGAAGGTAAGGGTTATTATAATGTGAACAATGTGAATTATAGTTTAAAAAAAGGTAGTGTCTTTGCAATTTATCCAGGTAGTATTGTTTCTTATGGTAATTTAAGCTCAGAGATGCCTATGAAATTTTCATGGATTGGATTTGACAGCGCAGAGGCAGATGAAGTACTTTCAGATTTAAATTTGAGCCATGATTTACCGGTTATTCAGTGTAGCAAGATAGAGGAAATTCATGAGCTCATTTCAGATTTTACTCATGCAAATTTAGAAGTTAATTCTTTTAATATGTTTTCGTATATTAGATTTTTGTATTCTGTTTTGGAAATTTTGAAAAATTCAGGTAATATTGAAAATACAAAAAACAACTTAAGTCTTCCTAAAAATTATGTTATGGATGATATCGTAAGTTATATTTACAAAAATTACTCTAATGATTTATCAGTTGAAGAAATTGCAGAAACTTTTCATATAAGCCATTCTACTTTATGGAGATACTTTAAAGATACAATGGCAATATCTCCTAATGAATATATAATGAGCGTAAAAATTTCAAAAGCTATGCAACTTTTGAATGGTTCAATTCCGATAAAAGATATTGCGGTGGCTGTCGGAATACCTGATGTGCAATACTTTTCTAAGGTTTTCAAGCAGAAAACAGGGTACTCTCCGAGCAGTCTTAAAAAAATGATTAAATAGTGGAAACAATATATATGTATTTTTCTAATAAAAAATACATAATTCCACTAAATATTTGAAAATATTGAACTCGAACAAATTCAAAATTTAATAGAATAATTCAGAAAAATCGTCACCTTAATTATCAATTCAAGGGTGTTCGATTTTTTTTTACAAAATTCGACAAAATCTTTTTGCTTTTTTTCTTTAAAAAATCCTTAAAAACTATTGTAATATGTTCGATTGTATGGTAAAATTTGTTCACGTTCAAAAAAATACAGGAGGTCGCTTATGGAAAAGTTATTAAAAATGATTATTACATCAGATGATGGAGATTGGGGGAGAGAAGTAGCACAAAAAGCAGCATCGAACATGGTGCAGGTTTTGTACATAAAAAAGAATGGTTCAACTTTACTTGAAAAAATTAGAGAAGTGAAACCAGATATTGTGTGTACTGACGTTTTTTTGCCGGATTACGATGCGATGGCTGTCATTCATACACTAAGAGGCGAAAAGATTAATCTGCCGATTTTTGTTGTAACAACTACATACTCAAGTCCAGTGCTTGAAAGAGAACTTTTGGGTATCGGTGTTAGCAAAGTGATAGTTAAGCCTTATGACAATATTTCTCTTTTCGAAGATATGATAATTATGGCAAACACATCATCTGAGGATAATCGAAAAGAAATCAAAGACAGTAGAACAGATTTGAAAATTAAAGTTACTGAAATTCTTCATCAAATTGGCGTACCAGCACATATAAAAGGGTATCATTACCTAAGAGATTCGATAATCATGGCTGTAGAGAATAAAGAAGTTATAAATGCAGTGACAAAAGAGCTGTATCCTTCTGTAGCAAAAGAATATAAAACAACTAGTTCAAGAGTCGAAAGAGCAATTCGACATGCGATTGAAGTAGCGTGGGATAGAGGCGATGTTGAGATTTTGAATTCTTATTTTGGATATACAATTCATAATACAAGAGGAAAGCCAACTAACAGCGAGTTTATCGCAATGATTTCGGACAAGCTTTCACTTGAATTAGTTACAATGCAAGCTTAAGAATAATAAAAGCTGAATTAAATAGAAACTTTTTGGACAAACTTATAAATCCTGTACTTAGACTGATAGAGTGGTTCTATCAGTCTTTTTATATGTAAAAATTAAAGATGATAGAAATAAATGTATTTAAATGGAGTACAGTTTTTTGAAAAATAAGATATATTTTAAGTGAGTTTATTAGAAAAATAATAATTGTTTGTTTGATAATTATTATGTCCAAAATTGAACTAAACTTTATCTGAAAAATAAAACAAATGTTTTTTCAGAAAAATATACTGCTATCTCATTGTAAAGTGAAAACATTGGTGATATAATGAGAAAGGTTAGAGAAATAGTCGTTTTTCTGATTAACAAAGAATAAGGGGTTAAGAAAATGAAAACTATAAGAATGAAAATTTTGACTTTAGCGATGTCACTATTACTTGTAAGTATACTTACTATCAGTTCAATCTCAATTTTTAACACATATTCAAGTACGATGTCTGCACTAGAAGAATCAATGATGGCGACGATTGATGCTACAGCCGATATGGTTGAAGTTCAGCTTCAGTCGTATAGAAACGTTGTAAAACAGCTTGCGATAGATCCGATTATATCTCAAGAAATACCTGAGGTGGGGGGAACAACCGCCGATGGAAGAACTCATGATGAAGTTAAAGAAGAAATAGTCCAGTATTTTGAGAAAATTAAGTCTACGAATAATTATGAATCTGTACAGGTGTTTAGCAAAGAAGGAAAGCCACTTACTGTAGATGGCGACTTTTCACAACAAGACTTATTTGCTGTGCCAAAAGCTACAGGTGATGCTTATGTAGGTGATCCGCTTACTAGCCCTGAAACAGGACAACTTACAATGACTATAACAGCTCCCATAATGAGAGATGGAAGCTTTGAAGGCGTTGCACTTATTGCGATTAATCCTACAGTTTTCTCGACTATATCTTCTAAAGTAGCAGTCGGTGAAGGAAGTACAACAACTATTATTAATAGCAATGGCGATACTATTGCATTTAACGATCCTCAACTAGTTTATGATGCGTATAATACTATTGAAGAGGCAAAAACTGATTCATCCCTAAAAACGCTTGCCGAGCTAGAGCAGTCATTACTAAATGGTAACGAAGGGTTTACCTCTGTAAATTGGGACGGAGTTGCCCAGTTTGCAGCGTATACACAAGTCGATGATTCAAATGGATGGGGAATATATATTATGACTCATCAGGATAATTTCTTAGCACAAATGGTTACTTCTATAATAATCATTATAATAATTAGCATAGTTATTTTAGTGGTTTCTGTATTAATTGTAATTTATGTAGCTAACAATATTGCTAAGCCTATTAATCTTTGTGCAGATAGACTTAATAAGGTATCAACAGGCGATTTAACATCTCCTATGCCGCAAATTAATACAAAAGATGAAACTATGATACTTGCAAATTCTACTAAGAGTATAGTTAACTCTGTCTCGGTCATGATTAATGATCTAAATTATACACTAGCAGAACTTGCCGCTGGAAATTTTGCAGTTCAAAGTAAAGCTAAAGAATATTATATTGGAGATTTTAGCTCATTAACAGATTCTCAAGATAAGATAGCAGAGAAATTGTCGATGACAATGTATAAGATAAATTCGGTTTCTAACAATGTAAACTCAGGAAATAATCAGGTCGCACAAGGGGCGCAGTCTCTAGCACAAGGTGCAATAGAACAGGCGTCTTCGATAGCACAGCTTTCTTCAACTATTGAGGATATAAGCCAAAAAATAGGAGAGACTGCAAAAGATTCTCAAAATGCTAAAGCAGCAAACCAAAAATCTCAAGATGCATTAAACCAAAGCCATGAGCAAATGCAGGAAATGGTTCAGGCTATGGGAAATATCAGCCAAAAATCTATGGAAATTAGTAATATCATAAAAACTATAGACGACATTGCGTTCCAAACAAATATTTTGGCACTTAATGCTGCGGTTGAGGCTGCAAGAGCTGGTGCTTCAGGTAAAGGATTTGCAGTTGTTGCAGATGAAGTTCGTACACTTGCTACTAAGTCGGCTGAATCTGCAAAAAATACAGCGGCTATAATTGAAGAAACAGTTGCTGTGGTTGACATAGGTAACAAAATTGCATCAGACACATCAAATTCGATTAATGTAGCAATAAACAGTGCAAACGAACTTAGCGCATTGGTTGACAGTATAGCTGTTTCTTGTACAACACAGGCTGAAGGAGCAAGACAAGTTAGCGCAGGTATTGATGAAATATCGGCTGTTGTTCAAATGAATACTGCTACAGCAGAAGAAAGTGCCGCTACAAGTGAAGAACTTTCTAGTCAGTCACAAATTTTGGAAAGCCTATTGTCAGGCTTTGTGCTTAGTGACGACAGCGGCAACAGCGAATATCAAGACGATGATGTGATGGGTGGAAATTACCGTTACAGTGATAAATATTAATAGCTACTTAAGAGGCTTGGCGTAATGCCAAGCCTCTTTTTTATATTCTAAGTATAAGGTATGATTTTTCTTTTAAGTATAGCGAAACATAAATATATAATATAAAAAAATTTGACTTTTTAAGGGTGTATTAGTATAATTATATTAAGAAATTATGTGAAAAAATGTTACTTTTGGTAACTTTAAAGTAAGAGGAGATTAAGGATTGGATAAGACCAGTTTTGTTTTTACGAAAGACAAAAATTGCCAAGGCTGCAACAAATGTATCTATAAATGCCCAGTTGGCGCAAATGAAGCATTTTTTGAAGCGAATATGGGAAAAGTATTTATAAAAAGCGGTTTTTGCATTTCATGCGGGGAGTGCTTGTCTATCTGCGACCATAATGCAAGAGATTACGTAGATGATTTAGAATTTTTTTATGAAGCTATCGAGAATAATGAGGATATTTCAGTTGTAATTGCTCCGGCGGTTAAGTTTAATTTTACTGAAACTAAAAGGCTTATTTCATATTTGAAAAATATTGGTGTGAAAAATGTATATGACGTATCACTTGGAGCGGATATTTGCACATGGGCGCATGTAAAAGCAATTAGAGAGCAGGATTTAAGTGGGGTTATCGCACAACCATGTCCTGTTGTTGTAAGCTATATTGAAAAATACCATCCCTCTTTGATAAAAAATTTGTCACCGATTCACAGTCCAGTAATTTGCTTAGCAATATATTTAAAAAAATATCTTGGACTTAAAGAGAAAATAATGTTTTTATCTCCTTGTATTGGTAAAAAACGTGAATGCACTAGCGAGCACACAGGAGGGGTACTTGAATATAATGTTACATTTAATAAGTTTAATGAATATTTAGAAAAAAATAATATAGACTTAAAAGAGTATGATGAGTCAGAATTTGATAATATTCAAGGATCTATAGGATTCACTTTTTCAAGGCCTGGAGGACTTAGTGAAAATATTAAATACCATTTAGATGAAGATGTTTGGATAAAGCAGATAGAGGGAATTTCTAATATAGAAAAATATTTTGAAGAATACATCAAAGATATAAATGAAAATAAACCCGTTCCGCTGATAGTTGATGCACTTAATTGTGAACATGGGTGTAATTTAGGAACAGGAACACACAAAACTGCAAGGCAGAATGAAATTGATTTTGCAACTAATAAGGCTAAAATGAATGTTTCAGATGAAAAATCGGCAGATTTAATGAGTTTTTTTGATGGTAAATTAAATTATAACGACTTTATTAGGACGTATTCAGACAAAAGCAACGACTATAGAAAAATTGTAGATGAAGTAATGATGGAGAGAGCCTTTATTTCTCTAGGAAAAATAACGAAAGAAGATAGAGAAATAAACTGTTTTTGTTGTGGATATGGAAATTGCCACGACTTTGTTTACGATTTGGCTACAGGACATAATGACAGAAATAACTGTAGGCATTATCTCCTAAATAAATTTAAGAAGCTAAGTCAATTTGATGATCTCACAGGCGTGAAAAACAGATATAGTTTTAATCTGACTATAAAGGAAATCAAGGAGGACTATCCAGGTTTTGTGGGTATTGCTTACATTGATATCAATGGACTTAAACAAGCCAATGACATGTATGGACATAGTTATGGTGATGAGTTGATTATAGGATGTTCAGAAGTTTTAAAGGCTGTTTTTCCAAGCAGTTCTTACCGAGTAGGTGGAGATGAGTTTGTTGTCCTTGATTATCCAAGTGATATTTCATGCTTTGATAAAAAGATTGAAAGACTAAAATTTTTGTTTAAAATGCAAGAAAATTTAGTAGTTTCTATAGGCTCTTCATGCAGTTTAAGTTCTGATGACCTTATGGATAAGCTTGAAGAAGCAGATAAAGAAATGTACAGAGTTAAAGAGGAATATTATAATTCTATAGGCGGTCGTGACAGAAGAAGTAGAAAATAAAGAAAGCGCTCTTAGGGGGGCGCTTTTCTTGTTTCTATAAAAAAATATTGTAAAATTTTGAAATAATGTTATAATTAATTTAATTTTAAAATTAAGAGGGAAAAAATGAAATATTTAAGAGAAAAAAATTATAATTTGATTTTTACTGTCGTATCGTATTTGTTTATACTGTCATATTCATTTGTCAACGAGATAATATTCAGTGTTAGTGCAAACCTTGAGTTTGGTATATATAAAATTCTTTTTTCACTAAGCATAGGTGCTTTTTTGCTCTTTGTCGGAAGTGTGCTCAAAAATCGAAAAGTAGCTTTTGTTATTCAGGCTATATTTGCCGTTTCGCTAAATTTTATTTATATCTCTCAGATGATTTATTTTAGCATTTTTGGAACACCATATTATATAACGTCGTTAATGGGAATACCAAAAGCACTGGAGTTTGCTTCGATTGCGCTTAACTCTTTAGGTAACTATTGGATTACATATCTGTTGATGATTCTTCAAATGGTAGTGCTTTTTGCATTTTATAGAAAGCATTTTTTAAAAGATAAATTTGAGTTTAGAAAGACTATTATATCATCTGTATCATTTGTTGTTATTGCTGTTATTAGTGTTTTATTTCCTGCACTTTTTACAGATGGACTCAACAGTCCAAGGTATCTTTTAGTAAATGAGTTTGTGCCATTAAGTACTGTTAATACATTTGGAGTGCCTGCTTGTATGGCGATAGATGTTAAGTTTTCTTTGTTTGGATCTGAAGAATTTGAAGGTAAGACAGAGGTTACAATAGTGCCGGTAGAAACTGAGGAGGAGCTTGCCATCAAGCCGACGGATGGAGCGGACGAAACTCCAACTCCAGAGCCTACACCAAGTGCCACTCCTAAGCCTATAGTGTATGAAGAACAAGTGATGGATATTAATTTTAATTTAGAGGAAAGCGACCCTGATTATTTAAGTTTAAATCAATTTTTTTCTGAAAGAGAGCCGACTAAAGAGAATGAGTACACAGGAATGTTTGAAGGGAAAAACTTAATTTTAATCACAGCTGAAGCTTTTTCGCCTTATTTCATCGACAGCGAACTTACACCGACATTATATAAAATGCAAAATGAAGGGTTTGTTTTCGAAAATTTCTATACCCCGATTTGGGGGGTTAGCACATCAGATGGTGAGTATGTCGCAACCACGGGTTTGCTTCCACAAAGTGGTGTTTGGAGCTATACAAGAGCTGCGGATAATTATATGCCCTTTGCTTTTGGAAATCAGTTTAATTCACTTGGGTATAAGAGTTTTGCTTTTCATAATCACAGCTATACTTATTATAATAGGGACAAGTCTTATCCGACTATGGGGTATGATTTTTATGCAAAAGGTCATGGTCTTGAAATAACAGATAGATGGCCAGAGTCCGATGTAGAGATGATAGAACAATCTACAGACATGTTTATTGGTGAAGAAAACTTTAATGTTTATTACATGACTGTAAGCGGACATTTAGAGTATAATTTTGGCGGAAATATGATGGCGTACAAAAATCAGGAAGTCGTAGCGCATTTGCCGTATTCTGATGCAGTGAAGGCCTATATAGCCTGTAATTTAGAGTTTGAATATGCTCTTGCAAAACTAGTGGAAGAACTTGAAGCCGCAGGAAAACTTGATGATACGGTTTTTGCAATTAGCAGTGACCACTATCCATACGGGCTTACAAACCCTCAGTATTCAGAGCTTAGAGGTACAGATTATCTTGAAGAAACCTTTGAGATTTATGAGAATACATTTATACTTTGGAACAGTGAAATGGAAGAGCCCATAACTATAGATAAATATGCCTCAAGCTTAGATATAGCGCCGACATTGTCGAATTTGTTTGGGCTAGAGTATGACTCAAGGCTGTATATAGGACAGGATATTCTATCGGACAGTGACCCATTGGTTATGTTTGTGGATAAGAGTTATATTACAAAGGATTATATGTTTAATGCAAATACAAGCGAGGTTACTTTATTTGAAAACAGTAGTATAACTGAAGAAGAGGTTAGCGAAATATCCTCTTATGTGGCACGCCTATTTTCATCTTCTGCAATGATTTTAGAGAAAGACTATTATTCATATTTATTTTTAAATCAAGGCTAAATAAAAAAGCAGTATAGACTTTAATTGAGTCTGTACTGCTGATTTTTATTTTGAACGTGATAAACCGATAAGTGCACCGATACTGCCGGAAATTATGTCACGGTACTGTGATATAGTCACGGTATTAGTAGAGTTTACTACGAATAAATGAGTGAGATTTCGCACTATAAGCATCATGACAAGGCAATAAATGCAAGCTAAAGTTAAAACAACAATTTGAATATTAATTTTAAAATTCTTTTTTTCAATTATAAAGTTGTCTTTAGGCGCTTCGGTAGTTTGTATGTCGCTATTAGCTTGGTTTTGCACTTCGTTATAATAAGCACTAGGATTTTGGGTTTCTTCGGCAGAAAAACCTATGCTTTTTTTAGGATTCGGACTGCTTTTCTCTCTTTCTTTAAAAGCAAAATCACTGGTAGAAACAACACTCATGATATATCCGAAAATAGAACTTGTTGCAGTTCTGAAAATTATATCAATTTGTGAAATGTTCTCATGTGCAACATCGACAAATAGGTTTAAACCCGATTGTATTATGAGTATTCCAAAAATAATGGTTATACTGACAAATGAAAGGCTTTTTCCGCTTATTTTTGATAAAATATATTTAAAATTTTTCACGTTATACCTCTGTAAATTTATGTTTAGTATATTATATTAAACATAGGTATATATGCTACAAAAAATAAATTAGTTTAAGAAAAATAAAAAGTTGAATTTTAAAGTTGTATGAAGTATAATAGTAAAAAATAAGGAGTGATTAAAAATGGGATATAGAGAAAGAAAACGTTGGGGGTTTTTTGGACTGCCGTTTACGTTCACGGTTTATGAAGTTGAGGATGAAATTTTAAGAGTTTCTCAAGGTTTTTTTAGAAGGAAAGAGAACGACTGTTATATGTATAAAATTCAGGACGTTACACTGGAATCAACTCTTTTTAACAGAATGTTTGGCATAGCCTCGATAACTTGTCATACGGGAGATTCGACAGACCCGACATTGTTAATTAAAAATATTAAAAATGCAAGAGAGATAAAAGATTTTATCTGGGAAAAATCTGAAGAGCATAGAATAAAAAGACGCACGATTAATATGCAGGATATTGGTGCTGAAAGTGGCGCAGATAGTGGAGTAGAAGATATAGATTTTATTTAAAAAAGGTGAATTATGAAGTATTATAATGTAATAGCAGACTGTTTTGATTGGGGAGAAGGCGTAGCTAGTATAGAGATAATAACAGATGAATTGATTGAAAAATCTGATTTAGAGATTGGTGTAAAGCTTACTGACTTAGAAGGTAAAGAAAAGTTAGATAAAAGAATTGTTGAAAATGTTTCAGAAATTAAGAACGGATTTTTGATTAATTTGAAAACGGTTTTTTCTATTGAATGTTTTGCAAATACAAAGATTTCACAACTGTATTCGGTAAAATTTAAGGGCAAAGAAATAAAATTTAATGAGTTTAAAAATCCTAAATTAGACATGTTTGAGCCTATGAAGATTGATGGTATGAACTACAGACTTTTTAGACCCAAGTCAAATGGAAAAGCTCCACTGGTGGTGTGGCTTCACGGAATGGGCGAGATAGGTGATGATAACAGATCACATGTGGTAAGTGGTAAGCTCACAAACTGGACCGAAGAGGAAAGTCAAGCATGTTTTGGTGAAAATGGTGCATATATTCTTGCACCACAGTCTAGCTGTGGCGTTCAAAAACATGAGCTTGTCAAAGAAATAATTGATAGAACAGTAAAAGAGAATAATATTGATATAGATAGAATCTATGTCGGTGGCTGTTCTATGGGTGGACTTTGCACCAATGTAATGCTTGACAATTATTCTGAAATTTTTGCGGCGGCTTTTCCAATTTGCACGGCTAATGTGCTTGAAAAAAAGGCTGCTGAAAAAGTGGCTAAAAATAAAGTGCCGGTTTACTATATTCACTGTATTAATGATTCGGTTTGCGATGCGTCGTGGTCGGTATATTCGGCTAAAAATCTAATAGATGCCGGTGGAGAAGCCTACATTACGCTTTTTAATGAAGTTGAGTTTGAGGGAATTCTGGATGGTGATTCAAAAGACTTAACCCATTTGTCTTGGGTGTATGCACATAATAATTTCACATGTGAAGGCACTGGATTTGATGCAAAACATTTTTATGATGGAGACATTACCGTGACTCATATAGATAGACTGAATGAAGATGGTGAAGTTATAAACTATGCAGATATGGATTTTTCGGATACACAGGCGTTTACTTACCGTGGGAAAGTGGTAGAGTGGGCTAGTTTTAAAGGTGTAGAGTTTGAAGTTAGCGGAAAAAGTGTCAAACCATCAGATTTAGGATATCAAAACTTATTTAAATGGTTGGCAAGTAAAAACAGAAAATAATATGGGTGGAAATATGGAAGAAAATATTCAAGAGATAAATGAAGAATTTGAAATAAAAAAGCATAATTATAGAATGTTAAACGCTATTGCGAAAAAAGGCGAAACGGTTTTTGTCGGTTCGTCCTTGTGCGAGCAGTTTTTGATAAATGAATTGCTAATGAGTAAAGGTATTAATAAAATTATTTATAATAGAGGAATCAGTGGTTACAAAACATCTGACATGCTAGACTCTATGGAGGAAATGATTTTTGAGCTTTTACCGTCAAGAATATTTATTAATATTGGAACAAACGACATAGCATCACCAGATTATTCGTTAGAGAAACTAATTAAAAACTATAAGAAAATTCTTGAAATGATTAAAGAAAAACTTCCGAAAACTGAAGTTTTTATGTTGGCGTATTATCCTGTGAACGACAGAGACATGACATCGGACGAAGTTTTGATTAAAGAAAGATTTGGAACAAGAAACAAGAAAAACTTAGAAATAGCCAATGAAAATGTGAAAAAACTTTCAGAAGAAATGGGGTATAAGTTCATTAATGTAAATGATGGACTTACCGATGAAGAGGGAGTTCTTAAAAAAGAGTTTACGATAGAAGGAATACACATGTATTCTAATGCGTATGAAGTTGTACTTAATAATTTGATTTCGTATCTATAAAAAAGACCATACATTATCGCTTAAAAGATAATGTATGGTCTTTGGGTTATTAAGATTTTTTATTGCAAGCAGATTGGATAAATCCGCAAAAAATAGGATGAGGATTTGTTGGTCTGCTCTTAAATTCTGGGTGAAACTGTACTGCGACGAAGAAGTCGTTTTTAGGAAGCTCAATACATTCTACAAGTGAGTCGTCAGGCGAAGTTCCAGAAAAAACAAGCCCATTTTCGCTTAAAACTTTTCTGTAATCGTTGTTGACTTCATATCTATGGCGGTGTCTTTCACTTATTAAATCACTTTTATAAAGGTTCTTTAATAAGCTGTTTTCTAAGAATTTGCAAGGATAGGCACCAAGTCTCATTGTGCCGCCTTTTTTCGTGATTCCTTTTTGCTCTTCCATGATATCGATTACTTTATGCTTTGCAAATTCGTCAAATTCTCCTGAAGTTGCGTTTTCCAGATTGCAAACACTTCTAGAATATTCTATAATAGCAATTTGCATGCCAAGACAAATCCCAAAGAAAGGAATATTATTTTCTCTTGCATGTTTACACGCCTCGATTTTGCCTTCAATGCCTCTATCGCCAAAACCGCCTGGGATTAAGACTCCATCGACATCGGATAAATATTCAGCCGTGCTGTCATGGTTTAAGGTTTCACTGTCAACCCATTTGATTTTTACATTCACTTTTTGGTGTATTCCCGCATGGTTTAGACTTTCGATAATTGATAAATATGCATCGTGAAGCTCGATATATTTTCCAACAATTCCGATAGTGACACTTTTTTCAGTGCTTTTAATTTTCTTAAGCATGGACTTCCATTCGCTTAAATCTGGCTCTTTAGATTCAAGTTTAAGCTCTCTGCAAACTACAGAGTCAAGTCCGTTTTCGTGTAGCATAATAGGTGCTTCGTAAAGGTGAGGAAGAGTAATGTTTTCAATTACGCAGTCCTTTTTTACATTGCAAAACAGTGATATTTTTTCCTTAATACCTTCGTTTATCGGCTCGTCTGATCTTGCTATAATAATATTTGGAGAAATACCAATGCCACGAAGTTCTTTAACAGAGTGCTGCGCGGGTTTTGATTTATGCTCGTTAGAACCTTTTAGATAAGGTATCAGTGCTACATGGATGAAAAGGCAATTTTCAGCACCTTTTTCAAGAGAAATTTGTCTAATGGCCTCTAAGAATGGCTGGCTCTCAATATCACCAATAGTACCGCCAATTTCAGTTATCAAAATATCTGCACCGCTAACCGTAGCTCCTTTATAAATAAAATCTTTAATCTCGTTTGTAATATGAGGAATAACCTGAACAGTTTGGCCTAAGTATCCGCCTTTTCTCTCCCTATTAATGACGTTGAAATAAACTTTTCCCGAAGTTAGATTGGAATATTTATTTAAGTTTTCATCAATAAATCTTTCATAATGTCCAAGGTCAAGGTCGGTTTCGGCGCCATCTTCGGTCACGAAAACTTCACCGTGTTGAAGAGGACTCATGGTGCCAGGGTCAACGTTGATATAAGGGTCAAGCTTTTGTGCAGAAACTTTAAATCCACGCTGTTTAAGCAGTCTTCCTAATGCGGCGGCACTGATTCCTTTTCCAAGACCAGATACAACTCCGCCTGTTATAAAAATATACTTTTCCATTCTTTGATACTCCATTTCATAGTTTGAGGTAAATATATAACACTAATTTTCATAGGTTTTTAATATGTTTTCAGCAATTTCACGCCTTGATAACCTTGTGTCCATTGCTTTCTTTTCAATGTATTTGTGGGCATCTGATTCTGCCATGCTTAAGTGCGATATGAGAATACATTTTGCCCTGTCGACGACTTTAATGTCTTCAATTTTTTTTGTGAGTTTAGAATTAAGTTTTTGCATGTTTCTAAGCCTTGCATAGCTTGCTTTTGCAAGTTTAAGTGAGACCCAAAGTGAATTTCTGTTAAGAGGCTTTGAAACTGTAATAACTCCAAAATCCTCTACTTTGCCTGAAATATACTCATAAACATCGTTTTTTACAATCATAATCACTTGGCTTAATCCATTTGTCACAAGCTCTTTGGCAAGCTCTTCGCCCGACTCATTGCTAACAGGACTATTAATAATAAATAAGTCAAAAATACTGTCGGATATTAACCTTCTTGCTTCTCCTATAGATTTTGCCGTAGTAATTTTTTTGCAAGAGATTATTTTAAGTAATTTAACTATCGAGTCAATACCATTTTCGGAGTGTGAGATAATTAAAGCGCTATTCAAAAAATTACCACCTTACTGTTATAGTTTTTCGAAATACTCTTCCTTATAATAAGCTTCTTTGTCTTGAGCATTTATGAAATCTTCAAATTCACGTTTTTTAATTGCGATATATTTTTCCAACAACTCTCCATCTAAATGCGCCTTGATAAAATCACTGTTTTCAGCAAGTTCTATCGCTTCACCTAAGTTTTTAGGTAGGCTTTTAAGATGTTTTGTAAGCGATTTGTCGGCGGTGTAGAGATTTTGGTCGGTTGGAAGAGGAAGCTCTAAAGAATTCTCAATTCCGTATATTCCAGCATATAATATTAATGAGAATGCGATATAAGGATTAAGTGAAGCGTCAGGAGAGCGAAGCTCGAATCTTTCACGGCCTTCACCAGCGGTTGGAATTCTAATTAACTGTGACCTGTTTTGATGTGACCACGAGATGTATTTTGGTGCCTCAAAAGAGCCAAAACGCTCGTATGAATTGTTAGTTGGATTTAAAAACAGTGTCATATCAGGTATTTTTTCCATAATGCCTGCAATGAAACTTTGGGCATACTTATAATTTTTTGAATCTTTATCAGAAAAAAGATTCAAGCCGTCTTTATACAGTGAAATATTTACATGCATGCCGTTACCACTTTTGTCCAAAAATGGTTTTGGCATAAATGAAGCAAAAAGTCCGTTTTTAGAGGCGATAGATTTAACCACTGATTTGAAGGTTAAAATATTGTCAGCACTAGACAAGACATCGCTGAATTTAAAGTCAATTTCATTTTGCCCAGGTCCTTGTTCGTGGTGCGATCTTTCAGGGCTTAATCCCATCTCTTCAAGGCAAAGGCACACTTCTCTTCTTAAGTTTTCGCCCTTATCCTTAGGTGCTATGTCAAGGTAAGAACCCTTGTCAAGTGTTTTAAAAGTAGGTTCGTCGTTTTCATCATTTTTGAAAAGATAAAATTCACATTCGGTTCCAAATTTGCAGCTTAAACCTAGAGTATTAAGTTTATCAACCGCATTTTTTAATATATACCTGCTGTCACGCTTAAATGGTGTTTTGTCACTTTTTTTTATATTACAATAAAAGCGCAAAACAGAATTTGTATATGGACGCCATGGAAGTAGAGATAGGGTAGAGGGGTCGGGGAATAAAAATAAGTCCGAATTATCAATTTCTAAAAATCCGTCTATCGCAGAGGCATCAAAAGAAACACCGTCTCTAAATGCATGTTCAAGCTCGTCGGACATGATTGAGATATTTTTGTGATTTCCAAGTGGGTCACAAAAACCTAGTCGAATAAATTTTACATCATTTTCTTCAATAAATTCTAAAATATCTTTATTAAGCATATAAAAGCACTCCTAAAATAAAAATAAAAAGTCCATCAAGTATGTAAAACAGACCTATTTAGCTATAAAATCGGCCGAAAAGTACTTGATGAACGTCATTGTTCAATAACTATATTATATTTGCTAAATATATTTTATACCACGAATATCAGTTTGTCAAATAAAATTTAAATTGAAATTTTTTTGAAAAAAACTATTGACAGCACAAAAAAGATGTGATATACTGCGTGACATAGACAACAAAGGCGTTGTGAACTAACCGGTTCACGACGTCTTTTTTATTTTTTTAATTTACTTAATTCATTGGAGGAGAAAGCATATGAACAAAATTCCTGAATTGTTTGGCAGCATGGTTTTTAACGAAACTGTAATGAGAAACAGACTACCAAAAGATATTTACAAAAAGCTTAAAAGAACTATTGAGCTTGGTAAACACCTAGATATCGACGTCGCAAATGTAGTTGCTACAGCGATGAAAGATTGGGCGACAGAAAAAGGCGCAACACACTTTACTCACTGGTTCCAACCTATGACAGGCGTTACAGCCGAGAAGCACGATAGCTTTATTTCACCTGTTTCTTCAGGAGAAGTAATAATGGAGTTTTCAGGTAAAGAACTTGTAAGAGGCGAGCCTGATGCATCTTCTTTCCCAAGTGGCGGAATTAGAAGTACATTTGAAGCTAGAGGCTATACAGTTTGGGATGTAACATCCTATGCTTTTATTAAAGATAATACACTTTGCATTCCAACAGCTTTCTGTTCATATTCTGGAGAAGCACTAGACAAGAAAACACCACTTCTTCGTTCGATGGATGCAGTTAATGAGCAAGCGCTAAGAGTACTTAGATTATTCGGAAACACAACAGCTAAACGAGTTAATTCAACTGTTGGACCAGAGCAAGAATATTTCTTAGTAGATAAAGAAGTATTCTTAAAAAGACCAGACCTTATGCACTGCGGCAGAACATTGTTCGGTGCAAAACCTCCAAAGGGTCAAGAGCTTGACGATCATTACTTTGGTATTATAAAACCAAGAGTTTCAGCGTTTATGAAAGAGTTAGACGAAGAGCTTTGGAAACTTGGAATTTTAGCAAAAACAAAGCATAATGAAGTGGCTCCGGCACAGCATGAGCTAGCACCGATTTTTGCTTCTACAAATATTGCTACAGACCACAACCAACTTACAATGGAACTTATGAAAAGTGTTGCAGATAGACATGGTCTAGCTTGCTTGCTTCATGAAAAACCATTTGCAGGAGTAAACGGAAGCGGTAAACACAATAACTGGTCGCTTTCAACAGATACAGGTCTTAACCTTTTAGAGCCAGGCGAAACACCATATGAAAATGCACAATTCGTTCTTTTCTTAGCAGCGGTAATTAAAGCAGTCGACCAAAACCAAGATTTACTTAGAATTTCGGTTGCAAATGCAGGAAACGACCATAGACTAGGCGCTAACGAAGCTCCTCCAGCTATTGTTTCAATTTTCTTAGGCGATGAGCTTACACATATCTTAGATTCTCTTGAAAAGAAAGAAGAGTACAAAGATATAGAGAGAGAAGACATGGAGCTTGGCGCTACAGTGCTTCCTAAATTCCCTAAAGATACAACAGACAGAAACAGAACATCTCCATTTGCTTTTACAGGTAATAAATTTGAGTTTAGAATGTTAGGTTCAACTTTCTCAGTTTCGGGACCCAACATCGTATTGAATACAGTAGTTGCAGACGTGCTTTGCGAGTTTGCAGATGCTTTAGAAAAATCAACTGACTTTAATTCGGACCTTACAAAACTTGTAAGAAAAACAATTAAAGAGCATAAGAGAATAGTATTTAACGGAAACAACTATTCAGATGAATGGGTTGAAGAAGCTTCAAAAAGAGGTCTTTTAAATCTAAAAACTACAGTAGATGCACTACCACACTTTATTGCAGATAAAAACGTAAAGCTCTTCACAAAATATGGAGTATTTACAGAGGGCGAAGTACACTCAAGATACGAGATTTTAATGGAAGGCTATCAAAAGACAATACATATCGAAGCTCTTACATTTATCGACCTTGTTAAAAAAGAAGTTTTAGCATCATCTTTCTCATTCCAAAAAGAATTGCTAGAGATTACAGCTAATAAAAAAGCATTTGGAGTTGATACTTCATTAGAAGAAAAATTAACAGCAAAATGCACAGCTCTTTCAAAAGAAATTTACGAGCAAATCGAAGAGCTTGAAAGCAAACTTATCAGCGCAAAAACTATAGAAGATACAGAGAAACTTTCAAGATTCTACAGAGATGAAGTCTTTACATTAATGACAGAAATTAGACTAAAAGTCGACGAGCTTGAAACAATTATTTCAAAGAAACACTGGAACTTACCAACTTATGCAGAGATTCTCTACAGTGTAAACTAAATATTGGCACAATGAAGTGCATTTAGCCTTATTTCGGCTAAATGCACTTTTTTATTAATTAAAATTTGGAGGGAACAAAAATGGATTTCGCAGGATTTTCAGCAGTAGACACAATATGGACCTTACTGGCAGCGGCGCTAGTATTCTTTATGCAAGCAGGATTTGCAATGGTAGAAACAGGTTTTACCCGTGCTAAAAACGCAGGTAACATCATCATGAAAAACCTTATGGACTTTTCATTAGGTTCGTTAGTTTTCTGGCTAATAGGTTTTGGCCTTATGTTCGCAGGCGACGGACTATTTGTAGGTGGACTAGACTTTTTTGTTAGAGGCGATTACAGCAGTACAATTCCAAGTGCAGCGTTTGTAATTTTCCAAACAGTTTTCTGCGCTACAGCGGCTACAATCGTTTCAGGTGCAATGGCAGAGAGAACAAAATTCTCATCATACCTTATTTACAGTGTTGTCTTAAGCGCACTTGTATATCCGATTTCAGGTCACTGGATATGGGGCGGCGGCTGGCTAGCACAAATGGGTTTCCACGATTTTGCTGGTTCAACAGCAGTTCACATGGTAGGTGGCGTTGCAGCTTTAGTAGGTGCTAAAGTTCTTGGACCTCGTATCGGAAAATATTCAAAAAGCGGAAAAGCAAAAGCTATACCAGGTCACAGCTTAACACTAGGTGCACTTGGTGTATTCATTCTTTGGTTCTGTTGGTTTGGTTTCAACGGTGGTTCAACAGTTTCAATGACAGACGGTGCTATCGAAAGCGCAGCAAACATTTTCGTAACAACAAACTTAGCAGCAGCAGCGGCAGCGGCTACAGTATTAGTTATCACATGGATAAGATACAAAAAACCAGACGTTTCAATGACTTTAAACGGAGCTTTAGCAGGACTTGTTGCAATAACAGCAGGTTGTGACCAAGTTGCACCAGAGGGCGCTTTCTTCATCGGTGTAATTGGTGGTTTCGTAGTAGTATTCGGTATTGAATTTGTAGAAAAAGTACTTAAAATTGACGACCCAGTTGGTGCTGTTGGCGTTCACGGAATGAGTGGTGCAGTTGGTACAATTCTTACAGGTGTATTCGCAACAGAACAAGGCTTGCTATACGGCGGCGGATTTAACTACCTTGGAATTCAAACTATAGGTGTTCTAGCCGTTATCGCATGGGTTGCAGTTACAATGACAATAGTATTTACACTTATCAAAAAGACAGTTGGTCTAAGAGTTACTAAAGAAGAAGAAATTGCAGGACTTGATATTGAAGAGCACGGCCTTGCAAACTCATATGCAGACTTCATGCCTGTACCTATGGGAACAGATTTCAGAAAAGAGCATAAAGAAACAGTGGTTATTTCAGCACCTGTTGTTGCTCCTTCACAAGCTATCCCTGTAGTGGATAAATCTATTGGCGATTATGAAATGAAAAAAGTTGTCGTCATTACAAATCAATCTAAATTTGAAGAGCTTAAAGCTTCACTCGATGCAATAGGAATTACAGGCATGACAGTGACACAGGTTTTAGGATATGGAATGCAAAAAGGTAACATGTACCGTGGTGTAATGCTTGAAACCACATTAAGACCAAAAGTTAAAGTGGAAATTGTAATTGCAAAAGTACCGCTTGACTTGACTATTGATACAATCAAAAAAGCATTGTACACAGGTAAAATTGGCGACGGTAAAATCTTTGTTTACGACATTGAAAACGTAATTAAGATTAGAACCGGTGAAGTAGATTACGACGCACTCCAAGATGAGTAAATTAATATAATTTGTGTGATAGTGGCAACTTTTAGTTGCCACTATTGCGCATTTTTTAGTGCTTAAGATGATTTTTAACTTAGCTATTGTAATTTTGAGAACAATGTGTTATAATTCTCTAGGTAAGGACTATTTCTTTACTTAAAGAAAATATATTTGACGACAATGGAGTCGTGATTGACATTGTGCTATTATGAATAGTGCGTATTAGGTGTGTTTGTATTCGCCGTGTCATATCACGGTCTCTTTTTTTATTTATCAAGGAGGTTTTACAGTGAAAAATGAAACATTGTACCAATCAAGGTTTGAACATGATGCTTGTGGTATAGGAGCCGTTGTGTCTATCGACGGTAAAAAAAGTTATGAAGTTGTATCAAATGCGCTAGAAGTTGTAGAAAAACTGGAACATAGAGCGGGTAAAGATGCACTGGGTGAAGTAGGTGACGGAGTCGGAATTCTACTTCAAATTTCACATAACTTTTTCAGTAAATTGGATTTAAGTTTTGAAATTGGTGAAGAGAGAGACTATGGAGTTGGTATGTTCTTTTTACCGGCTGACAAGCTAAAAAGGACTCAAACTAAAAAGATGTTTGAGCACATAGTAAAAAAATCGGGAGCTACATTTTTAGGCTGGAGAAAAGTACCTACAAAGCCTGAAGTTTTAGGTAAAAAAGCTTTTGATAAAATGCCATATATTGAGCAGTGCTTTATAAAGCGTCCATCTAATTTAGAAAAAGGAATTAGCTTTGATAGAAAACTATATGTAATTAGACGTGAGTTCGAGCAAAGTGCGGGAGACACTTATGTAACCAGCCTTTCTTCTCGTACAATCGTTTACAAAGGAATGTTCCTAGTTAACCAACTTAGAGAGTTTTATCTTGATTTACAAGATAGGACTTATATCAGTGCGATTGCACTAGTTCACTCAAGGTTTTCAACAAATACAAATCCTAGTTGGGAAAGAGCTCATCCAAATAGAGTTATTGCACATAATGGTGAAATTAATACAATTAGAGGTAATGCTGACCGTATGCACGCAAGAGAAGAGACGATGAATTCGGACGTTTTAGGAGAAGACATCAGCAAGGTCTTGCCTGTTATAAACGGAGAAGGCTCTGACTCGGCTATGCTTGATAACACACTTGAATTTTTATATATGAATGGTGTTGACTTGCCTTTAGCGGTGATGATGACAATTCCTGAGCCATGGAGAAATGACCCATATATGGACAGAAATAAAAAGGACTTTTATCATTACTATGCGACAATGATGGAGCCATGGGATGGCCCCGCCGCAATTTTATTCTCTGACGGAGATGTCATGGGTGCGGTTCTTGATAGAAACGGACTACGTCCATCACGTTATTATGTCACAAAAGACAACACGCTGATTCTTTCGTCAGAAGTCGGTGTTTTGGACATTGACCCTGCTAAAATTGTCAAAAAATCAAGATTACAGCCAGGTAAAATGCTACTTGTAGACACAGTTAAAAAAAGAATCATTTCAGACGACGAATGTAAGAGCACTTATGCATCTAAAAAACCATACGGTGAGTGGCTAGACAGAAATCTTTTAAACCTAAAATCACTTCCAATTCCAAATAAGAAAATTGAGAAGTTTTCAGATGAAGAAAGAAGCAAAATGTACAAAGTCTTCGGATACTCATATGAAGATGTTAAAAATAATATTATGCCTATGGCTAAAAACGGTATCGAGCCGACTTCTGCAATGGGTACAGATATTCCACTTGCAATATTATCGGAAAAACATCAGCCTTTATTCAGATATTTCAAACAATTATTTGCACAAGTTACAAATCCGCCTATCGACTCATTAAGAGAGGAAATTGTCACTGATACAACGGTTTATGTAGGATCTGACGGAAATTTACTCGAAGATTCAGCCGATAACTGCACTGTTTTAGAGGTTTCAAATCCGATTTTAACAGGCACAGATTTAGCAAAAATTAAAGCGCTTAACAAAGACGGCTTTAACGCTGTTACAGTTTCACTTTTATACTATAAAAATACATCTTTAGAACACGCCTTAGACCAGTTGTTTGTAAAATGCGATAAAGCGTATAAAAAAGGTGCAAATATCATCATTCTATCAGATAGAGGAATAGATGAAAACCACGTTGCAATTCCATCATTGTTGGCGGTTTCTGCAATGGAGCAATATTTAGTTAAGACTAAAAAGCGCACGGCTATTTCTATAATTCTAGAAAGCGGTGAGCCAAGAGACGTGCATCAATTTGCTACTTTACTTGGTTATGGCGCAAGAGCTATCAATCCATACTTAGCACACGAATGTATCGAAGAGCTTATCGACATGAAAATCTTAGACAAAGACCCACATACAGCTATCCATGACTATAACCATGCTGTAATGCACGGAATAGTAAAAGTTTCGGCTAAAATGGGTATATCTGTAATCCAGTCTTATCAGTCGGCTCAAATTTTTGAAGCGGTTGGTATAAACAAAAATGTCATAGATAAATACTTCACAAACACAGTAAGCAGAGTAGAGGGAATAGGCCTTGAAGAAATTGCAGAGGGAATTGAATTTAGACATTCAAAAGCTTTTGACCCACTTGGGCTTGGAGTAGACGGCACTCTTGATAGCATGGGATATCTAAAACTTAGAAACGGCGATGACAAGGAAGACCACCTTTACAGCCCACAAATTATTATTGCATTACAACAAGCTACTCAAAACGGCGATTACGAAAGATTTAAAGAATACAGCTCTATGGTTGACGATGCAAATAAACCTCATACTCTAAGAGGGCTTATAGAGTTTGCGTTCGATGAAAGTACAGCCATTTCCATAGACGAAGTAGAGCCTGTAAGTGAAATTGTAAAGAGATTTAAAACAGGTGCGATGTCATACGGTTCAATTTCAAAAGAAGCACACGAATGTATGGCTATCGCAATGAATAAACTAGGCGGTAAATCAAATTCAGGTGAAGGCGGAGAAGAGCCAGCAAGACTTGGAACTGAGAAAAACAGTGCGATTAAGCAAGTTGCATCGGGTAGATTTGGCGTAACTAGTGAATATCTGCTAAGCGCAAAAGAAATTCAAATTAAAATGGCGCAAGGTGCAAAACCAGGTGAAGGAGGACATCTTCCAGGTGGGAAAGTGTATCCGTGGATTGCAAAAACAAGACACTCGACAACAGGTGTTAGCTTGATTTCACCACCTCCTCATCATGATATTTATTCTATTGAGGACTTAGCACAGCTTATTTACGACCTTAAAAATGCAAATAGAAAAGCTAGAATTTCAGTTAAACTTGTATCTGAGTGTGGAGTTGGAACTATTGCAGCAGGTGTTGCAAAGGCAGGCGCTGCGGTCATCTTGATTTCAGGTTATGACGGTGGTACAGGAGCAGCTCCAACAAGTTCAATTCTTGATGCGGGTCTTCCATGGGAACTTGGTCTTGCAGAAGCACATCAAACTCTTATACAAAACGGACTAAGAGCCGGTGTTGTAATCGAAACCGACGGAAAACTTATGAGCGGTAGAGATGTTGCAATAGCTGCTATCTTAGGCGCTGAAGAATTTGGTTTTGCGACGGCACCACTTGTCACTATGGGTTGCATGATGATGAGAGTTTGCAACTTAGACACTTGCCCTGTCGGTATCGCAACACAAAATGAATGTTTAAGAAAAAGGTTTAAAGGAAAACCTGAATATGTAATGAATTTCATGAACTACATCGCAATGGAACTTCGTGAAATCATGGCTAAACTTGGAATCAGAACTCTAGCTGAATTAACAGGCAGAACCGACTTGATTAAAGTTAGAGAGAAAAAGATAACAAAACGTGCCGAGCTTGTTGACATGAGTAAAATCATTTCAAATGAGTACGCAGATTTTGAAGAAAAAACTTTTAATTCTGATAAACTTTATGACTTTAAATTAGATGAAACTATAGATGAAACTATTTTATTAAAGAAATTTAAAAATGCAATCAAAAATAAAACTAAGCATAGAGAGAAAATTGATGTTTGCAGTACGGACAGAACTTTAGGAACTATACTAGGCTCTGAAATTACAGAAAAATGCGGTAAAAATCTTGAAACCGACACTTATATAATAGATTGCCTAGGCGGTGTAGGTCAGTCGTTCGGTGCATTTACTCCAAAAGGTTTAACACTAAGGCTAGAAGGAGATGCCAACGACTATTTAGGAAAAGGTCTATCAGGCGGTAAAATTGTGGTTTGTCCTCCTAAAAGTAGTAGCTTTAAAGCAGAAGAGAATATCATTATAGGTAACGTTGCATTTTATGGTGCGACTTCGGGCGAAAGCTATATTAATGGTATAGCCGGCGAGCGTTTCATGGTTAGAAACTCTGGTGCAACTGCTGTTGTAGAGGGCTGTGGCGACCACGGTCTTGAATACATGACAGGTGGTAAGGCTGTTATTTTAGGCGAAACAGGCAAAAACTTTGCAGCTGGTATGAGTGGTGGTATCGCATATGTTCTTGATATGAAATACGACCTATACCTTAAACTTAACAAAGAATTTGTAAGCATGAACGAAGTAAAAGAAAGACACGATATAGAAGAATTGAAACAACTAATAGAGAAGCATGTTGAAGAGACAAATTCTGAACTTGGTAAGACAATTCTTAAAGATTTTGAAGAATATCTACCAAAATTCAAGAAAATTGTTCCGAACGACTATCAAAAAATGCTTAAATGGATTTGTGAATTTGAAGAAAAAGGTATGTCACACGAAAACGCCGTTATGGAAGCGTTCACAAAATCACTAAAACAGTAAAGAGGTGCACAAATGGGTAAAATCAGCGGATTTATGGAATACGACAGAAAAGCGAATGAAAAAGTATCTGTCGTAGACAGAATCAAAAATTTTGATGAATTTTATGCTATAAATTCTAAAGAAGATAGAGAAATGCAAGCGGCAAGATGTATGAATTGTGGTGTGCCTTTTTGCGGTTCTGCGATAGAACTTAAAGGGATGGTTACCGGTTGCCCGCTTCATAATTTAATTCCAGAATGGAATGAAGAGATATACACGGGTAATTACTCACACGGCCTATCAAGATTACTGAAAACAAGCTGTTTTCCTGAGTTTACAGGAAGAGTTTGTCCGGCACTTTGCGAAAAAGCTTGTATAAATGGAATGGACAGCGATGCAGTTACAATTCGTGACAACGAACTTTTCTTAATCGAAGAAGGGTTTAAAAACGGAGACATGACACCGAAAGTTCCAAGTATAAGAAGCGATAAAAAAATAGCGGTAATCGGTTCAGGTCCTGCTGGACTTGCGGTGGCTGAAAAGCTAAATAAAAGAGGACATAACGTAACAGTTTTTGAAAGAGACAATAGATTTGGTGGGCTTTTAATGTATGGAATTCCGAACATGAAGCTTGATAAAAATATCGTGCAAAGAAGAATCAATTTAATGGAATCTGAAGGCGTGACATTTATTCCAAACAGGGATTTTGGTAAAGATTTAAGCCTTGAAGAGCTAAAAGACTTTGATGCTGTTATACTATGTTTCGGTGCAAAAAAAGCAAGAGATTTAACTCTTGAAAATAGAGAAGCTGACGGAATATATTTTGCGGTTGACTTTTTATCAAGCACGACAAAAAGTATCATAGAAAGTGGCCTTAAAGACGGGACTTATGTTTCTGCAAAAGGCAAGAACGTAATCGTTTTAGGCGGCGGAGATACAGGAAATGACTGTGTAGGAACATCTATAAGACACGGTGCAAAATCAGTGCTTCAGATAGAAATGATGCCTAAAGCTCCTGATGAAAGACTAGAGTCTAATCCGTGGCCTGAGTGGCCAAAGGTTTGCGTGACTGATTACGGTCAGCAAGAGGCGATAGAGGTTTTTGGAAATGACCCTAGAGTGTATCAAACGACAATTAAGGAAATATTCCAAACCGATGGTAAGCTAACAGGCGTCATGACTGTTAAAGTGGAGTTTAAAGACGGAAAACTTTGTGAAGTAGAGGGTACAGAGCAAAAAATTGATGCCGATTTACTATTAATAGCCGCAGGATTTGTAGGCTGCGAAGACTATGCGGTAAACGGAATTAATATTCCAACTAAAAATGAAAAATCATATAAGACTGATGCCGAAAATGTATTTGCCTGCGGAGACATGAAAAGAGGGCAATCTCTAGTGGTTTGGGCAGTTGCAGACGGAATTAAATGTGCAAAAGAAGTGGACGAATTTCTTATGGGATATACAAATATTTAATTAAAAGAGGAAATATATATGTTTAGAGATGAGAAATTACATGAAGAATGCGCCATTTTTGGAGTCAGTGTAGACGAATCCGAAGCTGTCGGAATAACCTACAATGGACTTCTTGCACTTCAGCATAGAGGTCAGGAAGGTGCGGGGATTGCCGCTATCAATGACAACAAAATTGTTTGCATTAAGGATGTGGGACTTGTTAGTGAAGTGTTTTCACATAAAGTTCTTGATTCTATGCCGAAAAGTACTGCGGCTGTAGGACACAACCGATACTCGACAACAGGTACAAACGTAAAAGAGAACGTAGGGCCTTTTGTAACCGAGTTTCTAACTGGCCGTATCGCAACGGCTCATAATGGAAATATTGTTAATGCAAAAGAGATTAAGGAAGATTTAATGCGACTCGGACTTAATTTTAACGCAACGAGTGACAGTGAAGTTATAGCGTCGTTAATCGGATATAGCATTATGAAAGAGGGGCACTCTTTACCTGGTATAATTAGCTCATCTAAGAAATTAAGAGGTGCTTTTTCGCTCATAATTCTTAATAGTCATAATAAAATTACGGCGGTTAGAGACCCTAATGGATACAGGCCACTTTGCATAGGTAAGGGCAAACACGGCATGGCGATTTCCTCAGAAAGCTGCGGACTTGAAGCTTGCGGTTTTGAGTTTGTTCGAGATGTAAAACCTGGTGAAGTAGTAGTAATCGAGAATGGAAAAATCATATTTGAAGAAGTGGTCTTGACAGAAAAGGATGAAAACTGCGGACTTTGTATATTTGAATATGTGTACTTTGCAAGACCTGATTCTACGATTGACGGGCTGAATGTTTACGAAGCTAGATGTAATATGGGTAGAATTTTGGCTAAGGAGTATCCAGTAGAGGCAGATTTTGTTTGTGGTGTTCCAGATAGCGGTTTAGAAGCGGCAATGGGGTACAGCATGGAGAGCAAAATTCCACTTGACTTTGGATTTGTAAAAAACAGATATATAGGCAGAAGTTTTATCTATCCGACACAGGCACAAAGGGATAATGCCGTAAGGCTTAAGCTTAACCCGCTTTCTGTTAATGTAAAGGGGAAGAGGATAGTTTTGGTTGATGACTCAATAGTTAGAGGAACCACCAGTGCTAAAATTGTTAAGACTTTAAGGGCGGCTGGAGCTAAAGAAGTACATATGAGAATTTCATCTCCACCATTTAAATTTACTTGCCACTATGGAACAGACATAGACAGCGAGGAAAATTTGATTGCGAACAAGATGAGTTTGGAGGAAATAGCTAGAGAAATAGGCGTTGATAGCCTAGGGTATATCAGCGTAAAGGGGCTTAAAACCGCTTGTTCTAAATCGGGAATGGCGTTTTGCACGAACTGCTTTACGGGCGATGGAATGAAAAGTTCTATCACCAAAGACGACCTTGAATAAACATAAAAATCTCTCACTGTTTAAAGTGAGAGATTTTGTGCGTTTATAGTAAGTTAAGATATTCCCCAAAGAGCAAGTTTTTGCATTATTGGTAGTAATTCTTTAGCTTTTTCGGTAATGAAATATTCAACTCTAATGGGCATTTCGTTGTACTGAACTCTTGTGATTAGGCCATCTTTTTCTAGTTCTTTTAAAGATGAGGCAAGCATTGTGTTGGTGATTCCCATGACTTTTTTCATAAGTTCGTTGTACCTGATGCCATGTCCGCTTGAAAGCACACAAATGATAGGAATTTTCCATTTGCCGCCTATGCGCTTAAGTGCGGTTTGCAAGGGACAAATTTCACCACATGGACAATGATTAGCTTTGCATTCACTCATATTTTTATTAGCTCCTCATAATTTTTTGCCTTATTGACGTAAGTTTTTTTGTGTGCTAATATTATATCAGCTGAGAAAAACAAAGTCAATATAAAAAACTGAGTAAGGTGGATGGATATGAAAAATTTAGAAAATGTAAGCAAATTGTTTATGGACAAAGAGAGCGTTAAAGTAGTCAGCACGGTTTCGAAAGAGGGAGAAATTCACTCTATCGTAGCCGGAAGTGTAATGGTTGTCGATGATAACACTATGGCAGTAGCTGAAGTGTTCATGAACACCACAAGCGGAAATTTAGCAGTGAATAACACGGTTTCACTTCTTGCTGTTAAAGGAATGGAGTCATATTTAGTAGTGGGGAAAGTGCAAAAAAGAAACACTGATGGAGCGTTGTATGACACACTTTCAGAAACTTTCGCAAAAATGAACATGCAAATTAAAGCAGTGTGGACATTTAGCGTGGACAAAATTTATGATGAAAGTGCTGGGCCAAACGGCGGTAAACAAATATTTTAATTAAAATAAAAAAGGTGTGTAGTTATTGCTACGCACCTTTTTTTATTGTTAAATTTTAAATTAAATCATCGACAAAATCCCAAATTGGTTCATAAGCTTTCCACTCGGTCATTACGTCTTGAAAAGTTTTATCCTCACGGCATGAAGCGGTGATTATTCTGAAAGCTATGGCGTATTTTACATATTTCTTATACTCGTGTATAGGCTCTAGTAATTTTAAAGAGCTAAGTGGAGCATTCTGCCACGCTATAGAATCAGCGACTATAATGCTGTCGGCAAATTTTACAGGTACTATTGTTGGAGAAAAATCAATCACCACGGGGAAATTATTTTCATCAAATAGAATATTTCCCGAAAGGTCGGCGTGAATCAACTGATATTCATCATCAATTTTGGACAAACTCGCTAAAATGTTTTTAACAAAGTCAAGTGACTGTTCTGAAACATAGTCTTCAGCTCTTTCATTTTTCCATAAAATTTTATTTGCATTCGTCCAAGGATCATCGCTAAATGGTAGAGTTTTGACGTTAAGCTCTTTAAGATTTTTGTGAAAACTTTTTGAGACGGCAAGTTTTTCATTTAAAGCAAGTGGTTTTTCATGAATGTTAAGATACTCGGTAGCACTATAACCCATTTCGATAAAATTACCTTTTTTTGAAAGTACATGCTTTGCAATTTTATAACCACTAGGATTTAAACTGTTCCATATTTTAGCGATAGTGATAGTGTAAGATTCGTTATCGGCTGGCTTTAATACTAAGTTTCCAGCCTTGATAGAATCGCCTTGACCGCCCTCAAGCGGTTCGAAATCTTTACTGTCACAAAATGCATCTATTACTTTTTCTATCATGATTAAAGCTTTAAAGCGAACATTTTATCTCTTGCAGAAATATAAAGAACTTTTTCATCTTCATCATATAATAAGGAAGCTGGACGAGCGGAAAGCTTGTAGGATGTCTCTTCTTCGCCGTTTACTTTATATAAATTGCAGTCGGAAATAAATAGGCTACCATCAGGAAGTTTAACAGATGAGTATTCACCAAGCTCGTAAACTACTTCAGGATTTACGATGTCAAGATTGTCATTTACCGAGAGTTTAACGGTTACCTTTGTGTATTCATCGGTTAAATAAACCTCGCCATTTCTTTTTGCAGGAACTAAATTACAAGACCTTGCAATAGATGGTGAATGAGTTATTGCAGTAACACCGTCTGGTGCTACATAGCAGTTTTCGTCTTTGATATCCACGATTTTAAGGAAGTCGTGATTATCACGCCATTGATTTGAAGCGTAGTAAAGAGTTTCAAGCTTTAAGCCATCACGTTTTTGTGGCTTGATTTCGCTAATGCTGTCTTCGCCTATCGTAGGATTCATGCTGTAGACTCTTACACGCCTGTTATAGCGGAAGAATACATAATAGCAAGCACCAAGGTCGCCGTAAGATCTGTCGCCAAAATCGGCCACTGAAAGCTCATCTACGCCGTCTTCGTTTTTAGACCTTGAAACAGGTTTGTATTCTGTAACTACCAATAGATTATCATTATTATCAAAAGCTAATGACAGTGGTCTATAGTGAAGTCTCGTCACGAAATGGAAAGTACCTGTCTCTTTTGTGTATTTGTAAATATAGTTAAGTCTTGAATCACAAATATAGATATTTCCGTTAGAATCTTTTGCCATCGAGTCAATATAGTCAAAACCGCTAAACAGCATTTTAACTTCATCTCCTTTTGAAGGAAGTTCGGTTTTAGCTGAACTATCTTTTATCGTAAGTTTGGCAAGTTGCCAGAAGCCTGACTTTACACCGCTTGGCGCATCTAAAACAATGCTGTCGATAGTGTACTTCATTTGTGTGAAGTTGTGGACATTTTGGATCTCGATGTTTTTACAATTCCATGTTTTCATGACAGATGGATATGGATTATCAACCCAAATAACTCTAAATGCGTAGAAGTTAGAGAATAAAATGTTTTCACAATCAGAAAGCTCAAACGGCTGACAATAACTACCCTCGGCAACTTCTTCCTCTGTTTGAACGGCAAAGAAGTTCCAGTTTTTAACATTTCTCATGATGATTTCATGCCTTACATGGTGTTCACTTGAAATTTGGTAAATTGCACCGTAAGTTTCTGTATCAGAAATAAGAAGTCCAGCGCTTGCATAGGGACTTGCAGTCCAAATATTTTTAAATATACCGCCGCCTCCGTTTGTAACCCAAATACTTGGATATTGGCTATCCCAGCGTCTTTCATGGTCAAAGTCAGCAGTTCTTGTTTTGTTGTAAGGTGGTAAGAATCTTGCATCTCTGGTAAGTCCACCGTGTCCGCCTAAAATCTTGATGTCGTATAAGTAAGATTCAACACCTGATTGCCATTTAATTGCAACAGCTCTTGGGTTTCTTGCGTTTGCATCAATGGCAAAACCGCTTACATAGTTTGTTCCGTCTTGTGGTGTTTCAAGTACAGCCTTAGGCGAACCGAGTCTTGCAAAATTTTCAGAATCATCGGGCAAAATGATGCTTGTAGAAATTGGATTTAAACCGATAAAATTAGTATTTTTGCTAAGTGAAATTGTGTCGGTAACAATATAATAACCTTGTGGGAAATAGATGGTCTTGTCAGATTTAGCAGCTTCTAAAATAGCCTTGGTATCGTCGGTTTTGCCGTCTCCAAGTGCGCCAAAAGTTTTAATGTTTATCCATGTTTCTTGCTCAGGCATAATGGCAGGCTTTTCGCTGATTTCAAAGCTTTCTATATCCTTATCGGATAAAATTAAATCTGAAACTTTGTGTTTTTCATCTTCGCCAAAAGTCGACACATAGCCATGAGTAAAGCTTTTTACAATATAGTTGTTTGACGTAGTGGCTATAGTTCCTGTTTTTTTAATGCCGTTTAGTTTTGCGAATAGTGAAACATTTTCACAAAGAACGTTTGTCATGTTGTACTGAGTGTTTGTATTGTTTTCAAGTGGAATTTCTAAGGCAGTGCCAATATTTTTCATGGTACAGTCAATAAGAACTTGTTTGTCCCACTTTCCTTGCTCAGAGCCTATCGCTATAGGGCTATTGCTAAAGGAAACTCTTCTTGAGGTGAATCCACTTTCGTGACAGCAGATGTTTGAAATTCTTTGTCCGTCAAAGTCGGTGTCGGTAAGGGCAAAAGGCCAACCAGGTGAGCATTTTCCAGTGTATATTCCGTAGTCTCCACCTTTAAAAGAAAGGTGCTCCATCTCGTTTCCGACTTCGTGAATACCGGCTTTTCCGTTTCCTATGTCAAATTCGCAAAAAGAAACGAAGCTTGTTTGTGCAAAGTGTGCTCTCATGACTACGGCACAAGGATTTCCATCTTCAATTTTGAAGTTAATGTTGGAAATACCTGTGTAAAATGTACCTGGATTTGAGTCTCTAATGTCATCGTTAGAAGTCGGAGCATTATCAGTAAACCAAATCATATACTTCATGTCATCTCTAAAAGGACTGTCGCCTTTGTCAAAACCAGGAGTGTTTTGAAGTAAGGTGATAGTAGGCCTCTTTTCACCGAAACCATAAAGTCTTATGCCACGTGGAAAGTAAATTGTCTTTGTTATCGCATAATCGCCTTCAGGCAGAAATACAATACCGCAGTTGTCCCAGTTATGTAGATGTGCAATAGTTGACTGGAGTATTTCAGTGATATCGATTTTATCACCGATTTTAGGGGATGTAAAACAGTTTAGTACGACGGCTCTCGGGTCGTCTGTGGCCTTTTTGTATCTTGAATATCCGTTTGAAAATCTTGCCATAGTTGTAGCTCCTTATTTATTAAAATTGTTAAATTCATATTGTTTGTTATTATACTAAATATGAAAAAACAAGTCAATTATTTTTTAAACTAAAAATAATATTTGACATTCAAAGCAATAGTATTATAATGGTAAATATACAAAAAAATAAAGGGGAGTGCAAAATGTTTGATATATTTAACAGATTATTAAAGCCCAAAGAGGCAGTAGACGTCGTAATCGACACGGATACATATAATGAAATTGACGACCAATTCGCCCTAGCTTATCTAATAAAAAAAGAAGAGAAATTAAAGCTAAAGGCAATTTATGCAGCACCATTTCATAATGAAAAATCAAATGGTCCACAAGATGGAATGATAAAAAGCTATGATGAAATATTTAAAGTGCTAAAGCTTATTGGAAGAGAAGATTTAAATTCTATTGTCTTTAAAGGGTCTACCGAGTATTTGAAAGATGAAAAAACTGCGGTGGTTTCGGATTCTGCCAAAGATTTAGCAGAAAGGGCGATGAATTATACAAGCGAAAAACCACTTTATGTAATTGCCATAGGTGCGATTACGAATATTGCATCGGCTATTTTGCTTAATCCTGAAATAATAGATAGAATAGTGGTGGTGGCACTTATAGGTCATTCGATTCATTGGAACTTAAATGATGAATTCAACATGAGACAGGATGTTGCGGCGGCTAGAGTAGTTTTTGGGTGTGGCGTGGCACTTGTTCAGCTTCCGTGTATGGGTGTGGTTTCTAATTTTGCCACGACAGGCCCTGAGCTTAAATATTGGTTAAGCGGTAAAAACAAGCTTTGCGACTACCTTGTCGAAAACACGATAAAAGAGGCAAACTCTTACAATAAAGACGGCGCATGGAGTAGGGCAATTTGGGATGTCACTGCCGTGGCATGGCTTTTAGACGATGATTTCATGAGTGATTCGCTAATTCCAAGTCCTATTCCACAGTACGACAATCATTACAGCTTTTCAAATCACAGACATATGATAAAATATGTAAATCACATTGATAGAGACAAGCTGTTTGAAGATTTATTCAAAACTTTATCAAATTAAGGAGTGTTATTATGATATTTAATTTTGGTTCACTAAATGTTGACTATGTTTATTCGGTAGATGAATTTGTAAAACCAGGGGAGAGTCTCGCTATAAAAAGTATGAAGGAGTTTCCGGGTGGAAAAGGGCTGAATCAGTCGGTGGCACTCTCAAAGGCGGGAGGACAGGTGAAGCACTTAGGTTTTGTCTCGAGTAAGTCAAAATTTTTAACAGAAACTTTAAAATCGGCAAATGTTGATGCAAGTTTGATAAAAGAAGTGGACGAAACAAACGGACATGCGATAATTCAAGTGAATAAAGACGGTCAAAACAGCATGCTAATCTACGGTGGCACAAATCAAATGGTAAGCGATGAATATGTAGAAAAAGTTTCGGCGGAAATAGAAAAAGGTGACTACATTCTATTCCAAAATGAAACGAACAAGACCAAAGAGCTCATAATTAAAGCACATGAAAAGGGAGCGGTTATAGCTTTAAATGCTTCACCTATGAACGAGGTTTGCAAAAATTTACCGCTTGACTTAGTCGATATATTTCTAGTCAACGAGATAGAGGGCGAGGAGATTTCGGGGGAGAGCGAGCCACAAAAAATTCTTGATAAAATGGTAGAGATGTTTCCAAATTCGAAAATTGTATTGACACTCGGAAAAGACGGGGCATATTTAGCGTTTAAAGAAGAAAGAATTTATCAGCCTATAGTAAAAATAGGTGAAGTGCTGGACACAACGGCGGCGGGTGATACCTTTGCGGGCTACTACATTGCAGGAATATATCAAGGAAAAAGCGATAAAGAAGCACTTTTAAGTGCAGCGACAGCTTCAGGAATTGCAGTCACAAGAATGGGAGCATCATCCTCCATTCCAAGCAAAGAAGAAGTAGAAGAAAAAATGCCGTCATAACTGATTGTTATAAAGAAATATTATAGTGATTTACTAAAGATTATTTATATAATCTCCGGCAGAGCCGGAGCTATTGGAAATATTGTTTAACTCACTCCGTTCGTTATTTCGCAGGCGAAAATCACAATATTTCTCGTAACGGTAGGCTCGTGTAATTTATAAAACTCTAACGAGGCGCGTTGTGCCGAGGATGTAGTTTTTCAAAAAATTTGGGCACCTGTTTCAAATCTTCGATTTAAGTAACGGGTAAGATTATTTATATGGGAGGTGTAACGAACATGTATAATGACATTGAATTTTGGAATGCCATTGATAATTTGGTGAGTACTTCGCAAATCGTAATTGATAGACTAAAAGATACACCCCATCCAAAATATCCCGATTTTATCTATAAGGTTGATTATGGTTATCTTAAAGATACAACTTCTATGGACGGTGGTGGGATTGATGTTTGGAAAGGTACTGACGAAACCGTTGGAGTAGACGCAATTATGTGTATTGTAGATTTAGTCAAACGTGATTCTGAGATTAAATTATTGATTAATTGCTCTGAGAAAGAAAAACAAATCGTATATCAGACGCATAATGATACTGAGTTTATGAAAGGAATCCTTATACGGAGATTATGAGCATACCCTTTGGTAGAGTCACAGTATAGTTTTTCACTATTAGTTATTAGCTTTTAGCCAATCTTTCAACGGAAGATAATT